>CALXDP010000006.1 GCA_944387095.1 uncultured Oscillospiraceae bacterium
TGGTGGGCCTGACCATTGTGGACGGCGCTGTAGGGTACCATGGTGACATGGAAGCCGCCCCAGGTGATCTCGTGGTCGCCGTCGCCGTCCTCGATGTTGCCATCGTTGTCGGTGTCGCCGTCGCCGCCGTCACCGCCTTCGCCCGGGGTGATGGTGTAGGTCAGGTCGAAGCCGCCCTGGTAGTTGCCCGTCATGGTGACCCGCACGGTGTACTCGCCCACCGCGATCATCTCGGTCACCGCGCCGCCGTCGCTGTCCAGGTAGGTCACGGTGTAGTCCGTACCCGGCTGCAGTTCAGTGCCCGGCGCATTCTCATCGGGCTGGTAGGTCACGGTGATGGTGGGATTGTGGGGCTGACCGTTGAAGGGCTGAGACACAGGGCTCATCTCCACCCGGAAGCCGCTGACGGTCTCAATGACGCCGTCGGGCGTATCCTCGTCGTCAGGGCCGCCCACGTCCTCGATATTGCCGTCGTCATCGGTGTCCGTATCGGGATCCACCACGCCGTCGCCGTCTTCATCGCCCTTGTCGGGATTGGGATCGGGATCCGGGTCGCCGGGATCGGGGTCGGGTAGTACGCTGATGGCCTCCACGGTGATGTCCACGGTGCCAGTCACGGTGTAGTTCTTGGCCACCTCGTTGTCCGGGCTGACGTCGCTCAGCGTCGGGGTCAGCTGGTAGTCGCCAGCGTTCAGGTTACCCGCCGTCACAGTTACGTTGACCTCGTCCGCGTCATTATCCTGGAACCCGGAGACATTATAGTGCTCAGTCGCAGTCAAGGTGTCAGGCACGGAGCCGTAGGTGAAGGTAGGCGTACCGACCGTTTCCACGGTGAGGGGCGCCTGGTTAATAATGAAGTTCACATACCGGACACCGGTGTAGTTGCCAGTGCCCCGGATGGCCACAGGGTAGGTACCCGCATCGGTCTCTTCCACTGTGGCATCAACGGTGTAATCGGTGGTCGCCGCGATCTGCGAATACTCGCTGTCGGTGAGGTAAATCTGCCCCGGGCGCTGCGGGGCGCCGTTGTAGGTGGCCACGCCCGGGCCAACCGCGCTCACCGTGGCGTCATTGACGTCCTTGGGGTTGATGACCACGGTCACAACAGCGTTGCCACTGCTTATGAAATTGTAACTCACCGTGTATACGCCAGCGTTGACCATCTGGTAGGCGTTCACATCAGCCGTCACGTCATCGGGTGTCCCGCCGTTGTAGGAAATCGTGATCTGGTCAGGTTCGACCGGAGTACTGTCACCCTCCTGGGTGATGGTGATGCCATTCAGCACGGAGACCCGGTTCTGACCGTTGAAGGTCACGGTGATGATCCCATTCTCCCCGTCGATCACAATATCGCCGGAATCGGGGTCATCAGGGTCGGGGTCGGGAATCACAGGCTCATAACCGCCCGTGGGCTGCGCCAGACGGACAAAGGTGGCGGTGCCCAGAGCTCCGACGTGGTCATCCACGCCAGCGGCGGTGATGACATACATGCCAACATTCGCCAGCTGAGCATCAGGGTCATTCAACTCCTGCGGAGCGCTCAAAGTGCCGTCCTGCTGGTACACCTGATAGGTCAGGGTGTACTCGCCCTCGTTCAGCGTGTCGCCATCCAACGCCACACTGATGCTGGGCGTATTACCGTCGTTCTCAAACAGCGACTGGGGATCTACCGTCACATCCAGATTGAGCAAATTGGCCGCGATCCGGAAGGTCTGACGCGCCTCCAGGTTGGAGTATTCCCCGCGGCCCTCCACGATGACCGTGGCGGTACCCACGTTCAGGTTGTTCTCATACCGCACGATGTAATCCGTGCCCACAGTCAGTTGCCGACCGGTGCCATCGTGGACGGTGGGTTCGGGCACAATCAAGCTGCCGGTATAAGTGTAGCTGTTCTGGATGCCCGAGATGGTCAGGTCAGTGTCCGCCGTGATGGTGAAGGTCAGCGTCACGGAGCCGGTGTAGTTGCCGATACCGGTGATGGTGACCGTACCCTGGGTAGACACGTTGGGACCATAGTCCACGGTGTACTCGCTGCTGCGGTTCAGGTCCACAGCCCGGTCGGTATCCCGGACGGTGACCTGGGGCTGGATAGACCCGCCGTTGTAGGGGTAGCTGTCCAGGACGCCCGAGATCAGGATATCATCCGCCGCTTGAGACCCACTGCCGATGCTCTTGGCCACGATCTCGAAGGTGGTCGTGCCGCTCAGATCAGCGTAGTCCGTGCCCTCACGGCCAGCGACATGGATGAAGGCCGTACCCACGCCGGTGTTGCGCTCGTAGGACACGTCGTAGTCGCGGCCCGCCTCCAGCGGGAGACCGTTGAAGGTGACGCTGACATCGGGCTGAATGGGTCTTCCGGTGTAGGTGTAGGTTCCGCCGCCACCCACGCCGCTCTCATCGTTGATCTCCACGTCCAGGCCGCCGCCGGTTCCGGTGCTGCTGGTAATGGTGTAGTTCCCGCTAATGGTGCCATTGTAGCGGTCGCCAGTACCAGTGGCGGTGATGGTGTAGGTACCCTGGCTGATCATCTGGTCGCCAGTGATGTTGTCACCGGCGTAGCTCAGATTATAGTCCACGCCGGACTGCAGCAGCTGGCCATTGTGGGTGACCACGACATACACGCGGTCGTTGTGGCTCTCGCCGTCAAACGCGCCGGTGGACGGATAGATGTACATCTGGAACACGTTGTTCGGGTCGTCCTCGCCGCCATCGCCGCCGTCGGGCGGGTTGATAGTGGCCGCGCTGACGATGACGTCACTGGCCAGCGCCAGCTGGTAGTTGGCCGCGTCCGTCCCGGATAGGTAGCCCCGCACCGCGTCCACGTGGGTGTTTACACCCAGGCCCACAGGCACATACAGATTGATAACCACGTTGTCGCCGTTCTCGATTTCGGCTTCAATCTCCGCCTCAAGGTCGGACAGGTCCACGGTGGTGTAGCCGAAGGTCGCGTTCACGTTGGTATTTACGCTGATGGTCTTGGGGTCGATGGTGTAGTACGCGTTGAGGGTGCCGGTGAAGTTACCGGTACCGGTGACCGTCACCAGGTAGCTGCCCGCGCCGGTATCAGCCGTGATAGCGTTCAGGCCGGTCACGGTGTAATCCTGGGTCACGGCCAGATTCCCGCTGGTGATTTCCGGGTCAGTGACGGTGATCGTCCTTTCAGTGGGAGCCGTCACGCTATCACCATAGGTGTGGCCGTTCAGACCGCCGATGCTTCCGTTGCTGATGTCCTGGGGCTGGATGTACACGGTGGCGGTGGCGCTACTGCTGGCGAAGTTGCCGCCAGCATTGCCCTGCACCCGGATGGTGTACACGCCAGCGTTAATCATCTCAATGTTGGTGCCCTGCTGCTCCTCACCGTTGTTGTAGGACACGTAGACGGTGTAGTCGCTCACTCCAACCGCGCTGCCGTTAGCGTTAACGCCCAAGTCAGTCAGCACACCGTTCTGGTTGGTGCCGTTGTAGGTCAGCACTCGCTCACCAGCATCCAGGCCAGTGATGACGAAAGCGTTCTGGGTGCCGTCCTGGCCGCCGCCCGTGGAGGTATCCGCCGCAGTGCGCACGAAGATGGCGGTGCCACTGTTGCCGGTGTAGCCGTTCACGCCGGTGGCGGTGATACGGTACATGCCTGCATCGTCCATCTCGGTGGCGATCGTGTTGGCCGTCAGGGAGCCCCCATTCGTCCAGGTACCGTTGTTGTACACCTCGTAGGAGAGGGTATAGTCCTGCGTGATGGCCAGGGTATCATCGCCCATTCTGACAGAGACGGTCGGGTCAGTCCCGTCATAGGCGGACATCTCGGGGCTAACAGTGACAGTGAAGCCGCCGCCGGCGCTCCCACCACCCAAGGGGGTGATCTGGAAGTGACCCGTGCCGCTGGCGCCATCGTAGTTGTCGCTGACGCCGGTCACAGTGACGGTGGCCTGGCCGATCTGGTTAAGGCCCTCATAACCCGTGGTGAAGTCCGTGCTGTCCAGCACGTTGCCGTTGCTGTCGTACACCACCAGGAGACCGTCCACAGCGGTGCCTTCCACGCCCAGCTGCTGGCTGGGAACGGGAGCCACAGTCAGCGTGCCGGTGTAGGGGTCGATGGTGAAGCTCTCCTGACGGGTGCTGGTGTAGTTGCCGATGCCGCCAATGGTAACGGTGGCCTGGCCCGCGTTCAGGTTGTTGCTATAGGCCAGGGTGAAGTCCCGGTTGAGCTGCAGGCTGCGGCTCGCCTCAGGCACCTGGCTATCCGTGACGGTGGGTAGCGGCTGCTGATAAGAGCCGCTGTAAGTCACGCTGCCAAGGCCACTCACGCTGACGGTGCTGATGTCCTTGGGCGCGATGACGTAGGTGCCGAAGCCCGTGGCGCCGCTGTTCGTCCGGACCACGAAGCTGTAGGTGCCCGCGTCGGTGCTGCTCTCGTTGCTCCAGGTTACCGTGTAGTCCTGGGTGCTCAGTTCGCCCTCGCTACTTGTGACCGTGATGTCGGGACGCTGCACCTCACCGTTGTAGGTGAAGGTGCCACCGCCGCTGACGCCAGGGTAATCCACCTCCACCTCTAGGGTGGGCTGGACCCACACGGCAAAGTACTCCTCATTCGCCGCGCCCACAGTGATGGACATGTCGCCCACCGCAGCGCCCTGGCTGGTACTCCAGCCGGCGAAGGTGTAGCCGTCCTGGGTGGCGGTGGGCCGCAGAACCTCACCGTAGGTCTGGTTTTGCAGAACCACGGTAGTACCGGCGTCTTGGCCGCCAATGGCCGCCACCGTGCCGCCGTGGCCGTTCAGAGTGATCTGAATGTTGCTCACCGGCCGGTAGACGGCGTAGAAGGTGGTGTCGGCGTTGAAGTCATCCCGCTCAGACAGCTGCTGAGAGGTAATGGTTCCAGCCATGGGGGTGC
Source organism: uncultured Oscillospiraceae bacterium (assembly GCA_944387095.1). Lineage (GTDB taxonomy): Bacteria > Bacillota > Clostridia > Oscillospirales > Oscillospiraceae > Enterenecus. Next base: position 4,889 of record CALXDP010000006.1, read on the forward strand.
CCTCCGCCCAGCCGGCGAAGGTGTAGCCAGCCTGCTCAGGGGCGAGGTTCGCGATGGTGCTCTCCTGCCCCGTCAGGGCGGTGCCGTAGGTGGCCTCCAGCGTGGTTTGCGAGCGCACCCAGCCGTCCTCCTCCGTCCAGGTGTAGAAGGACAGGGTGACGGGAGCGTACTCGATCTGGAAGGTCATCTCGCGGGTGCCGGTGTAGTTGCCGGAGCCAGTGATGGTAACGGTGGCCTCGCCAGCCTGGACGTTATCCTCATAGGACAGGTGGAAGTCCGTGCGGTTGTTCAGGGTGATCTCAGAGCCGCCAGCTGGCGTGTAGGTAATCTCGGGCACAGGCGTGTGGGCGTTGCCGTCGAAAACGAATGGGCCATCCAGCGGGGCTACGGTGATCTCATTAGTGATATCCGCCGCCTCCGAGATGTCCTTGGGGTTGATCCGGAAGGTGGTGGATCCCGTCATATTCCCATAGGTGTTGCCCCTGCCCTGAACTGTGATGGTGGCCTGGCCAACATTCTGGTTTCCGCTGTAAATCACCTCATACTCCGTGCCGGCCTCCAGTGTCTCGCTCCCATAGGTGACAACGATCTGAGGCTGGATGTCCTGCCCGGTGTAGGTGTACTCGTCGGCGCCATCGATGGCCACGACGAGGTTCGTGCCCGTTCTGGGCGGGGTGACCTCAAAGCTCCCTTCCGCCGTACCGGAGTAGTTACCCCTGCCGGTGATGCGGACAATGTAATTGCCCACCTCAACCATGCCGCCGGTGTTGGTCACGTCCGTGTTGCCCGACTCCCCAACGAGGAGATAGCTCACCTCGTAATCCGTGTTGCGTGTCAGCATCCGGTTTTGATAGGTCACGAGGATGGTGGGGGTGTGGGCGGCGCCGTTCCACTCGTGAGAGGTTGGCGCCACGGTGACAACAAGGTCTCCCTCCTCAGCGGACGACAGGTCCACGGCGGACACGTCCACACCGGACTGGATGTCCAGCACATAGTTGGCCATGTCAGCGCCACTCAGGGTGCCGTGGAGGTGAGGATGGTTCTGGCCCACCTGCAGGTTGCTGTCCACATACAGATGGATCTCCACATCGTCCCGCTGGCTGCTGACCGTCAGGATCTGCTCTTCCGCCTGGGACAGATAGTCAGCCAGCGCCTCAGCGGTGTCCGTGTAGCCGTATTCCAGCTGCACGTTGCCCATATCAGACCCATCCCATGTGCCGCCCACCTGGATCCGCACAGGCTCAATGGTAAATTCGAAGCTGTTGGAGCCGGTGTAGTTGCCGGTGCCGTTGATGGTCACCACATAGGTGCCCGCGCCGGTGTGGGCCTCATGGTTGTGGGCCGCCTCCGTGTAGTCCCGATCGGCCTGCAGGGTGGTAGCGGTCGCCCCCTGGGCAAGCCCGTCGTCGGTGACGGTGTAGGGGTGGTCATGGGCCTGGCCGGTGTAGGTCACGGTAAAGCCGCCCGCTTGCTGAGGAGCAATGGTGGCATTGCTGATGTCCCTGGGCCGGATGTAGATGGTCAGGGAGCCGCTCAGGCCATTGTAGTCGCCCGAGGCGTTGCCGGTGACCCGGACCGTATACACGCCCGCGTCCACCATGTTGCCCGTGGGATTATCGACTGCCTCACCGTTGTGGGTGACCGTATAGGTGAAGTCGCCATCGTTCAGGGTGGTGTCGCCGCCGCCGTCGCCCGGACTTACCACCACCAGCTCGCTCAGCAGGGAGCTGTGGTCCACGCCGTCGTAGACGAGCACGGTGCTGCTGGTTTCCAGACTGACCCTCAGTCCGTTCTCATCGCTCAGCGCGGTGCGCACGAAGGTGGCGGTGCCGCTGGTGCCGGTAAAGGCGCCCGTGCCGGTGGCGGTGACGCGGTAGATGCCCGCCTCGGCCATCGTCTCGTCAGCGGTCGTCCAGGAGCCGTCCGCCTCGCTGTACCTGTCATAGGACAGCTGGTAGTTCTGGCCCAGAGCCGTCGTCGCGGTGGAGGTGACCTCGATATCGGGCACGCCGTCCCCCACGGGCATCTGGACCGGGTTGACCACCACGTTCAGCCGGCCGCCGCCCTGGGCCACGATCTGGAAGCGCCCGGTGGCAGACTTGCTGGCGTAGTTGCCCTGACCGGTCACAATGACCGTGGCCTGTCCAATCTCCTGGTTGTTCTGGTACTGGACCGTATACTCGTCGTCCTGGAGCAGACGGCGGTTGCTGTCATACACCAGAAGGGTGGTTCCCTTGGTCAGCTCAATCGCCGATCCGGTGTAAGTCTGATCCGGAATGGGCACGATGGTCAGGTCGCCGTCAGGGGCCACAATCTGGAATTGGATTTCCCGCGTCCCCTGATAGTTGCCCACGCCGCGGACCGCCACAGTGCCGCCGCCCACGTCGGTGTTAGCGCCGAAGCTCAGGGCGTAGTCTGTGCCCAGCGCGAGCACGCCACTGGTCGTGCCGGGGATGGCCGTGTCGGTGACGGTGGGCTGGGGCATGAGGGTGGAGCCGGTAAAGTCATACTGGGTCTCTACCCCGCTCGTGCTCACAGACTGGTCGGCGATGTCCTTGGGCTGAATCTCAAAAGTGGCAAAGCCCTGCCGCCCCTGGTAGGTTACAATGGCGGAGGCCACGCCCGCGTTGGTGTTGTTGCGCCACTCCACGCTGTAACCGGTGGTGCCGTCGCCTGCCGAGATGTTCTGCCCATTGTAGGTAACGGTGAGGGTGGGTGTCTTCGCCGTGCCGTCATAGACCTGGTCGTCCCCGGCCACGGTGACGTCCAGCGCCGCCGCGATCCAGATGGCGTAGTAGGTCTCGCCGCTGGACACCGCGATGGTGGGATCCAGCTCGCCCACCGTGTCATCCTGATCCAGGGACCATCCCACGAAGATGTAGCCGCCGGAACGGGTAGGCTGCTGATAGCCCTGCTGCGTCGACAGCCTCTGGCCGTAGGTGGTGTTGGTCAGCTGCACGGTGCCCTGGTTGCCCGTAAACGTACCGCCGTTGGCGTTCAGCGTAATGCTGATGTTGCTCTGCGGCGTGTACACCGCGTAGAAGCTGGTACCGTTGTCGGAGAAGTCATCATCGGTCAGCAGGTCGTTCTTCGGCGGGCCGTAGGGGCCGCTGTCGTGCCAGCCCTCAAAGGTGTAGCCCGGGACCTCTCTCTGCAGGTCTGTGACCTGATCCTGATAACCCATGTCGGTCAGGCTCTGGCCGTAGGGCAGGGTGATGGTCGTGGGCTGACTGTCCCATGTGGTTCCATTAAAGGTATAGAACGACAGGGTAACGTCCGGCATATAGATGGCGTAGTAGGTGGTGGCCTCGCTGGGCACGACGTTGTTGGTCAGGCTCTCCGACTCCACAAAGGTGGAGCCCTGGATGGCCGTCCAGCCCACGAAGCTGCCCACACCATCGCCCGTGGTCACCGGGGTGGGAGCGCGGTCCCCAAAGAGCGTGCCGGGCTCCAGCTCAACCTGGACCTCGTTGTTTTGCTGCCCCTCGAAGCCGTGCTCCGACACGAAGGTGATGGTCACCGGATTGGTGTTGTTATACCACAGGTGGAAGGTGTTGCTCTCCCCCACATGCAGCTCCACCAGAGTGTCACTCTTGCTGCCGTCCAGCGCATAACCGGTCATGCTGTTCAGCACCGTCTGTACCGCGGGCAGGGCCAGCGCGCTCTCCCGGTCCAGCAGGGAGCCGGCAATGGAGCTGCCCGCCACAGGGGTGCCGGCGATATCATTGGCGCCCCGGTGGATAATGACGGTGTAGCTGGCGTATTCCGAGCTAGTGGCGGGCTCAAACACCGGGTAGAGGTCGATGTAAGCCTGGCCCGTGGTGGTGGAGTAGTCCACCACGCTACTGTGTACCGCGTCCACCACGCCACGGCTTAGCGTCCCGCCGCTCTGGAGGATGGTGCCTCGGCCGCCGCTATTGGTGCTGGGGTATAGGCTCCACCCCACGAACACCTGGCCCTCGGGGGCGTTGGGGGCGATGTCGCCGGTGACGGGGATGGGGCCGTCCTCAAAGGTCGACCAGGACGAGAGGGTGAGGTAATTGCCGCTGCCATCCGCGTTCATGTAGTAGCGCAGCTGGAACTGGATGGCCTCGGTCTCCAGGTAGGCCCGCTGCAACCCGCTCATGCGGGTGGTGTTATTGGGCTGGCTGCTGGTGCCAGTGGTTCCATGGAAGCGGTAGCCCTTGTCCCCCCACCACTGAGACAGACTTTGCCTGTTGTCGGGGCCCACGACGTTGGTTCCGTGGCTAAACGCACTGTTGCCGCTGGAACCATTCAGCCGGAACTCATCCACATAGTAGTCCCAGTCCATCTCCGCGTATAGGGTGATGTTCTGGCTGTTACTCCAGCCCCGGCCGTTGGACATCTCCCGCCAGCTAACGGTAGAACTATTGTTGCTCCAGGTACCCTGGTGCAGGGTGGCCCCCTCCCCGATGCTGGCCAAGGCGGTCTCGGTATAATTCTGGGCGTTGACCAGGTTCATGAAGTCGATCCTCAGGTTGTTGGTGACGTTAGTGAACTGGAGGGTCAGATGGCAGCTGCTGCCAAGGCGGCTGTTCAACCATGTCCACCGGGTGATCGAGGCCGTCACCGTGGCCTGCCGGTTCCCCGCCGAGTCATAGATCGTCGTCGAGCGCGAATGAGTGCCGCTGTTCGGGTTGCTCCCAGGACCCGAAACAGTGTAGTCCGTCCCGGGCCAGGGGATGTCGATCCAAGTGTCGTTGACGGATATCCGGTTGGGCACGAAAACGGCGTTATCTGAGCTGGCATAGCCGAAGACCAGCACGAGGCTGAATGAGCTGCCATAGCCGATGGACTGCAGGGCCCGGCCATCCCCGTTCAGGCTCGTGCCCAGCGCGCTGCCGCCGTTCCACAGCAGGTCAAAGCCATGGTAGTTACCCTGGTTGGCGGCATAGGTTGTGTAGTCCAGGACCTTGTCCTGGCTCACCCCGAAGAACTCCACGTCCACCGTCCGGTCGCTCCCGGTACCCAGCAGGGAGAGGATGTAGCTCTTGTACTGGTAGCCGTCCGTGGCGGAGGAGAACAGAGACGTATTGGCGTTGCCGGTGGTCTCCGTCACGTCCAGGTTGGCCCCATCGCCCATGACAAACTCGATATCCCGGGCGCCGCTGCGAGGCGCCTGATACTCCACAGCGAAGCTCGTTTGGTTATTACCCAGAGTGGTCACGGGAGTGCCGTCGATGGTGTTGTACTGGCCCGCGCCGTTGGACAGGGTCACATTCAGCGTCAGGTTCACACCCGGTTCATAGACCAGGTAGACGTCCCAGTTGGCCGGGTCGAAGGCTGCCTGGGTCTGGGCGATCTCCTCATTGGTGACGTAGTAGGTGCCGTTCTCCAGCCGGATACTGTCGATGGTGACGGGGCTGGAGCCGGTGGCAGAGCCGCCCGCCCTCGGGCGCAGCTCGGCGTGGTCGAAGTACCAGGTCTGGGTGTCGTTTTCTACCACGGCCTGGGCCCGGGCCTCGGTGATGACACCGGAGGGAATGGTGCCCTGGGTGATCTGCGTCTCAGTTCCCATGCTATTCACCGCGGTGACCGGGATGGGCACCTGATCGGCCCGGGTGTAGTGGAGGTAGATGCCGTCGCTCTCGTGGGTCTCCACATCAGCATAACCAAAGGTGCCGATCCCGTTGCCGCTTGGGCCCCAGGTGGCGCTGGTCAGGTAGTAGAAGTTGCTGTTGTACTCCACGTTCAGCAGGCCGTAGCCGCCGGCCAGGCCGTTGGCGTCCATGGTGCCATCCCCGATCTGGAGGCGCATGCCGTCCAGGGAGGAGTCGGGGACAGGCAGGGGTGTGCCGGTGCCCGCGCCGATGACGGAGTGCACGGTCACCTCGGTGGTGTCAAACGCATCCCGCACGAAGGTGACGTCGTAGGTGCCCTGCGCCGCCGCCTGGGTGCTGACGCCGCTGCCGTCGCTGGCGCTGGCGGGAACCAGCGTGGCCAGTGCGGCAGCGGGTAGCAGGCCCACCACCATGGCCAACGCCAGAAGCGAGGCCAAAAGTCGTTTCTTCATAAAGTGAATCTCCTTTTCTGTGTACTGTGCTTGGTCTGTCTGCTCAAGGTCGGTTCAGCCGTTCCTTCAGCGCCTTGGACGGCCGGAAGATCAGGGCGGTGGCCGCCGGAAGACGGATCGTCTCCCCCGTGCGGGGATTGCGGGCGGTGCGCGGGGCCCGGGCCTTGGTCTCAAAGATGCCAAAGCCGGAGATCCGCAGCTGCTCCCCTTCCGCCAGCGCCTCGGTCAGCGTCTGAAATACCGCGTCCATGGCGCGCTCGCTGTCCCGCTTGGTCACCCCGGTCTTGGCAGCGACCCGGCTGATAAATTCCCGTTTCTGCAACTATTCCCCCCCTTTCTGCCTACCTTGATATTTTGCATAGGATGGCTCTTCGCGGCCCGCGGGACATGGGACTGGCCCGCGGGCCACAATCTGGTATGCGCTTTTTTACCACAGTCATCACCCCCCTGAGGCAAATTCCACACGCTACGCCTTTTTGAATCTCGATTCTTTGCGTCCAATTTCCACACGATTGCCTCAATTTTCCTTTATCATAGCACACGAAATGTTGAAATGCAATGGCGCATCTTAATTTTTTTCAAAATCTATGGCACAAAAATTTTAGACGCAACTGCCAGAGAATTGTGCGCTCTGGCTGTTGCGTCCTATTCCGGCGCGGGTAGCCCCGCCCTTTACGCAGCGGTTTTTCCCCCGACCGGGCGGTCCGATCTGAGAAAAACTGACGGATATATATGTATAGTTTTTTCCCTTGTCATAGCATACAACACCTTGCATATTTGGCCCTCTCCCTGCTGTAGGCGGACAAAATAACCCCGCCCCCGGGCTCAATCCCGGGGGCGGGGTTTGTTGACTGTACTATCTAGCCCAGTCCCGGCAGCGGTCCACCGCACGGCGCCAATCAGACAGCAGCTTTTGCCGCGTCTGTTCCTCCATATCTGGCTGGAAGGCGGTCTCGCACATCCACAGGCGCTTGATCTCCTCCCGGTCCTTCCACACGCCGGTGGCCAGGCCGGCCAGATAGGCCGCCCCCAGGGCGGTTGTCTCCCGGATGGCAGGGCGGCGCACCTCTTTGTCCAGGACATCGGCCTGGAACTGCATCAAAAACCGGTCCCGGCTGGCCCCGCCGTCCGCCTTCAGCCAGTTCAGGGGCAGACCGGTGTCCGCCTCCATAGCCCGCACCAGGTCGGCCACCTGGTAGGCAATGGACTCCTGGGCCGCCCGGATGATGTGCTCCCGCTTGGTCCCCCGGGTGATGCCCACAATGGCCCCTCGGGCGTACATGTCCCAGTAGGGCGCGCCCAGGCCGGTGAAGGCGGGAACCAGGTAGATCCCGCCGTTGTCGGACACCTTCTGGGCGTAGTATTCCGCGTCCCGGCTGTCGGTGAAAAAGCGCAGTTCGTCCCGCAGCCACTGGATGACCGCGCCCCCCACAAATACCGAGCCCTCCAGGGCGTACTGCACCCTGCCGCCAAGGCCGATGGCGATGGTGGTGATCAGTCCGTTCCGGCTCTTCACCGGTGTCTCTCCGGTATTCATCAGCAGGAAGCAGCCTGTGCCGTAGGTGTTCTTGGCGTCCCCCGCCTCAAAGCAGGTCTGGCCGAATAGGGCGGCCTGCTGGTCGCCGGCGATGCCCGCGATGGGCACCTTGACCCCCTGGATTTCCGTATAGCCGTAAACCTCGCTGGAGGAGCGCACTTCAGGCAGCATGGCCCGGGGAATGTCCAGGGCCCGCAGCAGGGTGTCGTCCCAGTCCAGCTTGTGGATGTCGTAGAGCATGGTGCGGGAGGCGTTGGTATAGTCGGTGACATGGACCGCGCCGCCGGTGAGCTTCCACACCAGCCAGCTGTCCACGGTGCCGAAGAGAATCTCGCCCCGCTCCGCTCTTTCCCGGGCCCCCTCCACGTGGTCCAGGATCCACTTGATCTTGGTGGCGGAGAAATAGGCGTCGGGCACCAGGCCGGTGGTCTTTTGGATATGGTCCCCATAGCCGTCCGCCAGCAACCCATCCACGAGATCCGCCGTCCGGCGGCACTGCCAAACGATGGCGTTGTAGATGGGGCGGCCCGTCTCTTTGTCCCACAGGATGGTGGTCTCCCGCTGGTTGGTGATGCCGATACCGGCAATGTCCGCCGGGTCCACCCCCGACTGGGCCACCACTTCCATCATCACGGAGTACTGGGAAGACCAGATCTCCATGGCATCGTGCTCCACCCAGCCCTCCCTGGGGTAGATCTGGGTGAACTCCCGCTGGCTGATGCCCAAAATATTCTGTTCCCGGTCAAACAAGATCACTCTGGAGCTGGTGGTCCCCTGATCCAGCGCGAGGATATAGCTGCCCATGGCGTTGACTCCTTTCTTCACTCAACATGAGAGGCTGCGCGTGGCCACCACGTCGGCACCAGTGCCGCACACATTTTTCAGCACCACCTGACCGGTTCGGACGGGGGCGGTCAACTCCACCCCGTCCAGGGCCCGCATCACCTGAAAGATTTTTTCCTTGGGCACCGCCCGGTCCGTCTTCACCGGACACCGGGGATACCGCCCCCCCACGCACCGCACAGTGGAGGTCACCACCCGGGTGGGATGGGTTAATTCTATTTTACCATACTCCGCCCCCCGGGGGCAACCGTTGCCGGTGACGGCGTACCCATGCTCCTCGTCCACATGGAGACGGCACCCCTTGGGGCACACGATACAGGTCAGTTCCTTCATGTGTCCTCCACCTCCCGAACAGATACCGTCAGCTCGCCCCCCGCCCGGGCCAGCAGCACCTGGGGCAGGGCGATCTGTTCCATCTCACCGGGGGCCAGATGCTCCCGCTTGAAGCTGGCAATCTGGGTGTCTCCGGAAGAAACCACAATCTCACTGTTCCCGCACACCCGGTTCACCCGGAAAAACAGCTGGCACAGCTTCTCCACCCGCCCAGGGCGGATACGCTGGGGCACGGTGTAGGTCACCCCGTCCCCGTTTTTCACATGGAGCAGGGGTTCCCCTGGGCTCCCCTCCCTGTCCAGTACATACCGGGCGGCGGCGGCGCCGGCCCGCTGGCTCTCCGCCGTGACAAAGTCCACCAGATCGTGGACATGGCACACGTTGCCGCAGGCGAACACCCCAGGCAGGGAGGTCTCCATATTCTCGTACACCACCGCGCCGTTGGTGCGCCGGTCCATCTCGATGCCAGCCTGGCGGGTGAGCTCATTTTCCGGGATGAGCCCCACAGACAGCAGTAAAGTGTCGCAGTCAAAGATCATCTCGGTGCCCGGGATGGGGTTGCGGCGCTCGTCCACCTGGGAGACCACCACCTGCTCCACCCGGCGATCACCCCGAATATCCGTCACCGTATGGGACAGGTACAGGGGAATATGGTAGTCGTGGAGACATTGGACGATGTTCCGGTTCAGACCGCCGGAGTAGGGCATGACCTCCACACAGGCCAGCACCCTGGCCCCCTCCAGGGTCATCCGCCGAGCCATGATCAGACCGATGTCCCCACTGCCCAGAATGACCACCCGCCTGCCCGGCATCCAACCCTCCATATTTACATACCGCTGGGCCGCCCCGGCGGTGTATACCCCCGCAGGCCGGGCGCCGGGGATGCCGATGGCCCCTCGGGTGCGCTCCCGGCAGCCCATGGCCAGTACGATGCTCTTGGCCCGCTCAATCCGGTAGCCCTCGTTCCGGCTCACCATATGCACTTCCCGCAGGGGGGTGATCTCCAGCACCATGGCGTCCAAGCGCACCTCCACCCCCGTCTGACCCAGCAGCTCAATGAACCGCCCGGCGTACTCCGGGCCGGTGAGTTCCTCCTGGAAGTAGTGCAGGCCAAACCCGTTGTGGATACACTGATTGAGAATACCGCCCAGCTCCTGGTCCCGCTCCACAATCAAAATCTTCCGCAGTCCGCTGTCCCAGGCCGCGCAGGCCGCGCTCAGCCCTGCCGGGCCGCCGCCCACCACGATAAGGTCATACATGCCGCCCACCCCCTTTCGTCTCCTGGGCCAGCATCCAGCTGCCCACTCTGTCCTGGAGTACCTCCCCGGGAGAAATTCCCAGTTCCCGGCACAACAGTTCCACCACCCGAGGGCCGCAGAAGCCCCCCTGGCACCGGCCCAGGCCCGCGCCCACCCTGCGCTTCACCCCGTCCACTGACCGGGGTGGGATGGGCGAGTGGATGGCGGCCAGGATCTCCCCCTCCGTCACCGTCTCACACCGGCAGATCACCCGGCCATAGGCGGGCTGCTCGGAGACAAGGTCCCTCTTTTCCTGGGCGGTCAGGCGGTTGAAGCGCACCCGGCTCCGTTTCCCCTGGAACCGCTCTTTTTTCTTCAGCTCCAGTCCTCCCTCGCCCATCAGCTGGGTCAGGTACTCCGCCACCGCCGGGGCAGCGGACAGCCCCGGCGAGCAGATGCCTGCCGCGTCAAAGAACCCGGGGGCGCCGTCCACCGGACCGATGATAAAATCCCCCGTATCCGCCACCGCCCGTACTCCGGCAAAGTTGCGGATGGACTGGCGGAAGTCGATGGACGGCACTGACTCCGCCGCCCGCTCCCGGACGTAGTCCATGCCCTGGGCGGTATTCCTGGTGTCCTCCCCCTCTACCGCCTGGGCGTTGGGGCCCACGATCAGATTGCCGTCCACCGTGGGGGCCACCAGCACCCCCTTGCCCCTCTCACTGGGACACTGAAAGATCACATGGCTCACCCGTCCCCCTTCGCTCTTATCCATCAGATAGTACTCCCCCCGGGTGGGATGGATCGCAAACGGGCAGAAGGCCGCCATGGCATGAATTTCTCCGGCCTCTCCCCCGGCGGCGTTGACCACATACCGTGTCTCAAAGCGCTCCCCTCCAGCGGTGACCTCCCAGCCCTGATCCGTGGGTTTCAGGGCGGTAACCGGGTGCTCCAGGTATAGCTCCACCCCGTTGACCACCGCCGTCTCCGCCAGGGCCAGGCAGTACTCCCAGGGCATACAGATGGCGGCGGTGGGCGCGTACAGGGCGCACACCACCTCTTGGGCCAGGTTGGGCTCCATGGCCCGGACCTCGTCCCCGGTGAGCACCTGCAGCCCGGGCACGCCGTTCTCCATACCCCGCCGGTACAGCTCTTTTATGTTCTCCCGTTGGGCCTCGCAAAACGCCAGCACAAGGGAGCCGATGGGCTCATAGGGCACATCCAGCTCCCGGCACAGCTGCCGGGCCAGCTCCACCCCCCGGACATTCATCCGGGCCATCAAGCTGCCGGGCATGGGGTCATATCCCGCGTGGAGAATGGCCGAGTTGGCCTTTGTGGCCCCTTCGGCCACATCGTTCTCTTTTTCCAGTACGGCCACCTTCAGCTCGTATTTGGACAGCTCATAGGCCATGGCCGCGCCGGTGATGCCGCAGCCGATGATCATCACATCATACATAGCAAAGCCTCCCTCTCAAACTAAAAGAGCAAAACAAAGCCAGCCCCATGGCGGGACAGGCCCTGTTTCGCTCTCAAACTCAGAAACAATGGCAATGTTCCGTTTTTACATATCCCAGACCGCCGGGTTGGTGGTAGACACCGCCACCGCCCCGGCCCCAAGGGCTCCGGTCACATCCTCCTTGTCGGAAATGAGCCCCCCGGCGATTACCGGCTTTCCGGTTATTCCAATGATCCGCCGAATGATCTTGGGCATCAGGCCGGGGAGCACCTCGATCAGATCGGAAGGGTCATGGACGGGTGGATGTTCAATATTCTTCAGCGCCATGGAGTCCAGCAGGAAAAAGCGCTGAATGGCGATCAGGCCCAGCTCCTTGGCCCGGCGGCACAGCCCCGCTTTGGTGGACAGCACCCCATCGGCCACCGTGTTGTGGGCGATGAAGTCGGCGGCGATCTCCCGGGAGGCCAGGCCGTCCACCAGATCCAGATGGACAAAGGCCTTTTTTCCCGCCCCGCGCACACGGGACACCGTCTCACCAATGGTGAGCACGTCACCGTAGAGCAGGAAGATCACGGCCACGTCGCTTTTCAGGGCGGCGGCCAGTCCCTCCTCATCCTTGACCGCGGCGATCACCGGCCCGTCCGCAAGCAGCTCCAGCAGTTGGATTCGATTCATGGTGAACCCCCTCTTCTCACCCCAATGGTGGCCGGAGAAACAAAAGCGCGCAAAGCAACCCACAGCTGCCTTGCGCCACTCATTCACTCCGCACATTGGACAGTTTCATGATAGCAGGCCGGCCGGAAAAAGGCAAGAGGGTGGACAAGAAATTTTTTCTTTTGGAAGTTGGGACAAATTTTCAGGGACACTTTTAGACATGATTGACAAATTTGAAAGAGACGCTTGACAGATGCTTGTGCATCTGCTATGGTGAAATTAGCTTTTACACGGTAACTAGATAAATTGCGCAGGAGTGAAGAGAAGCGCGGCTGTCTGTGGACAGTCGCGCTTTTGCGTGTTTGAGGGGGGCGTGTATCAAGAAAACTTTTCGTAGTTCAGCCATATCGGATCAGTTAGGAGGGAGTATAAGTGAAAGCGCTATTTCGCAAAGAGAAATCTATCAAATGGATTTGTTTGGCTCTTATTTTCATGATTGTAAGCGGCATGGGCGCTAAGCTCGCAGAAAACAATTTAGGGAAAATCAAGGTTACGGATTATACGAAAACATGGGCCGAAATGGCCTCTGAAATTCGAGCAAACTCAGAAGCCAATCACAAAAACATTGAAGTCACATTTGATGGGAGCAACGGATCTGTCGATCTATCAGGATCCAGTTACCGGCTTTCGTTCAAGTTGCTTGTTCCCAATACGGCAACCGCCGAAAATCCCGCGCCTGCTATTGTTACTTCCCACGGATTTTATAATAACAAGGAAATGCAAGATGCCTATTACGTCGAACTGGCAAGACGTGGATTTGTCGTTATTTCTTTAGATCTTCCAGGTCACGGCGGTTCTGATCCTAATTTCGCAACAAATGCCGATATCATGCAAGCTGTGGAAAATACAGGTGCAGAGGCATGTGTGGAGTGGCTTGCAAGCCAGGCCTATGTGGATGAAACCAAAATTGGGTTGACTGGCCATTCCATGGGTTCTATCGGAAATGTCTACGCTATTATTCATCTTGTTAACGCGGGCCATCCTGAATATGTAAAGGCAAATCTCGCTCAGGCACAGGCAAACTCACTACCGATGTTTACTGAAATCCTTGGTTCAGTCCCGGATGGTCTTCAGAACGGGATCATTGCTGCCAAATATGATGAATTTGGCATAATTCGAGACGACACCTACAATTACCCTACCAGTTCGAATTGTATTGAGATCATTAAAATGGCCGATCCTTCTTTTGACGATTCCACGGTAATCATGAACACTTGGTACACAGCGGACGGACCCACGCAAATCAATGCCCAGGCCGGCGAAACAATTGACGAGACGGCATCCATCGCGTATTGGATCGCCACTACACATCCGTTGACGCACTTTAGTTCGACAAGCGCTGGATTCGCTGTTGATTTTTTCTACGACACTTTAGGCATTCCTTCTGGAAACACCTATATTGGCTCGGAACATTGTCACCTTTGGTTTGTCAAAGAGTGTTTTAATCTCATTGGCCTTATCGGGTTTTTCCTGCTTATTGTCCCCATCGCCACGCTCCTGTTGCGAATCCCCATTTTTTCCAAGTTAATTCGGAAGAGCAGCTCGGAACTTGCGGAGGAGGCCGCATTGCTCCCCTCTTTTAAGACAGGGTGGCAGCAACTCACATTCTGGGTTTGCGGAATCTGCATCGCCATCATTACCGCATTTATGCTGGAGCCTCTTTATATTGATCCGCATTTGGGCAATTATATTTTCCCGACAACCACCCTTTTCCCGCAACCCACTACCAATACCATTTCTCTGTGGATCTCCCTTTGCGCCTTGGTCATCATTGTATTCACCCTTTTATCTTGGGCGATTCGTGCGATTGCAATCAAATCTGAACGCACCAGATCTCCTTTTGCAAGCGGTTCTCTTCGGAGTATCGGGGAGCTATTGAGAGCGCTTCTCTTTGGTTTCACCGTCGTACTCATACTCTACATTGTTGTCTGGGCTCAATATGATATCTGGGGCACTGACTTTAGATTTTGGACGCTTGCTGTGTTCAAATTCCCCTTCTTTAAACTTCCCGTTATTTTGAGGTATCTTCCCTTCTTCCTGCTGTTCTTTACTGTAAACGCCATCAGCAACATCAGCAATCGATTCAAAGATGTCCCAGATTGGCTGTCAACCATTTTTGTCTGTTTATTTAATGTTGGCGGCTATATTTTGGTCTGGGTTCTCCAATATGGCACTATGATCACAACAGGAGACTACTCTTATGTTTTGGTTTCCGACCATAGCCACGCCATGTTCGGTTCCCTGGCCCCCATCCTTCTGATCCCCATTTTCTTCACCTTAATCATCTCCACCATTGTTACGCGAAAGCTCTATAACAGAACGGGTAACGTATGGGTCGCGGCAACAGTAAATGGAATACTCAATGCGGTTATTCTTATAACAAACACATTTACCCAGCTCGCCTATACGATCGCTTAACAATCATTTACACAAAAGAGTACCGCTCCGGAATTCTCCGGAGCGGTACTCTTATACTCTTATACTCTTATACTCTTATACTCTTATACTTTACTTTCACTCTCTCATCCGGGCACAGTGGAACACCTTCTTGCCCTTCTTGATGATGACACCCCCGCCGCCGCAGTCGGCGCAACACAGCCGGGCGTTGGGGTCGGTGACCTTTTGGTCGTTGATGGTCACGCCCCCCTGCTGGATGAGCCGCCGGGCCTCCCCATTGGAGGCGGCCAGGCCGCAGCGCACCAGCAGGGCCAGCACGCCGATCTGCCCGTCGGCGAAGTCGTCCTGGCACAGCTGGGTGGTGGGCATGCTGGATCTGTCCCCGCCGCCGGCAAACAGGGCCCGGGCGGCGGTCTGGGCTTTGTCCGCCTCCTCTTCGCCGTGGACCAGCTTGGTCAGCTCGTAGGCCAGAATCTCCTTGGCCTGGTTGAGCTGGGCCCCCTCCCACCGGTCCATCTCGTCGATCTGCTCCAGGGGCAGGAAGGTGAGCATGCGCACGCACTTCATCACGTCCGCGTCGTCCACATTGCGCCAGTACTGGTAGAAGTCGTAGGGGCTGGTCTTGCCAGCGTCCAGCCAAACGGCGTTGCCCGCGGTCTTGCCCATCTTATTCCCCTGGGAATCGGTGAGCAGGGCGATGGTCATGGCGTGGGCATCCTTACCCAGCTTCCGGCGGATGAGCTCGGTGCCCCCCAGCATGTTGCTCCACTGGTCATTCCCCCCAAACTGCATGTTGCAGCCGTAGTGCTGGAACAGGTAGTAAAAGTCGTAGGACTGCATGGGCATGTAGTTGAACTCCAGGAAGGACAACCCCTTCTCCATGCGCTGCTTGAAGCACTCCGCCCGGAGCATATTGTTCACCGAGAAGCAGGCGCCCACATCCCGGATGAAGTCAATATAGTTCAGATTCAGCAGCCAGTCAGCGTTGTTCACCATCCGGGCCTTACCCTCCCCAAACTCGATGAACCGCTCCATCTGCTTTTTGAAACAGGCGCAGTTGTGCTCAATGGTCTCCCGGGTCATCATGGAGCGCATGTCCGTGCGGCCGGAGGGATCGCCGATCATGGCGGTGCCCCCACCGATGAGGGCGATGGGCTTATTGCCCGCCATCTGCAGCCGTTTCATCAGGGTCAGCGCCATGAAGTGACCCACATGGAGGCTGTCCGCCGTGGGGTCAAAGCCGATATAGAAAGTGGCCTTGCCCGCGTTGATCATGGTCTTGATCTCTTCCTCGTCGGTCACCTGGGCGATCAGGCCCCGGGCGACCAGTTCCTCATACAATGTCATCGTTCTGACTCCTTCTATTCTTCTGATTTGAGTTTAAGCATGTTGTAACCTAAAATGCCGCCAATGACGATGGCCGCCCCCGCCAGGGACAGGGGCCCGATGGTCTCGTGGTAGAACACCGCCACTAAAATGGGGTTGAGCACCGGCTCAATGCCGGAGACCAGGCAGGCGGTCACCGCCGGGGTGGTGCGCAGCCCGATGGTAAGCAGGATATAGGCCACCCCCACCTGAAAGGCGCCCAGAATCACCAGGCTGATCATGGGCACCAGGGAAAAGTCTGTCTCCCCCGCCAGAAAGGGCAGGCCGATGACCACGCTGGCCACATCCCCCCAAAACACCGAGGAAATGGGGTCGCTGTCCGGCAGATCATGGAGGAGGAACACCCCGGCATAGCTCACACCGGACAGCAGGGCCAGCACATTGCCCAGCATGCCCCCGGCCTCCAGGCTGTCCACAAAGAAGCACAGTACCCCCAGCAACACCACGGTGCAGGCGATCACATCCAGCCGGCCGGGACGCCGTTTCCAGAACAGGGCGGAGAGCAGCAGTACGAAGATGGGGGCGGTGAATTGCAATACGATGGCGTTGGCCGCGGTGGTGAGCTTGTTGGCCAGGGTGAACAGGCTGTTGGTGCCGCAGATGCACGCCGCCCCCACCAGAATCCACCGGTTCAGCCTGAGGGGGTGCCGGGTGGCCAGCAGATAGAGCCCAATGACCAGCAATGCCACCATGTTTCGGCCGCTGTTGATGGAAAGCCCGTTCCAGGGGATCACCTTGATGCACAATCCCCCGATGCTATACAGAACAGCGGCCAAGAATACAAATAGCACACCCAGCTTTCCCCTGTCTTCTGTTGTCCGCTGCGTAAAAAACACCCCCTGTCCCATTGGGACAGAGGGCGATGAACGCGGTACCACCTCTGTTCGCCACCTTCTCGCGAAAACGGCCTCAGAGAGTCAGAGACTCAGGCGCTATACCGGGCGCACCCGTCCGCCCCTACTCAGCATTCCGCCGTTCAGGGGGCCGCTCCGAGGGGTATTCGCAGAACTGCCTCTCCCCCTTCCACCGGCCGGGGGCTCTCTGGTCAGGCGGGGTTCCGCTACTCTTCCTCATCCACGCATTGTCAGCATCATAGCATAGGAATATTGCAAAGTCAAATCTTTTTTCCCCTCAGGGCAGCAGGCCGAAATGCCGCAGGGCCCGGCATACCCCGTCCTCCTCCACCGAGTCGGTCACATAGTCCGCCGCGGCCTTTACCTCCTGGACGGCGTTGCCCATGGCCACGCTGACCCCCGCCATGGCCAGCATGGTCAGGTCGTTGATTCCGTCCCCAAAGGCGATGATCTCTTCCTTCTTCAACCCGTAGTAGTCCAGGGTGGCCCGGATGCCCTCCGCCTTGCCCTCCCCCGCGGGGATGATGTCCACACCCTTGGGATGCCAGCGGGTATAGGTGCAGTGGGGCATGGCCTTCAGGAAAAGCTCCTCCCCGCCCCGCTCCACCAGGGGAATGAACTGGTAGATCTTATGCTCCAGCATCCACTCCGGAGGGCGCACCGGGTAGGGAGGTGTGTGCATATAGTCGAAGATCTCCAAAGCCCGATGGTTGAGCTGGTTGACGTAGCTCTCCCCATTGCCCGCCATCAGCGCCGCCAGCTCCGGATTGGCCCGGAGCACGCCGCAGGCCCCCTCCAGATCCTCCCGGCAGATGGGCCTGTCCAGATAGACCTCCCGGTCATTGTAGCAGCAGTGGCCGTTGAGGGTGACCGAGGCGTCAAAGGACAGACTCCGGAGCATTCTGGTACGCGCCAAATCCTGCCTGGCCCGGCCCGTGGCCAGAAACAGCAGAATCCCCCGCCGGCGCAAAGCCAGCAGATCCTCCCGCAGCCGGTCGGTGATCTTACCCAGTTGAAAGGACACCAGGGTCCCGTCCACATCAAAAAACGCCGCTTTGATCATGGGTCGCCTCGTCCTCCTAAGTCTTGCCGGCAAGCTGCGCTTTATAGGCCTCCGCCTGGGCCAGCAGCTCCTCCGCCCCCCGCAGGGCGGTGTCGGTGATGTGATCCCCACTGGTCAGCCGGGCCACCTCCTGCCGGCGCTGGGCCCGGTCCAGCCTCTCTACGGCGGTATAGGTCCGGCCGCCGGTCTCCCCTTTCTCCACGGAGAAGTGCGCATCCCCCATGGCGGCGATCTGGGGCAGGTGGGTGACGCACAGCACCTGCTTGGACTGGGCCACCTGGAACAGCTTCTGGGCCACCTTGCCCGCCGCCCGGCCGGATACCCCGGTGTCCACCTCGTCAAAGATCAGGGTGGTCACCTGCTCTGTTTCCGCCAGCACGTTTTTCAGCGCCAGCATAATCCGGGCCAGCTCGCCGCCGGAGGCGATGCGCTGGATGGGCTTGAGCTCCTCCCCCAGGTTGGCGGACATGAGAAAGCGCACCTCGTCCATGCCGGTGTGGTCCATACCGTCCTCATTCTCCTTGGGGGCGAAGGCCACCTGGAAGCGCACCTTGGGCATATCCAGCTGCCGCAGCTCCTCCTGAATCCGTCCGGCCAGGCGCTCGGCCGCCATCCGGCGGACCTGAGACAATTCCTGTCCCGCTTGCCTGGCCTCGGTCAGGGCTGCGGCCAGCTCCCGCTGAAGCTGCTCCATGCGTTCCTCAGAGAACTGGATCCGGTCCAGCTCCTGCCGGCAGCGCTCCAGAAACTCCAGCATTTCTCCCACGCTGCCGCCGTACTTTTTCTTCAGCCGGTGGAGCTGATCCAGCCGGCCCTCCAGCTCGTCCAGCTCCCCAGGGTAGAAGTCCAGGGACTCCCGCAGATCCCGGAGCCCCTCGGTAATATCTTCCGCCTCGTACCGGAGCGTCTGCGTCCGTTTGGCCAGCTCCGCCAGATCCTGGCTGTGCCGCCCGCCCTGACTCAGCCCCTCTTCGGCCTGGGCCAACAGGGACACAGCCCCCAGGCCGTCCTCCCCGCCGGTGAGGGCGGACCACGCTTCCCCCATGGCCCGGGTGAGCCGCTCGGCGTTGCGCAGCAGGTCCCGCCGGGCGATGAGGGTCTCCTCCTCCCCATCCTGGAGCTGGGCCCGCTCCAGTTCCTCAATCTGGTAGTTCAGGGTGTCCAGCCGCCGGGCTTTCTCCCCCTCGTCCATCTCAAGCCGGTCCAGCTCCCCCCGCAGCTGCCGCACCCGGTCGTAGCGCTGGAAGAAAGCCTCCCGCTGGGGCTGGGTGGCGCCAAAGCTGTCCAGATAGTCCAGGTGGCAGCCCTCGTCCAGCAGCTGCTGGCCGTCGTGCTGGCCGTGGATGTTCAGCAGCTGGCAGCCCAGCTCCCGCAGCTGGGTAACCAACAGAGGCCGGCCGTTCACCCGGCACACATTCTTCCCATCGGCCTGAATGGACCGCTCCACCAGCAGCTCCCCGTTCTCATCGGGGAAGATCCCCTGCTCCCGGAACCAGGCCAGCTCCGGCAGATCCCGGAACACCGCCGAAACCTGGGCGGACTTGGCCCCAGTGCGGATCAGATCTCGGCTGGTGCGCTGGCCGATAATGGCGCCAATGGCGTCGATCACAATGGACTTGCCCGCCCCCGTCTCGCCGGTGAGCACGTTGAAGCCCTCTCCAAACGTGATGTCCGCCTGGGAAATCACCGCAATATTCTCAATGTGCAGTAAGGACAGCATCGTTTCCCCACCTCAATCCAGCATGGACTCCATTCCCTCACAAAAGTCCGCCGCCAGCTGGTTGGTACGCATGATGAGGATGACCGTGTCATCCCCCGCCAGCGACCCCACCAGCCCGTCAATCTCCATGCCGTCCAACGCCGCTCCCGCGGCGGGGGCCAGCCCGGGCATGGTTTTGACCACCACGATGTTCTGGGCCATATCAAAGGAGGTAACCCCCTCCTTGAAGATATTGCGCAGCCGGCCAGCAAAGTTATGATGGGGCTGCTTGGCAGCCGACACCACATATTTGTAAGCCCCGCCGGCCGTGGGCTGCTTGACCAGGTTCAGCTCCTTGATATCCCGGGAAATGGTGGCCTGGGTCGCCCGGATGCCGCAGGTGCGCAGACACTCCAGCATCTGCTCCTGTGTCTCGATATCCTGACAGCCCACCAGCCGGAGGATCTCTGCTTGCCGCTTGGCCTTCATTCGATTCACGCCCTCCCTAATTTCTGATTGATCCGCTCATAAAAACTGCGCCCCGTCAGCTTAACCAGCTTGGCAAACCGCTCTGAGCGCCGGCATTCCACCCAGTCGCCCACCTGGACCTTGAACGCCCGGCCGCCATCCACCGACAGATAGGCCATCTTCCGGCCGCCCGGCGTAATGCGAATCCCCACCGCCCGGCCGCTGTCCAGCACAAAGGGCTTGGCGTGCAGGGAGTGGGCGCACACCGGCGTGACAATCAGATTGGCCGCAGTGGGCTCCACAATGGGCCCCCCCGCCGCCAAAGAATAGGCGGTGGAGCCGGTGGGGGTGGCGACGATCACCCCGTCCCCGGAAAAAGAGGCGATAGTGGCCCGGTCCCCAGTGACCTCCAGATCCAGCACCCGGGCCACCGATCCCTTGGTGATCACCGCGTCGTTCAGCGCGGTTTCCCGGAATATCCGCCGCCCGTCCCGGCGCACCACCACATCCAGCATCATCCGCCGCTCCACATCGAACTTTCCCCCCGCCAGCCGGGCCAGCAGGGACAGCTCGCTGTGCTCCAGCTCCGCCATGAATCCCACGCTGCCCAGGTTGATGCCCAGCACCGGAATGTTATGGGGGTTGGCGTCCCGAGCGGCGTGGAGAATGGTTCCGTCTCCGCCAAAGCATACCAGTACATCCGCGGTTTTCAGCTCCTGCTTCAGCGCCTTGAGCCGCACCTGGGCCGGAAGCTCTGGGCGGTTGTTCTCCTCCAGTTCAAAGGGCAGGCACACCGCCGTCTCCACGCCGCTGTTCTCCAGAATCTTCACGGCGCTCTGGACCACCTTCAGGCCTTTGTCCCGATAGGGATTCGGGCACAGCACCACTTTCAATGTCTCACCTCCTCCAGCTCCTCATGGGAGCGCCTGACCAGCCCGGCCAGGTCGCCATATTGGGCCGGGCCCTGCCGGGCTTCCAGATACCCGAGATATTCGATATTCCCTTCCGGCCCTCGAATGGGGGAAAAGTCAATCCCCTTTACAGTAAACCCCGCTTCTGATGCGTAGGTGAGGAAGTGCTCCAACACCTCCAGGTGGACCGCCGGATCCCGCACCACGCCCTTCTTCCCCACCTTCTCCCGGCCCGCCTCGAACTGGGGCTTGATGAGGGCGGCCACCTGGCCGCTTTCCTGCATCAGCGCGCGCAGTGCTGGCAGGATCAGTTTCAGGGAGATGAAGGACACGTCGATGGAGGCGAAGTCCAGCGCCTCCGGAATCTGCTCCCGGGTGAGGTAGCGGGCGTTGGTGCGCTCCAGGCAGACCACCCGGGGATCGCTGCGCAGGGACCAGGCCAGCTGGCCGTAGCCCACGTCCACCGCGTATACCCGAGCGGCGCCGTTTTGCAGCATGCAGTCGGTAAATCCCCCAGTGGAGGCCCCGATGTCCGCCGCCACCTTGCCCTCCAGGGCAATGGGAAAACACGCCATCGCCTTTTCCAGCTTCAGGCCCCCCCGGCTGACGTAGCGCAGTTTGCCGCGCACCTCCAGAGGCGTATCCTCCTCCAAGGCCATACCCGGCTTATCCAGGCGGCGGCTGCCGGAAAACACTTCCCCGGCCATGATGACCGCCTGGGCCCGCTGGCGGCTGTCGGACAGCCCCCGCTCCACCAGCAGCACATCCAGCCGTTTTTTAGCCATGTCCCATCACCTCCAGCGCCCGTTTGCACAGGGATTTCCCGTCGATTCCGCACAGGGCCCGCAGCTGATCTACGGTACCGTGCTGAACAAACCGGTCGCCCAGATTGGCCAGGACAGGGCGGTTGTACCGCTGGCCCCGAAGGGCCAGCTCCGAGAGGATTCTGCGGCCCACACAGCCGGAATCCACACACTCCTCCGCCACCAGTATCCGCCCGCCGGTGCGCTCCACACACAGCGCGATGGTTTCCATATCCAGGGGGGCAATGCTGTTGAGCTTGAGCACCTGGGCGGATATCCCCCGCTCCTGGAGCAGCTCCGCCGCTGTCAGGGTCTCGTTGATCATGGTGCCGTAGGCGATCAGGGTCAGGTCGGACCCCTGGCGCACCACGCAGGCCCCCTGCGTGCCGCAGGGGGTTTTAAGCGCGCCCTCTCCCCCACGGGGATAGCGTACCGCCGCCGGGCCGGTGAGCTCCAGCACCGCGTGGCGCAGCATGGCCCGCAGCTCGGCAAAGTTGGCCGGGCACAGAATGCGCATGCCCGGCACGGATCCCAGGTAGGCCACGTCAAAAATTCCATGGTGGGTCTCGCCGTCCTCCCCCACAAGGCCAGCCCGGTCCACGGCGAATACCACATGCAGCCCCTGGATGGCCACATCGTGGATGAGCATGTCATAAGAGCGCTGCAAAAAGGTGGAATACACCGCGAACACCGGCAGCGCGCGCTGCTTAGCCAGGCCGGCGGCCATGGACACCGCGTGTTCTTCCGCGATGCCCACGTCGAAAAACCGGTTGGGGTATTGGCGGGCAAACTCGTCCAGCCCCGTCCCAGACTGCATGGCCGCGGTGATGGCACACACCTCGCCCCGGTCCCGGGCCAGTTCACACATGGCCTGCCCAAATACGCTGGAAAAGGTTTCCTTGCCCTGAGCGGACAGGGGCACGCCGTCCTCCGGCCGGAAGGAGCCCACCCCGTGAAATCGGTCTGGTTCCCGCTCAGCAGGTGAGTAGCCCTTCCCCTTTACAGTTTTGACGTGAAGCAGAACAGGACAGCTCAGTTCCCTGGCATACTGCAGCAGCTGGGTCAGCCGGGCCACGTCGTGGCCATCCACCGGCCCCAGGTAGGTAAAGCCCATGTCCTCGAACACGCTGCCGGTGAGCAGCGCGTCCTTCACCAGCTTTTTGGCCCGGTGGGTAAACCGGTACATCGCCCGCCCCACAGGGCCATGGCTGGTGATCCGGCGGTAAATCTTCTTCATGTGCAGATACTGGGGTTTGAGCCGCTGCCGGGCCAGATGGCTGGCCACGCCGCCCACGTTCCTGGTGATGGACATGCCATTGTCATTGAGTATGACGATTATGGCCTCGCCGCTCTGCCCCGCGTTGGACAGCCCCTCAAAGGACAGTCCCCCCGTCATGGCCCCATCCCCCATCAGAGCCAGCACCTGATAGTTCTCCCCGGTCAGGGACCTGGCCCGGGCCATACCCAGCGCCACCGATACCGCGTTGGATGCATGCCCTGCGATGAAGGCGTCCGAGCGGTGCTCTCTGGGCTTGGGAAAACCGGACAGGCCGCCAAACTGACGCAGAGTATCCATCAGCCCGGCCCGTCCGGTGAGGATCTTGTGGGCATAACACTGATGCCCCACATCGAACACTAGCCGGTCCACATTCAAATCAAAAACCCGGTGGATGGCCACCGTCAGCTCCACCACCCCCAGGTTAGAGGCCAGGTGGCCCCCGGTGCGGGAGACGCTGGCGATGATCCGCTCCCGCAGTTCCTGGCAAAGCTGTCTGGCCTGCTGATCGGTCAGCCGGCCCAGCTGTTCCGGTATCTCCATATGCCGTCTCCCTCCTTTAAAAAATACTTCTTCCTGGATTTCTCAAAACGCCATCAGGCTGCCCGCGATTCCCACCGCGATCCCCAGCAGGGCGCCCATGGCCACCTGGAAGGGGGTGTGTCCCAGCATCTCCTTAAGTTCCTTCTCCGGCAGCTCCGGTTTCTCCCCGTTCCAGGCCCGTATCATGCAGTTGAGCACCTTGGCCTGTTTTCCCGTCTCCCAGCGCACGTTGGAGGCGTCGTACATCACAATAAAGGCCACCACCGCGGCAATGGCAAACAGTGGATGATCTATTCCCTCGCTGAATCCAACGCCTGTGGCGCAGGCACACACCATGGCAGAGTGTGAGCTGGGCATTCCCCCGCCGGTGGACAGATGCCGCCAGGCAAATTCCCGGTAGGCTGCCGAGGCGATCACCATTTTGAGAATCTGTGCAATGGCCCAGGCGGCTACCGCCATGAGTAAAATTGGGGTGATCATCTCGGTTTCCTCCCCGCAATTCAACGGTCGCGTCCAGCCAGCCGGTCAGCCAGCCGGCACAGAAATTCGGCGTTGTCAAAGGCCTTGGACACCGCCTGTCTGGCAAGGCGGGTGTGCGCCTCCACCATCTGGCGGCATTTCTCCAGGCCGTACAGCGTGGCAAAGGTGTGTTTCCCATTGACCGCGTCAGAGCCCACCGGTTTGCCAAGCGCCTGGGTGGTAGACTCCTGGTCCAGCATATCATCCCGAATCTGGAAGGCGATGCCCACCTCCCGGGCGTAGGTCTCCGCCGCCGCCAGCTGGGCCTGGGTGGGCTCCACCGGAGAGGCGGCAAGGCCCAACTGACAGGCCGCCTGGAGCAGGGCCGCCGTCTTCCACAGGTGAATCTGGGTCAGCTGCCCCTCATCCAGCGTCTTGCCCTCCCCGGACATATCCAGGTACTGCCCGGCACAGATGCCCGTCAGGGCCCCAGCTGCCTGCCCCAGGATCGCGCAGGCCCGGCCATTGGCGGCAAGCCCCGCCGAGCGCTCCGAGGCGGCGATGCGCCGGAAGGCCTCCGCCTGCAGGGCGTCCCCCGCCAGCACCGCGTTACACTCCCCATAGACCTTGTGGCAGGTGGGCTTGCCCCGGCGCAGGTCGTCGTCGTCCATACAGGGCAGGTCATCGTGAATGAGGGAGTAGGTGTGCAGCATTTCCACTCCACAGGCATAGTCCAGAGCGGGCTCCATGGAGCCACACACCGCCTGACAGAACTTCAGGGCCAGCACCGGCCGGATCCGCTTGCCTCCGGCCAGCAGGCTGTACCGCATAGCGTCCAGCAGCTCCCGCTGGGGCACGTCCTCCAAAAAGCAGCCCTCCAGCTCCCGCTCCACCAGGTCTGCCGCCTGGCGGTATTCTCTCTCAAACTCCATGGCGCTCACGGTTCCCGCACAAAGGGAGCTTCCTCCCCGGTGTTGGCATTGAGCAGCAGGTCCACCTTCTGCTCCGCCTGGTCCAACATCTGGTTGCAGGAGGCCGCCAACTTGGCCCCCTCCTCGAAGAGCTTCAGGGATTCGTCCAGCCCGCACTCCCCCTGCTCCAGCTTGCCCACAATCTCTTCCAGGCGATTCATGGACTGTTCAAAGGTCAGCTTTTTGCCTGCCATGGCTCCGTTTCCTCCTTTTCCTTGACCTGGCAGCGGAGGGTGCCGTCCGCCAGCAGCACGTCCAGGGCCTGGCCCACCTCCGCCTGAGCCGCCCGGGTCACGATCCCCCGGGCCCCTCTGGCCATGGCGTAGCCCCGGCCCAGCACCTTCAGCGGGCTCATGGCATCCAGCCCAGCCCCCAGCCGGGCCAGCTCTCCCCTTCCGTCCTTCAACATGTTTCTCAGCGCGGCGCTCAGCCGCTCCTGGGCACGGTCAACCAGCATCCGGCCGTCCTCCACGGCCGCCTTGGGATTGCGCAGCGCCCGGCTGTCCGCCAGCCGCCGCAGGTCCTTGCGCCCCGCAAGCAGGCGGGAACGCTGGGCGGCGGCCAGGCGGCGGGCCAGCTGATGGAGCTGGCCGCGCACCTGGGCCTGGTCGGGCACTGCCAGCTCGGCAGCGTTGGACGGGGTGGCCGCCCGCACATCCGCCACATAGTCGGCAATGGTCACATCCGGCTCATGGCCCACAGCGGAGATCACCGGGATGCGGGAGCGGGCGATGGCCCGGGCCACCGCCTCCTCATTGAAGGCCCACAGATCCTCCCGGGAACCGCCCCCCCGGCCGGTGATGATCAGGTCAATGTCCGCCCGGCGGTTCACCAGGTCGATGGCGGCGGCAATCTCTTCCGCTGCCCCCTCCCCCTGCACCCGGACCGGGACCACCAGCACCCCGGCCATGGGCCAGCGGGCCCCTAAAATCCGGATCATATCCCGTACTGCCGCCCCCGCCGGGGAGGTGACCAGGGCGATGCGCCCCGGCCATCCGGGTAGAGGTCTTTTCCCCTCAGGGGCAAACAGCCCCTCCTCCTCCAGTTTCCGGCGCAGCCGCTCAAAGGCCAGGTCCAGCGCCCCCCGGCCATCCTCCATAAGCTGGGTACAGTACAGCTGATACTGCCCGTCCCGGGGAAAGACGGACAGTCGGCCAAAGGCCAGCACACTCATGCCGTCGGCAGGCTGGAACCGCAGCCGGGCCGCGTCCCCCCGAAACAGCACGCACCGCAGGCTGCCCTTGTCGTCCTTCAGAGAGAAATAGTGATGACCGGAGGGATACCGCTTGTAGTTGGAGATCTCCCCCCGGATCAGCAGGGACCGCAGCAGAGGGTCGGCCTCCATCAGATCCTTCAGATAGCCGTTGATCTGAGACACCGTATACACGGGAACCTGAGTCAAATTCATCACCGCGCCCCCCGTTCCAGCCCCCGGTGGGCCAGGATGGCCACCCCCAGGGCGTTGTCCACAGAGTACTTAGGCGGGGCAAACACCGCCCCAAGACCTTCCAGCCGTTGGCGCAGCAGCGTGTTGGACGCCACTCCCCCCGAGCACAGCAGGGGCAGATCCCCATACCGCTCCCGGGCCCACACCGTGGTGCGGATGAGCACCGAGGCAATGGTCTCCAAAGTGAACCGGGCCACATCCGGCTTTTCCGCTCCTTGCTCCAACATCCCCCGGATCTTGTTTTCCATGCCGGACAGGGAGAACCGCCCGTCCTTCGTCTTTACCGGGAAGCAGTCCTCCCGCTGGGACAGCAGGCTGAGGGCGTCCATTCCCTTGCCCGCCGGGAAGGGGACACCCATGGCCACTCCGATGCGGTCCACCAGCTGCCCGGCGGAGATATCCTGGGTACCGCCGATGAGCTGAGCCTCTATCAGGTAGCCGCTGGGCCGGACATAGAGCAGCTCAGTGGTGCCCCCGGACAGGTGCCAGGCCAGATGGGGGGTGTCCAACAGGTCCTCACGGCCGGCGGACCAGGCCGCCGCCGCGATGTGCCCCTGCTGGTGGGAGCAGGGAAAAAAGGGCACACCCAGAGCCGCGGCCAGGGTGCGCCCCTGCCCCTCCCCCACCAGGAAGCAGGGCATGTAGGAGCCCTCCACCTCCCGGGGGCGGGTGGAGGCCCCCACCGCCGCGATGGCGCCCATCCGCCCCTCCTCCCGGAGCTGCTCCACCATCCGGTGCAGCCGCTTGACGTGCTGGAACAGCGCCTCGCTCTGCCGCAGACCCAGAGCACCCTGCTCCACGGTAAGCAGCTGGCCCCGATTCTCCCCCTGCACGCCGTCGAATACCGCGGCGGAGGTGGTATAGTTACTGGTATCAAATCCGACGCACAGTCCGGACATGTTCCTCATCCTTTCCCCGCCGGCTCCTGTTCCTGCGGCCGCTCTTCCCGGACAAAGGAACCCAGGATACCGTTGACAAAGCCCACCACATCGGTATCCAGATACTTTTTGGCGATCTCCACCGCCTCGTTGATGGCCACCTTGTCGGGCACCTGGGGCAGATACAGAATCTCATACATGGCCACCCGCATGATGCAGGCGGCCACCCGGTCGATACGGGCCACCCGCCAGTCCTTGGCGTACTTTTCAATGCGGCTGTCCAGCTCGATCCGGCGCCGGGCCACCCCTTTCACCAGTTCCGCAATATAGCCGCGCTGCTCCTCATCCGGGAAGTCGCCGTACAGCGGCTCCTCCCTTTTGCGGCTCTCAAAGGCCTCCGGCGTCAGCTCCCGATCCAACAGTTCCTCCGCCTCCAGATTGGAGAAAGCCTGTTCAAAGGCCAAGTGCATAGCGATCTCACGGGCTATGGTCCTGGTCATGGTGCATCCTTCCTTTCCCGGCGGCGTGCGCCGGTCTGCTCGTTTCCCATTTGCATATACACTGATTATACACGGGAGCCCCCTAAAAGGGAAGTGTTTTTTCCCGCCGGACACAAAAACGGAGCCGGATCCCTTCAGACCCGGCTCCCCTGCTCTCTGGCCCTATTTCTGAAACGTCACCCCGGCCACCGTCACGTTGACGCAGGACACCTGCAATCCGCTGGTGTTCTCCACCGCGCTGGCAATGGCGTCCTGCACGCCCCGGGCCACATCGGGCACCACATAGCCGTACTTCACCATCAGGGAAATGTCCACCGACACCCGGTCCTCCTCCACGGAGACCCGCACGCCTTTGGACAACACCTTCCGGTTGACCATGGCGGCCACATCGCTGCCCAGACCGGAGCCCAGAGTGCCCACACCCTCCACATCCAAAGCGGCGGCGCCGGCGATGGCGGCCAGAACCTCCTCGGAGATACTCACGCTGCCCAGTTCCTCTTCCCGGGAAATATACTCTCTGCTTTCGGCCATCTGACCTCACACTCCTTCCGGTTGCTTCGTGGAGTTATTATAGCACCCCGGCCAAAAAAATACAATGGCGATTTTCCCTTCTTCCGCGGGTTCCTCCCTGGCTTTCCCCCGGCATCCCCCTGTTTCCCCCAGGCGCTTTCCAAAATTTCTCCCCATCCTCTTGACACATTTTATGTTTATCGTAAAACATTTTATGTAATTAAAAATATTTTTAGAAAGGGGTCTCTGCTTATGCGGGAATTCAGCGGCAGCCATGATCTCCTCCGTATCCACAGAGGGCTGGTCAAGAAGGCGATGGTCGTCCTCAGTGTCCTGAGCATCCTGGGCGTTTTGGCCGTGATGATCTTCCTCCCACAGCTCCTGGCGAATCTCCCGGCCCCCTCTGGCCTTTCGCCGGACGGCGCCCATCTGCTCTTTCTGCGTCTCAGCGCCCTCCCCCTTCTGATCCTGCTCTGCCTCTTCCTGTCCATCAGCCTCTCCCTCAACCGAAACTCCGTATTCACCGACCAAGTTGTGAAACGGCTCACCGGCATCCAGGTCTGCCTGCTGCTGGACCAGCTGCTCTACCTGTATGCTGCCGTCCGCACCCACCTGCTGCTGGCCGTCGTCATCCTCCTGGGCTGCGTCATGCTCCTGGTGCTGGCCACCCTGTTCAAGGAGGTCATTCGGGACGGGGGCGAGTACTACACCGACAGCAGCCTGTCCATATAAGGGGGCCCCCGCCATGATTCTGATTCAACTGGACCTGATGATGGCCAGGCGGAAGATGAGCCTGACCGAGCTGTCCGAACAGGTGGGCATCTCCATGACCAACCTGTCCCTGCTGAAGAACGGGAAGGCCCGGGCCGTCCGCTTTACCACCCTGGACGCCCTGTGCCGCGCCCTGGACTGCCAGCCGGGGGATCTCATTCAATACCAGCCAGATGGAAGGGAAGGGGCGCTATGAAGCAAACCAAACAACGAAAGCGACCCAACAACGCGCTGCTTATCACCTGCATCATCCTGCTCATCCTCATCGCCGTCCCCGTCCTCTATTACTTTGGACGCCCCCTCATCATCACCGCAGAACGGGCCTACCGGATCAACTGGGGGATCGACCTGCCCTGTGGAATGGAGATGGAATATTTTGCCGACGACTCCAGTCTGGGAGACAGCGACCAGTATATCGTATTCCGCTATGAGCGGGACGAGGCCGGCTTCACCGAGAATTTCTCCACCGGGGTTCTCACGCAGCGCATCTCTCGTCTTCAGCTCACTCTGGACATCCTAGACATTGACCCCCAATATCAGCTGGACCTCACCCGGCCCTACCGCTGGGAGCTGCTCACGCAGGAGGACGGAAGCTGGCTCTATATCCTCTACGACGATACCGCTGGCAGGCTCTACCTGATTCAGAGCCTGCGGTAACAGTCTGACCCATCAGGAAAAGCTGCAGCCCCATGCCCCGCCTTCCGGCGGGGCATGGGGCGATTTATTCGGGCCACCCCTCAGGGGTCGGCCTCGATGATCTTGATCTGGTTGGCCTCCAGGCCGGTGGTCTCCATGACGATCTCCACAATTTTGGCCGTGTCGCTGTCTGTCAGGCCGTTCTCCGTGGCGGATACCACCACGCTGGCGCTGTCCTCGTTGAGGAAACACACGCACTCCCCGTAACCCTTGGCGATAATCAGGTTTTCTGCCTGGGCCTCGGACATGGTGTAGGTGGCCATGGCCTGGATAGAGGCGTTGGCCTCGTCAATGAGGGTCTGGTCCGCCGAGGCGTCTGCCGCCGCCTCCTGGAGCAGCTCCAGAGCGCTGTCCCGGGCCTGCTGCCGGTTGAGCCGGGCGGAGGCGAAGTAGCCGGTCTGGGCGGCCTCATCCCCGCCGGTCTCTCCCGTCTCCCCATTTTCCCCAGCTTCCCCGGTCTGTCCCGTCTGCCCTCCCTCTTCCTGCTGGCCATTGACCAGGCTGGTCTGGCCCAACATCTTGCCCGGGTCGTCTCCCGTCTCCTCCGACTGGTTGTTGTACGACCAGTTGAGGTAGACCGCCGCCCCCACGAACAGGACGATAGCCACCACCACCGCGTTGCGCTTCCATACGCTCATCACTTTTGCCCTCCTACACTCAATTTCAGATTTTCAGGAACCCTTGCACACCGTGATCCGGTCCGTTCCCAGCCCCGTCAGGGCAGATACCGCCTGGGTCAGCACCAGCCGCACTGCGGCGTCATCTCCCCCGGGGCACACCACCAGCGCCCCTTGGAAGGTGGGATAGCGCTGCTTGACCAGCACCGCCTCCTCCCCCGCGTCGGTGGAGATGACCACCGTCTCCTCCTGGATGGACAGTTCCCCATCCCGCTGCTCCTGGCTGCGGTCAGTGGCCAGTACCCGCTCCATACCGCTGTCCACCGTGAGGATCACCGACACCTCCCCCGCTCCGTCAATCCGGGATAGGGCCTGGGCCAACCGCTCCTCCAGTGCCTCCACGGAGAAGTCCTCCTCCGCCCCGGTCAGGCCGGTCTGCTGCGCCGCTGGCTGCCGCCCATCCCCCCCGGTGGGCCACAGCAGCAGAAGCAGCCCCGCCGCGGCCACGATAAGCACGTACTTGTATTGCTTGAGAAACCCCAACACCTTCTCCATCTGGGGCAATTTCCATTGGAATTTCATGCTTGTGTCCTCTCAAATGACTGCCGCTCCGGGGGGATACCCAGATCCTCCTCCAGCATCTCCTCCAGCCCTTCCCGCTGCTCCTGGGTCCAGGTTCCCCGAAACCGCGCTTCATGGGGATAGGGCGCGCCGTCCTGGTCATACCGGTACTTCACCTCCACCTGGCAGGAAACCCCCAGCGCTTCCGCCTTGTCCAAAATATATGCGGCGGTCTGCCGCTCTATGATGGATTGGTACAGCAAATTGTTCTCCTCCTCCAGCGCGTCCGTATAGTCCCCCATGGTAACCTGGTAATCCTCCGCCAGCCGGGACAGGGTCACCTCATCCAGCTTTAGCAGGGGGCTGACCGTGGCCAGCAGCAGCGCCAGGGCACCGGCCAGTCTGCAAATCCGTTTTGGCCCTCCTTCCGGGGCCAGGCTCTGGGCCAGCGCCGCAGCCATAGCCGCACAGGCCATGCCCAAAAGCCACTGCCGTATCAGCTCCGTCATGCTGCTGCCACCGAGACCGAGGAAACCAGGGCGATGAGCAGCAGCAGACAGCAGGCCCCCGTCATACCCAGAAGCAGTCCAAAGGCCCCGCCGATCTGATCCACCAGAGAACACAGCGGGCCGGTGCCCACCGTGGCGGACAGGGCCGCCGCCACCTTGTACAGCAGATAGTGTACCGCCATTTGCAGCAGGGGCAGCAGGCAGATGGCCAGAATGGTCAGCATACCAAATACCCCCACCGTCCCCTTCAGCACCCCCGCCGAGGCCAGGATGGTCTCGGCCGCGTCGGACAGAATGCCCCCCACCACCGGGATAGCCCCGGAAATGGCAAATTTTGTGGCCTTTACCGTCATGGCGTCGGCAGAGCCCGCCACCACCCCGCTCACCGTCAGGTATCCCACAAAGGCCAGCATCACTGTGGTGAGAATGGTTGTAACCGCCCACTTGAACAGCCCCGCCACCCGCTTAAGCCCTTCGTTGCCCAGGGCTGCGTTGGCCACGCAAGCGGCAATGTAGCCGTACAGCAGGGGGATGAGCAAACTGTTGATGAGGTTAACCAGCCCATTGCTGAACAGCACCGCCGCCATCTGCCGCACCGTGGCTCCTGTCACCGCCCCGGTGGCCGCCGTCACCGCCGCCACCGCGGGCAGTAGCACATTGGCAAAGGAGGTCATATTGCCGATGGCCTCCCGCCCCAGGCCCAGCAAGGAGTTGACGTCGGCCACCGCCACCGCCGTCACTGCCAGCGTGCCCGCCAGAGCCACCGCCGGAATCCCCTGCCGGCCCAGGCCGCTTGGCAGGCTGTCTGCCGCCCCACACAACAGCAGGATCAGGAGAATCAGTACGCCTGAGCGCACCGCCCGGCGCACCACACCACCAATCTCCTGGCTGCCGGTGTCCAAAATCTGCTCCAGCCCTTCCTCCAGGCCCGTCCCATAGTCGATCTCCCCTCCGCTCTCCCCAGCAGCCCGCTCCAGCTCGTCCACATCCAGGGCCTCTTCTTGAGAGGACAAAATCTCCTCCTGATCGGCCGCCTGGGCGGGCAGCACCAGCGCCCACACCAGCAACGGCGTCACGGCCAGAACCTTCCATCTCATGTACACACCTCATTTCACAGCAGCTGGGTGAGCAGATCCACCACCGCGCCCATCAGCGGCAGCACCGCCGCCAAAGCAAGCGCCGTCCCCGCCAGCTCCACCACCCCGGCCAGAGCCCCCTCCTGGGCGTCCTTACAGAAATCCGAAGCCAGCCGGGTGACCACCCCGATGCCCACCGCCTTCATCATGGGAGTGAGCACCTGAGGGGACAGCCCACCCAGATCCGCCAGCCGCTCCAGAAGCTCCACCGCCGCCGCCAGCGCCCCGGAGCAGTACAGCAGGATCAGCACCCCCGCACACACCGCCAGCAGGATGGCCAGCTCGGGCACCTGCCTGCGCACCGCCAGGGCGCACACCGCCGCCAGAATGGCCGCGGCCGCCACCTTTACCACGTCGCTCATAGGTCAAACAGATTCTCCACCAGATCAAACAGGCTGCTGATCTCCCGCACCACGATCATCAGCACCACCACCAGCGCCACCAGGGTGGTCATGGTAGCCATCTCGTCCCGGCCCGACCGGGTCAGCACTTGGTTGAGTACCGACACCAGAATTCCCACAGCCGCGATTTTGAAGATCAGATCCACATCCATATGCGCCCCTCCTAGATCAGAAGTATCATCAGCAGGGCGCCGGCCGCCACGCCCAGTGTCCCGTATACACGGCCCAGCCGCTGGCGCTGCCGCTGGGCCTGAACCCGCTGTTCCTCCAGCCTTCCCGCCGCCAACTCCAAAGCCTGGCGCTGGCTGTCCGCATCATAGCGGCCCAGCACACCGCCCAGCTGCTCCAGCAGCAGCCGGTCCGTCTCCTCCAGCCGCAGGCCGCTGGCCTCCTCCCCCTGGAGCCAAACCTGACGGAAGGGCCGGCCATTGAGGTGATCCGCCCCCTGGGCGCATAGGTGGAAAAACTGCGCAGCGTGGCCGCTGGTGCCCTGAGCCGCCCGCTCCAGCAGCTCGGGCAAGGGGGCCATCCGCCAACTCAGCTCCCGCTGCATCACCTCCAGACCGGCCACCAGCTCCCGCAGATCCCGCACCCGGCCCTCCAAGTGGCCCACCGCCCCAAACCCCAGGGCGGAGGAACCCCCTGCCAGCAGCACCGCACCTACAATCCGAATCATTCCAGCACCTCCACCCGGGCACAGCGGGTTGTCCCACGCCGCTCCAACACCACCGCCCGGCGGAACACGCCAACATCCATCAGGGAGCGGTATACCGGCCTGCGGCGCAGATCGGCTACACTGCCCCCATGGGCGGTGGCCAACAGGGCCACTCCGCACCCCGCCGCCTCTTCCATGGCCTTGACGTCTACCGGGTGGGTGATCTCATCGGCGGCCAGCACCTGGGGGTTCATCCCCCGCAACAGGATGGTCAGCCCCTGAGCTTTCCGGCAGCCGTCCAGCACGTCAGTGTGCCGTCCCACGTCAAACTGAGGCACACCCTGCCACAGGGCGGCCACCTCCCCCCGCTCGTCCGCCACTCCAACCCGAAGGGGCGGACCGCCCACGCCGTCGGAAAGGCGGCGCACCAGCTCCCGCAACAGGGTGGTCTTACCCGCCCCCGGAGGCGCTAAAATCAGTGTACTGAGTATGCCGTCCTCCGTCCGCAGCTGACCCAGCAACTCCCCGGCCTGTCCCTCCGCCGGGCAGGCCACCCGTAGGGCCAGCGACGTGAGATAACGCAGGGTGGTGATCTCTTCCCCATGGCGGGCCACCGTGCCGCACAGCCCAATTCGGTGGCCGCCCCGGAGGGTGACATAGCCGTTTTTCACCTGGTCCAGCACCGTGTGGGCGGAGGCCTGGCTGGCGTTTTCCAGCACTGTGCGCAGATCCTGGGCGGTCACCGGGGGACTGGCCGTCTCCCGCTCCGTGTTCCCCAGGTTCACCGTCATCGGAAAGCCCAGCCGCAGCCGCAGCTCCTCCGCCGTTCCCAGCTCATCCTGGGAAATCTCCCACAGCGCCCGGGCAAATGGCTCCGGCAATACCCCGGCAGCCTGGCTCAGCGCCGCCAGCCGCCCGCGCCCTGGCGGCGCCCCGTCTCCTCTGGTCCTCTCCGTTACCGCGTCTTGCATGTTATCTCCTCCGGCCAGACGGCCTCTGTACAAATTGGTTTGGGCCAGGCTCCCGCCCGCTCCTCCCACCGGGCCTGTCCCTCATGACGTCACCATTCTATGAGGGCGTGTCCCAGAATATTCCGGCTTATCCCCAATCTTATATTTTCCGGGCTGTCTGCTCCGCTCCCCCGCGCTGCCCACAGGCAGAAAAAGGAAGGGGACGGGCCATCTGCGCCTGGAGACCGCCCAGCAGCACCTCGATGCCGGCACCCCTTCCCCCGTGACAGAGACCGTCCAAACCCTGCCAGCTTGGGCCAGAAATGCCGCCAGCCAGAAATTTGGCTGTCCTTCCAGGTGGCACAGGGAATCTTTCCATATCCTGGCGTCTTCCCCGCCTTGACAGAATGGGGAAATGGTCTATAATGAAACATACAGATACCCCGTATGGTATGGGAGGTCACAGTATGAGACAATGCATGGACGCGGAAAACCTTCACCGACGGCTGAGAAAGATTATCGGTCAGGTGCAGGCCATTGACCGAATGGTGGACGAGGATGTCCCCTGCGAAGACATGTTGCTACAGATCAACGCCGCCAAGGCCGCCCTCCACAAAGCGGGCCAGGTGGTGCTGGAAGGACACATCCGCCACTGTGTCCGGGATGGGATTGAGCATGGAGATGCGGAAAAGACCATTGAGAGCTTCACCAAGGCGATGGATCGGTTCGCCAATATATGATCTAATCCGGGGGCCAATGCCCCCGGACCTTTTTGCACTGTTTCTGCCTGGTTTGTTTTCCTCTTCCCCCCGGCCTTGACAGAGCTCCTTCTCTCCTCTATAATATACCTATACCCCCATAGGTATTAAAAGGAGGTCTCACAATGAAAGCCATCATGGAAAAGCTGGAGGCTCTGCTGGAAGTGGGCGGCGTCAAGAAGGACATCGTCTTGCTTGTCCTGTCCGGCCTGTCTCTGCTGATCAGTATTTTTGACATACTCCCCCTTCCCTTTGACGCAGCCTGGGTGGCCATCCTTCTGTGCGGTGTGCCCATCATTCTGGAGGCGGTCATCGGCCTGGTCACCGCCTTTGACATCAAAGCGGATGTGCTGGTGTCCATGGCGTTGATCGCCTCGGTGTGCATCGGGGAGGATTTCGCCGCGGGCGAGGTGGCCTTTATCATGCAGCTGGGCGCGCTGCTGGAGGAGCTCACCGTGGCCCGAGCCCGTGCTGGTATCGAGAAGCTGGTCCATCTGACCCCCCAGACAGCCCGGGTCCTCTCCGACGGCGGGGAACGGATCGTTCCCGCCGGGGAGGTGCGCATCGGCGATCGGCTCCGGGTGCTGCCCGGGGAGACTGTCCCCGTGGACGGGAGGATCCTCACCGGGCAGACCTCCATCAACCAGGCGGTGATCACCGGGGAGCCGCTCCCGGTGGACAAGGGGCCTGGGGATGAGGTGTCCAGCGGTACGGTAAACCAGTTCGGCGCCTTTGAGATGGAGGCCTCCAGAGTGGGGGAGGACAGCTGCGTGCAGCGCATGATCCGCCTGGTTCAGTCTGTGGATGCGGGCAAGGCCAAAATCGTGGGGCTGGCCGACCGCTGGGCCACCTGGGTGGTGGCCATCGCCCTGGCCGCCGCCGCTCTCACCTGGATCTTCAGCGGCCAGATCATCCGGGCAGTCACCATCCTGGTGGTCTTCTGTCCCTGCGCCCTGGTGCTGGCCACTCCCACCGCCATCATGGCCGCCATTGGCAACGCCACCCGTCACGGTTTTCTGGTGCGAGAGGGCGACGCGCTGGAGCGACTGGCCAAGGTGGGTAAGATCACCTTTGACAAAACCGGCACCTTGACCTACGGCAAGCCCAGGGTGGCGGCGGTGCGCAGCATCCTGCCCGGGCTGGACGACGGGGCTCTGCTGGCCATGGTGGCAGCGGCGGAGCAGTTTTCCGAGCATCCCCTGGGCAAGGCCGTGGCAGCCAGCTATCAGGCGACCGGAACCCCTCTCTCCTCCGCCTCCGATTTCCGTATGATCCCGGGAGAGGGGGTGCGGGCCAGCGTGGGCGGCAGGGTTGTTCTGGCGGGGAATGAAAAGCTGCTGGCCGCCTTCGGGCTGGCTGTACCCCAGGCCGTCCGGCAGGAGCTGGAGGACTATCTCGCCCAGGGCTGTACCGTCATCCTCACCGGGGTGGATGGGGCCTTTGCCGGATACCTGGCCCTGTCCGACACCCTGCGCCCGGACAGCGCCCAAACCATCAGCCAGCTCGCCCGCCTTGGGGTACAGCCGGTGCTGCTCACCGGGGATCACCGCAGCGCGGCGGATACCATCGGCAGGCAGCTGCACGTTCCCGAGATCCACGCAGATTGTCTGCCGGAGGATAAGCTGCGCTATCTGGAGCAGTGTCAGAGGGACGGGCAGAAGGTGTGCATGATCGGAGACGGAGTCAACGACGCCCCGGCGCTGAAAAAAGCCAATGTGGGCATCGCCATGGGGGCCGCGGGAAGCGACATTGCCGCCGATGCGGCCGACATCGTCCTGGTGGATGACGAGGTCCGGGAACTGTCCCACCTGTTCGCCCTGTCCCGGCGCATGATGACCACCATCAAGCTCAACCTTACCTTCTCCATGGCGCTCAACTTCCTGGCCATCGCCCTGGCCGTCCCCGGCATTCTCAACCCTGTGGTGGGTGCACTGGTCCATAACGCCGGCTCGGTGGTGGTCATCGTCCATTCCGCCCTGCTGCTGCGCTGGCGCCGGGGCGGCAAGGACGCCCCGGCCTGAATCCTCTCGGGCCGGATGTGATTTTATCACCGACTTGCCTTTGCCGTTCCGATAGGATGAGTGCATCATCCCCCCATCAAACAATTCTGGGAGTGACCCTCCCGCAGAAAGGTGGAAGCATAACATGAAAGTCGTGATTGTGGGCGGTGTGGCAGGCGGAGCCACCGCAGCCGCCCGAATCCGCCGGTTGGATGAACAGGCCCAGATCGTGGTCTTTGAGCGCTCTGGCTATGTCTCCTACGCCAACTGCGGCCTGCCCTACTATATTGGCGGCGTCATCACCGACCCAAATCAGCTCACCCTCCAGACCCCGGAAAGCTTCTATCAGCGCTTCCGGGTGGATATGCGGGTGCGCCATGAGGTCACCGCCATCCATCCGGAGAAAAAGACCGTCAGCGTCCGGAATCTGACCACGGGCGAGGAATTTGAGGAGGGCTATGACAAGCTGCTGCTCTCCCCCGGCGCCAAGCCCACCCAGCCCCCCATGTCCGGCCTGGACGACCCCCGCTTGTTCACCCTGCGCACCGTGGAGGACACTTTGCGCATTCGGCAGTTTGTGGAGGAGACCAAGCCCAAGTCGGTGGTACTGGCCGGGGGCGGCTTCATCGGACTGGAACTGGCGGAAAACCTCCGGGAGCTGGGCCTGGATGTCACCATCATCCAGGGTATCGACCACATGCTCCTCCAGCTGGACCCGGAGATGGCCGCCTTCCTCCACGCCAAGCTACGGGAAAAGGGCGTCCGTCTGCTGCTGGGCCACATGGTGGAGGGCTTCGCCTCCACCCCCGGCGGCATCCAGGTAAAGCTGAAGCAGGCTGATCCCATCCAGGCCGACATGGCGGTCCTGGCCATCGGCGTCACTCCGGACACCGCCCTGGCTAAAGACGCGGGGCTGGAACTGGGGGTGCGGGGCAGCATTGTGGTCAACGACCGTATGGAAACCTCTCTGCCTCACATCTACGCCGTGGGGGACGCGGTGCAGGTGCGTCACGCCGTCACCGGTGAAAACACCCTGATCTCCCTGGCCGGCCCGGCCAACAAGCAGGGGCGAATCGCAGCGGACAACATCTGCGGCGGCGACAGCCGTTATCTCGGCGCCCAGGGCTCCTTCGTGTTGAAAGTCTTTGACATGACCGTGGCGTCCACCGGCCTGAGCGAGGAGGCCGCCAAGCTGGCGGGTCTGGACTGCGACAAGGTCTATCTGGCTCCCGCCAGCCACGCCGGCTACTACCCCGGCGGTAAAATCATGATAATGAAGGTGCTCTTTGAGCGGGACACCTTCCGCCTGTTGGGCGCGGAGATTGTGGGCTATGAAGGGGTGGATAAGCGCATCGATGTGCTGGCCGCCGCCATCCACGCCCGCCTCACCGGGCTGGAACTGAAGGATTTGGATCTGGCCTACGCACCCCCCTACTCTTCCGCCAAGGATCCGGTAAACATGGCCGGTTTCATGATGGAAAACCTGAAAGACGGCCTGCTTCGCCAATTTCACTGGCATGAGGTGGACGCCCTGCCCCGGGACGGCAGCGTCACCCTGCTGGACGTGCGCACGCCCCAGGAGTACGCCAACGGCCATATTGACGGCTTCCGGAACATCCCCCTGGACGAGCTGCGGGAGCGTCTGAACGAGCTGCCCGCCGGCAAGCCGGTGTACGCCCACTGCCAGAGCGGCCTGCGCAGCTATGTGGCCTGCCGGATTCTCTCCCAGCACGGCTTTACCTGCTACAACCTCTCGGGCAGCTACCTGCTCTACGCCACCGCCAAGCGGCACTACTCTCCCGCCCCCACAGCGGATCCCTGCGGCAGACAGCTTCCGTAAGGGGATCAGACAGAAAAACGGGAGGCCAATCCGGATTTGGATTGGCCTCCCGTTTTTTCCTGTTCTGTTGGCAGTCCTCAGCCCTGCTTGGCCGCGGCGGCCAGGTTGATGCCAATGATGCAGTGGGACGGGCACGCCTCCACGCACTTGCCGCAGCCCACACACTTCTCGTATGTCACGGACGCCAGATTGTCCGTCACCGTGATGGCGCCGGTGGGGCAGTTGCGCTCGCACAGCTTACAGCCGATGCAGCCGGCCGTACACGCCTTCCGTGTCTCCGCGCCAGGCCGGGTGCTGTTGCAGTCCACCACCACCGGGGCGGTGGCGGGCCGCACGGCAATCACCTCATTGGGACATGTCTTGACACACAGGCCGCAGCCGGTACACAGCCCGGTATCCACCCGGGCGATGCCGCCCACCAGATAGATGGCCTTTTCCGGGCACACCTTGACGCAGTCTCCCAGGCCGGCACAGCCGTAGACGCATGTGCCGCTGCCCCCGAAGAGCAGCTTTGCCGCGGTGCAACTGTCGATGCCCTCATAGTCCATCTTGGCGGAGGTGGCGGCGCAGGTGCCGCCGCAGCGCACCTCAGCCACCATTTTGACCACCTCGCCGCCCTCCCGGCCCAGCACCTGGCCCAGCTGCTGGGCGGCGCCGGAGCCGCCGGGGACACACAGGGTAATGGACAAATCAGGATCCTCCACTAGGGCGGCGGCGTAGCCATCGCAGCCGGCAAAGCCGCAGGCGCCGCAGTTGGCGCCGGGCAGACACTCCCGAACTTTGGGGAGCATCTCGTCCACTTCCACCGCCATAAACTTGGAGGCCACAGTGAGCATCACCCCGCAGATCAGGGCGATGATGGCCAGAACGATCACAGCAATGATCACAACTTGAAAAACATCCATCATTCATGCCCTCCTTAGCCCAAACCGAGCAGATTCTCCACCAGTCCGGCAAAGCCCATGAAGGACACGGACAGGATGGAGGCGGACAGCAGGGTGATGGGCATGCCCTTGAAGCACTCCGGGCAGTTGCACCGCTCCACCCGGGTACGCACCCCGGCGAAGAGCACCATGGCCAGGAAGAAGCCTACACCGCTGCCAAAGGAGTTGAACAGCGCGTGAACAAAGCTGGTGCCAAAGACGGCGTCGGCCAGCAGGTAGCTGTCCACGTTGCTGATACACACACCCAGCACCGCGCAGTTTGTGGTGATCAGGGGCAGGTATACGCCCAGGGAGGCGTGCAGAGCGGGGATGTACCTCTTCAGAATGATCTCCACCAGCTGCACCAGAGCTGCAATCACCAGGATGAACACGATGGTCTGGAGATAGCCCAAGCCATTGGGGTTCAAAACAAAGTACTGGATGGGATAGGTCACGGCGGTGGAGAGCACCATGACAAAGATGACGGCAATGGACATGCCGCTGGCCTGGTCCAGCTTTTTGGACACCCCCAGGAAGGGGCAGATGCCCAGGAACTGGCTCAAAACATAGTTGTTGACCAGCACGGCGGTCATAATAATTCCAATGATTACTTTTACTTCACTCATTTCGCGGCCGCCTCCTTTCCGTCACCGGCGCAGCTCAACGCGCCGCCGCACACCGACGCGCTGGGGCAGCCCATGCAGCCGAACTCCTTCTTCCGGGGAGCCTTGCCCTTGGTGACCTTGTTGACCACGGCGATGAGCACCCCGAAGATGGCAAAGCCGCCGGGAGCCATAACCATGATGGAGATGTTGTTGTCTATCAGCACCGGCACCTCGATGCCAAACCAGGTGCCGCTGCCCAGGATCTCACGGATGCTGGCCATCACCAGCATGGCCAGGGTATACCCCACCCCCATGCCGATGGCGTCCAGGGCGGAGTCGAACACGCCGTTCTTGCCGGCGAACATCTCCGCCCGCCCCAGGATGATACAGTTGACCACGATCAGGGGCAGGTATAGGCCCAGGGCCGTATTCAGGTCAGGCAGGAAAGCCTGCACGATCATCTGCACCAGGGTCACGAAGGAGGCAATGACCACGATGTAGCAGGGGATGCGCACCTTCTCCGAGATGGCCCGGCGCAGCAGGGAGATCAGCACATTAGAACACAGCAGCACGAAGGTAACCGCCGCACCCATACCGATGGCGTTGGACGCCTGGGTGGTGACCGCCATGAAGGGGCAGGTGCCCAGCACCAGCACCAGGATGGGATTCTCCCGGATGATGCCGTTGGTGAGGATTCTCAATTTTTTCATTTCACTGCCCCTCCTTTACCATGTCATAGGCCGTGAAAGCGTCCCGGATGGCATTGATGTAGTAATCGGATGAGATGGTGGCGCCGCCGATGGTGTCCACACCCTCCAGGCTGGCGTCCTTTCCCACAAACTGTCCCCGGAAGTCGTCTCCGGTGATCCTGGCCCCCAGGCCCACTGTCTCGGAATGGCTGAGCACCTGGGTATCGGTGATATAGCCCTCCCCGTCGATGCCGCAGATCATATTTAGGGTGCCCCGGCCGCCGTAGCCGTCGGAGGTGATCATAAACACGTAGCCAGCATCGTTGGTGGCCTGGTATACCTGGGTGACGGTCTCAGGCAGGCCGTCCACCTCCAGCAGCTCAAAGTTGTCCGCCTCAGGAAGCACGGCGATCCGGGCCTGCCGGGCCGCCTCCTCCTCCGCCGCGGCAATGATGGGGGCGGTGATGTCGTTGGTGTAGGCCAGCAGGGCGGAGGCCACAACACAGATCAGCAGCAGCACCCCGATGGGGGCGATAAAATCCGTGAAAACAGAGCTCTTCGTCTTCGTCATTCCTTCACACCTCCCAGGGGTTTTGGCTGTGTCCACATGCAGATGTAGGGATTGAGGATGTTCATGAGCAGGATGGAGAAGGACACGCCCTCCGGATAGTTGCCCCACACCCGGATGGCCACTGTGATCAGCCCGCAGCCAAACCCGAAGATCAGCTTTCCGGCCGGAGTGGGGGGAGAGGTGGTGTAGTCGGTGGCCATAAAGAAGGCGCCGATGAACAGGCCGCCGGCCATCATCTGGTACAGGGGCTGCTGGCCCAGCAGGGCGGTGAGCACCACCACGGTGCCGATGAAGGCCACCGGGGTGTGCCAGGTGATCACCTTGCGGGCGATGAGGTAAATGCCACCCAGCAGCAGGGCCAGGCAGCTGGTCTCACCCAGGCTGCCTCCCCGGGCGCCCAGAAACATCTCCAGTAAGGTGGGAAGGCCCTCGCCGCCCTGCTTGAGAATGGCCAGCGGAGTGGCGGAACTCACTGCGTCTACCACTGTACTGGAACTGACCGCATCCACAAAATTAGGCACCACCCAACTGGTCATGGTGCCGGAGAAGGCCACCAGCATAATCACCCGGGCGGTGATGGCGGGGTTGGCAAAGTTATAGCCGATGCCGCCGAACATCTGCTTGACCAGCACGATGGCCACAAAGGAGCCAAAAGCGGCCTGCCACAGGGGAATGCCCACGGGCAGGTTCAGGGCCAGCAGCAGCCCGGTGACAGCGGCGGACAGGTCGGACACGGTGACCGGCCGCTTGCAGATCTTTTCAAAGGCCCACTCGCACAGGATGGCCACGGCCACGCACACAGCCTCCACCAGCAGGGCCCGGGGTCCGAAGAACACCACGGAGGCCACCACCGCGGGCAGCATTGCCAGGAGCACATCCCGCATAATCGTTTGGGTTGTGATCTCAGCATGCAGATGGGGGGAGACCGATACGGTCAGATTCTTAGCCATTCACCCTCGCCTCCTTCTTCTCTTCCGCCTTGGCCTTCTTCTTTTCCTCCTGGGCCTTCTGCTGGGCGTTATACTGATTGAGCATGGCCTTGGACAGCTTGTTCACCTGGACCAGGGGGCGCTTGGCCGGGCAGACATAAGAACAGCAGCCGCACTCCATGCACAGGTTGACCTTCAACGCCTTGAGGGTTTCCGGTTCGTTGTTGCGATAGGCCGTCTCAAAAGAGGCGGGCATCAGCTTCAGGGGGCAATGGGCGGCGCAGCGGCCGCACCGGATGCAGTCGGTGGTGACAGGCTCACCGGCATCCGCCTGTGCGAAGGCCAGCACCGCGTTGGTGTTCTTCATGACGGGTGCGCCCAGATCGGGCACGGCAATGCCCATCATGGGCCCGCCATAAAGCACCTTCCGGGGCTCCGTCTTCAAACCGCAAAAATCCAGCACATCCTTCATGCTGGTGCCCACCGGGACAATGATGTTCTGGGGCTTGGCCACCGCGGAGCCGTCCACCGTGACCACCTTCTCCACCAGAGGCATACCGGTCTTCATGTACTTGGCGATGACCGCCAGGGTGGTGCAGTTGATCACCAGCACCCCCACGTCGATGGGCAGCTTGCCCTCAGGGACGATCTTTCCGGTGGTGTTGAAGATGATGACCTTCTCGCCGCCCTGGGGATAGATGGCGGGCAGGGCGGCCACCTCAAAGCCGGGCACGTCCTTCCCCGCCTCCTTCAGCTTCTGGATGCACTGGGGCTTGTTGTCCTCAATGGCCATGATGATGCGACTGGCGGAATAGTACTTCTGGAGCAGGGCCGCCCCCTCCGCAATGCTCTGGGCATCATCCAGCATGGTGCGGGTGTCCGAGGTGATATAGGGCTCGCACTCCGCGCCGTTGATGACGATGGCATCCACCTGCTCCGGCTTCACCTTGAGCTTGACGGCGGTGGGGAACCCCGCGCCGCCCAGACCCACAGCGCCGCAGTTGCGCACCGCCTCTACAAAGCTGTCCAGATCGTTGACCGCCGGTGGGGTGAGCCCCTCGTACTCCTGCTGCTCCCCGTCCGTTTCAATGACAATGGCGGTGTCATACCGGCCGTTGGAGCCCAGGATCTGATCCAGCTTCTTCACCTTGCCCGATACCCCAGAATGGATGGGCGCGGACACAAAGCCACCGGCTTCCGCGATCAGCTGGCCCACCTTTACCGTGTCCCCGGCCTTGACCACCGGTTTGGCCGGCGCACCGATGTTCATCGACATGGGCACCGTGACAACGGCAGGGACCGGCATGCGGACCGGCGCGCAATCCGCAGTAGTTTTCCTGTGGGGCACATGTACGCCGTGCAATTTCACATTGCCTTCCTCCCTCACTTCATTTTTGAACCTTCGTATTAGCTCCTCCACCTCAAAATCGCCGGGAACAGCCGCGGCGGAAGATCTAGTATCTGGCGTTTTCGTGGTTTTCGCCGTCAAAACATTATAACATATTTTGGGACAAACGCAATGATTATTTTGCCTGTTTTTTCACAAAGTGTCGCGCCGCGCCAGAACAGGCTTGACCGGGGCGGCAGGTTTGTTATATGATCAGACCGGATACATTCCAGCGTTTTCAAGGAAAAGCGACAAGGCGTGACCCAGCCGCG
This sequence comes from uncultured Oscillospiraceae bacterium, assembly GCA_944387095.1. Taxonomy (GTDB): domain Bacteria; phylum Bacillota; class Clostridia; order Oscillospirales; family Oscillospiraceae; genus Enterenecus. The sequence goes on from CALXDP010000006.1 coordinate 49,479, forward strand.
GAGGGGCCAGAACAGCCGGATTTTTCCTGTCCACCAAGTATAACGATTTCGCATTTATCATTTAAAAACATGGATTTAAGGAATTGCTTATGAAACGATTTCGTCTGACCGCCATGCTGCTGGCCATCGTGCTGCTTGCCGCCTGCACCCCGGCCGCCTCACAGGAACATACCGCCTCCTTGTTTGCCATGGATACCGTGATGGATCTAAGCGTGTATGGGGAACAGGGGGAAACTGTCCTGGACGGCGCCCGGGAACTGATTCAGGAGCTGGAGGGGCTGCTGTCCACCACCCGGGAGGACAGCGAAGTCTACGCGCTCAACCACGGTGAGACGGTGGCTCTGTCCCCCTCCACCCGGGAGCTGCTGGACCGGGCGCTGGCGTTGTGCGGAGACACCGGCGGCGCGCTGGACATCACCATCTATCCGGTGGTGCGGGCCTGGGGCTTTACCACAGGAGAATATCAGGTCCCGGACTCCCAAACCCTCGCGGCGCTTTTGGACAAGGTGGACTGCACTCAGATCACCCTGGAGGGAAATTCCCTGCTCCTGCCGGACGGCATGGAGTTGGATTTCGGCGCAGTGGCTAAGGGCTACACCGGCGACCGGCTCATGGAGCTGTTCCGGCAGTCCGGGATTGCCAGCGCCTATGTCAACCTGGGGGGCAACGTCCAGGTTCTGGGGGCCAGTCCCGACGGCGACCCCTGGCGTATCGGCATCCAGAACCCGGACGGCGAGGGATACGCCGCCGTCGTGGAGGTGACCGACCAGGCCGTGGTCACCTCGGGCTCCTATGAGCGGTATTTTGAACAGGACGGGGTGCGCTACGGTCACATCATCGACCCGGATACCGGCTATCCCGCCCGCAGCGGCCTGAGCTCCGTCACCATTCTGTCCCAATCCGGCACCCTGGCCGACGGGCTGTCCACCGCCCTGTTCGTCATGGGTAAGGAGCGGGCCGTCCAGTTTTGGCGCACCCGGGACGATTTTGACTTTATCCTCATCGGGGAGGATGGCACGGTGACCATTTCCCAGGGCATTGAGGACAGCTTCTCCTTCCCCGGGGAGCAGGGCAGTTACGCGCTGGAGGTGGTGCGCCGGTGAAAAGCACAAAGTTCTGGATTGTTCTGATTGCTGTGCTGCTGTGTGTCTGCCTGGCCGCGTCCATTCTGGTCCTGGGCGGCAAAACTCAATCCACCACCGCCCACCTGTACCAGGGCGGCGCGCTGGTGCGCACCATCGACCTGTCCCAGGTGAACGAACCCTTTTCCTTTACGGTGGAAGGCCCCGCTGGATCCAACACCGTTCAGGTGGAGTCCGGGCGGATCCGCGTGTCTCACGCGGACTGCCCGGACCAGGTCTGTGTCCACCAGGGCTGGATCTCTAACAGTGTGGCACCCATTGTGTGTCTGCCCAACCAGCTGGTCATTCAGATTGGGGGCAGTCCATCGGAAACTGAGATAGACGGGGTGTCCGGATGAAACACACTTCTCTTCGCCATCTGACCTATATGGCGGTGCTCACCGCCGTGGCGCTGACCATTTTTGTCATTGAGGCCCAGCTGCCGGCCCTGGCCCCCATCCCCGGCATCAAGCTGGGGCTGGCCAATATTGTGACGGTGTACGCCGTCTTTGCCCTGGGTCCCGGGCAGGCCGCCGGGATCCTGCTGGCCCGGATCCTGCTGGGCAGTCTGTTTGCCGGGGGCATGACCATTTTCTACTCCCTGGCCGGCGGTCTGTGCTGTTATCTGGTCACGCTGGTCCTGTACAAACTGGTGGGCGGCAAGCAGATCTGGGTGTGCTCGGTGATGGGGGCCATGGCCCACAACGCAGGGCAGATCGCCGTGGCTGTGGCCATTACCCGCACTCCCGGCGTTCTGGCCTACCTTCCCATTCTGCTGGTGTCCGGCATCCTTACCGGGCTATTCACCGGCCTATGTGCCCAGTTCCTCCTCTCCCGGCTTCCCAAGGCCGGCCCCCCCAACGGCCGGCCTTGAGATCCGGCTCCTGAGATGGTTTTGCCCTTCCCTGTATCTTGAAGCCCGGCGGTATCCCCGCCGGGCTTCCCCTGTCTCCGGAAGGATTTCTCCTCCCGTGCCCCCTGGATACTGTCGCCCTCTGCCCCCGCCTGGCATAGGATGGCTGGGGAGCTTCTCCCCAAGCCATCATCAGGAGGAACCACGATGGGTATTACAAGTTCCAATAAACAGATTAGCACCGACCGGATCGACTGCGGGGAGACCTTGAAGGTCACCCTGGCCCTGTCGGCCGCGCCGGATATTTCCACCAATCCCACTGACATTGTGCTGGTGCTGGACCGCTCTGGCAGCATGGCCGGCCAGCCCCTGGCCGACCTGAAGGTGGGCGCCAAAACCTTCATCGAAATCATCGAGGAAGCCACCGACGGCACCGCGGACGGCGTCATCGGCTCGGGCAGCCACATCGGCATCGTCAGCTTTGCCGGTACCGCCACAGCAGACACCCAGCTGATCACCTCGGTGGCTGATCTGGACGCCGCCGTGGACGCCCTGACGGCGGGCGGTCCAACCAATCACGCCGACGCCTTCACCAAGGCGGTACAGCTGTTTGACCCACTGTCCGCCAACGCCAAGGTGATCGTTATGTTCACCGACGGGAAAACCACCGCCGGCCCTCCCGCCGCCCCCATCGCGGACGCGGCCAAGGCCTCCGGCATCATCATCTACTGCATCGGCCTGGTGGGGGAGGACGGCATCGACGTGGATGTGCTCAACCAGTGGGCCACGGACCCCGACGACTCCCATGTGGTAGTCACCCCGGACTCCGGCGACCTGGAGGAGCTGTTCCGGGATCTGGCCGCCAACATCTCCAAGACGGGAGCCACCAATATCGTCATCGACGAGGTGGTCAGCAGCCAATTCACCATCACCAGCATGGACGTCCCCACCAAAGGCACCGCCGTCCTGGTAGACGCCAACACCATCCAGTGGAAGATCCCCGAGCTGGGGGTCATGGGCAACGAGGGGGCGGCGCTGGAGTTCTATATCCGGCACACCGGCCAGGACTCCGGCCAGTTCCCGGTCAACCAGTCCATCACCTATTCCGACACTGAGGGCAACCAGGCGGTCTTCCCCGACCCGGTTGTCACCGTGGACTGTGGCTCGGCGGTTTGCCCAGAGCCCTGCCCCACCCCGGTGGATCTGACCATGGAGGGCTGCCAGGACTGCGTGGTGCTGGACGCCGGAGCGGTCCAGCTGGAATCCCAGGGGCGGATCCTCCAGCTGGAGGTCACTGTCAAAAACGTCTGCCCCGGCAAGCGCACCGCCCTGGCCGTCCTGCTCAGTGAAGTGGATGAACATGGGATGGAGCATCCGCGGGGGATGAAGACTTACGCCCTGCCCGCCCACAGCGGCCCGGGCTGCCAGGATATTCTGGTGCGGTGTATCCGGTTTGTGCTTCCGGAATCCCTGGATGTGTCCGGCAGCACGCCGGACGCCATGTGCAATGACCGCGATTTCAGGGTCCGCTTCCTCGCCCACAGCATAGACTCGGACTTTGTCTGCTGCTGCCAGACCTCCATCACTATGCCCTGAGAAAACAGGTTCTGCCATTTTGCCCCCGCGTAAGACAGGGGAGCCGCCCTCCGGCGGCTCCCCTGCGTTTTTTCTTTTCCCCGGCACTTTGATAAACCGCCGCCAAGTTGGGCATGCTATCCTACTCAGAGGTGATGCCTATGGAGTCCCTGTGGCGGAAAACTTCCCATCTGCCCACCTTCCCTTCCCTGGATCACGACCTTCACACCGATGTGCTGGTCATCGGCGGCGGCATGGCCGGCATCCTGTGCGCCCTGCTGCTCCACCGGGCCGGCATCGACTGCACGCTGGCGGAGGCGGACAGGCTGTGCTCCGGCGTCACCGGAAACACCACCGCCAAGCTCACTGCCCAGCACGGGCTGTTCTGCCACCAGATGACAAAGGCCCTTGGCCCTGAGGCCACGGCGCTGTATATTCAGGCCAATCAGGAGGCCCTGACGCAATACAGAGCGCTGTGCCGGGACATGGACTGCAATTTTGAGGAAAAGGACGCCTACGTCTACTCCCTGTCCGACAGCGGCAGGCTGGAGCGGGAGATGGCCGCCCTGGACCGGGTGGGCGCCCCGGCGCAGTTTGTCTCCCGCATCTCCCTTCCCTTTCCCACCGCTGGCGCCATCCGCTTCCCCCGCCAGGCCCAGTTCCACCCGCTGAAGTTTGCCGCCGCGGCCGTCCAGGGCCTGCGGGTCTACGAGCATACCAGGGTAGTGGCGCTGCGCCCCGGCGCCGCCCTCACCGACAAGGGTGTCATCCGCGCTGAGCGGATCATCGTGGCCACCCATTTCCCCTTCCTGCGGTGGCGGGGGAGCTACTTCCTCAAGCTGTACCAGCAGCGCTCCTATGTGCTTGCCCTGGAGGGCGGACCCGATGTGGACGGGATGTATCTGGATGAGGCGCAGGGCGGCCTGTCCCTGCGCAGCTACGGAAATATCCTGCTGTTGGGCGGGGGCGGGCACCGCACCGGCAAGCAGGGCGGCGGCTGGCCGTTTCTCTCCGACATCGCTGCGCGCTACTTTCCCCAGACCAGAGAACTTACCCGCTGGGCCACCCAGGACTGCATGAGTCTGGACGGCGCGCCCTATATCGGGCGGTACTCCCGCTCCACCCCGGACCTGTATGTGGCCACCGGATTTCAGAAGTGGGGCATGACCGGAGCCATGGCCGCGGCCATGGTCCTCACCGACCTGGTACGGGACAGGGACAACCCCTATCAGCACCTCTTTTCCCCCTCCCGCTCCATCTTGCACCCGCAGCTGGCCGCCAACGCCCTGGAGGCCACCGCCACCCTGCTTACCCCCACCCGGCCCCGGTGCCCCCATATGGGCTGCGCCCTAAAGTACAATCCTCAGGAGCACTCCTGGGACTGCCCCTGCCATGGTTCCCGCTTCGCCGCCAGTGGGGCGCTGCTGGACAATCCGGCTCAGGGAGAGTGCAAGGGCCTTCAGCGCCGCCCGTGAGACGGCCCCCTTCCGGGGCGGCGCCGGCATCCGCCCCCCGCGGTCCGGCAGCCGGGCGCATAGTCCGCCCGCTTTTGCGTATACTGTAAGCAGGTGATTGCAGATGCGAAACCATCCCTGGAAGTCTTATCTGTTCTGGATCCTTTTGGCGGAAATGGTGGGGGCGCTGTCCGGCTGGCTGACCCGGGAGGGCACAAGGCTCTATGCGCGCGCCATCCAGCAGCCGCCCCTGTCGCCCCCGGCCCTGGTCTTTCCCATCGTCTGGGCCATATTGTTCGCCCTAATGGGTATTGGAGCGGCCCGGGTGTATCTCTCTCCGAACAGCGCCGCCCGCTCCAGCAGCCTGGTTCTGTTTCTGGTCCAGCTGGCCTTCAACTTCTTCTGGAGCATCATCTTCTTCAATGCCAGGGAATTTGGGTTTGCCCTGCTCTGGCTGGCGGTGCTGTGGGGGCTGATCCTGTGGATGATCCTATCCTTCCGCAAGGTGGATCGGCCCGCGGCCTGGCTGCAGGTTCCCTACCTTTTGTGGGTCAGCTTTGCCTTCTACCTCAACTTCGGCGTGTGGCGGCTGAACTGAAGCCCGCCCCAGGAAACAAACACGGCGTGCCGTTCCGGCACGCCGTTTGTCTATGTGATTTTGTTTTCCGGCAGAGACTCCAGGGTCAGGGCACAGTCAAAGCGCTCCGCGCCGTCCTCCCCCTCGCCCCGGGCGAACAGCGCATCCCCCTGGGCGGCGGTGTCCACCCAGACGGTCTCCCCCGCCCGGCACTCGCTAACATATCCAATCTGAAAGGAGCGCACAAACTTCCCCCGGCACAACCGCTCCAGGTGGAGGGCGTCGCAGGCGAAGTCGGCGTAATGAATGTTGTTGACATGGCCGTTGATATCGGTGTCGGAATAGCGCATATCCCGGCGGTAACGGCCGTCAAACTGTTCCGGCATAGCTACCCGGCGCAGCCGGATGGACTTGTTCAGTTCCCCGCCGTCAGTGCCCTGAAACTCCGTCAGATGCCGTATGCGGTAGAGCTGGTGGCTGCCCGCCTCCACCATCACCCAGACGGAGGTGCCCTGCCCCACCGGCTTTCCGTTTCGGAACAGATCGAAGTCCCGGTAGGTGGACGCACCGGATGCCCCCCGGTGCCAGGTCTTGACGGTGACCTGGTCATTCCAGCGCAGGGGGGCGTCCAGTTCCACCCAGCTGCGGGTCACCATCCACAAACAGCCATACTTTTCATAAATCTCCGGCCCCGACACCCCAAGGGCCAAGGCCGCCTGGGTGGCCGCCTCTTGGAGCATACCCAACACCGCCGAGGGGCGGCATTGGTTGAACAGATCCACATCCCGGGAATCCACCCGGCACTCCATCTCATAGTAAACGCTCATGGTGTTACGGCTCCTTTTTTCCCGGAATCGTCAGGGTAGTCTGGACGCACAGCCGGTCCAGGTCGTCCAGGGTGGCGGCGTTCAGCCGCAGGGCGGCCCCACACCGGGCGCAGATGAGGTCCACCGCGGAATAACCCACCTTGATCCCGTAGTCGGCGCTGCCGCAGCCGCACCGGATCCCGCCCCGGCCCACGATATCCTTCAGCTCGGAGAGCACCTCGCCCATGACCACCTCATCCAGGAAGGCCCCCCGGGTGTCCATGGCGTCGTCCAGGCGCAGCTTGTCCACCGCTCCCTCCAGCTCCTCCATGGCGTGGAACACCGCATCCTCCTCCCCAATGTAGCAGCACCCTAGCCCCGAGACGGAACAGGACAGGGCCAGCAGCCTCTGGCGCAGCAGCGCCTCGTTGGAGCAGACCGCCACATGGTCCTTGGCGCAGAACAGGCAGGGCACGGTGAGCTCGCACCGGTCCCCCATCTGGGTGATGGTCAGCTCCGACTTGCCGCAGGGACAGGGCAGCGCGCTGTCCGACGCGGTCAGCTGGAAGGCGGTACGCTGGGCGATGACCGCCTTGCCGCACACGGGGCAGATATAGCCGATGGTCCTTTGGCGTTCTCCCATAACTGATCCTCCCAATCCAAGTGGTTTCCCCCGCCGCCGAAACTGCGGGGCAGCCCGTTCCGTCCAACAGGATCACATTATACCACCTCTTGCGCCTTTTTTCCATGGTCAAATTGCGCGCTTTTTGGAAAAGTCATAAAATCATCCCCATGGGGCAAACTAATCCAAATTCTTTGGAAAGGCGGCCATCCCATGGAAAACAAGAAACTGGGCAGCCAGACCTTCTGTCCAGGCACACCTCCAGCCATCATCGGCTACGGCTCCGCCGCTGGCGGCAAGGAGCGGGAGGGCCCCCTGGGGCCTTGCTTTGACCACGTCTCCCAGGACGACACCTTTGGGGAAAAGAGCTGGGAGAAGGCGGAGTCCAAAATGCAGTCCCTGGCCCTGGACGGGGCTCTGAAACGGGCGGGACTGCACACGGTGGATCTGGACCTGCTGCTGGCGGGGGACCTGCTCAACCAGTGCATCGGCTCCTCCTTTGCTGCCCGCACCGCCGCGGTACCCTACCTGGGCCTGTACGGGGCCTGCTCCACCATGGGGGAGAGCCTGGCCCTGGCCGCTTTGCTGCTGGGGGGCGGCTATGGCCGCCACGCCGCCGCCGTCACCTCCTCCCACTTCTGCTCGGCGGAGCGGCAGTACCGCAACCCACTGGAATACGGCAGCCAGCGCACTCCCACCGCCCAATGGACGGCCACCGCCTCCGGGGCCGTGGTGCTGGAGGCCGGGGGAACCGGGCCCCGGGTCCCCTGTGTCACCATCGGCAAGGTGCGGGACAAGGGCATCCAGGACGCCAACAACATGGGGGCGGCCATGGCCCCTGCCGCCTATGACACCCTGAAGGCCCACTTTGAGGACACCGGCCGCAGCCCGGACTACTACGACCTCATCGTCACGGGGGATTTGGGCTACCTGGGCCGCCAGATCGTCACCGACTTTTTCGCCAGGGACGGCGTCCGTCTGGACAACTACAACGACTGCGGGCTGATTCTCTTCCATCGGAAGGAGCAGGACGTCCACTGCGGCGCCTCGGGGTGCGGCTGCTCCGCGGCGGTACTCACCGCTTACCTTCTCCCCGGGCTGGAAAAGGGGCTATGGCGGCGGGTGCTGTTCTGCCCCACCGGGGCGCTGCTCTCCCCCACGTCCACCATGCAGGGGGAGTCCATTCCCGGGGTGTGTCACGCCGTGGCTCTGGAAGGAGGAAACTGAATGGAATATCTAAAGGCATTCCTGTTCGGCGGCGTGCTGTGCGCCATCGGACAAATCCTCATTGACAAGACTGGCCTCACCCCCGCCCGCATCCTCACCACCTATGTGGTAGCCGGGGTGATCCTCAGCGCCCTGGGGTTCTATCAGCCCCTGGTGGACTGGGCAGGGGCGGGAGCCACCGTCCCCCTCACCGGATTTGGCCATTCCCTGGCCCAGGGGGTCAGGGAGGCGGTGGCCCAGCGGGGACTGCTGGGCGCCCTCACCGGGGGGCTCACCGCCACCGCCGGGGGAATCGCCGCGGCCATCGTTCTGGGCCTGCTGGTGGCCCTGCTGTTCCGGGCGAAGCGGAAAGGCAGTTGAATGCAGCGCCGGAGAACTTCCGTTCTCCGGCGCTGTGTTTTCCCTTGCAGGCGGAAAACCGCATAAAATTTCAGGTGTGTTTCAAGAAAATTCTGGACATTTTCCCATCTGTCTGGTATACTAAAATTGTCAGAATTGGAAGCTGGACGGCATGGACGGAGAGGGGGAGGAAACCCGCCCCATGGGGCTTGGCGCGCCCGGTCAGTAAGGAGGAAGATCAGGAATCATCTGCGCAGAAACCGAGGTTTCAGCATGAAAAAGGCCATCGCGTTGTTCCTGGTCCTTGTCTCGCTGGTCACCATTTCGGTGTCAGCCCATGCAGCCCCCGCAGATTATGAAATGCGTTCAGAACCTCTGACAGTTACCCCCACTTATTTCGTTCCAGCGGCTGAAAGTGAGGCGGAACATCAACGTCAATTGGAAGCCCACCTTCGGCAATTTGACATTGATCTGTCAGAGTGTGTCATTGTGACAGACGGCATATCCATCATGCCGATGGATAATGCTAGTAACTATAAAATCGAATATTTAGAAACGCGCCTAGTCCAAAAGAGCAGAGACTTGTCAAACCAACCGCTAGGTGGTGTTAGTTTTACGCACGGAGGTTCAATCCTCTGCACCTTGGGTGGTGGTGCTTCTGTAAGTTTTTCAGTTCCCTTCACTATACCAGGCACGACGCACACGTTCTCTGTTTCTTTTGGGATCTTTGATGCCGATCCTGACGATGACATAGATGGATACATGATCGATATTCCTGGTGGCGGAATCCGCTACCGTGTTGGACTCACAAAAACTTATCAAGTGCGATATTATAAAATATATCATAAGCGATGGAACGAAAGAATCTGGGGTTATGAGTGGGTAGAATATGGTGACGGATTTTCTCATACTTTGCATGCTTATGACTTTTATGTGTATCAGCCTTAAATGGAGGAACCATCGTTATGGAGAAGAAACTGAGTTGGCCGATTGTAATTCTCTTCCTTGCTGCAGTCCTCTTTTTAGCCGTCATCCTGGCTGTACGCTCCTCTGCCCAGGAGGGAGTTTTACAGGTACAGGCCGTGGGTACCTATCAGGCTGTGGACGACAACCTGGTGGATAGCATGGAAACCGTCCTGACCCTGGATGAAAATGGTGTCTACGCCTACTATCCCGCGGGGGGCGTGGCATTCTATCACGCGGGCTGGTACACCGTGGATGACCGGGTGATCACCCTGGAGGACACCCAGGGCAACCTGCGTACCGCCATCTATGTGAACGGCACCATCTATCTGTCAGAAGGGGATGGAGTGGTTTCCGTGGTGCACCGCATGCGGCAAAATGGAGTATATGAAAATATCTCCATTGAAGATCTGCCCTCCCCCCGGACATAAGGTGAAGCGGTAATGTCAACTTAGAAAAATGGCTGCTACCGCCGGGGGGATCGCCGCGGCCATCGTTCTGGGCCTGCTGGTGGCCCTGCTGTTCCGGGCGAAGCGGAAAGGCAGTTGAATGCAGCGCCGGAGAACTTCCGTTCTCCGCGCTGTGTTTTCCCTTGCAGGCGGAAAACCGCATAAAATTTTAGGTGTGTTTCAAGAAAATTCTGGACATTTTCCCATCTGCCTGGTATACTAAAATTGTCAGAATTGGAAACTAGACGGCATGGACGGAGAGAGGGAGAAAACCCGCCCCATGGGGCTTGGCGCGCCCGGTCAGCAACGCTCTTCCTTATATTCCTTCAAACAATTTAGTACGGCTAAGCGCATTCCAAAGACAGTCGGAGCAAGTCCCACAGTTTCACCTACTCATTGCGTGAAATCATTCATATTTTAGTAAAAGAATAAAGGAGGCAGCCAAATGAAGAAGAAGTTTTTATCCGGTTTTCTATCCATCATCCTCGGGCTCCATATCATCCTTTGCCCCGCATTTACATTCGCATCCGCGCCTCCAGAAATTATTCCTAATAGTAATAATTCTTTCGTTTTCCCATCGCTAAAAGATGGCGTGTCGACACTGTCCAGAATGTCTGTTCCACAACTGAATAGCTATATTAGCAGCGTCGCCCAGCGTGATATGGCAGTGGCTGCATCCACTTCGTCATCAAATGATACAGCTGCTACAATTATTGACGTTCGCTTGGCTTTATATGCTGCGGGGCTAATTGCACAAAAAGTTGGCTTCCCCTGTGCGGGGAGAATCCTTGAGCATAGCGCATTGAATATAGATTATACTGAATCAAATGGTGCAATCGCCCGAGCAATCCAAAACAGTCCGTCCTATGAAGCATGGAAGTCAACATCGAATGACTCGATCACATTTGAAATAGCAAGCGATGGTCTGGATTTGTTCCTTGCACTTCATTGGGTAAGTGTCAATGTTACGGGGAGCCCATCGTCTTCTCGGATTCGAATTATTGATACATTCAATTTTGACCCCAAATTCTTTAAGCAACCTTCTATCATCAATGCAATCAATGACATCGGATGGTTGTCACAAAAAGTATATCTGCTCTCCGAAATTGAAATCCAGATTGATATTGTATCCTAGCTATCATCACAATCGAGGTAAATCTTTATGAAACAACGTTCAAAATCTGTTCCACACCTGATTCTCTCCCTCGCCCTGCTCCCGGTTGTGCTGCTGAGCGCCTGCGCGGGGGCGGGAGACTGGTCGTTCAGCGGTCTGCCCGGCGACTATGAGGTGGTTCGGTTCAGCGCCCATGTAATTCGGCTGTTGGAGCGGACAAGCGATATCGGCGGCACTACCGTGGTGGACTCCTTCGTGTCTGAACTCTGGTGGAATGACGATTACATCCTGGCCAAGCGAAAGCCGGAGGACACCGCCCCGGAATCCAGTGTCTCCTACTACATCGTGGAGGTGGCCACAAAGGAGGTCTTCGGCCCGTACACGAAGGAGGAGTTTGACGCCAGGGTCCCGGAGCTGGACATCCCCTTCTCCCACGAGGGATGGATCTCTGTCCGGGATCTGCCGCAGGATAGCTCATAGGACCATGGTAAACCACACTCTATCCCGGCGCCCACATTTCGCGGGCGCCGGGTTTATTTCCTTTATTTCCATATTTTTTGACGCTCCGCCCCATTTGTCATTGACAAGCCATCCCTTCCCCGCTATAATAGCTACCGCAAGTGAATATTGCCTTATCCAGAGTGGCGGAGGGACCGGCCCGATGAAGCCACGGCAACCTGCGCTGCAAGGTGCCAATTCCGGCGGAAACGCAAGATGAGGAAATGCCTGAAGCTCTGCGCCCCGCCGCCCGGCGGGGCTTTTTTCAGCCTTCCGCGCGTACACAAAGAAAGGAAATGACCTATGGCAAAGCGACTGTTTACCTCTGAATCGGTGACCGAAGGCCACCCCGACAAGATCTGCGACCAGATCTCCGACGCGGTGCTGGACGCCATCCTGGAACGGGATCCCAACGCCCGGGTGGCCTGTGAGACCACTGTATCCACCGGCCTGGTCCACATCATGGGGGAGATCACCACCTCCTGCTATGTGGATATCCCCAAGATCGCCCGGGGCGTGATCCGGGACATCGGCTATGACCGGGCCAAGTACGGCTTCGACTGCGACACCTGCGGCGTCATCACCAACATTGACGAGCAGTCTCCCGACATCGCCCTGGGGGTGGACAAGGCCCTGGAGGCCAAGCAGGGCGAGATGACCGACGAGCTGGACGGCGGCGCGGGCGACCAGGGCATGATGTTCGGCTACGCCTGCCGGGAGACGGACGAGCTCATGCCCCTGCCCATCTCCCTGGCCCACCGGCTGGCCCAGCGCCTTACCGCCGTGCGTAAGGAGGGCCTGGTGGACTATCTCCGGCCCGACGGCAAGAGCCAGGTGACGGTAGAGTATGATCAGGCAGGTAAGCCCGTCCGGGTGGACGCGGTGGTGGTCTCCACCCAGCACAACCCCGAGGCCTCCCTGGAGCAGATCCGCTCTGACATGATCCGGCTGGTCATTCAGCCCACTATCCCCGCCCATCTGCTGGACCAGGACACCAAAATTTATGTCAACCCAACCGGCCGCTTCGTGGTGGGCGGCCCCCAGGGGGACTCGGGCCTTACCGGGCGCAAGCTCATCGTGGACACCTACGGCGGCTCCGCCCCCCACGGCGGCGGGGCCTTTTCCGGCAAGGACCCCACCAAGGTGGACCGCTCCGCCGCCTACGCTGCCCGCTGGGTGGCCAAGAACGTGGTGGCCGCCGGCCTGGCCAACCGCTGCCAGGTGCAGCTGGCCTACGCCATCGGCGTGGCCCGCCCCGTCTCCGTCCGGGTGGACACCTTCGGCACCGGCTCTATGGCCGACGCCAGGCTGGAGGAGATCGTAGAGAAGCTATTCGACCTGCGCCCCACCGCTATCATCCGCCGGCTGGACCTGCGCCGGCCCATCTACCGCCAGATTGCCGCCTACGGCCACTTCGGCCGCCCCGAGCTGGATCTACCCTGGGAGCGCCTGGATATGGTGGACGCGCTGAAGGCCGCCCTGTGAGCGACCTGTTCCCGGGACGACCGAAGTCCGCGCCTTCTGTTGTGTACAAGCGTTTTGCGCGCTTTTGCAAAAACCTCGGCGCAGGGCGAATTCACTTCGTCCGAGCAGGCTGATCCCAAGGAAGCCCCGCAAAAGCCTCGCTTTTGTAGGATACGCCCCGAGCTGGATCTGCCCTGGAAGCGCCTGGATATGGTGGACGCACTGAAGGCCGCCCAGTTAAATTTACCTCTTGTGGGCAAAGATCTTCCGGTGGCTTTTGCCGCCGTCAGGCCGTCGCAGCGCCCTCTATCTCATTATAAAGGTTTTCCCTTACGCAAAAGCAGGACCGGTTCCTCTCGAAACCGGTCCTGCTTTTTACCATCCCAGCGCCCTGCCCAGGGCATTCACCACGAAGCACAGCCCAAACCCCAGGGCGGTGGGGATGGCTACCGCCAGCGCCGTCCACTTCCAGCTTCCCGTCTCCTTTCGGATGGTCAGACAGGTGGTGGAGCAGGGCCAGTGAAATAGAGAGAACAGGGTGACACACACCGCCGTCAGCCAGGTCCACCCCTGGCCGGCCAGCAGCTCCCCCAAAGCGGCCAGATCTCCGTACTCCACCAGGCTCCCGGTGGATAAGTAGGCCATGAGCATCACCGGAATGACAATCTCATTGGCGGGCCAGCCCAGCAGAAACGCCATGAGGATCACCCCGTCCAGGCCGAACAGCCGGGCAAAGGGATCCAGAAAGCCGGTACACCAGTCCAGCAGGGATACTCCCCCCGCCTGGACATTGGCCATCAGCCAGATCACCAGCCCCGCCGGCGCCGCCACCGCCAGGGCCCGGCCCAGCACAAACACCGTCCGGTCCAGCAGGGAGCGCACCACTACCTGGCCCACCCGAGGCCGACGAAAGGGGGGTAGCTCCAGGGTGAAGGAGGTGGGGGTCCCCTGAAGTACCGTGGCCGACAGCAGCCGGGAGCAGGCCAGGGTGGCCACTGCCCCCAGCAGCAACGCCCCCAGCAGCAGCGCCGCTCCCAGCAGTGAGCCTGTCAGCCCGTCCCGGCCTCCCACAAAGAAAATCGTGATCAGGGCGATCAAGGTGGGAAACTTCCCATTGCAGGGCATCAGGGAGGCGGTAAGGGTGGCGATGAGCCGCTCCCGAGGGCTGTCAATGATGCGGCAGCCGGTGACGCCGCAGGCGTTGCATCCCAGGCTCATGGCCATGGTGAGGGCCTGCTTGCCGCAGGCCCTGGCCCTCTGAAAAGCGTGGTCCATGAGAAAGGCCACCCGGGGCAGGTAGCCCAGATCCTCCAGCAGGGTGAACAGGGGGAAAAAGATGGCCATGGGGGGCAGCATCACCGACACCACCCAGGCGGTCACCCGCCAGACTCCGTCCACCAGCAGGGCGGACAGCCACGCCGGCGCTCCGGACAGCCAGCCGGCCAGCACCGATCCCAGCCGTTCAAATCCTTGCGAGAGCCACTGAGAGGGCAGGTTGGCTCCCGCCACCGTCAGCCACAGAATGGCCCCCAGAAGCAACAGCATCAGGGGGATCCCGGTCAGGCGGCTTGCCAGCAGGCGGTCCAGCTTCCGCTGCCGGCGCAGGGCGTCCTGGCGGCGGCTGCGCACCGTCTGGGCGGCGTACCGCTCGGCCAGCCGCGCCCGCTCCTCCGGTGAGCGCCGCCCCTCCGGCGCCTCCTGGTCCGGGCGGGCCAGCCGGGCCATGGCTGTCTTTAGTTCCTCCAGTCCCTGCTCCCGTCCGGCGGAGACCCCCACCACCGGCACCCCCAGCTGACGGGACAGCCCCTCCAAATCCACTTGAAGCCCCAAGCGCCGCGCCTCATCCATGAGGTTGACGCACACCAGCACCTTTCTGGTCAGCTCCAGCACCTGAAGTACCAGGATCAGGTTGCGCTCCAGACAGGTGGCGTCACACACCACCACCACCCCGTCCGCCTCGCCGCCGGCGATGTAATCCCAGGCCACCTGTTCCTCCGGCGACTTGGCGGTGAGGGAGTAAATGCCTGGCAGATCGGTCAGGCGGTATTCCACCCCCTCATGGACAAAGCGCCCCTGGGCGGTGGCCACCGTCTTTCCCGCCCAGTTCCCTGTGTGCTGGCGCATGCCGGTCAGGGCGTTGAACAGGGTGGATTTGCCCACATTGGGGTTGCCAACCAGGGCAATGCAGGGCCTCTCCCCGCTCATATCGCCGCCGGGAGTTCCCGCTCCAGCCCCACGCCGGCGGCATCCGCCCGGCGCAGGGCAATGAGGGCTCCCCGGATCAGGTAGGCACAGGGGTCGCCGGCGGGGCTTTTGAGCAGACAGGTCACCCGGGTGCCCCGCACCAACCCCAGATCCCTCAGCCGCCGCTCCATGGCGGGCTGGACAGACAGCTGCGTCACATAGCCGCTTTCCCCAACCTTCAGGGCGGCCATGCTCAAATTTTCATCCATCGCAATTCGCTCCTCTGACTCGTCTTACGCAGCCCGCGCGCGGGCGGACCGCACCCTATCCTATGCCGCCGTATCTGCCGCTGACCATGGAATGTTCCGTCAGATACGCCTTACCTTTTCGCCCCCAGCCGCAAAGCGGCCCTCCCGGCGGACAAGTCCGCCGGGAGGGCCGCTTCATCGATCCTGCAACATGGGCACGTATGCCCTTGGCGCAACACGGGCATGGGTGTATTTTGGTCAATCAGTCTCGATCACAACCGCCTGACCGCCCAGCGCCTGGTAGCTGTCCATCACCGTCTCCCGGTTTACCACCTGCACGCCAAAAATGGGGTCAGCCAGATAGAAGTTCTCCCCTTCCACACCGAACAGCACCCGGCAATGCCGGTTGGAATAGGGGGTGTATCGCTCTCCAGTCCCATCGATTACCCAGGTCAGATCGGCATACTGCGCGTCAGTATAGTACATTGTGGTCCACACAATCACCGGCCTGCCCGCCTGGAGCTGGTCGATCAGCTGCCGCTCCCCCGCACCGGAGATATCCCTGGCTGTGTAGCCGCTCCCCTGGGCCGCCAGATACACATTGGCCCCGGCGGCCAGGCCAGGCGCCAGAATATAGAAGCCGCTGTTGTCCCGGGGATTGCCCACGTAGGTTTGCCTGGGGTCCGGGCTGTATGCCACACCGTTTTCATAGTAGATCTCCCCGCTTGGAATATAGCCGTCCGCCAGTTCTGTCTTGGATGCCGGGAAGGACAGATAGTTGAGTACGGCAGCCAGGCTGGCCGCCTCGCAGCCGTTGGGCAGCTCAGGCTGCTGATAGACGCAGTTCACCTCCAGCATCACCGGCGTCACAGGCCCGAAAAAGCGGTATGCCAATCCCCCGGTCACACACAGAACCAGCACAAGCAGGAGCAATTTCCCGCCCCACCTGTGGTGTTTTCTCCTTTTCTTCCTGGCCTGTGAAACGCGCTGCTGGGTTTGGATCTCTTCCATGGGACGTCCCGCCTCCCCTTTTTCCCCAGTATAGCACACGCGATCCCCGTTTTCCCTCTCTTTCGCATTTCTTAAAAAAATCTCCACAAAAACGTAAGACACCCGCGGGACGCAAACACGGTCCCGTGGGTGTCCTTCCATTTTTATGCTCCCGCCCGATCCAGGCCGCCGCTGCCCTCAGTACTCAAAGATGCATTTGCTGTACGCGTTGAGGACGGTGGTGGCTCCGTAGGCCGTTTCCCGGGGGACCTCCAGGCCATAGTTGAGGTGGATATGGCCATGGATGAAATACTTTGGGTGGTACTTGTCCAGCAGTTGTGTGAAGCACTGGAACCCCTGATGGGAAGTGGTTTCAAAGTCATTGATATGTCTGGCCGGCGCGTGGGTGAGCAGGATATCAAACCCGCCGCTTTTCCAAAGCTTCCATCTTTGCCGGCGGATCCGACGGGCCATCTGCGCCTCGGTATACATATTATTCCCCTCCCGGTAGCGGTGGGAACCGCCCAGGCCCAGGATGCGTACGCCCTGGTAGTTGTACAGCCGGTCCTCAATGCACACGCACCCCTCCGGCGGCCTGCTGGCAAAGGAATCGTCGTGGTTCCCACGGACATACAGCAGCGGACACCGGGCCATGGTCACCAGGAACTCCAGATATTCCTTTTTCAGATCGCCGCAGGCCAGGATCAGGTCAAACTGTGCCAGTTTGCCCGGCGTGTAGAAATCATAGTATTCCTTGGCTATGACATCAGATACAGCTAAAATCTTAATGGCTACCCCTCATTTCTCCCGTGTGTCTGCACTTCATGCCTGTGCGCCGCTCCCCCTGTCCTTGGACGGGTTCACGCCCACCAGGTCCACCGTGGCCTTGCCCTCCTCGGTGAGCTGGTCGTAATGAGGCAGCGCCCCCTCCACGTTCTCCACCAGCCAGTCCATGCTGACGATCTGCTCCGGGGACAGGCTGTGGTTATTCTCCCCATGAATCGTCCACCCATTCTGGGTGTAGATGGGCATGGTAAACGGCTCCCATACACCGCCGCAGATACCCTTTCTCAGAAAGTCCGCCAGCTTCCGGGTGCTCTCGGGCAGCAGCTCAGAGCAGCGAAGATCCACCACACCCGACGCCATGCCCCAGTAGTAGTTCAGCGCCTTGCTGCTCTCCTCATACTCCATCCGGAAAGTGCCGTTGAGGATCCGCCGGAGGATGGTCTCATAGTAGACCCCCCACTGCCACACCGGCATGGCCAGGTTCAGCGGCCCCTTGTCCGTCATCCGGGCCAGGCCGTAGGAGAATCCCCCTGCGTCCACGCTGATCATATCCTGCAGAGAGATCAGATCGATCTTCCGGTCTGTCAGCCGCTTTCTAGCCTGCTCCATGCCGGTCACGGAAGACCACTCCAGATGCACCTTGGCCCGGGGGTTGACCATTTTCGCCCCTAGGGCAAAGGAGTTGATGCCGGCGATCTGCCCATAGATGGGATAATTGCAGATGTAGCCCAGCTGGCCGTCCGGCTCCAGCGCCCCGGCAATGGCCCCGATGATGAACTTCACCTCGTACATCCGGGCGTAGTAAGTGCGGATGTACCGGTGGGACTTGTTGAGCGAACAGTTCAAAATCGTAATCTCCGGGTGCTCCACCGCCAGGCGCAGGCTGCCGGGCAGCATCCGCGGCGAGGTGGTGAAGATCACCTTATGCCCCTCATCAATGGCCTGTTCCATCACCTGTTCCAAATCCCCCGACAAAGCATCGTGGTAGGCCTTGGTGACAATCTGGCCCCGGAAAACCTGCTGTACATGCAGCCGTCCCAGCTCATGGGCCAGGGTCCACCCGGAGGTGGCCGGGGCCTTGTCATTGACAAAGGCCACCTTCAGCTCCTTGGGCTGGCTGCCCGGCCGCACCATAGACAAAAGCCCCGCCTTCCGTTCTTCCCCCGGGGCCAGGTTCAGAGCGATGGGCTGCCGCTCCTGCTGCAGGGTAATCTCCTCCCACACCTTGGCCAGTGACCGCTTCATCTCCTGGTCACTTTTGCCCTGCAGCGCCTGATAGCCATATACCTTGATATAGACCAGCATGGCATCTCCCACCGTGGTGGTCAGCCGCTTGCCCCCGTTGGCCTCATAGGCCTGCCGGAACTGATAATAGGTGGCGGCGAAGTTTCTCCGCTCATCCTCTGTCCAAACCGCCCCCGGCGCTTTGCCCAGCAGCCGCTGCAACTGGGCAAAGCCGCCGGGCTTGGTCAACTCCAGAAAATTGACGCCGCTGTATCTGCTGAAGTCCACAAATTCATAATACAGCTCCACATCCCGGTCTCCATTGCGCTCAGGCAGGATCCGGGTCACGCGGGCGGGAATGGTCACCGCGTCGAAGTACTTCAGCACACTCACCCGCTTGTTGCCCTCCGCCACATAGTAGCGGTTCATGTACTCATACAGAGTGACGGGATCCCGGATCCCCTCCTCCAAATGGGACTGGCACAGCTGAATCCACTTGTTGGCAAACTCCGTGCTCTCGGGCAGCAGCGGCATGAAGTTGCGGGCAAAAGCCGTGGTGCGCAGGGCGGTCTTGGTGCCCACCACAAATTCCGCCGGCACCTGGACCAGTCCCAGATCAATCCCGCCAAGGGACTTCTCCTCCGGCAGGAAGTCATCCAGCACCGATAAATAGGGATACTGCCCGGACGTGATGCAGTTTCGCCGCTCCCGGATGGCAAGCCGCTGGGCGTCTTTGTAATATTGTGCTGGCACAGCACATCCTCCTTTCCCTCGCGCTTTCTGAGGTTTCTCCAGGTATCATGCGGCGCCGGGTCACTGGCTCAGCGCCATCACATACACCTGGCACGGGTTTCATTTGTTCCATAGAGCCGGGAAAATCTCAAATTCCCGGAACCCCATGGCCAGGCAAAACCGGTTGATCCGGTCATACGCCTCATAGCGGCCCATCTGCACGGTTTTCACCTGGAGGAAGGAACACCCCTGGGCCTAGGCTGCTTCCCGGGCAGTCTGGGACAGCGCCCGGCCAAAGCCTCGCCGGTGTTCCTCCCTGCGCACCCCCATGACCGCCAGCGCCACAGTGTCTCTCTCGGTCTGCTTCAGGCAGAGCAATCCAATGGGTTCCCCTCTCTCCACAGCGGCAAAAACGACTGTCCCTCGCTGTCGGAGATATATTCCTCTCTAGACCCCGGAATTCCGAACCACTCGGGCAGCGCCTCCAAAATCTGCCGGGGGATCCGCCCCTTTTCCCTGCTATCCTGCATCTGGTGAATTCACATGTCTGCTCTCCGATCAGACCGTCCCGGCAGAGAACTGGTAGCGGGTCACCTGCTCGTACCGCTCCCCCGCCCGCAGGACACAGGAAGGGAATTGGGGCTGGTTGGGGGAGTCGGGGAAGAACTGGGTCTCCAGGCAGAAGGCGTGCCGGGGCCCATATACCGAGCCATCCTTCCCCGCCCGCTCCCCCAGGCCGTTGGCGGTGTAGAGCTGTACCCCAGGCAGGGTGGTCTGCGTCTCCAGGACGATACCGGTCCTGGGAGACCGGGCCCAGGCCGCAGGGCGCAGCATGCCCATGGGCCCATCCACCGCGTAGTTGTGGTCATAGCCTCCCGCCTGGCGCAGCTGGGCAAAGTCCTCCTCGATGTGGGTCCCGATGGGGATGGGCCGGCGCAGGTCCATGGGGGTGCCCTCCACCAGCTGGATGTTTCCCAGGGGAATACTCGTCTCATCCGTGGGGGTATAGCCCTGGGCAAAGATTTGGATCTCCTGATCCAGCACCGGCCCCGAGCTCTGGCCGGAGAGGTTGAAGTAGCTGTGGTTGGTGAGGTTGCAGGGGGTATCCTGATCGCTCCTGGCCTCATACTTCAGCTCCAGGGAAGGGCCGTCCAGCCGGTAGATCACCCGCACGTCCAGGTTCCCCGGATACCCCTCCTCCCCGTCGGGGCTGAACAGGGCCAGCACCGCCCGGTCCCCCTCCAGCTCCTCCACCCGCCACACCCGGTGGGAGAAGCCCACGCGCCCGCCGTGCAGGTGGTTGGGGCCGTTGTTCACCGCCAGGGCATACTCCTGCCCATTGAGGGCAAAACGTCCCCTGGCAATGCGGTTGGCGCACCGGCCCACCACCGCCCCCAGGTAGCCGTCCCGGCGCAGGTAGCTTTCCAAATCATCATAGCCCAGCACCACATCCACTCGCTCTCCAGCAAGGCCGGGCACCTCCAGGACGCGCACAGTGGCGCCAAAGGTCAGAATCTCACAGCGCAGCACGCCGTTGTCCAGGCCGAGCAGCTCCACCGGCTCTCCTGTCGGGGTGCGTCCAAAGGGACGGCGGGACGGTTGTGCCATAGCAAAGTCCTCCATTCCATTCGCTTTGTTCCTAGTATATCAGGCTTTGGGAAAAAAGGCAAAGGGGAGCGCTTTCCCCCTTGCCAAAAATACAGGTTCCTGTTATGCTGTTTTTACCAAAAGGATCGGCCCCTGGCCGTAACGAAAAGGATGAGGTGATCTTCCATGAGCTCCTGCGAAACCTTGCTTGCTTCCCTGCGCTCCGGCGCCTGTGACGGCGTCCTGTCCAGGCTGTACGCTCTGGACGGCATGGCCCAGCGCCTGGATTGGGCCAGAGCCCGGGCGATTCAGGTGGTGGAGCGCTTCCAGGCCGCCTTCGACCCCGACGGCCGGGCGGACGCCGCCCTGTTCAGCGCCCCCGGCCGCACGGAGATCGGCGGCAACCACACCGACCACCAGCACGGCCGGGTGCTGGCCGCCGCGGTGGACCTAGACTTTCTGGCCTGCGCCGCCCCCAACGGCACCAATGTCATCCGCTTCCAGTCGGAGGGCTGGCCCCTGGTGGAGGTAACGCTGGACAGCCTGGATCCCCGGGAGGAGGAGCGGGAGTCCACCGCCGCCCTGGTGCGGGGGATGGCGGCCCAGGCCGCCCGGATGGGCTACCCCGTGGCCGGTTTTGACGCCTATGCCGTGTCCGACGTGCTGCCCGGCTCCGGCCTGTCCTCCTCGGCGGCCTGCGAGGTGCTGCTGGGGGTCATCGCCAACCACCTGTTCTGCCGGGGGGAGCTGGATCCGGTGACCATCGCCCGGATGGGCCAGAAAGCGGAGAACCTCTACTTCGGAAAGCAGAGCGGCTTGATGGACCAGACCGCCTCTTCGGTGGGGGGCGCGGTGGCCATCGACTTCGCCGACCCGTCCGCCCCGGTGGTGCGCTCGGTGGCGGTGGACCTGAACGCCCTGGGCTACGCTCTGTGCATTGTGGACTCGGGGGCCAGCCACGCCGCCCTCACCGGGGAATATGACTCCATCCCCAAGGAGATGGGGGCGGTGTCCGCCTTCTTTGGAAAACGGGTGCTGCGGGAGGTGGATGAGGGCCAGGTCTTGGACAACCTGCCCCAGCTGCGCCGGGCGGCGGGCGACCGGGCGGTGCTGCGCGCCCTGCACTTCTTCTCCGACAATCTGTGGGCGGAGCAGGAGGCGGACGCCCTGGAGCGCGGGGACATGGACACCTTCCTCTCCCTGGTGGGGCGGTCGGGCCGCTCCTCCTGGACGCTGCTCCAGGACATCACCCCCACGGGGGCGGTGGCAGAGCAGGCCATGGCGGTGGCCCTGGCCGTGGCGGAGCGGGCCCTGGGCGGCCGGGGCGCCTGCCGGGTCCACGGCGGCGGCTTTGCCGGCACCATCCAGGCTTTTGTCCCCCTGGATCTGCTGCCCGCCTTCCGCGCCCGGATGGAGAAAGCCCTGGGGGAGGGCAGCTGCCATGTGCTGAGCATCCGCCCCGTGGGCGGCTGCGTGATTGGCGTGAAGGAACATGGAGGGGAAGGCCAGCGGGAGCGGGTATCCCCACGGATTTGAGGAGGTTTGCAATCATGATTGACGAAGCCGTTTCCAAGCTGGCGGCCTATGCCCTGGCCACGGGGCTGATCCAGGAGTGCGAGTACCCCTGGGCCATCAATACCATCCTGGACGTTCTCAAGCTGGACAGCTACACCGACCCCGGCCCGGTGAAAGCGCCGGAGGCCCTGGCCCCGGTGCTGGATGAGCTGCTGGACGATGCCTGCGCCCGTGGGGCGCTGGCGGAGAACTCGGTGGTGTACCGGGACCTGTTCGACACCGAGCTCATGGGCCGGCTCACCCCCCGCCCCGCCCAGGTCATTGAGAAGTTCCAGGCCCTGTACCGGGAGAGCCCCCGGAAGGCCACCGACTGGTATTACCAGTTCAGTCAAGACACCAACTACATCCGCCGGGACCGGATCGCCAAAGATATGCAATGGAAGGCGCAGACCGAGTATGGGGAGATGGACATCACCATCAACCTGTCCAAACCGGAGAAGGATCCCAAGGCCATTGCCGCCGCCCGGGACTTGCCCGCCTCCAACTACCCCCGCTGCCAGCTGTGCGCGGAGAACGAGGGGTACGCCGGCCGGGTGAACCACCCCGCCCGGCAGAACCACCGCATCGTCCCCATCACCATCAACGGCTCTCCCTGGTTTTTACAGTACTCCCCCTATGTGTACTACAACGAGCACTGCATCTGCCTGAACAGCGTCCACACCCCCATGAAGATCGACCGGGCCTGCTTCGCCAAGCTGCTGGATTTTGTGCGGCAGTTTCCCCACTATTTCGTGGGCTCCAACGCCGATCTGCCCATCGTGGGCGGCTCCATCCTGGCCCACGACCACTTCCAGGGCGGACACTACACCTTCGCCATGGCCAAGGCCCCGGTGGAGACCCCCTTCGCCTTCCCCGGCTACGAGGACGTGGAGGCTGGCATCGTGAAGTGGCCCATGTCGGTGGTGCGCATCGCCTGCGCCGACCCGGACCGTCTGGTGGCCCTGGCCGACCGGATCCTGAACGCCTGGCGGGGATACACCGACGAGGCGGCAGTCATCTACGCCGAGACGGACGGAGTCCCCCACAACACCATCACCCCCATCGCCCGGATGCGGGATGGAAAGTACGAACTGGACCTGGTGCTGCGCAACAACCTGACCACCCAGGAGCATCCCCTGGGCCTGTACCACCCCCACGCCGAGCTGCACCACATCAAGAAGGAGAACATCGGCCTGATCGAGGTCATGGGCCTGGCGGTGCTCCCCGCCCGGCTGAAGGAGGAGCTGGCGGCGGTGGCCGAGGGCCTGGCCTCCGGCGCCGATCTGCGCCAGAGCGAGCTGACCGCCAAACACGCCGACTGGGCGGAGGGCTTCGCCCCTAAGTACGCCATCACAGCGGACAACGCCCTGGACATCGTCCAGAAGGAGACCGGCCTGGTATTCGCCCAGGTGCTGGAGCACGCCGGGGTGTACAAGCGGGACGAGGCGGGCCGGGCGGCCTTCCTG
The DNA here is from genome assembly GCA_944387095.1 of uncultured Oscillospiraceae bacterium. Lineage (GTDB taxonomy): Bacteria > Bacillota > Clostridia > Oscillospirales > Oscillospiraceae > Enterenecus. The sequence goes on from CALXDP010000006.1 coordinate 73,312, forward strand.
CGGTTTTTACACGCCGTCTGACACTTGCCACATGAGAAAAAGCGGCCGCCGGATCGAGAGATCCGGCGGCCGCCTGTTTCCGCGTGGAAGGGTTACCGGCGCAACCCCCGGCGCCGGCCCCGGTAGCCCTGATAGCCGCGGGTATGGCCGCCCTTGCGGCGGGTGATCCGCCGCACCACCAGCGACACTACCAGCACCACAATCAGGATGAGCGCCAGCAGCACACCCAGGGCAATGAAGGTGAATCTGTTGGGATTCCTCAGCATCTCCACCGGGTTCCAGCTGGCATAGACCACCTTCCTGCCGTCCGGCTGGCCGTAGACCGCATCCACCTCTCCCCCCATGGCCTGGAGGTAGGAGGCGATGGCATACCACTCCTTCACCTCGCCGCCCTCCCGGTCGTGGACGATGTAGTCCTCCAGACGGGCCATGTCGATGGGATTGCCGTTTTCGTCCCGGGCGGTGACCGAGAGCAGTCCAAAGGAGGTGTCCTCCACCGCCCCCAGCATCTGGCCGCAGTACAGCCCGGTGACCACATGGTAGAGCTGGTCATCCACGATGGCCTCGGCTGCGCCGCCGTCCCGGCGCAGGGCACTGTCTGTCACCTTGTTGAAGATCATCCGGTTGGTGTTGAAGGAGTACTCCACCCCGGAACTGAACAGCTGGGCAGCGGGCATGAGGGGGGTGACCGAGGCGTCGATCTCCAGAACAGTCTTCAGATCCGCCCCCGTCAGGTACACCGATACCAGCGGGTAGCCGGGCACCCCGTCCGCCCCGATCCCCAGGGAGGCGGCGTTGAATACGTGGGATACAGTGACCTCCCCCTGGGGCAAACTCTCCCGGATGACGCCGGAGGCGGTGATGGCCACGTCCACCGGCTCGCCGGTGGCCTGCTCCGCCGCCCATCGGTAGGCGTCGGCAAACAGACTGCCCAGCGTGGACTCATGTTGGGTGGCGGACACCTGCTCCGCGCTGTCAAAGACATAGGGGTTGTCGGCCAGCATCTGGTCAAACCCCAGGGAGAAAGCGCTGAGGTAGCTCTCCTCCACCTCCCCCTTGGCCTGCTGAATCCACCGGGCCAGCTCGGCGTCCTCCTCCAAGGCTCCGTCGATGGGGATCAGTTCATAGGAGGCCAGGGACACGCCGCCGCCGTCCCAGTTCAGGGTAATCCGGCCCAGGTTCTTGCCATACTCCCCGGCGGAGACGATGTAGGTGTCCCCCACCTGAATGGGCTGGGCCAGGGTGGTGTGGGTGTGGCCGGAGATGATCAGGTCGATGCCGTCCACCCCCCGGGCCAGCTCATAGTCCTCCCCCCTGCCCTCGCCGTCGGTGCCCGAGTGGGACAGGCAGATCACCACCGGCTCCACCCCATTCTCCTCCAGGCAGGCGGCGGTGGCCTCCTCCACCACACGGCGGGCGGTGTCCTGCACGTCATGGAGCACCATGCCGGACATGGGCGCGCACGCGTCGGCGTCCACCCCCGCAATTCCAAAGACGGCGTACCATACGCCTCCCCGCTCCAGCAATACATAGTCGGCCACGCCATAGTCATCAAAGGCGTCCCACACCGCCTGGGCGTCCTGGTCATAGCCCTCCTCCCCCTCCTCCGGGGGCAGGTAATTGGCCTCCACAATGGCGGGCAGGGGGTCGCCGCTGGCCAGGGCGGCCTGGAGCATGTCTGCCAGCCCGGCGGCCCGGTAGTCGTACTCGTGATTGCCAAAGGTGGTCACATCATAGCCCATGGCCCCCATCACCCGCAGCTCCAGGGCGGAGGTGGAATAGGCCGTCTGGAAGAGGCTTCCCATGGAGAAGTCCCCCCCGTCCAGCAGCAGCGCGTCGGGATGGGCCCGCCTCTGTTCGTCGATCACGGTTTTCAGGCGGGCATAGCCGCCGTACTCCACCCCTTTCTCATCGGCGGCGGGCAGCAAGTGGGAGTGTAAATCGTGGGTGAACAGGATGGTGACCTGCTCCTGGGCCGACCCGGCAGCCAGGGCGGGCAGCGCCGCTCCGGCCGTCATCAAAAGGGCGGCCAGCAGCAGCGCAGACAAACGGCGGCAAAGATTCATCAGGCTCTCTCCTTCTTCATCCATATGGTTCTCCTGCCGCTATTTTGACATAAAAAAGCGAAAATGGCAAGGGGCGCGCCTCCCCTTCTTTTCTCAAAACAACCTGGACATTCCCGGCCATTTTTAGTATGATTTATAAGAAGAGGAAGTTCAGATTTTTCCGCCGGATGTGAGGAGGTTGTCCATGAGCAAGAGCAGCGATTTGTCCGCCCTTCGGGAGGCCTTTGCCACTTTTCTGTCCCACGAGGGCGCGCCCTGCCAGGAGGCGGATCGCTTGGTTCAGCTGCTCTCCCCTTATTGTGTGGACCGGCTGGACTTCCGGGAGGTGTGCGAGAACCTCTATGACGCGGTACACATCGCCGACGGCGAGGGGCGCATCCTCTTTGTCAATGACGCCTATACCCGCACCACCGGCATCCGCGCTGAGGAGCTTCTGGGCCGCAGGGTGGCGGACATCGAGGCCGAGGGCACTTATTACAAAGGATCTGTCACAGCGGAAGTCATTCGGCGGCGGGCCCGGGTGGACTCGGTGGCAACCATTCTCAGGCTCAACAAAGAGGTCCTGGTCACCGGCATCCCGGTGCTGGATGAGGCGGGCAACGTCAAGCTGGTGGTCACCAATACCCGGGACTTCCCAGAGCTGAAAAAACTGGAGCGCCAACTGCTGGCCCTGATGGAGGAGAGCAAGAAAGCCAATGAGGAGCTGACCTACCTGCGCTCCCAGCAGGCCGGCAACAAGCAGCTTCTGTACCGCAGCGCCGCCATGGGCGCTGTGATGAGTACCATCGCCAGCATTTCCCGCACCGACGTCACCGTGCTGATCACCGGGGAATCCGGCACCGGTAAGGAGCTGGTGGCCAGCGAGATCTACCAGAGCAGCAACCGCAGCGGGAAACCTTTCATCAAGGTCAACTGTGCCGCCATTCCCGCGGAGCTTCTGGAATCCGAGCTGTTCGGCTATGAGGACGGCGCCTTCACCGGGGCCCGAAAAAACGGCAAGCCCGGCCTGTTTGAGCTGGCCAATACCGGCACCATCTTGCTGGACGAGATCGGAGACCTCTCCCTTCCCCTCCAGGCCAAGCTGCTGCGGGTGCTGCAGCAAAAGGAGTTCATGCGCATCGGCGGAACTACCCCAGTGCAGCTGGACATCCGCATCCTGGCCTCCACCAACAAGGACCTGCGGGAAGAGGTGCGTCAGGGCCGCTTCCGCAAGGACCTCTACTACCGCCTCAATGTAGTACCCGTTGCGCTCAAGCCCCTGCGGGATCGGCGGGAGGACATCCCCGTCCTGGTGGAGCATTTTTTCCAGATTTTCAACAAGAAGCACGGCAAGGAGGTCTCCCTCACCCCCGGCGGGATGGACCTGATGCTGGATTACAGCTGGCCCGGCAACATCCGGGAGATGGAAAACCTCATTGAGCGTATGGTGGTCACTTGCTCCAACGGGAGCATCAACCGCGGGCAGGTATTCTCCGCCCTGGATCTGGGCAAGGCCGCCCTCTCCCCTCCCAGCCAGAGTGGGTCCGGCCTGAAGCAGCGGGTGGCCGCCTATGAGCGGGAGATCATCCTCCAGGCCCTGGAACGGAAAGGCTCCATCCGCAAGGCCGCCGAGGCCCTGGGCATCGACCACTCCACCCTGGTGAAGAAGTGCAAACGCTATGCCCTGGATATAAACCCTCCGGGTGGTTCTATTCTTCACCAGCCCGGTGAATAAATTCACCACCCGTCACTTTTGTATTTGTCTCCCATTTTTCTCTTTTCATTTTTGTATATATCCCACAATTATTTCTGTGAAGGAAAGGTTCTTCCCGGGTTTTCAGAGGCCCCCATCCGGTGAAAATTTTCACCGGATGGGGGCCTCTTTCCTGCTCGCCGGACTTGAGCAAGGGAAAATTTTTTCCTGTGTTTTCAGGCGGCCTCAGGCGCTTTTCCCCCGTCCGTCTCTTTTTTGGCATGGAACTTGCTTTATCAGTGTACAGCAGAAGGCGTCTGCCCAAATCAACGCAAAGACGAGGTGCATCACATTGAAGAAGACCATCATTACCGTGGCCACCACCGGCGCGTGGCCCAAAAAGGAGAACAATCCCAATGTGCCCATGACCCCCGGGGAGATCGCGGAGGATGTGTACGACTGTTGGCAGGCCGGGGCCGCCATCGCCCACCTGCACATGCGGGATGAGGACGGCAACGGCACTATGGATGTGAACAAGTTCCGCCAGACGGTGGAGCTGCTTCGGAAGAACCATCCAGACTGTGACATCGTGCTGAACATGACCACCTCCGGCGACCTGAACGCCACGGACGAAACCCGTCAGATCCACCTGAAGGAGCTGCGCCCCGAGATGGGCTCCTATGACTGCGGCTCCATGAACTGGCTGCACTCCAGCCTGTTCCTCAACCCCCCCAAGTTCCTGGAGGAGTTGGGGGCCAACATGCAGGCATGGGGCGTCAAGCCGGAGATCGAGGCCTTTGACCCGGGCATGATCGCCAATGCCGCCTACTACCTCAAGAAAGGCGTGCTGAAGGCCCCCCTCCACTTCCAGTTCTGCATGGGCTGCGCCAACGGCATCCCCGGCAGCCTGAAGAACCTGCTGTTCATGAAGGAGACCATGGACTCCCTGTGCCCCGGCTCCACCTGGAGCTGCTTTGGCGTGGGCCACTCCGCCCTGGAAATCCTCTACGGCGCCGTCGCCCTAGGCGGCCACATCCGCGTGGGCATGGAGGACAACGTGATGTATGCCAAGGGACAGCTGGCCGACAGCAACCGGCAGTTTGTAGAGCGGGCCGCCCGGGTCATCCGGGAGTATGGCAACGAGGTGGCCACCCCCGCTGAGGCCCGGGAGATTCTGGGGTTGAGGAAATGAGCTGGGGCGTCTATTGGATGTTTTACCGCTGTCCCAACTGCGATAAGAAGTTCAAGTCCGGCGCGGACACCATCACTGAGCCCACATTTGGAAGATGCCCCACCTGCGGCGCGGAAGGCGTCCTGGTGGGGGAAAGCGGCAAATTCAATCCGCCGGACGCAAACGATTACGAGGATACCGCTGATTAAACCTGAGGGGGGTCATTCGCAATGAAACACATCAAGTATATCCTGATCTGCGGCGCCGGGCTGATGGGCAAGAACATCGCTTACGTCATGGCGTCCAACCCGGAGTTCGAGGTGGGCGTCTACGACCTGTACGACACCGACGTACACGCCGGCATCCGCGCCAACACCAAGCAGCTGCTGGACAAGGGCGTGATCACCCGGGAGGAGCTGGAGGGCCGCCTGTCCCGCATCTCCTTCACCACCGACATGGACAGCGAGCTGGTGTCCCGGGCCGACCTGGTCATCGAGGCCGTGTTTGAGGACATGAAGGTCAAGCGAGAGACCTTCGCCAGGCTGGAGGAGCGCTGCCGTCCCGACACCATTTTCTGCACCAACTCCTCCGTCATGAGCCCCAGCGAGATCTCCGCCGAGCTCAAACATCGGGAGCGTTTCGTGGGCACCCACTTTTGGAACCCCGGCCACCTGATTCCCCTGGTGGAGGTGGTCAAGTCCGACGCCTCCTCCGACGAGACGGCCCAGACCGTCATGGAGGTGCTGGCCGCCGCCGGCAAAGAGCCGGTGCTGTGCAAAAAAGACGTACCCGGCTTCATCGCCAACCGGATGCAGCACGCGCTGTGGCGGGAGGCCATCTCCATTGTGGAGCGGGGCATCGCCGATGCGGCCACGGTGGATAAGGCTGTGCGCTACTCCTTCGGCCTGCGCCTGCCCCAGCTAGCGCCCATGGAAAACGCCGACATGGTGGGCACCGACCTGACGTACAACATCCATGAGTATATTCTCAAAGATCTGGAGGACTCCCACGAACCCTCCCCCCTGCTCAAGAAGCTGCGGGACGAGGGCAAGCTGGGCTTCAAGACCGGCGAGGGCTTCCAGAAGTGGACGCCTGGGCAGATCAAGGCCTCCAACGAAGGGCTCAACGAGTATCTGGTCAAGATGCTCTACGGAAAATAAGCCTCCCGTTCTTTCTGGTTGCATGCAAAAGCGAGATCTGTGAGTTCTGGCGCATCGCAACTGTGCTGGGATTGTATTTCATCCCCCTGCTGTTCTAACCCAGTCCAAGTCAAACTTGCCATCCTCTCTCTTCTTGCTTTGGAGTGGGACTCCGGGGCTTATGTCCCGGAGTCCCACTTCCTTTTCCCCATGCCTTCTTTCTGGCGTCAGAACAGCCCCGCCGGGAGACATCCGGCGGGGCTGTCGGAGGCTATTCTCAGTCCTGGTGAATATGGACGTGGTTGTTGATGTGGTCGGCGCAGTAGCAGTAATAACCATCGCACTTGGAGCAGTACCGGAACTCCATATCCGGGTTGTCCAGGTCGGTGATGCCGCACACAGCACACTTGTGCCGGTATCCTGGGTTGGCCTTGGCCTGCTGCTTCTGGGCCTTCTTAAAGTTGACCACCTTGGGGTTGTGGCGGCTGCGGGCCAGCCCCAGTTTTGTAGACCAGAAGGACCAGGTAAAGATGAAATAGTTGAGAAAGCTGGCCAGGGGAACCAGGGCCAGCAGCCACAGCCCCTGCTGGGCGTACTGCACCACTCTGACCAGTACCAGCACCACGTCAATCAGTGCCATCCACTTCATCTTCACGGGAATGATGAAAAACAGCAGCACCTGCATCTCGCCGTACAGGGTAGCCAGCACCAGGAAGATGGACAGGTTCAGGTAGTAGGCCAGGTCGCTCACAGGAATGATAAAAACCGAGTAGGTGCCCTGGAAGTAACCCAGCACCAGGCCGAATACCACCGAGAGCACGGCGCCGGACAGATAGAACAGGTTAAACTTCGCCGTGCCCCACTCCCGCTCCAGCATGGAGGCGATCCAGTAGTAGAAGTAGCACCCCAGCAGCAGATAGAACGGATTGGTGGAGTTGGGGATAAAAATCCACGTCACCAGCCGCCAGACCTCCCCCTGGAAGATCAGCGTGGGTACAAACAGCAGATAGTTCATCCAGACGCTGCGGAACAGCATCTCTCCAATCAGATTGAGTACAAAAACCGCGATCTGCCCAAAGACGATGACCTTCATCAGATTTGGAATGCCAAACCTGGGGTGCTTGGCGCAGAACCGGTCGATGGGACCATAGCGATTGTTTCGGTAGATCACCGGAACCTTCCTCCTTGCCGCATGGCGATCAGTCTTCCGTATTTTACCTCATACACAGGCCTAAATTATCAACAAACTGTAAATCATGCGCGGTACAGGCTGACAATGTGGCACAGGATGTCCACCACCATGTCCATATCCTCTGCCGCCACGCACTCCAGCGGGCCGTGGAAGTTGTAGCCCCCGGTGCCCAGATTGGGGCAGGGCAGCCCCATGTAGGACAGCCGGGCCCCATCGGTGCCTCCCCGGATGGGCTCCACCGTGGGGGCCACCCCCGCCAGCTGGGCCGCCTTTTTGGCATTGTCAATGAGGTGCATGCAGTCTGCGAGCTGCTCCTTCATATTGTAGTAGCTGTCCTTCATAGTCAGCTCCACCCTGGCAGTGGGATGCTCGGCCTGGACCTGGGCGGCGGCCCGCTCCATCAGGGCCTTCTTCTCCTCAAATCTGGCCCGGTCATGGTCCCGGATGATGTAATCCATGCGGGCAAAAGCTACATCCCCCTCCAGCCGGTCCAGGTGGAAAAAGCCCTCATAGCCGTCAGTTTTGGCGGGGATAGCCTCAGAAGGCAGCAGGGCATTGAGCTGCTGGGCGATGAGCAGGGCGTTCTCCATGATCCCCTTGGCGGATCCGGGATGGACGGACACACCGGTGATGTCCACCCGGGCGGAGGCGGCGTTGAAGTTCTCGTACTCGATGGAACCCGCCGCCCCTCCGTCCACGGTGTAGGCGTACTTGGCCCCAAAGGCGGCCACGTCAAAGTGGTCGGGCCCCTCGCCGATCTCCTCGTCGGGGGTGAAGGCCACGCAGATGCGCCCGTGGGGCAGTCCCTCCCGGATGAGCCGCTCACACAGGGTCATGATCTCAGCGATGCCCGCCTTGTCATCCGCCCCCAACAGGGTAGAGCCGTCTGCGGTGATCACCGTCTTGCCCTTCATCCCCTCCAGAAAGGGGAAGTCAGCGGCTTTGATCAACCGGCCCTCCTTGGGCAGGGCGATGTCGCCCCCGTCGTAGCGCTCGTGGAGGATGGGGTTGACCCCCTCCCCGGAGAAGGCCGGAGCGGTGTCCATGTGGGCCAGAAAACCCAAGGCGGGGGCGTCCTCCTGTCCCAGCGTGGCAGGCAGCCAGGCGGTGACGATGCAGTTGTCATCCACCCCCGGGTCCTCCATCCCCAGCTCCTTCAGCTCGTCCACCAGCACCCTGGCCAGGTCCCACTGGCAGGAGGTGGAGGGGGTGACCCCCTGCTCTTCGGCGGAGGTGGTGTGAATCTTGGCATACTTCAGAAATCTCTCGTAAGCGCGCATGGGTCTTGGCTCCTTTTCTCTCAACTTTGGGGCAAAGGCCCTCAATGGGCCTGGGCCCAGGTCCTGCCCGCCTTGGCCTCCGCCACCAGGGGCACCGCCAGGTCGGCCACCGACTCCATCTCTTCCTTCAGCAGGGCCTTCACCTGTTCCGCCTCCCCCTCGGGGCACTCCACGATGAGCTCGTCGTGAACCTGGAGCACCAGCCGGGCCTTCAGCCCCGCGTCCCGGAGCGCCTGGTCCACCCGGAGCATGGCCAGCTTGATGATGTCGGCGGCGGTGCCCTGGATGGGCATGTTCAGCGCCACCCGCTCCCCAAAGGCACGGGTATTGAAGTTGGAGCTTCTCAGCTCGGGCAGCCACCGGCGCCGGCCGTACAGCGTGGCCACATAGCCGTTCTCCCGCCCCTGTTCCACCACCCGGTCCATATAGGAGCGGACGCCGGAATAGTGGGCGAAATACTTGTCCATATACTCCTTGGCCTGGGCCACGGTGACGTGGATGTCCTGGGACAGTGAGAAGGGGGAAATGCCGTAGACAATGCCGAAGTTCACCGCCTTGGCCGCCCGGCGCATGTCCGGCGTCACCTGGCCCCGCTCCACCCCGAACACCTGGGCAGCGGTGGCGGTGTGGATGTCCTCCCCTTCGTTGAAGGCGGCAATCAGAGCCTGATCCCCAGAGATGTGGGCCAGCAGCCGCAGCTCGATCTGGGAATAGTCCGCGTCCACCAGCATGTTCCCCTCCGGGGCCACGAACATGGTGCGCATCTCCGCCCCCAGAGGGGTGCGCACGGGGATGTTCTGCAGATTGGGCTCGGTGGAGGACAGCCGCCCGGTGGCGGTCACCGTGTTCTGGAAACTGGTGTGAATGCGCCCGTCGGGGGCGATCACCTTGCCCAGCCCCTCCACATAGGTGGAGTTGAGCTTGGTCAGCTGCCGGTACTCCAGGATATGAGCCACGATCTCGTGGTGGGGGGCCAGCCTTTCCAGCACTTCGGCACTGGTGGAGTAGCCCGTCTTGGTTTTCTTCACCGGGGGCAGGCCCAGCTTATCAAACAGGATGTGGCCCAGCTGCTTGGGGGAGAGGATGTTGAACTGCTCCCCCGCCAGGGTGTAGATGGCGTCCTGCTCCCGCTGAATGCCATCGGTGAGCAGCTGGCCAAACCGGGTCAAAGCCTTTCGGTCCACCAGAAAGCCCACCCGCTCCATCCGGGCCAGCACGGCGCACAGGGGCAGGTCAATCTCATAGCAGGCCCGTTCCAGCCCCAGCTCCCGGATCTTTCCCCTCTGCTCCTGATATAGGGCCTCCACCAGGGCAGTGTGGCTCATGAGCGCTCCCAAGGGCTGTGCGGTGTCCGCCAGCGGGGCAAAGGCATCGGGGGCCTGGTAAAGCTGGGCCTTGGGCACTTCCATGTTGAAGTAACTCACCGCCAGCTTTTCCAGCTCATAGCTGCCGTCGGTGGGCGAGAGGAGATAGGCGGCGACAGCGGTGTCAAACCCAAAGCCCTCCAGGCTCAGCCCCTTCTGGAGCAGCTGCCCCATGAGGGGCTTGCAGTCATGGGTCACTTTTTTCAGCTCCGGAGTGAAAAAGCCCAGAAGAAACTCCCGGTAGCAGTCCAGGACCTCCTCCAGGAACACGGCGGCCCTGCCACCCTCCTCGTCGCCCCACTCCACGCACACACCCTTCAAGTCGGGCAGGGCCAGAAAGGACACATGGTCCCGTCCCCGCCACAGGGCCAGCAGCTGCTCCATCCGTCCCCAGTTATCCACGATCTCGCTTTCGCACACGCCGACACGGGTGTTCTCCTTCTGCTCCACCGCCCCGTGGCCGGTGAGGCCCAGCCGGTCGATGAGCTTGGAAAACTCCAGCCGCAGCAAAAGCTGATACAGCGCCTGCTCGTTGTAGGGCCTGCGAGCCGCGTCCTGGGGGTGGAAATCCATTGGGGCGTCCCGGCGGATGGTGGCCAGCTCATAGCTCATTTCCGCCGCCCCCCGGCCCTCTTCCAGCTTTTTCAAAACCGCCGGCTTGGCGTCCACCTTGTCCAGGTGGGCGTACAGTTCTTTCACGTCAGGGTACTGGGCCATGAGGGCCATGGCAGTCTTTTCCCCGATGCCCTTCACCCCGGGGATATTGTCACTGGCATCCCCCATAAGCGCCTTCAGGTCGATCATGTGAATGGGGTCAAAGCCGTACTGCGCCCGAAAGGCCTGGGCGGTCATGTCCTTTGTGGTGGTCTGCCCCATGCGGGTGGACACCAATTTTACGGTGACGTGCTCGTCGATGAGCTGCAGCGAGTCCTTGTCCCCGGTGACCACCACCGTGTCCCAGTCCTGGGCCCTGGCCTGGGCGGACATGGTGCCCAGCAGATCGTCCGCCTCCCACCCCTCCAGCTCATAGCGGCGGATGTTCATGGCGTCCAGCACTTCTTTCAGGACCGGCATCTGGGCGGCCAGCTCCTCTGGCATGCCCTTGCGCTGGGCCTTGTACCCCTCGTAGGCCTGGTGGCGGAAGGTGGGCGCTTTCAAATCGAAGGCCACCGCCAGCGCGTCCGGCTTCTCCTCGTCCAGCAGCTTGAGCAGGATGTTGAGAAAGCCGAAGATGGCGTTGGTGGGCAACCCGTCCCGGGTGGACAGATTCTGGCTCACCCCGTAAAAGGCCCGGTTGACAATGGAGTTGCCGTCGATGGCCATGAGTTTCATAAATGCACCCCGCCTGTCATAGTCAATATCCGGGGGGCAGCGCGCCGCACTCGGAAGCGGCCCGGCCGCAGGCGCTCCATCCCCCGCGCAAGATTATATCCAGTTTGAAAGTATATCATTTCCCGCCCGGTTCGGCAAGCCCCACCCGGGCGCGCCGCCGGGCGGTCCACCGCCCGTTCTTTCCCCAGATGCAAAGGGCCCGGACCGTGAATCTACGGTCCGGGCCCTTTGTGCTTTCAGATCCCCTTGCCGCCGGGGCCCTCATGTCCCGGCCTTGTGCTCCAGCCGGTCCAGGATGGTCACCAGCTCTTCCCTGGTGCAGAAACTCTTGTAGCTGAAATCGGTCTGTCCGTCGCCGTCCAGGTCACCCACACCTCTGATCAGCCCCTCTCGCTGCGCCCAATCCCGGCTGTCCTTGGACCAGTCGGAAGGCTCCCGCAAAGCCCTCCGTCTGAGATAGTCGTCCATCATCTCGTCAAACTTTTCCTGAGTCATATCCTCATCCTCCATTTCCGCGGCCACATCCGCCCTGAAATCGTCCATACCCTTGCCGAACTTGGGAAACCAGTGCTCCACGTCCGCGTGGCCGCTGGCCATGCCCAGCCGGTACCCCTCGCTGTGGCAGATGACCACCTCCGGCTCCAGGGGGTCTAGATCATACATGGTACACAGGTGGGCGGTGAGCTCCACCGCCTCCCGGTAGACCTTGCCAAAGTAGTCCGCGTCGTCCAGCCCGTCCTCACAGATCTCAAAGGAGATGTAGGTGTTGTTGGCGGAGGGCCGGGTGGTGCCGTTACCGGCGTGCCAGCCCCGCATGTTCCAGGGCAGGGTCTGTACCGTGGCCACGCTGCCGTCGGCCAGCTTGCCGATGAAAGCGTGGACGCAGGCGTTGGTGCCCGGCCGGTTCCAGTCGTTGCCGTTGCGGTTATACCCCAGAAGGGCAATCAGCTCGTCATAGTCCGCCGCTTCTTCCAGGGGCTGGACATATCGCTTCAGGGTGGGATTGTTGGCCCCGGTGGAGTGGACCATCACCCCCTTGGGGGTGATAAACTGCCCCGTTTGATAGCAGTCGTTTTCCACCAGCAGGCACTGAAGCAGATTCATTCCGTCTTCCCCCCCGACGTCGCCTGGAGCTGCCGCTCCGACTGGGTGCCAAAGTAGAAGGCGATAATCACTGTATACACCGTCATAAAATCCTGATCCACACCCTTGGTGAAGGCCAGCACCGCAAACACCGCCGTTAGGGCCAGCGTCACCAGGCTCTTCACCGACAGCAGCCGGGCCAGCCGCTCTTTGAGCACGCTTTGTTCCATTGCATTTCTCCCCTCCTTCTCTCTTCCGCTTTCTTACCGTTTCATCTCCCTGCGCAGCCGGGCCAGGTCCTCCTGCTGTTCAGACAGTTTGACCTCAACCACCGTTATGCGCTCGATGACGCCGTTGTGCTTGTCCACCTTTTTCTCCAGCTGCTCAATGCGGTAGTTGGTCAGCCGGTTGGCCGCCAGGATTCCTCCCAAACTGCCCATCGCCGTTCCAATGAGCGCAATGGCCGCCACAATGATCTCCGTCACAAATCTCCCCTCCCATAAGCGCCCGGCACAAACCAATCGTTGCCTATTCCGGGGCAACGTGCTATAATCTTTCCCATAATGCGGCCTTTCCCTTTCTTCCGGCCAGGCGGAGCCCGGCTGGGGCGCCCCCCTTCCGGCTTTCGCCGCCGCTCTTTCTTCGGGCCCTCCCTCCCGCTGCAGCTCCGCGGCCAGAGGCCCTGTCCATGCCGGCGGGGAGGGGCGCGGCTGTGTTCTATTTCATAGACAATTCGGGTTTGATGTGGAGGATGTCCCATGTGACGAGAAATGCGATGACCTGAGCGGCAAAACTCAAAAGTTCAAGTATATGGAGGGACTCCACTTGTCAAAATACGAAGCTGAAATCAACCGCCGGCGAACCTTCGCCATCATCTCCCACCCAGACGCGGGCAAGACCACCCTGACGGAAAAGTTCCTGCTCTACGGGGGGGCCATCGCCCAGGCTGGGGTAGTCAAGGGTAAGAAGAACGCCCGGGCCGCCACCTCCGACTGGATGGAGATTGAGAAGCAGCGGGGCATCTCCGTCACCTCGTCGGTGATGCAGTTCCAATACGAGGGCTTCTGCATCAATATTCTGGACACCCCCGGCCACCAGGACTTCTCCGAGGACACCTACCGCACCCTCATGGCCGCCGACTCCGCCGTCATGGTCATCGACGGGGCCAAAGGCGTGGAGGCCCAGACCCGGAAGCTCTTCAAGGTGTGCGCCCTGCGGGACATCCCCATCTTCACCTTCATCAATAAGATGGACCGGGAGGCCCGGGATCCCTTCGAGCTGTGCCAGGAGCTGGAGCACGAGCTGGGCATCGACACCTACGCCGTCAACTGGCCCATCGGCTGCGGCAAGGAGTTTCAGGGGGTGTACGACCGGCAGCGGCGGAAAATCCTCCACTTCACCTCCAATACCAACGCCCGGGCCGCCATCGCCACCGAGGTGGAGCTGGACGACCCTGAATTGGCCAATTTGATCGGCCAGGCCAAGCGGGACCAGCTGGCCGACGAGATCGAGCTGCTGGACGGCGCCTCCTGCGACTTCGACATGGACCGGGTGCGCCACGGCAAGCTGTCCCCGGTGTTCTTCGGTTCTGCCCTGACCAACTTCGGCGTGGAGCCCTTTTTGGAGGACTTTCTGCGCATGACCACGCCCCCCCTGCCCCGGCGGGCAGGGGAGCTGCTCATCGACGCCTTTGACGACGACTTTTCCGCCTTTGTGTTTAAAATCCAGGCCAACATGAACAAGGCCCACCGGGACCGGATCGCCTTCCTCCGGGTGGTGTCCGGGCGGTTTGACGCGGATAGGGAGGTCTACCACGTCCAGGGGGGCAAGAAGCTCCGCCTGTCCCGGCCCCAGCAGCTCATGGCCGCCGAGCGGGAAATCATCGAGGAGGCCTACGCCGGGGACATCATCGGCGTGTTCGACCCGGGGGTCTTCTCCATTGGGGACACCCTGTGTGCCCCGGGCAAGAAGTTCCAGTTCGACCCCATCCCCACCTTCGCCCCCGAGCACTTCCAGCGGGTGCGCCCCTTGGACACCATGAAGCGCAAACAGTTCCTCAAGGGCATGGAGCAGATCGCCCAGGAGGGTGCCATTCAGATTTTCAAAACCCCCTACTCCGGTATGGAGGAGGTCATCGTGGGGGTGGTGGGCACCCTGCAATTTGACGTGCTGGACTACCGGCTGAAAAACGAGTACGGTGTGGACTTGTACTGTGAGGGCCTGCCCTATGAGTACCTGCGCTGGGTGGAACACGACGGGGACGAGCCTCTGCGGGCAGAGGATCTCATCCTGCCCAACGACGCCATGCTGGTGGAGGACTACAGGGGCAACCAGCTGCTGCTCTTCGCCTCCCTTTGGTCCATCAACTGGACGGCGGAGCGCAATGGGCAGCTCACCCTGTCCGAGTTCGGCGGGGCAAAGTTCTAAGTCTCGTTTCCAGCCCATAAAGGAGGCACTCTTTCATGACCAAGCTGTCCATCATCGTGCCCTGCTACAATGAGCAGGCCGCCCTGCCCGCCTTCTATGAGGCGGTGACCGCCGTGGCGGCCGCCCTGCCGGAGACGGAGATGGAATACCTCTTTGTGGATGACGGCTCCAGAGACAGGACGCTGCCCATCCTCCGGGAACTGGCGGGTCGGGACAGCCACGTGCGCTACCTGTCCTTCTCCCGGAACTTCGGCAAGGAGGCGGCCATGTATGCCGGGCTCCAGGCCGCAAAAGGGGATCTGGTGGCCATCATGGACGCCGATCTCCAGGACCCGCCCGCCCTGCTGCTCGAGATGCTGGAGCTGATCCGCTCCGGACAGTACGACTGCGTGGCGGTGCGCCGGGTGAACCGGAAGGGAGAGCCCCCCATCCGCTCTTTCTTTGCCCGGGCCTTTTACCACCTCATCAACAAGCTCAGCCGTACCGAAATCGTGGACGGGGCCCGGGACTACCGGCTCATGACCCGGCAGATGGTGGACTCCATCTTACAGCTCACCGAGTACAACCGTTTCTCCAAGGGCATTTTCTCCTGGGTGGGCTACCGTACCCATTGGCTGGAGACGGAGAATGTGGCGCGCGCTGATGGCCGGAGCAAGTGGTCCTTCCTCAAGCTGTGGATTTACGCCATGGACGGCATCATCGCCTTCTCCACTGCCCCTCTGGCCATCGCCTCCATCCTGGGGCTGCTGTTCTGCGTCATCGCTTTTATCGCCATCATCTTCGTCATTGTCCGGCAGCTCATCTGGGGGGGCAGCGCCTTTGGCTGGCCCTCTCTGGTATGTATCCTGCTGTTTGTCACCGGCATTCAGCTGTTCTGCATCGGCATCCTGGGCCAATATCTCTCCAAGACCTACCTGGAGGTCAAACGCCGTCCCATCTATATCATCCAAGAGACGGGAGGAGGAAACCAGGATGAACAACAGGCATAACGCCAACCAGCTGTGGTATCTGCTGGCCTTCCTGCTCCCGGCGGGATTGCTCACCCTTGCCTATGTCCTGGAGGGCTTTGCCCCTTTCGGGGACAAGAGTATTCTCACCTCGGACATGGCCTCTCAGTATGTGGAGTTTTTTTGCGCTTTGAAAAAGGGGGATGTCTTTTTCTCTTGGTCCAAGGCCCTGGGCTCCTCTTACATTGGGGTGTTCAGCTACTATGTGTCCAGCCCCCTGTCCCTGTTCACCCTGTTGGTGCCCAACGAAGCTATGCCAGTTGGCCTGCTGTGGCTGACGGTGGGGAAATTCGGCCTTTCAGGCCTGACCGGTTTTCTCTTCTTCTCCCGCTATTTCCCCCGGCATAAACTGGCCGACCTGTTGTGTGCGGTCAGCTATGCCATGTGCGCGTATAGCGTGGCCTTCTCTCTGTGCATCATGTGGCTGGACGGGGTGATCTGGCTTCCCGTCATTCTGCTGGGGCTGGAGCAGCTGATGGACGGGCGCAGGCGCTGGCTGTTTGCCGTCAGCCTGGTGGTCTGTTTTCTGTCCACCTGGTACATCTCCTATATGATCGGCGGCTTCTGCTGCCTGTGGTTCCTGGCCCAGGCCACGATCCGCCGCATGGCCCTCCGGGAGACCCTGCTGCGGCTGCGGGACCTGGTGCTGTGCGCGGCCTGGGCACTGTGCCTCACCGCCTGGCTGTGGCTGCCCACCCTGCTGAGCATGTTCGGCGGCAAGTTCTCCATTCCCCTGACGGACTATTCCGGTCTGGTCAACTTCAGCCCCCTCCAGCTGCTCGCCCAGTTCCTGCCAGGGCAGTTTCAGCCGTACAGCCGCAACCTGCCCTTCCTCTTCTGCGGCACGCTGACCATTGTGGGCTTTCTGGCCTATTTCTTCCTGCGGGGCGTCCCCCTGCGCAACAAGCTGGCCGGCGCGGGGCTGGCTCTGGCCCTGACGCTGTCCATGTGGCTGTCCCCCCTGGACCGGATCTGGCATCTGTTCAAGTACCCCAACTTTTTCTTCTACCGCTACTCCTTCCTGCTGTCCTTTGTATTGGTCTGGTTGGCCGGGCACACCCTCAGCCGGGGGCTGGACGCTCTGAGCGGGCGGAAACCCGCCCTGCTCCGGTGCACCGCCCTCCTGCTGCTGGCCGTTCTGGTGTGCGCCGATCTGACCTATAACGCCGCGGCCACCTTTGCCCGCATCGACGCCACCCAGGGCTATGAGTCCTATCGGGACTACCAGACCTACTACACCGCCAACGCCGCCCTGGTGGCCCGGGGACAAGCTCTGGCGGAAGGGGACGGCTTCTATCGGATTGGGGCCGCCCAGGACCGGGGGCTGAACGCGCCCCTTTCCTTCGGCTACAATGGCGTCACCCATTACAGCAGCTTTTTCAACAGCAACGTCAATCGCCTGCTCAAGTCCCTGGGCTTTGCCCAGTCCTGGTATTGGACCGCCTACTTTGGCTCCACGCCCCTCACCGATGCGTTATTGGGCGTGCGCTACGTGCTTAGCGCCAACGCCATGCCGGGCAGCTATACCGCTCTGGATGTCCGGGATGGCCTCACCCTGTATGAGAACGGCACCGTCCTGCCCCTGGCCTTCCCGGCGGATGGGGACGCCCTCTCCCTCTCTCTGTCCAGCGACGATCCCTTCCAGAACCAGAATCTGCTGTTTTCCACCCTCTCCGGCCAGGAGGAGCTGCCCTTCACCCTCGTCACCCCCTCCGCCGTGGTGGAGGAGGCGGACGGCACCGTCACCCTCACCTTTCAGGGAGAGGGGCGGCCCATCTATGCCAATTTGTCCGCCTCCGGCCTTGTGGATGTGCGGGTCAACGGGGTCTACCTCACCGGGCTGAACACCAATGAGACCCGTTGCATCCACTATCTGGGCACCCCAGCCCCGGGGGAAATTCTCACCGCTGCCATCCGCTGCTCCTCCCTTCAGGACTGGTCCGGCCGGTTCTATGTCCTAAACCAGACCGCGCTGGCCGGCGGTCTGTCCGCTCTGGCCGCCGGGCCCCAGGTGCAGGTGGACGGCTCTACGGTTCGGCTGGACGTCACAGTGGAACCAGGACAGGCCATTCTCACCACCATCCCGGCGGAGGATGGCTGGAGCGCCTATGTGGACGGCCGGCAGGTACCTCTTTCCTCTTTCCTGGATACCTTTCTAGCTGTGGAGCTGTCTCCGGGCAGCCACACCGTCCTGCTGCGCTACACCCCGCCCGGCCTGCCCCCCGCTGCGGTTCTAGGCGCCGCTGCCCTTCTGGTTTCTGCCGTCGCACTGCTGCACCGGCGGCGGACCGCCCGGTAGCCGGATCCAGCCCGGGCCAAATTGCCGCAGCTGTCAAACAGAGCCGTTTGGGGCCTGCGAAAATTGGAAGTTTTTTCTGTAATTTTTTCCCTTTTCTCCTTGAAAGTCCGGTGGGAATGGGGTACAATAACCTAAAGTTCGTTTCTGCGCCCGGATGGGCCCGAGCTTTCCATCCCGCACTCTTCATAGCCTGAAACGATTGAATCGGAGGAATCGCAAATGAAAAAGGAACCCGAGGTCAAGCAGACTGCAGCCAGCACTGAGGCCGCCGTGAAGAAGGCCGCTGCCCCCAAGGCGGGGACGGAAAAGCCCGCCAAGCCCGCGGCCAAGAAGCCCGCCGCCCCCCGCAAACGGACCGCGGCCAAGGCCAGCCAGGACGTATACATCCAGTATGGCGGCGGCGAGTGGAACGTGGCCGATCTGGTGGAGCGGGCCAAGGCCGCCTATGCCGCCCAGGGGCATGACCTGGCCGACGCCAAAAAGGTGACCGTGTACGTCAAGCCCCAGGAGGGCAGGGCCTATTACGTGGTCAACGACGTGGACACCGGCAGCGTGGTACTCTAAGGTCTTTCCGTTGTCTCTATAAAAAAGCATCGTGGAGCTGCGCCAAAAGGCGCAGCTCCACGATGCTTTTATGTTTTTCCGCCGGACATAACTCTGTTCCGTTCCGAAAGTCCTTGCGCTTTGGGGGGCACCTGGTGTGGCGCGTTGTTGCCGCAGGCTCCATACCGCTTTCTTCCACCTTCGGTAAAAGCCCGCTCATTGCGCTGCAGCTCCTCTCCCCGCAAAACCCGCTGAGCTGGGCTTTTGCGGAGACCTCAAAAATCGCGCCCGGCCAGACAGCTCTTGCCGGAACTATCTCAGTTAAGGAAGTCCTTGAGCTTCTTAGAGCGGGACGGATGGCGCAATTTTCTCAGAGCCTTAGCCTCAATCTGGCGGATACGCTCCCGGGTCACATTAAACTCCTTGCCCACCTCTTCCAGGGTACGGGTACGGCCGTCCTCAATGCCGAAGCGCAGTTTGAGCACCTTCTCCTCCCGGGGGGTGAGGGTGGAGAGCACCTCCACCAGCTGCTCCTTGAGCAGGGTGAAGGAGGCGGCCTCGGAGGGCTCGGAGGCGGTGTCATCCTCGATGAAGTCTCCCAGGTGGCTGTCCTCCTCCTCACCGATTGGGGTCTCCAGGGAGACGGGCTCCTGGGCGATCTTCAAAATCTCCCGCACCTTCTCCACCGGCATGCCCATCTCGGCGGCGGTCTCGTCGGGGGTGGGATCGTGGCCCAGCTCCTGCAGGAGCTGCCGGTTGACGCGGATGACCTTGTTGATGGTCTCCACCATGTGTACAGGGATGCGGATGGTGCGGGCCTGGTCGGCGATGGCCCGGGTGATGGCCTGGCGAATCCACCAGGTGGCGTAGGTGGAAAACTTGTAGCCCTTGGTGTAATCAAACTTTTCCACCGCTTTGATCAGGCCCAGGTTGCCCTCCTGGATCAAATCCAGAAACAGCATGCCCCGGCCCACATAGCGCTTGGCAATGGACACCACCAGGCGCAGGTTGGCCTCAGCCAGCTGCTGCTCCGCCGTTTTGCCCGCCTTTATGGTTTTCTCCAGTTCGGTGCGCACCTGCTCTGGCACTTCCTCCCCGGACTGTTCCATCTCCTCCAGCTGTTCTTTGGCCTCGTTGCCCTGGCCCATGGTCTGGGCCAGCTCTACCTCTTTTTCCGGTGTGAGCAGGTCCACCTTGCCAATCTCCTTGAGGTACATGCGCACCGGATCGTCCACCGCAAAGGAGTCCACCAGGGTGTTGGGGTCCACCAGCTCCTCCTCGGGCAGCTCCTCCAGCTCGTCGCCGGGGGGCACCAGGATGTCATCGTCCATCACCGCCAGATCGTCGTCCCCGGCGGTGTCCACCCCCAAATTCTCCAGCACATCGTAGATCTTGTCCAGCTGCTCACTCTCCAGACTCAGGGATTCCAGCACCTCCATCAGTTCGCCGGAGGACAGCTTTCCTTTCTTATAGCCGGCATCCACCAGCTCCAGCAGCTTCTCGCCGCCCTGGATCCCCTCCACCATTTTGGTCAAGTCCGCCTTGGCCGCCTCAAACTTCTCCTTGCTCACCAGGGTGGAAATGGGCGCCTCGTGTTTCTTATTGCTGCTTTTCTTTTTATTGTCTGCCATAGGTCGTCATCCTCCATAGCGTTTTTTCTGTTTCAGCGCGTCCCGCAGCTGGGCCAGGTCCTCGCCGGTGTGTATCTCTCCCTTGCGGCGCTGCGCAAGAATGATCCGCTTGTAGTCTTCCAGCGCCTCCCGGGCTGTATTGGCGCTTTGGGGCTGCTGGGCAATGGCGGACAGGTGGTCCGCCTCCTGGGGGGAAAAGGCCCCGTCCAATACCGCCAGACTGGGGGTTCTCCCCGCCTGCCACTGTTTTTTCAGCAGTCCGTAGGCCTTACCCAGCAGCGGAGAGGAAAAATCCTCCTCTTCCAGCTCCTCCAGCTGCCGGAAATAGTCTCCGTCCAACAGCACCACCCGCAGCACGCCTTCCTCCGCCCTGGCAGACCGGAGATTCCGGTAGCGCAGGGTACGTTCCTTCGGCTGGAGCTGCTGGGCCGGGGCCAGGTCTTTCCGCTCCTGCTTGCGCCGGATCTCCCAGCCCGTTCTCTTCCGCTGCCGCTCCACCTCTTGCCCCATAGCCTGGTGGGAAATGCCCGCGGCGTCTGCTGCCCGGTTGCCGTAGATCTCCCGCTCCACCGGGCTGGCCAGGCCGGCCACCAGCTGCGCCGCAGCCAGCAGATACTGGGCCTTCTGATCGTCCTGCTCCAAGTCAAACTCCTTCTGGAGCAGTCCCAACCGGTACTCCGCGGGGCTGGCGCTCTGGTTCATCAGCCCCTCAAAAGCCTGGGGCCCATAGCGCTTCATGTAGTCGTCTGGGTCCTGCTTGACCAGCTCTCCCTCCGGGGTTTTACGCCGGGGCAGCTGGAGCACCTTGACATGGATCCCCGAGTTTTTCAGCAGTCCAATGGCCCGCTGGGTGGCGTCCATACCCGCCGCGTCGTTGTCCAGGCACAGCACCAGCTCTTTGGTATATCGGCTCAGCTGCTGGATGTGCTCCTCGGTCAGGGCAGTGCCCATGGTGGCCACTGTGTTGTCAAAGCCAGCCTGGTGCATGGTGATCACGTCGATATTGCCCTCCACCAAAATCAGGTTGGGCCGTTTTGTCTTTTTCGCGTAGTTGATGCCATAGAGGATATTGCGCTTTTTGAAAATAGGCGTTTCCGGAGTGTTCAGATACTTGGGCTGGGAGTCGTCCATTACCCGGCTGGTAAAACCGATCACGTCCCCCCGGGCGTCGATCACCGGCAGCATGAGCCGGTTGCGGAATTTATCGTAGATCCCACCGTTTTTGCCTGCCACCGCCAGCCCCGCCTGAAGCAGGTCGCCCTTGGAATAGCCCTGCTCCGCCATGGCCCGGGTGAGCGCGTCCCAGCTGTCCGGAGCGGCTCCCAGGCCGAAGCGGGCGGAAAACTTGGGGCTGATACGCCGCTTGTCCCGAATATAGGCCGCCACCCGTTCCCCCTCGGGCTGGGCGAGCACGGCGCGGTAGAACCGGGCGGCCTGCTTGTTCAGTTCCAGGATGCGCCGGCGCTCTTCCTGCCAGCTCTGACTGCTCCTGCCCTCCTCGGGTACGGTCATCCCCTCCCGCTCGGCCAGCTTGTGTACCGCCTCGGGGAAGGTGATGCTCTCCATCTCCATCAGAAAGCGATAGGCACCGCCCCCCTTGCCGCAACCGAAACAGTGGAAGATCTGCCGGGCCTCGTTGACCGAGAAGGACGGGGTCTTTTCATGGTGGAAGGGGCACAGGCCCCAGTAGTTGCTCCCCCGCTTGGTCAGGGGAACATAGGCGGACACCACATCCACAATGTTGACCCGGCTGCTCAGCTCGTCCAGGAACCGCTCCGGTATGGCCATGTGCTCACCTCCTGATGATAGCCAAATTCTGATCTTTTTATGACGCTCCCTCTGCACTCGGCCCCGCGCGGGGGCTGCTCTCAATGGCACAGCGCTTCTGGTTTGTCACGCTTTGCCTGTTCGCGACGCCCGGCTTCCCTCCGTCTCGGGCTGGTCTGCGGGCTCCTTGCGGCCCTCCGCTCGCCCTCGCTCCAGTCCATCCGGGCTGCTCTCGACGGCACAGCGCTTCTATTTCACCACCCACCGCATGGGGATGAACAGATTTCCAAATGTCTCCACGGCGTAGCTGTCCGTCATGCCGGCAATATAGTCCACCACCGCCCGCTGCGCCCCCTCCCGCACCAGGATATCCTGGTATTCCGAGGGCAGCTTGTCCGTATGCTTGGTGTAGTAATCGAAAAGCAGGCAAATCATGTCCTCCGCCTTGCCCTCCTCCCCCTTGGCCAGGGGATTGAAGTACACCGACTGGAACATGAACTGCTTCAGCTCCGCCATGGCCTTGGCAATGGGTTCGGACTGTCGGATTACGTCCCCCTCCTGGCTGTTTTGGATCACATCCAGGGTCAACGTCTCAATCCGCTCTCCGTGGGTAAAGCCCAGGATCTCCGAAATATGTACCGGGATATCGGTGGGATAGATGATACCCCCCCGCATGGCGTCATCAATGTCGTGGTTGATGTAGGCGATTTTATCGGCAAGCCGGACCAGCTGTCCCTCCAAAGTCTCGGCCAGGTCCCCGGCGGTGTGGCACAGGATGCCCCGGCGCACCTCGTAGCACAGGTTGAGTCCCTCTCCGTTCTTCTCCAGCCGGTCCACCACCCGCAGGGACTGCTCGTAGTGGCGAAATCCCCCCTCTACCACCCGGCTTAAGGCCCGCTCCCCGGCGTGGCCAAAAGGGGTGTGGCCCAGGTCGTGGCCCAGGGCGGCGGCCTCAGTGAGGTCCTCGTTGAGTCCCAGGCCCCTTGCCATGGTGCGGGCGATGCGAGACACCTCCAAAGTGTGGGTCATGCGGGTGCGGTAGTGGTCCCCCTCGGGCTGGAGAAACACCTGGGTTTTATGCTTCAGTCTGCGGAAAGCCTTGCTGTGCACCACCCGGTCTACATCCCGCTGGAAGCAGGTGCGCATGGGGCAGGGCGGGATATCCACCAGCCGCCCCCGGCTCTGGGTGGACAGGCACGCCCGCGGAGACAGAACCTTCCGTTCTAGCTCCTCAGTGCGCTCGCGCAGATTCATGGCAACGCCCCCTTTCCTAGTTTTCTTTTGATATAGTATACTTTTTTCAGCAGCCAAAACCCTTCTTTTCTCCAGAGTATTTTTCAAAACTTTTCACTTTCGTCGCTTTTGCCATCATAAATGGGACAAGTCCCCCATATATCTGTACGGAATCCACCAAGGGGGTATTTG
This sequence comes from uncultured Oscillospiraceae bacterium, assembly GCA_944387095.1. GTDB lineage: Bacteria > Bacillota > Clostridia > Oscillospirales > Oscillospiraceae > Enterenecus. The sequence goes on from CALXDP010000006.1 coordinate 96,710, forward strand.
CCGTGAACGTCACCATCCTTCTCATCCGGCTCCTGGTCCTGGCGGTCATCTTTGTCAATGGATGGACAGATGCGCCCAATGCCATCGCCACCGCGGTGGGCTCGGGGGCCATGGGATTTCGGCGGGCGGCAGCCTTGGCCGCCGTGTGCAACTTTGCCGGGGCCGCTCTGGCCTGCCTGCTCTTCCCCGCAGTGGCCGCCACCGTGGGCAGCCTGGTGACCTTTCCCCATCCTCAGGCCGCCCTCACCGCCCTGTGTGCCGCCCTGCTGGCCATTGTGATCTGGGCAGTTGCCGCCTGGCGCTTTGGCCTGCCCACCAGCGAGAGCCATGCCCTGCTGGCCGGTCTGTCTGGGGCGGCGCTGGCCCTGGGGGGCTCTGGCGCAGCCCTTAACGGGGCTGCCTGGGCCCGCACTCTGGCCGGTCTGGCCCTGTCCCTGCCCGCCGGGGCGCTGGCTGCCCGGGCCTGCCGGTGCTGGCTGAACCGCCACACCTGCAATGCCATCGCCTGGCAGCGCCGGGCTGCGGGGGTCATGGCCCTGCTCCACGGGGTCCAGGACGGGCAGAAGTTTCTGGCGCTGATGCTCATGGCAGACGACCTTGGAGGCGCAGATCCGTCTCCCGCCCTCCCCCTATTGATCCTGACCGCCTTCATGATGGCGGCAGGCACCGCCCTAGGCGGACGCCCCATTGTGGAAAAGGTTGGTTCCCAGCTGGCCGTGCTGACCCCGAAAGAAGGACTGGCTGCTGACGCGGGGGCGGGCCTTGTGCTGGCGGCTGGCGCTGCCCTGGGTCTACCCCTGTCCACCACTCATGTGAAGGTGGCGGCGGTATGCGGCGCAGGCCGCCAGCCAAACCTGCGCGCGGCAGGACAGATTGCCGGCGCCTGGCTGCTCACCTTCCCCTGCTGCGGGGCTTTATCCTTCGCTCTGGCCCGGCTGATGCTGGCCGGCTAGTGTGGCTGGGCCCGGCGCTTCTCCCTTTCTCCCCATCCCGGCAGGCCCCCCTCTCCCGGCCAGGGAAAGGGCGCCTCCTTTCCGCCTGTTTATACCGGCCACCTCAAACTCTCCACTCCACCCCGGCCCTCTGTCAGAGGCGGGGTGGTTTGCCTTGTGCCAGCTCCTTTCTTTTCTGCCTCTCCTGGGCCTCGCTGCACTCATAGGCCTCCTTCAGCTTCTCCAGGGCTTTCTTTTCAATGCGGGATACATAGCTGCGCGCCTAATGTAAACGATGCCCGGAAAGCCTTGTGAGAGCAGGGCTTGTCCGGGCATCAGATGTTTAAGAGTAGCACCGCGCTTATTGTAAGCGGCGCGGAAAATTAAAATTTTGGATGATAAGCGGCCATTTATTGAAGTTATAAATCACCTTAATGTATGCTATATCAATCAATTATAATCCTTACTTAAAATTTGAATTTAAAAATACGAGATAATTTGTTATATCATTCGATAGAATTACTAGTTTCTTCATCTGTGGACACACATATCTGTGTCTCTACACCAAACACTTTCAGCCCAAGATGCTTGTCCACCAACTCTAATATATTTGCCGATAGCATTTTTGCTTTGTGATAGTCGCTTAAAGAAATTTTTCGGGTTAAAAGAAAATCCCCGAGATTCTTGTTTATGGAATCGGAGCCTAACTTAGCAGCAGAAACAAAACCATCTATCTGAGAAATTGCAGTTCTTATCTGTTCGTTTTCTCTCATTTCAGATTCTTGTATATTTATGTGCTTACAATAACGATTAAATGATGTTTTCAAAAAATACGCATCACTTAGGAAATCCAATGCAGATGTTAATACATTTATCATTGAATTCACTTCAAGCGAACCTTCTTCCGCAGCTTTGACAACCGCTTTTGAATCATTTGACATTTTTTCGCTAAGAGAAGAAGTGTGTGCAACCAAAAGATTAATATATGAAAGTTCCTTGGTTTCATTAAATCCAATTGATTCTTCCGTTAATTTTTCCCTTGTAAGATGATAGTCAGATGAATTAATTACTAACTGATAGCAATCAATTCCTTTTTCTTGGCAAACATCCCAAAGTAGCTGTTTACAAATATCATCTAGGTTTAATCCCATGGTAATTGATTTAATAAACGGAGTATCTATAAATATTGGGGTATAGGGTTGCTCACCTGTATTAATTATGCGCCATTCGTCTTCGTATTCCCAACATTTGTTTTTTGAAAGCATATACGAAAGAATAGCACTCATATCTGGTTCAACAGTCTTTAATTTACCAGATTCGTCCGTTTCAAATTTATCAATACCAAGATCTCTAAGTGTTAATGTCGGGCGATCACATGAATATTTAACAGGATACATAAACCCTATAAACTTGTTCATTTTTTCAAAATCGTATTCCACACAAATACCTGAATAAGAGTTCGCATAATGCGCCCACATAAGTTGATTATCCCAGCCGCTTGCACTAAAACAAACCACAGTTAGCTTGGACAAAAACTCTTTTATAAAAGGAAGATAAATTTGATCTCTAACCTTCACCACTTTTTCTTCTAAAAGTTTTAGTGAATCTTCTATATTCAACACATCAATTATGGCTTTTTCTTCAATTTTGACATTTTTATAATCCTTGATGATTATTGAAAAAACAAAGAATAGTTGCTTATTATTAAAGTATTGTTTGATCTCAGACGGACACTTTCTGTATAGTTTGTCCACGTTACCAGCAATAAACTGTGGAAAATTATCAGGCGAAACATGCGAAATTACACTTTGCGTAAATATATATTTTTTTAACTTATTAAGTGCACCAATAAACTCAATAGTTTTTCCAATAACCCTATATTTCAGAATATTTTTCAAAATCAATATAACATTTTGATCCATTGACAGTTTGGCTTGTGAGAGTACTAAATCAATACATTCATCATAAATCTTCTCTGGAGAAAAACCAATCATTGAATCAAATGGATCATTCATTTGTAATGGTGTACGCGCATAAACCTGTCCATGTCGAATATTTTCTATGTCATATATGGTTTCAGCATCTCTTCGACATGCCCTATATTGATAAAACAAATTTCCGGCTTTACCAATCTCAGCTTTCATTTTCTCAAAGGATATATTGCTTTGATTAGTCATTATTTTCCTCCAATAAAATACTTAGTTCAACCGAATTGCTGTCATAAAAAATTTTTTAACTCTTGTATCAAATTAATTATATCCTATCTCAACAACACCCGCAATCTTCTTTTCCAGGTGTTGTATTCTATATACACAAGTGTTATAATAATAAAAATCAAATGTTATATTTAAGGAGGTGACCCCTGTGAAAAGCCCGGACCAAATCAAAGAGATCCGCTCCCGTCTAAACTTAAGCCAATCTGAATTGGCCGAGAAGCTGGGCGTCAGCTTCGCCACAGTAAATCGTTGGGAAAAGGGGCACTGTGAGCCGTCGCAGATTGCTGTCAATGCAATCAAAAACCTTTGCGCAGAAAATAACATCGACTTTTCCCAGTTGGAAGGTTCTGCTATCATTACCTCCAATGAAATCGTCACTCTTTATCACGGCTCCAAGTCTGGATTACATGGCCCTATTGCTCCCATCAGCCGGGACCGGTGTGACTTTGGTAAAGGCTTTTACATGGGCACAGAGCGGATGCAGCCCCTCACATTGATCTGCAATTATCCGGAGGGGAAACTCTACACTCTGCAAGTCGACTTGACCGGCCTCAAGATTCTCGATGTGGAAGTCGGCCTGGATTGGGCGCTGCTGATCGCCTTCAACCGGGGCAAACTGGAAACGGTCAAAGGTTCCCGCATTTATCGGCAGTATGCCGCTATGGCAGATGGCTGCGATATGGTCATCGGGTACATCGCCAACGACCGCATGTTTGTGGTATTGGACCGCTTCTTCAATGGAGAAATCACGGATTTGGCTCTGATTAACAGTCTATCTGCCTTGAAACTGGGAAAACAGTATGTGGCTCTGACAGAAAGAGCGTGCAGCCAAATCAAAATTTTGGACGAGCAGCACATCTCTAAAGAAGATCGTGAAAGCCTAAAGATGGAGAGCGAGGCCAACCGCTCTAAGGGAATCGCCCTGGCAGATGAGATCTGCCGGAAATACAGGCGGGAGGGCCGCTTCTTCGATGAGATCTTGAAGGCAGGTGAATGAGATGGCAAACCTGAGTTTGGAACAGCGGCAGCTCTGCGATATTCAGGGACGCCTGTTTGAACTGGCCCTGAAAAACGGATATGACTGTCCCATGTTTATTCAGGCCTTTATGAACAGCCGGACAGCCGCGGCGCTGGACGACACCTATGACCGCCTGCAGTGGGCTGGTGAGGAGTATATCTTGGAGGAACTGAACGACGAAGTGGGCGGACTGAAAAAAGCAGGCGCGCTCTATTCCGCCGAGGTGATGTACTGGGCTGGCTACACCTACCGCTATTGGCACTATTACACCGGCGAGAGCAGCAAGACCATTTTCCAGACTGCCGAAGCGGAGACCATGAACGACTGTTGGCTGGGTTTTCACACCTTTGATGTGGAAATGGCTATTGATGATTTGAAGGAACTCTACGCACAGCAGGCGCGCCGCGCAGACTGAAAGGGAGGCGAACACCCTGACACCTCAGCATATTTACTTGACTGGCGATACCCACGGCAGTTTTGACCGGATCTATACATTTTGTCAAACGCAGCAAACCACCCGGCAAGATTTGCTGATTATCCTTGGGGACGCAGGGATCAATTATTACGGTTCCAAGAAAGACGCTCTGCTTAAGCAGGTGCTCTCTGAACTGCCGCTTACCATTTTCTGTATCCACGGAAATCACGAGCAGAGGCCTACGGCAAAGAAGGGCTATGAAGAACAACTCTTTTGCGGCGGAATAGTTCTCGTCCAGCCAGAATATCCCAATCTTCTGTTTGCCGTAGATGGCGAGGTCTATGACTTTCTGGGGAAAAACTGTCTCGCCATCGGCGGTGCTTACAGTGTGGACAAGGAATACCGATTGGCCCGGGGCTGGGGATGGTGGCCGGATGAGCAGCCTGACGAGACCATCAAGGCCAAGGTTGAATCTGTTCTGGAGAAGCGGAATTGGCAAGTAGATATCGTGCTCAGCCACACCTGTCCCCTCCGCTATGAGCCCACGGAAGTATTTTTGCCTTTTATTGACCAGAGCAAAGTAGATAAGAGCACTGAAAGCTGGCTAGGCCAGATCGAAAGCCGTCTACGCTATCAGCGATGGTACTGTGGGCACTACCATGTTACCAAGCAGATTGATGATCTGCGGTTTTTGTTCGAGGATTATTTGATACTGGGAGAATAGTTCCAGCCTTATAATATTGTAGCCGCCCGACGCATCTCATCCGATGCGCCGGGCGGCTTTTTGCGT
>CALXDP010000007.1 GCA_944387095.1 uncultured Oscillospiraceae bacterium
AATGGCCGAAAGGCGAAAAGACAGGAAAGGACGGGTATTGAGAGACGGCGAAAGCCAGAGACAAAACGGCACCTATATGTACCGCTATACCGATGTGCGTGGAGAGCGCAAGTGCGTGTATGCCAAGACTTTGGAGCAACTGCGGGAGAAGGAACAAAAAATCCAGCAGGATCTCCACGACGGGATCAACTACGCTGCGGGAGAAATCACGGTTATTGACCTCTTACACCGCTATATCGCCACCAAAACGGGTGTGCGGTATAACACAAAGGTGGGGTATCAGTTTGTTTTGAATCTGGTCAGCAAGGAGGACTTTGGCTACCGGATGATCCGTGACGTCAAGCCCTCAGACGCAAAGCAGTGGTTCATCAAGCTGCACGAAGATGGAAGAGGGTACAGCACCATCACCAGCGTCCGGGGCGTTCTGCGTCCGGCTTTTGAGATGGCGGTGGAGGACGATATTATCCGGCGCAATCCTTTCTCCTTCAAGATCACCGATGTGATGCCCAACGATTCGCAGACGCGGCAGGCAATTTCCAAAGAAGTCAAGGAGAGATTCCTGACATTTATCCGGGAGAGCAAGCACTATTCCCAGTACTATGACGAGATCGTCATTCTGCTGGGGACGGGAATGCGGGTCAGCGAACTGTATGGACTGACAAAAGCGGACATTGATTTTGAGGTACGGCGGATCAAGGTGGAACGGCAGCTGACCCGGACCAGACACTGCGAGTATTACATTGAGAAACCCAAAACGGCCAGCGGGGAGCGGTATATCCCCATGACCAATGAGGTGTATCAGGCGTTTCAGAATGCTGTCCAGCGCCGCAAACAGCCCAAGGTGGAGTTACTGATTGACGGACACACCGGCTTTCTGTTTCTGGATAAGGACGGAAAGCCCAAGGTAGCCATGCACCTGGAACACGTGATGAAACGGATCGTGGATCGGTACAACGACACCCACGAGGATCAGCTGCCCTCCATCACGCCCCACGTGCTGCGGCACACCTTCTGTACGGAGATGGCCAACAGCGGGATCGACCTGAAAAGTTTGCAGTATCTTATGGGACATTCCGATGTAGGAGTGACGCTCAACGTCTACACCCACGCCAGTTATGAGACGGCCCAGGCCGCTATGAAAAAGGCCATGGGCAGCGGCTGAGCGTACACCAAACTTACACCAAAACTGTGAACAGTGGTGTAAATTTACGTAGAGATGCGTAGAGTGAAAAACATGAACACGGAGAAAAAGTTTTGAAAAGGCGTATATATTGATAAAATCAAGGCTTTTCCTCTGAGAAAACGAGGACGCGAAAATGGTAAAAATCCTGTTTGTCTGCCACGGCAATATCTGCCGCAGCACCATGGCACAATATGTGATGGAGGATCTGGTGCGGAAGGCCGGGGTGGAGGACCAATTTTATATTGACTCCGCCGCCACCTCCACTGAGGAGATCGGCAATCCCGTCCACCATGGCACCCGGCGGAAGCTGCGGGAAATGGGGGTGCCCTGCGGTGAGCACCGGGCCAGACAGCTTACCCAGCGGGATTATGAGTCCTTCGACTGGCTGATCGGGATGGACGAGGCAAACCTGCGGGATATGCGCCGGATGTTGGGAGGCGACCCCCAGGGGAAACTGCACCTGCTGCTGGATGTTACCAGCCGGCCGGGATCCATTGCCGATCCCTGGTATACCGGTGACTTTGACGCCACCTGGATGGATGTGCTGGAGGGCTGCCAGGGCCTTCTGAAAAAATTGAGACAAAATTAGCGCTCTATAAATATGAGTGCTAAAAATTCACGGATCGTTCACAGCTCGTCCGCAGTTCTGTCATAGAATTGCGGTACAGTGCAAAACATAAGAAAGGAAGTGTTCCGAATGAGCAAAACTGCGTATCGGATTTTATGGGGGATCGCGGGGATCCTGCTGATCGTGGCTGGAATCGTGTGTATGAGCTGGGAGGCCGCGGCCCTGGCCTCGCTGGCGTTGTTCCTTGGGGTGGCCATGTTGGTGTCGGGCGTTGTGGATGTGCTGGTCTTTTTTGCGGGGCGCAGCGCCATGATTGGCTCTGGCTGGTTTTTGGTGGATGGGATCCTGACTATCATCCTGGCGGTATTTATTCTGTTTAACCAAGCGTTCATGATGCTGACGCTGCCCTTCGTGTTCGGTATGTGGCTGATTTTCTCAGGCATTACCCGGTTTGTCCAGTCCTTTGATCTGAAGGCCTTTGGCGTGCGGGGCTGGGGCTGGTTCACCGCCGTGGGCATCCTGATGGCTATTGCGGGTGTGATCTCCTTCCTGAACCCGGTGGCCGGGATGGAGGCCATCAGCGCGGTGCTGGGAGTCAGCCTGATTCTGGAGGGGATTTCTGCGCTGACCAGAGCCTTCTGTGCGGGGCGGTTTTTCCGCTAAAGGCACCCAAGAAAAAGAAGCCGGGGACGGCGGCAGAACGCCGCGCCCCGGCTTTGCCCTGCCTGTGGAAGGGGGTGGGATTACGGTCCGCTTTGTTCCAGCAGGGTGCGCAGTTGCCGGCAGTGTTCCTGGCAGTTCTGGGCCAGCTGTTGGTACAGTTGGGGCAGGGCCGGATCGCCCGCGTCCTGGGCAGCGGATACAAAGGCCTGGCCGGCCGCTTCCTCCGCCTGATAGCGCCGGCGCAGAGCGCCCCACATGGAGGATATGGTGGGGACGGCAAGGGTGCCGGTGGGCCAGTAGCGCACTCCAGTGAGCAGGAAATAGGCCGCTGCCAACCGCCGGGCCTGCTGATGCTGATCGGCGGCCATGGCACTCAGAATGCGCCCTGCGCCGCCCCGGGCCCGCCGGGCCAGATAACGGTAGAACTGCCAGCCTTCCAGCGCCTCTAAAATCTGGCGGCGCAGCCGGGCGGTACAGGGATTTGACGGCTCCGGCTGGGGAGCTGGGGCAGAGTTCTGGGCGGCGTCCTGCGCCGCCTGGGCCAGCTCGGCCAGCTTTCGGCAGGACAGGTCCCCTTCCATGCCCTCCGGTGGGTTGGCCGCCGGGCAGCCCTCCTGATCTCCCATCACCCGCGCCCACACCCTGCGGAATACCTCCTGATGCTCGGGAGAGCACAGGGTCATCTCTTCCATAACAAAAGCACCTCCTCTGTCCCTCATTTTATGCGTGGGAATGGCCGGATGACCCTGTTGACAGGCACATAAAATCATGCTATACTGCAAAACATAGGGAACGACTATGATTTGGAGCCCGGCTGCCCGGGTGGAACGGACAGGAGATAGAGATTATGCTGGAGTTAAAACACCTTTCCTACTCTGTGGATGGGGAGGGGGCCAATCTGGATATTCTCAAGGACGTGTCGCTCACGGTACAGGACGGCACGTTTCTGGTGATCACAGGCCCCAACGGAGGTGGAAAGACCACCCTGGCCAAGACCATCATGGGCCTGAATCAGCCCACCGGCGGCCAGATTATCTGGAATGGGGAGGATATCACCCACCTGTCCATCACCCAGCGGGCCCAGCGGGGCATCAGCTACGGGTTCCAGCAGCCGCCCCGATTCAAGGGGCTGCGGGTGCGGGATCTGTTGGCCATGGCCTCTGGAAATCCTGGCCTGACCCATGCCGAGGGCTGTCAGCTGCTTACCCGGGTGGGGTTGTGCGCGGCGGACTATATTGACCGGGAGATGGACGCATCTTTGTCCGGCGGCGAGGTGAAGCGCATTGAGATCGCCACGATTCTGGCCCGGAACTCCCCGCTGATGATCTTCGATGAGCCGGAGGCGGGCATCGACCTGTGGTCCTTTGCCCGGCTCACCGACACCTTCCGCTATATCCATGATAAGCGGGCGGCCACCATCATTATCATCTCCCATCAGGAGCGGATCATCAACCTGGCTGACGAGATTGTCATGGTGGCCGACGGCGTCATCACCGACCAGGGTCCAAAGGATGAGCTGTTTTCCAAGATCCTGGCCAATACCCAAGCTCAGTGCGAATTTGTCCGAAAGGGGGGACTGGCGTGAATTCCATGGACGCTCACCTGCTGCGGGAAATTGCAGATTTGGAGCGGGTGCCCCAGGGTGCTTATAACATCCGGAAAAACGGAAAGCTGGAGGGGCGGAACAACTCGGCCAACATCACCATAGAGAGCAAAGAGGACAAGCCGGGCATTGATATTCGCATTGCCCCCCACACCCGTAACGAGTCGGTCCATATCCCGGTCATTGTCACCCAGACGGGGCTGAAGGACCTGGTGTACAACGACTTCTACATCGGTGATGGCTGCGATGTGGATATTGTGGCCGGGTGCGGGATCCACAACTCCGGCTGCGAGACCGCCCAGCACGACGGGATTCATACCTTCCATGTGGGCAAGAACGCCAAGGTGCGCTATGTGGAGAAACACTACGGTGAGGGGGAGGGCACCGGAGCGCGCATCCTGAACCCGCACACCATCGTCTACCTGGAGGAGGGGGCCAGCATCCAGCTGGAAACGGTGCAACTCCGGGGAGTGGACTCCACCAAACGGTATACCAAGGTGGTGCTGGACGCGGGCGCTGAGGCGGTGGTGACCGAGCGGCTGCTCACCCACGGCCAGCAGTTTGCCGAGAGTAAGATGGACGTGATTCTAAATGGGGAAGGGGCCAAAACTCAGGTGATCTCCCGGTCCGTGGCCCAGGACGAGTCGGTGCAGATGTTCTATCCCCAGGTAGAGGGCAACGCCCAATGCTTCGGCCATGTCCAGTGCGACTCCATCATCATGGGCAAGGCCAAGGTGAGCTCCATCCCCGCCATTGTGGCCAACCATATGGATGCCCAGCTGATCCATGAGGCGGCCATCGGCAAGATCGCCGGAGATCAGATCCTGAAGCTCATGACCCTGGGCCTGAGCGAGGAAGAGGCGGAGCAGAAGATTCTGGACGGATTTTTGCAGTAAGCGCAAGCGAAACATACAGGAAAGAGCCGGGCGGGCAGGTCCTAGGACCTGCCCGCCCGGTTTGCTGCCCAGGGGGAAAATCCCAGATGGGAGAACATGCCCCTTGACATTTCCGGCCAATGTCCTATAATTATAGAACAAATGTTCTATAAGGAGGACGGAGACATGGATGTGATGGACAAGCTGACGATTCTGACAGACGCGGCCAAGTATGACGCAGCCTGTACCTCCAGCGGCCTGGACCGGAGGGGCAGGGCGGGGCGGATGGGCAGCGCCACCAGGGCGGGGTGCTGCCACAGCTTTTCCGCTGACGGGCGGTGCGTCACCTTGCTGAAGGTGCTGATGAGCAATGCCTGCGCCTACGATTGCCAGTACTGTGTCAACCGGAGGTCCAACGACGTGCCCCGGGCCACCTTCGCCCCCTGGGAGCTGGCGGAGCTCACCATCCAGTTCTATCGCCGTAACTATATCGAGGGGCTGTTTCTCTCTTCGGCGGTGGTAGGCAGTCCGGACCACACCACCGAGGAGATGATCCGGGTGCTGCGGCTGCTCCGGGAGGAGTACGGCTTCTGGGGATACATCCACGCCAAGGCCATTCCCGGGGCGGACCCCCTGCTCATCCGGCGGCTGGGAATGCTGGCCGACCGGCTGAGCGTGAACATCGAGCTGCCCTCCCAACAAAGCCTGGCCCTGCTGGCCCCGGAGAAGCAGCGGGCGGGTATCCTGGCTCCCATGGCCCAGATCCGGGACGGTATCGCCGCCTCCCAAGGAGAGCTGGTCCGGTTCCGCTGCGCCCCCCGGTTTGCCCCCGCGGGGCAGTCCACCCAAATGATCATCGGGGCCACGCCGGAGAGTGACCGGCACATCCTCACTCTAGCCCAGGCCCTGTATGACAAGTACCGCCTAAAGCGGGTATTTTACTCCGCCTATATCCCCGTGTCGGGCAGCAAGCTTCTGCCCGCCCCCCAGCAGTTTAGGCCGCCCCTGCTGCGGGAGCACCGGCTGTACCAGGCGGACTGGCTGCTGCGGTACTACCACTTCCGGGCGGAGGAGCTGCTGGACGAGGAGGAGCCCAATTTTGACGAGTGGGTGGATCCCAAGTGCTCATGGGCCTTGCGGCACATGGGGTTTTTCCCGGTGGAGGTAAGCCGGGCAGACTATGAGGCCCTGCTGCGGGTGCCGGGTATCGGGGTGCGCTCCGCCCGGAGGATTCTCACCGCACGGCGCGCCGCGCCCCTATCCTTTGACATCCTCAAGCGTTTGGGGGTGGTGCTCAAGCGGGCGCAGTATTTCATCACCTGCGGGGGAAAGTTACTGCCCGGACTGCGGGTGCGGGAGGACCAGGTGCTGGGCCACCTGGTGGCCCTGGAGCGGCCCGCGCTGCTGGAGCCGGCGCCGGTGCAGCTGTCCCTGTTCGGCGGGGAGGAGGGCGGGGTATGAGCTGGTCCCAGGTGTGCTATGAATATGACGGCAGTTTTGAGGGCTTTCTCACCTGTGTGTTTGAAAGCTACGCCCACCACGAGGAGCCGATGTGCTTTCAGGGGCCGGAGGCGCTGTACTACACGCTGTGGGACGCCCGGCGGGTGGATACGGACCAGGAGAAGGCCGCGCGGGTGTTCCGTTCTCTGGACGCCCGGCTGGGCCGGGGGGCGTCCCGGTTGGTATACCGCGCCTTTCTCACCTGCCTGGAGGAGCGGGAGCTGCACATCTATCGGTTTTTGCAGTACGGATACCGCCGGGGCCGGAGCGTCATGGGGGAATTGGGACACCCCCTGGTGTGCGTCCTGAACAAAGCGGTCCATCATTTGGAACATGAGGCCCATCTGTACACGGGATTTGTCCGCTTTTCCGACTACCGGGGGGTGCTCCTGGGGGAGATCGAGCCCAAGAACCAGGTGCTGCCCCTGGTGAGGGCCCACTTTATCCAGCGGTACAATACCGAGCGGTTTCTGCTCTACGACCGCACCCATGGGCAGGCCCTGGTATACCGGCCGGGGCAGTGGGTCATCACGGCGGTAGACCAGCTTCAGCTGCCCCAGGCGGAGAAAGAGGAGCTGCGTTACCGAAGCCTGTGGCGGCGTTTTTTTCACACCTTGGCCATTGAGGACCGGCGCAATACCCGATGCCAGAATACCCATCTGTCCAAGCGCTTCCGCGGGCTGATGACGGAGTTTCAGCGGGAGGAACAAGGGGAGAGATTGCCTTGACAAAATAATATAATTTCGGCCGCAAGCCCCATGGGGCTTGCGGCCGAAGCGGTTTCAGTCTGATGCGCCGGGGCATCAGGAAAGCTGCCGGTACATGGCGTCGGCACCGTCCTTGCCCACGATTTCAGCGGTGGAGAGCACCTCCACCCGAATGAGCTTTTCCCCGAATTTCAGCTCCAGGACATCGCCGGTTTTCACCTCATAGGAGGCCTTCACCGGGCGGCCGTCCACGGAGATCCGGCCGCTGTCGCAGGCCTCATTGGCCACGGTACGCCTTTTGATCAGGCGGGAGACTTTTAACCATTTGTCCAGACGCAAAGGGAACACAACCTTTCGAAAGATAGGGCGCACCGCGGCTGACGAAAGCGGTATTGGCGGGAACCGCCGCACAAGCGCGGCCCGAAGAGACGCCTTGGAATCGCCGGGATTCACTTCCGGCGATTTGAGTAAAAACAGGAGGCCCCGCAAAATCCCCAATTCTGCAGGGTGAGCTTTTTTGAGAGGGAGAGCATTGCGGGGCGATGCAAAAACAGAGGGCAGGGCCTTGAAGCCCTGCCCACAGACATTACTTGGAGACGGTGTCTTTCAGAGCCTTGCCGGCCTTGAATACGGGGATCTTGGAAGCGGGGATATTGATCTGCTCCTTGGTGCGGGGATTGCGGCCGATGCGGGCGGCACGGCTCTTGACTTCGAAGGAGCCAAAGCCAACCAGCTGTACCTTCTCGTCCTTGCTCAGAGTCTCAGCGATGACGTCGATGGCGGTGGTGATAGCGGCCTCAGTATCCTTCTTGGACAGGCCGGCCTTCTCAGCCACGGCATTGATGAGTTCAGCTTTATTCATGATTGTGTCCTCCTACTGATTTTTTCTTTGCGGCATCGCCGCGGGTATCACTTAAAGCGCGGCGGGGCGCTGTTAAGCTTCGGGGGGCTGTGCTTGACTTGGTTCCAGATCCCGTCCAACTCGGAAAGGGAGAGCTCGTCCATCCGGCGGCCAGACTCCAGTACTTGCTGTTCCACCAAACGGAACCGGGCGGCAAACTTGTCCGTGGCAGCCTGGAGGGCGTCCTCCGGATCCGCTTGGAGGAAGCGGGCCACGTTGACGGCAGCAAACAGCAGGTCACCCAGTTCTTCCACCGGATCGCCCCGGCCGTCCACGGCGTCCTGCAACTCTTGAATCTCCTCGGACAGCTTGTCCATCGCCCCGGACAGATCTGGCCAGTCAAATCCTGCCTTGGCCGCCTTTTTCTGCACCTTTTCCGCCCGCCACAAAGCAGGCAGGGAGCGGGCCACACCGTCCACTGCGTCGGCCTGGGTGGCCTGGCCCTTCTCCTTTTTCTTCAGCTCTTCCCAGTTGGAGAGGATCTCGCCGGTGGAGTGGACGGTGACGTCGCCAAACACATGGGGATGGCGATAGATTAGCTTTGCGCACACACCGTCGGCCACATCGTTGAGATCAAAATGTCCCGCGTCCTCCTCGATGGAGGCGTGGAACACCACCTGGAGCAGCACATCACCCAGCTCCTCTTTCAGGTGTGCCAGGTCGCCCTCGTCGATGGCCTCCGCCACTTCGTAAGCCTCCTCCAGGAAGTTGCGCCGGATAGACGCATGGGTTTGGGCCGCGTCCCACTGACAACCGCCGGGGCCGCGGAGAATCTTGACGATTCGAATCAGATCCTGAAGGTCATAGGAATGCTGCTTCCATAAATCTACCATACTTTCACCAGCTCTGCAAGGATTTTTTGAGGGTTTCTCCGCCTATCGCGGGAAAAGGAATAAATTCTGGGGACTTGGCAGGAAAAATCAGGGAAAACTTAACGCAAACGAAGCAATTTGGCGATTTTATCCCCCTTTGGCATGAGGGACAGATCCTCCCTGGAAATGGCCCGGGTGAGCAGGATCAGGGCGAAGTAGATGACCACGCCCACCCCGATGGCGCCCGCCACGGCCAGGGCGTTGCCGGTGCCGGTGAGGATCTGGGTTTGGCCGTCCTCAGATAGAGTTTGGAAGAAGGACAGAGACAACAGGACCCGGGAGGCGAGCCCGTATACCGCCCACGCGGCCACTCCCATGACGGCGGCGGCCAGAGCGGGCTTGAGAAAGACCCTGCGATAGCTCAGGGAGCGGGGCAGAGCGAACTTGATGATGACCAGATCCAGAATGGCAATCAGGCCGAAGCACACCAGAGTGCTGATGCTGCCCCCACGGATGTTGATATCAGGGTTGCCCACCAGGACATAGGTGAGCACAATTTTGGCCACGCAGCCCACGATAGTGGTGACCATGGGGAGGGAGACCAGGCGGTGGGCCTGCATGATGGAGTTGCACACCAACATGAAGCACACGCAGATGGAGGCCATACCCAGCACGGACAGCATCCATCCGGCCAGGGCCACATCGGTGGTGGGGTAGAGCAGCCGGATGATGGGCTGGCTGAGGACACACAGGCCCACGCCGGCGGGGATGGCGATGAGGGCGGTGGTGCGCAGGGCGGTCTCGCTAACCTGGGCGCCCAGACGGTGGTTCTTCACTGCCCGGGCGGCGGACACCGCGGGGATCACGCTGACAGTCAGCGGGGTCATAAAGGCGGAGGGCAGGTTATACAGGGTCAGGGCCTTGTCGTAAACCCCCTTCAGCACCCGGGCCTCATCCTCGCTAAAACCGGCGGCATCCTGAAGCCGGCCAAAGGTGATGCTGGTGTCCAGAATGTTGGCGATGGCGATGACTGAGGAGGCCAGGGTGATGGGGATAGCCAGCTTGACCAGAGTAGTGAGAATCTCCCTGGAATGGCTGGGTCGGTCGTTGGAAGCGGGCACAGTGCACCGGTGGCTGCGGTAGCAGAAGAGCATATACACCATGGCCAGGGCGCAGCCCACCGATACCCCGAAGATGGCGCCGGCGGCGGTATAGGAGTCGTCCGAACCCTGGGAGACCAGGAAGGTGGCCAGGGCCAGGCCGATGACCAGCTTGCACGCCGCCTCGATGATCTGGGACACCGCGGTGGGGGCCATGAGGGAGTGTCCCTGAAAATAGCCCCGCAGAGCGGACAGAGGGCAGATAAAGAACAGGGCGGGGGCCAGGGCCAGAATGCTGGGGGCGCTGTGGGAGTTGTTCATCAGGGCGGCCAGCTGGTTGGGAAAGAGCACCATGATCAGGCAGCACAGGATGCCCAGGGAGCAAAAGGTCACCAGGGCCAGGCGGAAGGTCTTTTTCACCTGATTGCCCCGGCCCAGGGCGTTGGCCTCGGACACCATCTTGGACAGGGCCACCGGCAAACCGCCGGTGGAGACGATGATCAGCAGCGAATAGATATAGTAGGCGGTGTTGAAATCCGCGAAGGCCGCCTCGCTGATGATGTTGCCCAGAGGGATTTTGTACAGGGCTCCGATGAGCTTGACGATGATGATGCCGGCGGTGAGGATGGCTGCGCCGCCGAAGAAGGAGTTCTTTTTGGGGAATGAATTGGCCATAATCTCAACCTTTCGTAGCGTCAAAGACCAGGGGCAGGGCGTAATGGCGCACCTCATCCTTGATGCGTTCCATATCCAGATTCAGGAAGGTCCCATTTTTGTATATGACCTTGCCCCGGGCCATATTCATCACCACGTTGGAGCCGTGGGCGGCGAAAACCAGGTTTTCCGCCGCGCTGTGGCAGGGGATGAGGTTGGGCGCGTCAAAGTCCAGCAGGATCAGGTCAGCCACGGCGCCGGCGGCGATGCGCCCTGTGTCCCGGCCCAGGGCCCGGGCTCCGTTGACGGTGGCCAGCTCCAGGGCCTGCCGGGCGGTCATGGCCACGGGGTCCCGGCGCACGCCGTTGTGGAGGATGGCGGCCAGTTTCATATCGTCAAACAGGTCGGCGCTGTTGTGGGAGCTCATACCGTCGGTGCCCAGGGCCACGTTGACCCCGGCGGCCAGCATGTCGGGGACGGGGGCTACCCCAGAACCAAGCTTCAAGTTGGAGTAGGGGTTGTGGACGCAGGCCACTCCCTTTTCCGCCATGAGGGACCAGTCGTCCGGTGTGGTGTATACACAGTGAGCGGCAATGGCCCGCCCGTCCCACACGCCGTATTGATCCAGCGTCTGGATGGGGGTCAGGCCGTGGCGGCCCAGGCAGTCCTCATGCTCGGACCGGGTCTCGGAAATATGCACGTGCATGCCCAGGTTATGGGTGTGGGCATAGTCCGCCATCCACTGCCACAGGGGCGCGCTGGAGGTGTACTCCCCATGGATGGAGGCGTCCACCAGGATCTGCCCGTCCCCGGCGTTGTGCCACTGCTCGGTGAGGGCCTTCTGGTTGCCGCAGTCGGCGCAGGCATCCGGGGAGAAGTCCTGCGGCGGGCCGAAGTAGACCCCGCCGCAGGACAGGTTGGCGGAGATACCGGCGTCCAGCACCTGCTGGGCGATGACCGGGGTGCGCATATACATGTCGGCGATGCAGGTGACGCCGCAGGCGATCATCTCCGCCAAACCCAGCCCGGTGCCCGCGGCCACCGCCCGGTCGTCCAGCCTGGCCTCGGCGGGGAAGATATACTGGTTGAGCCAGTCCTGGAGGTTGTGGCCGCCGCCGTAGCCCCGCATGAGGGTCATGGGGATATGGGTATGGGCGTTGACGAAGCCGGGCATCATCACCTTGCCGGCACAGTCGATGGTCTCATCATAGCTGCCCTGGGGACGCTGGGTGCCCACATAGGTGATGCAGCTTCCCTCCACAGCCACATAGCCGTTCCTCAGGGTGGTGAAATCAGCGTCCATGAGCAGGGCGGTGACGTTGGTAAACAAGGTTGACATGGTAGCGCTCCTCCTTTCCAAAGGCCGCGGCGCAGACGCGCTTTCGGGTCAAAGCTCTGCCAGGCAGCCCAGCACCAGTCCGGAGAAGGTCTCCCGGGCGGCCGCGGCGGCATCCAGTACCTCCTGCTCGCTCAGTGGCTGGTCCAGAATGCCGGCGGCCATGTTGCTCAGCAGGGTGAAGCCCAGCACCTCCATGCCGCAGTGGGCGGCCACGATGACCTCGGGGGCGGTGGACATACCCACCGCGTCCCCGCCCAGGATCCGGGCGGCGCGCACCTCGGCGGGAGTCTCGTACTGGGGGCCATAGCAGTAGAAGTAGACCCCCTCCCGCAGGGCAACGCCCTGGGCCGCGGCCACCTGCCGGGCCAGCTCCTGGAGCCGGGGGGAGTACAGGTGGGAGGCGTCGGGGAAGCGGGTGCCGAACTGGGACAGGTTCTCCCCCCGGAGGGGGGACTCGGAGAACAGCTTGATCTGATCGGTGATGAGCATCAGATCCCCCGCCTGCCAGTCGGTGCGCACGCAGCCGGCGGCGTTGGTGACGATGAGGGTGTCGCAGCCCAGCAGCCCCAGCACCCGCACGGCGTAGGAGACCTCTTCATAGGAGTACCCCTCATAGTGATGCATCCGCCCCTGCATGACGGCCACCTTCTGGCCGGACAGGGTGCCAAACACCAGCCGGCCCTTGTGGCCGGGGGCGGTGGAAGCCCTGAAATGGGGGATCTCCCCATAGGGGATGGCGACGGCATCCTCCACCGCATCGCCCAAAAAGCCCAGGCCGGAGCCCAGGATCATGGCAACCTTTGGGGTAAAGCCCCCCAGCCGATCGCGAATATGGCCGGCACTTTGCTGATATTGATCGTAGGTGTACGTCATGGCGCGATCCTCCTAGGTTGATTATAGTACGCATAGATGTCCATTAGTCTACACCATTTTTGCAGAAAAATCAAGATTTCGCCCGGCGCCGCAGCGCCTGCACGTCAAAAAAATCCGGGGAAAATACAGCGTTCCGACAAGAAAAACACCCTGGGGCATGGGCCGAAGGGAAAACTTTGCAGAAAGTTCATAAATGGGGAGCGCCGGGGAGGGACAACCCAGAACAAGGGGAAAGAGGCGCCTGTTGGTGAGGGGGGAGAACTTCCGCCATCTCCGGTTGCATTTCCAGGCAATTTAGGGTATCATGTTACCGATTGACAGGACCGGCCAATGGAAGCTGAACGTTTGGAACAGGAGGTCGCTTCATGAGAGACGGCTTTGTAAAAGTGGCGGCGGGCAAGCCCAAGATCCGGGTGGCGGACTGCGCCTATAACGGGGAACAGATCGCCGCGCTGATGCGCCAGGCGGCGGAGCAGGGGGTGAAGGTGCTGGCCCTGCCCGAGCTGTGTCTCACCGGCTACACCTGCGGGGACCTGTTTTTGCAGGACACCCTGCTGCAGGGCGCGCAGGATGCCCTGGCCCAAGTTCTGAGTGAGACAGCGGGGCTGGATCTGGTCGCCGCCCTGGGGCTTCCAGTGCGCAATCCGTGGGATAACAAATTGTATAATTGCGCGGTGGTGATACAGAGGGGAGCGGTTTTGGCCCTGGTTCCCAAGACGTATCTGCCCAATTACGGCGAGTTCTATGAGCAGCGCTGGTTTGCCTCGGGGAAGGACCTGGATGCAACCATCGAACTGTGCGGCCGGCAGGTCTGGATGAGCCCCCGCTGTGTGCTGGCCTGTGATACCATGCCCAATCTGGTCTTAGGGGTGGAGATCTGTGAGGATCTGTGGGCGGCCCAGCCCCCCTCCGGCGCCCTGGCCCGGAGCGGGGCCACCCTCATCCTGAACTTGTCCGCTTCCGACGAGGTGGCGGGCAAGGCCGCCTACCGGCGGGAACTGGTGAGGGGCCAGTCCGGGCGGCTGCTGTGCGGCTATGTGTACGCCGACGCCGGGGCGGGGGAGAGCTCCACCGACCTGGTGTTCGCCGGGCACAATATGATCGCGGAGAACGGCGTTTTGCTGGCGGAAAAGCGGTTTGATACCGGGCTGACCGTCAGCGAGGTGGACGTGGACAAGCTGGTGTACGAGCGCCGGCGGATGAACACCTTTACCGCCCCGGAGCGCACGCCGATGGAACAGGCCCATGCCCTGGGGGTGTGCCGTATTTCCTTCTCCCTGGAGCTTGAAACCACGGCCCTGACCAGAAAGGTCTCCCCCAACCCCTTCGTCCCCCAGGGGGAGCGGGACCGGGCGGAGCGGTGCGATGAGATTTTGCGCATTGCCGCCCTGGGGCTGAAGCAGCGCCTGGAGCACACCCGGGCTGCCTGCGCGGTCATCGGCCTGTCCGGTGGGCTGGACTCCACCCTGGCCCTGCTCATTACTGCCATGGCCTTCGACCTGTTGGGCCGGGACCGGCGGGACATCCTGGCGGTGACCATGCCCTGCTTCGGCACCACGGCCCGCACCCGCTCCAACGCGGAGATTCTGGCCCGGGAGCTGGGGGCCAGCTTTCAGGAGGTAGACATCGGGGAGGCGGTGCGCCGGCACTTTGCCGACATCGGCCAGTCCATGGACGACCACTCGGTGACTTTTGAGAACGGGCAGGCCCGGGAGCGCACCCAGGTGCTCATGGACCTGGCCAACCAGCGGGGCGGCCTGGTGGTGGGCACCGGGGATCTGTCCGAGCTGGCCCTGGGCTGGGCCACCTACAACGGGGATCACATGTCCATGTACGGAGTGAACGCCTCCATCCCCAAGACCCTGGTGCGACACCTGGTGGCCGCGGTGGCCGATGAAAAGGGCGGGCGGCTGGCCCAGGTGCTCCGAGACATTCTGGACACCCCGGTTTCCCCCGAGCTGCTGCCCCCCAAGGACGGGGAGATTGCCCAGCGCACCGAGGATTTGGTGGGGCCCTATGAGCTCCACGACTTCTTCCTGTACTATGCCATCCGCTGGGGCTTCCCACCCCGGAAGGTGTTCCGGCTGGCCCGGTACGCCCTGGGGGACCGGTATGACAAGGCTGTGATCCTCAAGTGGCTGGAGAACTTCTACCGCCGGTTCTTTGCCCAGCAGTTCAAACGCTCCTGCCTGCCCGACGGGCCCAAGGTGGGCACCCTCACCCTGTCCCCCCGGGGCGACTGGCGGATGCCCAGCGACGCGGCGGCCAACCTGTGGCTGTCCGAGCTGGCGCGGCTGGACAGGGAGGCAGGCCATGAATAAGCTGGCGGACCTGTTCCTGACCTTTGCCCGGATCGGGGTGTGTACCTTTGGGGGCGGCTATGCCATGCTCCCCATCCTCCAGCGGGAGCTGGTGGAAAAGAGAGGGTGGGCCACCGAGGACCAGCTGGCGGACTACTACGCCGTGGGCCAGTGTACCCCGGGCATCATCGCGGTGAACACCGCCACCTTTGTGGGCAACAGCGAGGCGGGGATCCCGGGCGGTATCATGGCCACCTTGGGGCTGGTGTTTCCCAGTATCGTGATTATCCTGGTCATCGCGGCGTTCCTCAGCAACTTCATGCACATTCAATGGGTGATCCACGCTTTCAACGGGGTGCGGGCCGGAGTGGTGGCCTTGATCCTCAGCAGCCTGATCAAGCTCTTCAAAGGCGGGGTGATCGACTGGCCCACCCGAATCATCTACGCCGTGGTACTGGCGCTGTCCGCCGCCGGCGCTTTCCTGCCCATGCCTGCCGGTGTGCTGGGCGCGGCGCTGGGCTACCTGTGCTCCCCGGTGGTGCTGGTGGTGCTCTCCGGCGTCGCCGGGCTGTGCGTGCGCATGGGGAAGGGGGGGAGAGGGAGATGATCTACCTGCGCCTGTTCTGGGAGTTCTTCCAGGTGGGCCTGTTCTCCATCGGGGGCGGGATGGCCACCATCCCCTTCCTCACCGACCTGGGGGAGCGCACCGGCTGGTTCACCTCCGGGCAGCTGGCGGACATGATCGCCATCTCCGAGTCCACCCCCGGCCCCATGGGGGTGAACACCGCCACCTATGTGGGCT
This sequence comes from uncultured Oscillospiraceae bacterium, assembly GCA_944387095.1. Taxonomy (GTDB): domain Bacteria; phylum Bacillota; class Clostridia; order Oscillospirales; family Oscillospiraceae; genus Enterenecus. The sequence goes on from CALXDP010000007.1 coordinate 15,881, forward strand.
TTGCCACCGGGGGAGTCCCCGGCGGGGTGGTCGCCACCCTGGGGCTGATCTGCCCCTCCATCCTCATCATCCTCATCATCGCCAAGTTCCTCCAGCGGTTCCGTCAGTCCAGGGCGGTGGACGGGGTGTTCTACGGCCTGCGGGCGGCCTCGGTGGCGCTGATCACCGCCGCCATGCTCCAGGTGGCCCAGATCGCCCTGATCGCCACAGGGACGGCGGGGGCTGTCACGATAAACTGGGTGGCGGTGGTCCTGGCCCTGGCAATCTTTGTCCTGATCCAGTTTACGCCATTGAAAAAGCTGCACCCCTTCTGCTTCATTGCCCTGTCCGCCGTAGTGGGCGTGATATTCCAGATGTAGACAAGAGGCCCCCGGCGATTTTTAAATCGCCGGGGGCCTCTGACAGAAAAGGATTTAGGTTAGAAGAGAATGGAGGAGAAGATAAACCAAGTGATGCCCGCAACGAGCATGATCCCCACCAGATAACAGCCCCAGAACTTCCCGCCCCCCTGGCTGGGGCAGAGCAGCCTTGCGGGGATGAGGCCAACGGCGGCAAAAACAGGCAGCACCATGGCCAAAAGCCACAGGCCCAGGCCGAAGGAGACCAGCCCCACCAGGAAAGCCAGCAGCAGCAGAATGGTGATGGGAATGGTGTTGACGCCGCAGGCGATGAAGACATCCAGGAAGGAGACCCCGGACTTCATCAGCTTGGTCAGGACGAAGAGCATGATAGTCATAAGGCCCACGCCCAGCACCGTGGCCAGCAGACCGTAGGGGATGGACAGGGCGGGGGAAATCTGGAGCTCGTCGCCGCCGAAGAAAGCCAGGAAAGAGAATAGGGAGGCGATCAGCTGGTTCAGGCGCAGGAACACCGCCACAAAGGCCAGGATGGCCGCCACCGCCTGCGCCACGCACAGCAGTGCGGCAAGCAGCCAATCCTTCTGCCCGACAGCGGACTGGGTGGCCTGGGCGGGGCTGCGCCAGTAGGCCTTCAGGAAGGGGAGCACGTTTTGTAAAGCGGCGGAGAACTTGGAGGGCTGGGCCGGGGCCGCCTGATGGGGAGGCGGGGGCGTTGTATCGGTTTGGGTGGTGGTTGTCTGCCCGCCGGCGCCGCTCTCCGGTTGGGCCTCCTGCGGGGGGATGTGGTCTGGATGGGGTGCGGAAGCGGGGGCCTGGCTGGCCTGGCAGGTACAGCGCTGGCCCTCCTCTAAGTAGGCGCCGCAGTGTTCGCAATAGGGCATGAATACCATCCTCTCTCTAAAATTAGCCGCATTGGTTGACTCAGTATATCATATCTAGGCGCAGCTGTAAATAAAAAAGCCGGAAACCGGCGTGGGGCGCGGTGTTTCTACCGCGCCCCACGCCGGTAGCTCATTGCAGAAGGGTGCCTACCATCAAAAGCGCCAGCAGAACGGCGAACAGGAGCAGTAGCAGTTTCCAGGTAAACCGCAGCCACCGGTCAAAGGGAACCCGGCCCAGGGCCAGGGCACCCATCACCACCGCGCTGGTGGGGGTGATGAGGTTGACAAGGCCCGAGGCACACTGAAACGCGGTGATGACCAGTTCCCGCCCTACCCCGGCAAAGTCGGCCAGAGGGGCCATGATGGGCATGGACAGGGCCGCCAGCCCCGAAGTGGAGGGGATGAGAAAGGACAGGGGGAGAAAGAGCAGGTAGGTCAGGGCCAGAAAGCCCGCCGAACCGGCCCCCGTCAGGGCGCGCTCCCCCAGATTCAAAATGGTGTCGGTGATCTGGCCGCGGCTCATGATCACGGTGATGCCCCGGGACACCCCGATGATAAAGGCCACGCTCAAAAGCTCCGCCGCCCCGGATACGAAGGAACTCACAATTTCCATCTCAGCCAGGCCGCAGCACAGTCCCAGCAGGATGGACGCGCCCAGAAACAGGGCGGACAGCTCCGGGAACCACCAGCTCAAAGCGGGCAGGGGCAGGCCCATGTCCTGGAAGGGAATGACGGCGTAGACCATCACCAGAAAGGTGAGGGCGAACAGGACCAGGGCCAGCTTGTGAATGCCGGTCATGTGGATTTCCTCCTGGCGCAGGGCGGAGAAGTGGGCGGAGTTTTCCGTGCGCATGTCCGCTACCAGGGATTTGCCCGGCTCGTTCCACACCCGCTGGGCGTAGGACATGACAAACCAGATGGACAGCGCCAGCATGGTAAACAGGATGACCAGGCGCAGCCCGATGCCCTGCCCCAGGGAGACGCCGGCAAAGCCCGCGGCGATGCCGGTGGCAAAGGGGTTGACGGTGGAACCGATGACGCCCGCACCTGCCCCCAGCAGGATGACCGCCACACCAGTGAGGGCGTCATACCCCGCCGCCACCATGATGGGCAGTACCAGGGGGTAAAAGGCGATGGTCTCCTCCGCCATGCCAAAGGTGGTGCCCCCCAAGGCGAAGGCGCCCATGAGAATGGGGATGAGCAGCTTCTCCCGGCCTTTCAGCTTCCGGATGATGTTGGCGATGCCCGCGTCCAGCGCCCCGGTCTTGGCCACCACCCCCAGAAAGCCGCCCACCATGAGGATAAAGGCCGCAATGTCAATGGCCTCATACAGCCCCTCCAGCGGCGCGGTGAGTACCGCGGTGATGGGCTGGCCCTGGCTGTCCACCCGGTGGTAGCTGCCGGCGATGGGCTGGCCGTCGGAGGTGTACTCATAGCTCCCGGAGGGAACCACCCAGGTGAGAATGGTCATAACCAGGATAATGGCGAACAGAATGGTGAAGGCGGTGGGCATCTTGAACTTGCGCATGCAGTGCCTCCTCCCTTACCCCGTAACCCGGGTGCCTGCCCGGCCGGCCAGAGCCTCCAGTCCCAGGTCCAGGGAGGTGATGATGGCCTGCCGCCCGGGAGCGGAGCGGACAAAATCCACGGCTGCCTGCACCTTGGGCAGCATGGAGCCCGCCCCAAACTGACCCTGGGCGGCGTACTCCTCCAGCTGAGCGGCGGTGGTCTCCCCCAGATCCTCCTGGTCCGGCTTGCCGAAGCGGATAGCCACGGCGGGCACCTCGGTGAGGATCATGAGGATGTCCGCCTCCATCTCCTGGGCTAGGCGGCAGGCGGCCAGGTCCTTATCAATGACGGCGGCCACGCCCGCTAAGCTGCCATCCTCTTTTTCTATCACCGGTACGCCGCCTCCGCCGCAGGCGATGGATACGGTGGTGTCCCACAAGGTTTTGATGGTGCCGATCTCCACAATCCGCCGCGGCTTGGGGGAGGGCACTACCCGCCGCCAGCCCCGGCCCGAGTCCTCTTTCATGGTATAGCCCTTGTCCCGCTCCAACGCCTGGGCCTGCTCCCGGGTGTAAAAGGGGCCGATGGGCTTGGTGGGATGCTGAAAGGCGGGGTCGGCGGGGTCCACCACCATCTGGGTGATGATGGTGACCACGGGAATCTTCCGCCCCCGGCGGCGCAGGGCGGCGGTGAGGGACTGCTGGAGGTGATAGCCGATATAGCCCTGGCTCATGGCGCCACACACGTCGAAGGGCATGGAGGGGGTCACCTCGGCCGCTGTCTCGCTGGCCAGCAGGATGCGGCCCACCTGGGGGCCGTTGCCGTGGACGATGGCCAGCTCATATCCCGCGCAGGACAGCTGAGCGAGCTGCTCCGCCGTCCGCCCGGCCACCTGGAGCTGGGAGTCGGCGGTGGGGGGCAGGGATTTGTCCTCCAAGGCGTTGCCCCCTAAGGCAACCACCACTTTGACGGGCCCGCTCATAGGGTGGCCACCAGCACGGCCTTGATGGTGTGCATCCGGTTTTCTGCCTCGTCAAATACCACCGAGTGGCGGCCCCGGAACACCTCGTCAGTGACCTCCCGGATGTCCACCCCTTTGTCCTTCCATTCTTTGGCCAGCTTGGTCTCAAAGTCGTGGAAGGAGGGCAGGCAGTGCATAAAGATAACGTTGGGGTTGCCTGTGGCTTCCAGCATTGCGTCGTCGATGCGGTAGGGGGCCAGCAGTTTGGCCCGCTGGGGAATCAGTTCCTCCTCGCCCATGGAGGCCCAGATGTCGGAGTACAGCACGTCCGCTCCCTTCAGGTCGTCCATGTTGTGGGACAGCTGAATACGGGCTCCGGTCTTTTCCCCTTCCGCCTGGCAGGCGGTCAGGATGGATTTGTCCGCCCCGTCGATGAGCTCCTGGGGGCCGTAGCCCACAAAATCCACCCCCATCTTACAGCAGCCGAACATCCAGGCGTAGGACATATTGTTGCGCACGTCCCCCACGAAGGCCACCTTGCACTCCCTCAGGGGTTTGTGGAGGTGTTCCTCCATGGTCATCATGTCCGCCAGGATCTGGGTGGGGTGGTCCAAATCGGTCAGGCCATTGAATACTGGCACGCCGGAGTGCTTGGCCAGGTCGATGACCACCTGCTGGTCAAAGCCCCGGTACTCGATGCCGTCAAAGAACCGGCCCAGCACTTTTGCGGTGTCCTCCAGGGACTCCTTCTTGCCCATCTGGGAGGAGCCGGGGTCCAGGTAGGTGACGTTGCCCCCCTCCTCTTTGGCCGACACCTCGAAAGAGCAGCGGGTGCGGGTGGAGGTCTTTTCAAACAGCAGCACGATATTTTTGCCTTTGAGAGCCTGGCCGTGCAGGCCCATGCGCTTTTTGGCCTTCAGGTCATGGGCCAGGTCCAGAAGGTAGCGAATTTCCTGGGCGGACAGGTCCATAAGGGTGAGGAAGGATTTCCCTTTCATGTTGACTGACATAACAGCGTCTCCTTTTTCAAATGAAGATGGATGAGTGAAACAGTTTCACACAGCTCGCGCCCGCAGGGGCGGATGAAACCAGGCCTGTTTACGGCCGCTCAGACCGGTTCCCGCACCAGGGGCATGGTCATGCACCGGGGGCCGCCCCGGCCTCGGGACAGTTCGCTGCTGGGGATGGTGAGCACCTCCACCCCCGCGTCCTCCATGGCCCGGTTGGTCACATAGTTGCGGGAGTAGACGATCACCTTGCCCGGGGCAATGCAGAAGGTGTTGGAGCCGTCGTTCCATTGTTCCCGGGCCGCGTCGATCACCGAGCCGCCGCCGCAGGGGATGAGGGTGACCCGGTCCAGGTGGAGATGCTCCCGGAGGATGTGCTCCAGGCTGCCGTGCTCCTCGGTAATGGTCAGATGGCCCTGGCCGCCCGCCTCCAGCACGAAAACCCGCAGGTCGGCGGTGATGTTGGGATGCATGGTGAATTTGTCATAGTCCACCATGGTAAACACCGTGTCCAGGTGCATGAAGGCCCGGTTTTTGGGGATGTCAATGGCCAGTACCCGCTCAAATCCTGTGTTTCCCCACAGCAGCTTTTTGGCCAGCTGCTCGATGGCCCAGGGTTGGGTGCGCTGGGAGATGCCAATGGCCGCCACCTTACTGCTGAGCACCAAAATGTCGCCCCCTTCCACGGTGGCGTTGGCATGGCGATTGAAGTATACAGGGACGTTCCGGTACTGGGGATGGTACTGAAAAATATAGGTTGCGAACAGGGTCTCCCGGCCACGGGTGACGGAGTGCATCCGGTGGATGGACACCCCGGAGCCGATGGCGGCGAAAGGGTCCCGGGTGAAGTAGAGGTTGGGGATGGGGTCCAGCACAAAGGGGTAATAGTCGTCCAGGTAGTCGGTGAGGTTCTTCTTGCCATAGCCTGGCACATCCGATTTCCGCACCCCCTCCATCATCTTTTCCACCATGTTTTTGGTGGACATGGAGAGGAAAAAGTCCAGCATCATGGCGGTTCGTTTTTCCCCCCAGATACCCGCCTCGGCCAGATATTCCCGAATGAACTTCTCCCGGACCGCGGCATCCGCCAGGGATTCCGCTACCAGGTCTGTGAGGTAGACTACCTCCACGCCGTTTTGCCGCAGCAGGTGGCAGAAGGCGTCGTGCTCCTCCTGGGCGATTTTCAGATAGGGAATGTCGTCAAACAACAGCCGCCCGATGGACTCGGGCATGAGATTTTCCAGCTCCCGGCCAGGCCGGTGGAGGAGTACCCGCCTGAGCGGGCCAATTTCACTGCGGATTTCAATGGGCGGCAGGCCCATACCACCACTCCTTTCTTGGTCATAGCTCAGCTTTCCCGCGAAAGCCGGTTTTATGTATCAAAATGGGAGAACAGGCTGAAACCGTCTGCGCTGTGCCGAGGTACCCTGTCTGGCGCAAAAAACCGTTTCTGCCCCGGGCCAAAGGCCCGGGGCAGAAACGGTTTGAAGAAAAAGGGGGTGAAGATCAGCCCTTAATGCTCTCGCAGAACTTCATCATGAGCTGGGCAATCTCAGCGCGGGTGGCAATGCCATTGGGATTGAGCTGGCCGTTGCTGCCCTGCATGACACCGGCGTCCACGGCCCACTCGATGGCCTCCCGGGCGCCGTTCCAGCCGGGGATTTCCTCCACGTCGGAGAAGCGGGAGAGATCGGCATCAAACTCATGGGAACCCAGATAGCGCCACATCATGGCCACGGCCTGGACGCGGGTAACGCTGCCGTGGGGGTTGGAGCCGTCGGAGACGCCCTCGTCCATGGCCCACTCCATACCCGCCTGATACCAGGGGGAAGAGCCGCTGGTGTCCACGCCGGCGTAGCGGGCCAGCATGGTCATGAAAGCGCCCCGGGTGGTGGTGCCCTGGGGATCAAAGTTGCCGCCGCCAACGCCCTGCATGATGCCATTCTCGGTGACATAAGCTACGGCCTCGTAATACCAGTTGCTGGTGGTCACATCCTGATACAGCTCGTCGGAGGCCTCGTTGACGATGGCGATGCGATTGCCGGCCTGTTCGTAGCCGGTGACCTCGGGCAGGCCGTTTTCGTTGACGGGGAAGGACTGGATATAATTGGCCAGGACCATGTAGTCTTCCATGACGTAGTCCACGACGTTGACCGCGCCGTCAAACATGGCAAAACCGTCGCCCAGATCCCGCAAGGTGTAGTTGTAACCGGCCAGATTGTAGCTGGCAGTGAGATCCAGAGGCTCGTACGCCCCGGTCTCGTTGTTCAGGATCTCCACATTGGTGACCCGGTATTCCCCGGTGGGGCCGCCGGTCCATACGCCCTTGTCGTCCTGCTGGACGGTGGAAGGGATGGCGGTGTTGATGGTATAGCGCAGGCCGGAAACATGGAGAAAACCGCCGTTTTCCACAGCCGCAGTACCGGCGGGGGCCACATCCTTGGCGCCCCACTCCAGGGCGTCCACAAGCTGCTGGCCGGTGACGGTCTGCAGGCAGGCCACGTTGCCGAAGGTGTGGATTTCCTTGCAGGTCAGATAGCTGAGCTCACCGGTGATGGCTGTGTTGCGGATACCGCCGCCGTTCATGATGGCAACGTCCACGTCCAGATCCATGTTGTCAAAGAGATAGTAAAGCGCGTCGGTGGCAAAGTCGCCGGTGTTGGTCTCCTGCTTGCGCACCAGGCGGTTGCCATCGGCATCGTAGTTGTCCAGCACATTGTCAGTATAGCCGATGACCACGCCCAGCTCCTCATTCACCTCGTCGTACCAGGCGTTCTCAAGCGCCTGAACCTGGGCGTTGGGGGTAACATCGGCCAGATCCTCGCCGGTGAGCAGCTGAGCGGTGATGTCGCCCTGGGCAGAAATGGTCAACTGGCCCACGGTGCCCAGATAGGAACCAGTCTGGGTGAGCACCACGGGATTGCCGTTTTCATCAGGGACTTCTTCCATTTCCATCGTGGTGTGGGAATGGCCGTCGATGAAGGCGTCCAGGCCGGTGGTGTTGGCGATGACCTCCTCGGAGGTCCAGGGCTTGGAGGACTCATCCACGCCCAGATGGCCCAGGGCGATGACGTAGTCGGCCTCCTGAGAGGCGGCGTCAATGGCCTGCTGTACGGCATCGTACAGCGCATCGCCAGTGGTTCCGCCGGCGATGCCGTAAATGTAGTTGCCGTTCTCGTCCTGGAAGTAGGTGGGGGTGGATTTGGTGAAGGATTCAGGAGTGGTGATGCCAATGATGGCGATCTTCATGCCGTTGACCTCAAATACCTGGTAGCTGTCCAGCACGTTGTCGCCCTTTACGCCATTCGCCTCATGATAGAAGTTGCAGGAGACATAGGGAAAGTCGGCCCACTCGATGGCGTTCATAGTGCCGTCCATGCCATAATCAAACTCGTGGTTGCCCAGAGTAGCCAGATTGTAACCGGCGGCGTTCATCAGGTCGATGATGGTTTTGCCGTTGTCCATAGAGCCATAGGCAGTGCCCTGGATATGGTCGCCAGCGTCCACAAGCAGAACGTTCTCCAGAGTATCCTTGTAGCCGGCCACTTTGGAGTAAGTCAAGGTGTTTTCCACAATCGCTCCATCATTGTCCCGGTTATTGCTGATGTAAGTGTGCACGTCATTGGTGTACAGGATCACGATGTCATCTTCTGCCACGGTGGGCAGCTCCCTGGCGTCCGGCGCTGCGGCAAGAGCAGGCACCGCCAGGCTGAACACCATGGCCAGAGCCAGCAGGAAGGGCAAAAGTCTTTTCTTCACAGAAAAACCACCTTTCTTTTTTTGTAGGCAGGATGGCACACCCGCACGGGGCAGACGCCGCCTATAGCTCCATTTTATCAGCACAGTGGGAAAATGCAAGGAAATTTGTTGAAGAGAGGAGAAAAAATACAGAATGATCTAAAATTTTTTACTTGACAGGGCTGGCGGAGGGGGAATATCAGGGGAATAAAACACCGGTATTTGCAGGGGCCGAAGGCCCCGCGAAACAAGGCCTCCAGAAATAGAATTATTTGCCTACAAATGTAATCTCAACATCCCCGTTGTTGCACGATATATGCAGCGTTTTTTCGCCGCCATCTTTCTGGTCCGGCAGATTGCTCTCCCCCTTTTTGACCTCGGATTGGATGGCAAAGTCATCATAACTTCCTGCAACCGCACCGGAAATGGTTCCATTTTTGACGTTCAGGGTCAGGGTATCGCCTACATCCAATGTCCCAAAGGCAATATTGCCTCCATTAGAGGATAGGCTGATCCTTCCGGTTACAGCCAACGCAGAAAGCGTAATATCCTCGTTTGTTGTGGCCAGCGTAAGGTTTTCCAAAAGTGCATTGGGGATCTGCAATAAGATTTTCCGGTTTTCGGCAGCGGGTTTTCCCCCAATATAATCTGTCCACGCTTTGTCGCTTGCGCTTGTCATCGTCAATACAGTCCCTGAAACAGAAATGTCGTAATACTCCTTGTTGTTTTCAGCATATTGCATGTGGACTTGTTCGTCCTCAGACAACGACACTTCAATTTCTCTATCTTGTACATCAAGATGGATCTCATTGATTTGGGTATCGGATGTGTAGCTTTTTTCTACAAAGGGTTCGCTGTCGCTCGCGCAACCCGACAAAACAAAACTGCCTAACGCAAGACACAAAACAAGCGGAATGATTTTCCTCATGGTGATTCCTCCATCATTTACAAATCAGAATTACAACTCTAATGCACAGTAGTATTCGTCGCGATCAGTCTTTCCCGCAACGTGAAAGCCGAAAGAAAGAGACAGGGCCTTTGTATTTTCATCTGCGCTGCCGATTATTAAAATATCTTTTAGTACGGTTGCTTGCCCGTATCGTTTTGTAACCGCTCTCAGGTCTACCATGTAACCATTCCTCCTAAGCGGCATTGCGCAATATAGATTGATTTCCGCAATGCTCTCTGCTAAAATGAATGATAAACCTTTGTGTAACACAAATGTCAATAGGGTGTGAGAAAATAAAATGAAGAAATATTTATCCGTGGGAGAAGCGGCAAAGGCCGTCCATACAACCAGCGAAACGCTGCGGCATTACGACCGCATCGGACTAGTGAAGCCGAGCCAAAAAGACGAATGGACAAATTACCGCTATTATACCGAGCAGGATATCGTTCGGTTAAATACGGTGCGGGCTTTGCAGCTAATGGATTTGCGGTTGCAGGAGATCAAAAAGGTTTTGGGATATGACGACCTTGAAAAGATTGTTGATTTTTTAGCACAGGCAGAACAGAAAGCCGATGAAAAAATTGCTGCACTCCAATACAGCAAGTCAAAAATCCAGTTGGCAAAAGCGGACTACGAAAAGAAGCTGCAGATGCGCAAAAATCCAAATGGCATCTTTGTCAAGGAGTCTCCAGAGCGTGTTATTTTGCTGTCTGACACTTTGGAAGTGCCAACGATTGATAATCTTTGGAATTATCTCAGCCATTTCTACGATCAAGTTACTCCGGCCTTAAAAGATCAATTTTCCTTTGAGGATTTAGCAGGCATATACACCGAAAACGGAATATCAAGGCTCTTTGCCGTCTGCATGCGGCATGTGGAGATAGATGGATTAAAGGTGTTGCCCAAAGGAAACTATCTGTGCGCAAACTGTACGGAAGAAAATAGGGAACAGACGCTGCGCAAGTTATTGCAGATCGCGCAAACAAAATATGGCGCGAAACCGTCCTTTACAGTACAGTTAATCGTTGTATCGGGTATTTTACACTGGAATTATGAAGTGCAGGTTTATATAGATAGATAAAGCAAGTTTACAAGAGGCGGTGTGTGAGCAGCGGTTTGAGGAAGCGGAAGAGCGCCAGAAAGCGCCAGTGGGAAATCACCCAGACAGAAAACCCAGAGATGATTGGGAGCTTCGTCGGGCAGCCGAAACAAGCCGGGAACAAGCGGCCTGTTGAACAGCAAAGAAAAAGCAGGGCAGCATAGCCAATTGCCATGCTGTCCTGCAGGATACAAGGACGTTCCGATGGGAGCCCGGCGAAGCCGGGCGGCGCTTATGGTAGATATTATTTTATAATGGGGCCAGAGGCCGGCTCACTTTGCCGCCCAGTTTCCCGTGGCGGAGGCGGTGAGGTAGGCGTTGATGAACCCGTCCAGATCCCCGTCCATGACGCCGTTGACGTTGGAGGTCTCGTAGCCGGTGCGGTTGTCCTTTACCAGCTGGTAGGGCATGAATACATAGGAGCGGATCTGGCTGCCCCACTCGATTTTCAGCTGGGTGCCCTTGATGTCGGAGATCTTGTCCAGGTGCTCCTGCTCCTTGATCTGGATGAGCTTGGAGCGCAGCATTTTCATACAGGTCTCCCGGTTCTGAAACTGGCTGCGCTCGGTCTGGCAGGCCACGACGATGCCTGTGGGCTTGTGGATGAGCCGGACGGCGGACGAGGTCTTGTTGATGTGCTGACCGCCGGCGCCGGAGGAGCGGTAGACCTGCATCTCGATGTCCTCGGGGCGGATGTCCACCTCCACGCTGTCATCGATCTCCGGGGTGACCTCCACGGCGGCGAAGGAGGTCTGCCGCCGGGCGTTGGCGTCAAAGGGGGAGATGCGCACCAGACGGTGTACCCCGTGCTCGCTCTTCAGGTAGCCATAGGCGTGGGGGCCCTCGATGCGGATGGCGGCGGACTTGATGCCCGCCTCGTCCCCGTCCTGGTAGTCCAGGATGGTATAGGTCAGGCCGTGGCGCTCCGCCCAGCGGGTGTACATCCGGTAGAGCATCTGGGCCCAATCCTGGGCCTCGGTGCCGCCGGCCCCGGCCTGTAGGGAGACGATGGCGGGATTGTCGTCATATTCCCCGCTGAGCAAGGTCTCCAGCCGGGCGTTCTCCATGTCCTGCACCAGGGCATCGTAGCCCTGCTCCACCTCGGGCACCAGGGAGGCGTCCTCCTCCTCGCTGCCCATTTCGCACAGCACCAGCAGATCCTCCCAGCTGGCCATGCGCTTTTTCTGGGCATTCACCTTGCCCTCCAGCTGGCTGATGCGCTGCTGGACCTTCTGAGCCTTCTCCACGTTATTCCAGAAGCCATCGGAGGCGGACTCGGCCTGGAGCATGTCCAGCTCCCGGGCCGCACTGTCCAGATCCAGGGATTTTCCCAGCTGCTCCAGCTCGGGCTTCAGATTGTGGAGCTTGACCTTATACTCATCAAATTGCAGCATGAAATGTCATCCTTTTTCTGCCATTTTAGCGTAAGCTCGCATCAAGCATTATATAGAATAATCGCCCGGTTGTAAAGGGGGGAGCAGGAGGGCGGCCGGGAAGAGATTGACGGGGCGGGGAAACGGGAGTACAATAATACGCGAATACGCAATGGAGACAGGAGGGAGCGCCATGGATTTTGAAAAGCTGGCGGCCTACCGGAACGAGCACAACCCCTTTGCCAGAAAACTGGGGATCCACCTGGAGGAGATCCGCCAGGGCTATGCCCGGGCGGTAAAGATTGTGGAGCCGGAGGAGGCCAACCCTGCGGGGGTGACCCACGGCGGGGTGTACTTTACCATGGCGGACGTGGCGTGCGGCGCGGCGTCCTCGTCCTGGGGATATGTGACGGTGACCCTCAACGCGCAGTATAACTTCCTGCGCAGCGCCAAGGTGGGGGACCGGCTCGTCGCCGAGGCACGGGAGGTCAAACACGGCAGGACGGTCAACGTCTATGAGGCTAGGGTTACCGATCAGGCTGGCGCGCTGCTGGGCACGGGGACCTTCACCTTTTATCAAATGGATCAGAGAATCCCGCTGTAAGCGGGGAGCAGACGGCAAGGAGCACGGCCACCCTAGAGGCCGTGCTCCTTGCCGCCTATCGCTGACTGATGTATGGGTCAGTCTGGCCCGAAAAAATGAGGTCGTCGATGTCCTGAGGAGAAGTATGAGGCCCCTGCCGGACGTCCTGCTCTGTCATTGCGCATCGCTCCTTTTTCTGTTTCACATAGACTCTGAAATTAGCCGTATACAGAGCATTATATGCACGAAGAGGTGCAACGATGCGAGAAATCCGGCGTCCTTGAAAAAATTTCAGCCGTTCAGCCCGGTTTCCCCCAGGGACAGCAGGGCGGCCCCCAGAACGCCGCACGGGGCGGGCGCTTCAGGAATTTTTAGGAGTTTGCTGCTGGATGATGCCGCCGGCGTCTGGATATATTGCTTCACAGGAGAATTCCGCTTTATCTCAGGAAGAGAAAAACCAAGGGCTTGCCGCACAGCGGCAAGCCCCGGAACATGTGGCGGCTCATTCGGCGGAGATCATGTAATAATACACGGGTTGCCCGCCGCATAACAGGGTGACCTCGGCATTGGGACACAACCGCTGGAACAGCTCCAGGGTCTGGTTGGCGTCCTCCTCGGACACGTCCTGGCCATAGAAGATATTGATGAAGTCGGCCCGCTGCTGTCCGTCGGCCAGGGCCAGCTTTTCCAGCAGCCCAGTCAGGTTGTGGGCGGTGCCGAACAGCTGTCCGTCGGCCAGGGCCATATAGTCCCCCGCCTTGATGGCAAAGCCGTCAAAGTCGGAGTCTCGGGCGGCGTAGGTGACCTCGCTGGTGCGCACGCTGTCCATGGCCGCCTTCATGGCGTCCACATTGGTGTCCACCTCGGCATCAGGATCCATCACCAGCATGGCGGACACCCCCTGGGGGACAGTGCGGGTGGGGATGACCACCACCTGCTTGCCCTCCACCAGGCCCACGCACTGTTCGGCGGCCATGATGATGTTCTTGTTGTTGGGCAGCACGAACACGATTTCCGCCGGGGTGCGGGAAACCTCCCGGAGGATGTCCTCGGTGGAGGGGTTCATGGTCTGCCCCCCGGAGATGACGCCGTCCACCCCCAGATCCCGGAATACGGAGGCCATGCCGTCCCCGGCGCATACCGCCACCACACCGTACTTTTTCTCGGCGGGGATGATGGCGGGCTCTTCAGAGACGGCCTGCTCCTGAGCGGCTTCCTGCATATCCAGGTCGTCCGTGCTCTGGGGGGCGCGGCCGGCGGCCATGTCCTCGTACTGGGTGCGCATGTTCTCGATCTTGGCCAGCTCCAGGGTGCCGTACCGCTGCCCCTCGGTGAGGGCGGCGCCGGGGATGTCGGTGTGGACGTGGACCTTGAAGGACTCATCGTCCTCGCCGATGACCAGGCTGTCGCCAATGCCGTTGAGGTAGGAGCGGAAGGGGCCCAGGTCTATATTGGGGGTGCGCTTGCGCACGATGAACACGGTGTCGAAGGTGAAGGTGATCTCCTCGTCTCCCAGGTGGGCAAAATCCGCCTTCGACTGAACCGCGCCCTCCTCTTGAGTCTCGGGGGCGGGGAGGCCCCGCAGCTCGTCCAGCATGCCCTGAAGGATGATGAGGTAGCCCTTGCCGCCGGCATCCACCACTCCGGCTTTTTTCAGCACAGGGTTCTGGTTGACAGTGTCGGCCAGGGCAGTCTCCCCTTCGGCGATGGCGGCCTCCAGTACGTATTCGGCACTGTTCTGCTCCTGGGCGGCCTCCATGGCCCGCTGGGCACACAGGCGGGACACGGTGAGGATGGTGCCCTCGGCGGGCTTCATCACGGCCTTGTAGGCGGCGCTGACCCCCTCGTTCAGGGCGGCCGCCAGCACCGCCCCGTCGGCAGTATCGTGCTCCTTCAGCCCCTTGGACACCCCCCGGAACAGCAGGGAGAGAATGACGCCGGAGTTGCCCCGGGCGCCCCGCAGCAGGGCGGAGGCATTGGTAGCGGCGGCCTGGCTGATGGCGTGGGCAGGCTTTTTCCTGGCCTCGGCGGCGGCGGTCCCGATGGTCAGGGACATATTGGTGCCGGTATCTCCGTCGGGGACGGGGAATACATTCAGCTCGTTGATGCTCTGCTTTTGCGCGCCAATGGACGCGGCGGCATGGATGATCATGCGCTGGAACAGGGAGCCGTCAATGATATCGATCATAATTCGGATATTTCCTTTCTGTCTGTCCCGGGATCACCCGATGACCATAAAATCCACGCAGACGGTGACGCTGCGCACCTCGATGCCGGTCAGGCGGTTGACGTTGTATTTGACCTCGCTCTGGATGGATCGGCTGACCGCCATCAAATTCACGCCGTTATCCACAATGATGTGCAGCTCAATGGAGATGGAATCATCCTCGTGGTAGGTGATCTTGACCCCCTTGGACATGGACTCTCTGCGCAGCAGATGAACCAGCCCGTCGGTTTTGGAGCGGAAGGCCATCCCCTTGACGCCGTAGCAGCTGGTGGCCACCGCGCCGGTGATGCAGGTAAATACGTCGCTGGCAAGGCGGATGCGGCCCTTCTCGGTTTGTATCTTCATGGAACCCTTCCTTTCTGTGGGGTGATCGGGAAACACACGGAGTCTTATTTGTTCCCTCATTGTATTCCATTTCATCGGAAAAAACAAGGGGGTTTTGCGGCGAGTGGGGGCGGACACAGGACAGGCGGCGAAAAAGCGGGGGCGGACCAAAGCCCCGGCTGCGGGTGGGACGGGGAGGGAAAGGCTGGAGCGGACCGCCCGGGAAATTTCAAAGAATACTTGTAATTTCCACCGCAATCGTGTAAACTATACACTGACCATGAAACGAAAAAGGAGGAACTGAAATGAAAGCTGCCCGCTGCATCCTGAAAGCCGCCGCGCTGGTCGCCGTGCTGGGCGCCGCCATCTGCGTCATCGCGGCCTATTGGGACAAGATCGTGGATGCGTTCTATGCCATTGCGGATAAGGTGGAGGAGAAAAAGGCCAACTGCTTCTGCTCCTCCGAGTATGACGACTACGATGACGGAGAACTGTAAGAAAAATCACGGTGAAAAATCCCCGGCCAACCGGCCGGGGATTTTCGCGTCATTGCCCGGAGCGATCCAGGGCGGCCGCGGCCGCCCTGGCCATTTTTTCCCGATCCAGGGGCCGGTCCAGGAAATATTCCAGGGCCAGCACCGCCTGGTGCAGCAGCATGGGAAGGCCGTTGCAGGCCCGCAGGCCCCTGGCTCTGGCTTGGATGAGCAGCTGGGTCTGGGCGGGGTGGTAAATGAGGTCAAATACTCCCGCGTCTCCGGGCAGGGCGTCCAGGAAAGAGAAATTCTCAAACTGGCCGCAGCCTGCCATGCCCAGGTTGGTACAGTTGACCACCAGCTGGGCCTGGGCGCACAGCTGGGTCAGCGTCTCTAAGGAGAAAGACGCAGGGGTGAGGATGCCGCTGGGGTCGGCGGCGGCCAGAGCCTGGGCCTTGGCCGGAGTGCGGTTGCACACCCATACCTGCCGGGCGCCGCAGGCGGCCAGCTTTAGGGCCACCGCCTTGGCGGCCCCGCCTGCCCCCAGCACCACCGCCCGGTCCCGGGGCCACAGCCCTGCCTGCTCTAGGGCGATGAGGCAGCCCGCCCCGTCGGTGTTATAGCCAAGGAGCTTGCCGCCCCGGAGGCAGACTGTGTTCACCGCGCCGATGCGCCCGGCGTCCTCGTCCAGCTGATCCATGAGGGGAACCAGATCCTCCTTGTGGGGCATGGTGGCGTTGAACCCGATGACGTTGTGGGCTCTGGCCCAGGGGAGATAGTCCGGCAGGCCGCCCTTGGGCACCACATGGGGGGTGTAGGGAATGTCCAGCCCCAACTGGGCCAGCATGGCGGCGTGGATGACGGGGGACTTGGAGTGCAGCACCGGATCCCCGATGACCTGTAGCATGGGGGCGCTCATGCCAGCCCCTCCAGGAAGTGGTCCATGGCCATGAGGTAGCCCTGAAAGCCGTGGCCGTACAGCTGGCCCACGCAGGCCGGGGCGGTGACAGAGACTGCCCGGAAAGGTTCCCGCTGGTCAATGTGGCTGATGTGTACTTCGTAGGCGGGGACGCGCACCGCCTTCAGCGCGTCCAGAATGGCATAGCTGTAATGGGTATAGGCCCCGGGGTTGAGGATGATGGCGTCGTACACCCCTTCGGCGGCCTGAATCTGATCGATGATGGCCCCTTCGTGGTTGGACTGGAAACACACCGCGCTGGCGTTGTGGGCGGCGGCGTAGTCCCGGATAAGGCCGCATAAGGCGTCATAGGTCTGGTCGCCGTAGATCTCCGGTTCCCGCCTGCCCAGCAGATTCAGGTTGGGCCCGTTGATGACGAGAAAGCGCATGCGCAGCCGGGAAAGCTTGTCCAGGATCTCCTCCACCGTGGCCTGGGGGGAGGAGAAATCGGAGACAGTGAGATCCGCTGCCCCCAGATAGGCGGGCAGCCGCCGGGCATAGGTGTCCAGAAAGTCCTGTCTGCCCCTCTGGGCCAGGGGGCGGTTCTGTGTGGACAGGCCGTCGTAGATCTCTTCCACCGGGCGGCGGAGGAACACGATGAGCCCGTTTCTCCGCAAAGCGTCCACATTGTCCTGGCGCAGTATGGCGCCGCCGCCGGTGGCGATGACCAGGTTTTTCTGGCCGGAAAGCTCCAGCACCGCCTGGTGTTCCAGCTCCCGGAAGCCCCACTCCCCGTAGGCGGCGAAGAGCTCGGGGATGGAGCGGCCGACGGTCTGCCCGATCATCGCGTCGCAGTCCACAAACGTGCGCTGTGTTTTCTGGGCCAGCAGCTGGCCGCAGGTGGTCTTGCCCGAGCCCATCATACCGATGAGGATGATATTTTGGTTGGAGTTCATAAGGGTGCCTCCTGCCTGCCCGCCGGACAGGGGTCCGGGAGCGTGTATTTTCTCCATTATAATGCGTGCCCGGCAAAGCCGCAAGCAAAAATGAGGCGGCGGGCCCGCCCCTCATAATTCCGCTGCCGGGTGCATATAGATTCCCCAGGACGCCAAGAGCGGGGAGTTGTTGCCATTGTGAAAGGGAACATTGAGGAACGGGCCTGCCGCATGGCCCAGTACATCATTGAGAACAGGACCACTGTGCGGGCCGCAGCTCAGGCCTTTGGGATCTCCAAATCCACCGTACATAAGGATCTGGCCGAGCGCCTGCCTGCCTTCAACCGGACCTTATATCTGCAGGTGAAGGCAGTGCTGGACGAGAACAAGGCACAGCGGCACATCCGGGGGGGCATCGCCACCCGGAAAAAGTACAAGGGAGTGTAAAAGATCCGGGCGCTTTTGTCCGGACTTCACAGGTTCAGGCAGAGCTCCGGGGCGGGACCGCATAGCGGTCCGCCCCGGAGCTCTGCCGCATATGGCGGGAATTCCACGGAAAAGGGCTCCGCAGAGCAGCTGGCTGTCCCCACCCCTGTTCCGACAACCTCCCCATGCGCTCCCTGAACAGGCTTTCTCCGGTTCAGTTCGCCGTCCAATATATTTGACATAACCACACGCAAAGGAGCTCTGCGGAGCAAAATCTCCTTGTCCTGGAGCGGAATCAGTGGTATAATGATACGATTCACCCATTACAGATCAAAAAGGGGAGTGCGGGATATGACCTATCAGGAAGAATTTATCCATTTTATGGTGCGCTCCGGCGTGCTCACCTTCGGGGACTTTATGACCAAGTCCGGGCGGAAGACCCCCTATTTCGTCAACACGGGCAACTACAAGACCGGCGCCCAAGCCGCCCGGCTGGGGGACTACTACGCCGCCTGTATCCAGCAGCATATGCCCCAGGGGATCACCGCCCTGTTCGGCCCAGCTTACAAGGGTATCCCACTGGTGGTGACTGCCGCGGCGTCCCTGTACCGCAACTACGGCCGGGACTTGCCCTACTGCTTCAACCGCAAGGAGGTCAAGGATCACGGGGAAGGAGGCGATATGGTGGGGTACAAGCCCCAGGACGGGGACGACATCGCCATTGTGGAGGATGTGGTCACTGCCGGCACCGCCGTGCGGGAGTCCATTGAGCTGTTTCGGCGTGTGGCGGACGTGAACATCAGGGCGCTGTTCGTCTCCGTGGACCGAATGGAGCGGGGCACCCGGGCATGCACCACCCTGGACGAGCTGCGCCAGGATTACGGCATTCAGGTCTATCCCATCGTCACCATCCGGGAGATCATCCGCTGCCTGCACAACAAGCCGGTGGACGGCAAGGTGTATCTTGACGATGCCATGCGGGAACGGATGGAGGAGTACCTGAAGATCTATGGGGCAGAGTAAGAGCGAGGGTGTCTCCATCCACACCGGGCATCGGAAGCGGGCCAAGGAGGAGTTTCTGATCCGAGGACTGAACGGCATGGCCGACCACCGGGTGCTGGAGCTGCTGCTGTTTTACGCCATTCCCCAGGGGGACGTCAATCCCCTGGCCCACGCCCTGGCAGAACGGTTCGGCGGGCTGGCAGGGGTGTTCAACGCCACCTATGAGCAGCTCAAGGAGGTGAAGGGGATCGGGGACAACGCCGCCTGTCTTCTACGGCTGATCCCAGCGGTGGCCGCCCGGTACATGGAGCTCAGTTCGGATGTGTCTGGCCAGCTGCTGAGCAACTGGCAGTTTCAAGAGCTGCTCCTGCCCCTGTTTTTCGGCGCCCGCAATGAGATGGCCTACCTGGTGTGTATGGACGCCAAGAGCAAACTCATCGCCTGCCGGCAGTTGGGGGAGGGTATTCTGGACCAGGTGGGGGTGGCCAAGCGCAAGGTGGTGGAGACTGCCCTGGCCTGCAACGCCAGCCGGGTGGCCCTGGCCCACAACCACGTGTCCGGCGTGGCGCTGTTCTCCCCGGCGGATGTGGGTACCACCCTGGCCCTGCGGGAGCTGCTGCGCCAGGTCCATGTGGAGCTGGTGGACCACTTTGTGGTGGCGGCCAATGAGATGGTATCCATGGCGGCCTCCGGCTACTTGAACGGAAAATAGGAATTGACTGAGAACAGATGTTCTAATATAATGGGGCTGAGCAATCGGCCGGGATGCCCGGGAGGAAACGGCTTTCGGGCATTTTCCCGTCTGTGGGTGAACAGCGGAAAGGATGAGGCGCAGTATGCCGAAGTTTGAGGTGGTCAGCGAATATACTCCCAGCGGCGACCAGCCGCAGGCCATTGAGGCTTTGGCCAATGGTATTGAAATGGGCCTGAGCGAGCAGACCCTGCTGGGGGTCACTGGCTCGGGCAAAACCTATACCATGGCCAAGGTCATTGAAAAGGTACAGCGGCCCACCTTGGTGCTGGCCCACAACAAGACTCTGGCCGCCCAGCTGTGCGCGGAGTTTCGGGAGTTTTTCCCCAACAACGCCGTGGAGTATTTCGTGAGTTACTACGACTACTACCAGCCAGAGGCCTATATTCCCCACACGGACACCTTTATTGAAAAGGATTTGTCCATCAACGAGGAAATTGACCGGCTGCGGCTGTCCGCCACCGCCTCCCTGCTGGAGCGGCGGGACGTGATTGTGGTGTCCTCGGTATCCTGCATCTACGGCCTGGGCGAGCCAGAGAACTTTGAGAAGATGATGGTGGCCCTGGGGGTGGGCATGGAAATCCCCATCCCGGAGCTGCTCAAGCGGCTGGTAGCCATCCGGTATGGCCGCAACGACGTGGCCTTTGAGCGCAACGCATTCCGGGTCCGGGGGGACACGGTGGAGATCTGGCCCGCCTACTGGAAGGACACCGCCGTCCGGGTGGAGTTCTTCGGGGACGAGATCGACCGCATCAGCGAGGTCAACGTGGTCACCGGCGCGCCCATCCGGCGGCTGACCACCATCCCCATCTGGCCCGCCAACCACTATGTCACCCCCAAGGAGAAGATGGACGCCGCCATCCAGGAGATCTACCGGGAGCTGGAGGAGCGGGTGGCCTACTTCAACAGCCAGGACAAGCTGGTGGAGGCCCAGCGCATCAAGCAGCGCACCATGTACGACATCGAGATGATGCAGGAGCTGGGCTACTGCTCCGGCATTGAGAACTACTCCCGGGTGATCGAGGGCCGGCCCGCCGGCTCCCCGCCCCACACCCTGCTGGACTACTTTCCCAAGGACTTCGTGCTGTTCATCGACGAGAGCCACGCCACCCTGCCCCAGGTGCGGGCCATGTACAACGGGGACCGGGCCCGAAAGACTTCCCTGGTGGACTATGGCTTCCGGCTGCCCTGTGCCTTTGACAACCGGCCGTTGAAGTTCGACGAGTTCGAGGCCCGGCTCAATCAGGTGGTGTACGTCTCCGCCACCCCCGGGGAGTACGAGCGCGACCGCTCGGGACAGATCGTGGAGCAGGTGATCCGGCCTACCGGCCTGTTGGATCCCCGGGTAGAGGTGCGGCCGGTGGAGGGGCAGATCGACGATCTCATCGGGGAGATCAACCAGCGTGCCGCCCGGGACGAGCGGGTGCTGGTGACCACCCTGACCAAAAAGATGGCGGAGAGCCTCACCGACTACCTGAAGGGGGCGGGCATCCGGGTGCGGTATATGCACCACGACATCGACACCATCGAGCGCATGGAGATCATCCGGGATCTGCGCCTGGGCAAGTTCGACGTGCTGGTGGGCATCAACCTGCTCCGGGAGGGGCTGGACCTGCCGGAGGTGTCCCTGGTGGCCATCCTGGATGCCGACAAGGAGGGCTTTTTGCGCTCGGAGACCTCTCTGATCCAGACCATCGGCCGGGCGGCCCGGAATGCGGACGGCATGGTCATTCTGTACGCCGACGCCGTCACCCCCTCCATGGCCCGGGCCATGGAGGAGACGGAGCGCCGCCGGGCCAAGCAGGACGCGTTCAACAAGGCCCATGGCATCATCCCCAAGACGGTGAAGAAGTCGGTGCGGGAGCTCATGGCCCTCACCCCGGAGGGGGAGGGCGGCCACGACACCGCCGGCAGGCAGCTCACCCGCCAGCAGCGGCTGGAGCTCATCGCCAAGCTGGAAAAAGAGATGAAGGCGGCGGCGAAGATGCTGGAGTTCGAGCTGGCGGCAACGTTGAGAGACCAGATTATCCAGCTGAGGGGCGAGAAGAAGTAAGCTGCCTTCTGCCCTGCTGGGGGACACTTGGGGGCGGTGCCTTTTGGCCAAGCTCCAAAAGGGGGCTGTCGAAGCCCGGCAAGGCGGGTTCGGCGGGGAAAGGACGGGCAAGGGAGCAGGCGCAGTTTTCACCATCGGCGGAAACGAGGTCATGCAGACTTTGCAAGGACGTGGCGCAGGCCAATTCACGCCGCGCCCCCGACAACTCTCTGCCTACGTTCTGTTCGTATAGAAAGCAGATCGCCCCCGGGGCGAAATCCGAACCCTGCCGCCTGGCGGCATGAGAAAAGGTGATACCATGGCCAAAAAAGAGGAAAAGACCAATGTGATGCGGGTGCTGGACCAGAAGGGGATCCCCTATACCCCCCACGCCTACCCCCACGGCGGGGATGCGGCCCCGGACGGAGAGTCGGTAGCCCGAGCCCTGGGTCAGGACCCGGCGGCGGTGTTCAAGACCCTGGTGACCAAGGGGGCTTCCGGGGGGCACTATGTGTTCGACATCCCGGTGGCTGCCACCCTGGATCTGAAGAAAGCCGCCAAGGCGGTGGGGGAGAAGTCGGTGGCCATGATCCACCAAAAGGAGCTGCTGCCCCTGACGGGCTACGTCCACGGCGGCTGTTCTCCGGTGGGGATGAAGAAGCAGTTTCCCACTGTGTTCCACGAAAGCTGTCTGGCGCAGGATACCATCTGCGTGTCCGCTGGAAAAATCGGCTTTCAGGTGGAGGTGTGCCCGTCGGACCTCATCGCCCTGGTGGGCGGGGCCACCGCCGACGTGACGGTGGAGGGCTGACATGGAGCTGACCACCCCCCGGCTGCGCCTGCGGCCCTTCGCACCGGTGGACGGGGATGGCCTGTTCGCCATTTTAGGGGACCGGGAGAGTATGCGCTATTCCTTTCCCATGACCCGGGAGGAGAGCGACAGTTTTCTGGAACGTTCCCTGCTCCGGCGAAAGCCCCCGGCAGGCTATGCCCTGGAGGAGCGGGAGCAGCTCGGCTGTCTTGCGGGCTATGTCCTATTTTGCCCACTGGAGGAGCCCGGCGTGTACGAGCTGGGCTGGTTTCTCCGCCGGGATCTGTGGGGCAGAGGGTATGCCTATGAGATATCCCAGGCCCTGTTGGATTACGCCTTTGACAGGCTGGGCCTGAACCGGGTGGAGGGGGAGACCATCGACCCGGGCCGGGCGGGCAGGCTACTGGAGCGGCTGGGTATGACCCGGCTGGGGGAAGCACAGGTCACAGACTGCCGGGGCCGCCCGGCGGCGCTGTACCAGTACGCCGTCACCGGGGAGCAGTGGCGGGAGCGGAACCGGCTGCTGGCCTTTTTTGACGCGGAAAACCGCCGGGACTGGGCCTGTTATCAGACTTTCCTGCACCCGGAGGTGGTGTGGGAACTGCGCCAGCCCGGTGGACCGGTGGAGCGGATCTGTGGCATCCCGGCCTACCTGGCCCGCATCCGGGCGGCTTGCGAGGGCCGGGACGGACAGTTCCGGTGTGAAAAGCTGAAACGGGATGAAGAGAGGATTGAGGTATGGCTGGTCAACGACCGGGGCGAGCGGTTCCGGGAGCGGTTCCAATTTCAAAGCGGCCTGATCTGGCGGGAATGGGAGGATCCGAGGGATGAAGTATGAGTGGCTGGACGAGTATCTGCTGAGCATGCCGGGGACGGAGAAGGATTTCAAGTTGGAGTGGCAATGGCACCGGTACATGGTGCGGGGCAAGCTGTTCGCCGCCGTCTGCGCCCCGGAGGAGAAATATAAGATTTACGGCGGCCATGAACTGGTGAATCTGAAATGCGACCCCCGGCTGTCCGAACTGCTCCGGGTCCAATACCCGGAGATTTTGCCCGGCTTTTACTGCGACAAAACGAACTGGATCGCCGCCCTGCTGGATGGGGATTTACCCGATGAGGTGCTCCGGGATCTGTGCGAGCAGTCCTACCGGCTGGTGGTGGCCAGGCTGCCCAAGTATGTCCAGCGGGAACTGCGAGCGCAGACATAACACCGAGCCGGCCAGAGGTTAAAGCCGGTGACACGGTGTGGCAGAGAGGAGAGGGACGGATATGATAGGGACCCGAACCAAATGGGGGGAGATGTCCTGTTTTCCCGGGCTCTGCTCAAGCTGAGCCTACCGGGGCGGATCCGCTCCGTGGACCTCGGCGACACGGAGCTCTCCAGCTTTTACATCACCAGGGAGCATTTTGAGTGGGTCATCCTGGCGGGGCTGTGCCTGGTACGCTACGCCATGGCGCTGGGCATCGCGGTGTGATAGGCCCGCCCATAGAGCACGCAGATAGATATTGGGAGGACAAGCAAATCATGAAATACGTACAGCTGGGCCGCACGGGCCTGAAGTGCGCCGCTGTCTCCTTTGGCGGCATCCCCATCCAGCGCTCCGACGGGGCCAACACCAAAGCGGTGGTGGACGCTTTGGAACATTTCGGCATGAACTACATCGACACCGCCCGAGGTTACACCGTGTCCGAGGAGTACCTGGGCGCGGCTCTGGAGGGGCGGCGGGAGAAATTCATCCTGGCCACCAAATCCATGTCCCGGGACTATGCGGGTATGAAGCGGGACATTGGCATCAGCCTGGGCAACCTGAGGACGGACTACATCGACGTCTACCAGATCCACAATCTGCCCCTGAAGGACTTTGAGCAGGTCTTTGGCCCGGAGGGAGCCTACCGGGCTCTGGCCAAGGCCAAGGCGGAGGGGAGGATCGGCCACATTGGGGCCACCGCCCACAGCGTGGACGCGCTGAAGCTGCTGGTGGAGGAGTACAGTGACCGAATTGAGACAGTGATGTTTCCTTATAATATCGTGGAGAACCAGGGGGAGGAGATTTTGGGCCTGGCCCGGGCGAAGG
Organism: uncultured Oscillospiraceae bacterium; assembly: GCA_944387095.1. Classification (GTDB taxonomy): domain Bacteria; phylum Bacillota; class Clostridia; order Oscillospirales; family Oscillospiraceae; genus Enterenecus. The sequence continues at coordinate 40,294 of CALXDP010000007.1, forward strand.
GGATGGGTACCATCGCCATGAAGCCCCTGGCAGGGGGGAACCTGGATGACTGGAAGCTGGCCCTGCGCTATGTGGCCGCCGCACCCTGCATCGACATCTCCATCCCCGGCATGGGCAGTGTGGAAGAGGTGGAGCGCAATGCCGCCGCGGCGGAGGAGCTGTCCCCGTTGACAGAGCGGGAGTTGGAACAGTGCGAAGCTGTCCGGCGGGAGCTGGGCACCCGCTTCTGCCGCCGGTGTGGCTACTGCGCTCCCTGCACCGTGGGCATCGACATCCCCAGCAGTTTCCTCATGGTCAACTATCTGCGCAAGTACGACCTGGCGGACTGGGCCAGAACCCGGTACGAGGGGATGGCCCACCATGCGGGGGAGTGCGTCGGCTGCGGGGCCTGTGAGAGCCGCTGTCCTTACGAGCTGCCCATCCGGGAGATGCTTCAGGGTGTGGCCGCCCAGTTTGGCTATTGAGCCGGGACTGCCTGGGGGTTTGACCGGAAGGAGGCGGGACGCCATGGACCCAGAGGAGAAGAAAAGGGAAAAGCAGTTGTTCCTGCCCACAGCGGACAATGATCGCTTTTGGGTCCTTCTGGCAGGCGGAAAGGCCCGGGGCCCGGAACGGGAACCCGCCCCGGAGCCGGAAGCGGAGGCGGAGGAGCCGGCGGGGCGCTACCCCTGCCCCTGCTGCGGCTGCCTCACCTTCCCGGCGCCCAAGGAGGAGGCCATGGCCTACATCTGCCCGGTGTGCCTTTGGGAGAACGACGTGTTCGACCCGGGGGAGGACGATCCCAGTGACGAGAACCGGGGCATGACCCTGCGCCAGGGCCGGGAAAACTACCGGCGTTATGGGGCGGTGCGCCCTGATCTGGTTCAGTACGCCAGGCCGCCCCACCCGCGGGAGCGGCCTGAGTTCCCCGAAAAATAAATACACTTTGGAATTTAATAGAGGAATATTACCATGCAAGATCATATTTTCATCAAAGGCGCAAGAGAGAACAACCTGAAAAACATCGACGTCACCATCCCCCGGGACAAGCTGGTGGTGCTCACCGGCCTGTCCGGGTCGGGCAAGTCCTCCCTGGCCTTTGAGACCCTGTACGCCGAGGGCCAGCGGCGGTATGTGGAGTCCCTGTCCTCCTACGCCCGGATGTTCCTGGGCCAGATGGAGAAGCCGGACGTGGACTATATCGAGGGGCTGTCCCCCGCCATCTCCATTGATCAGAAGACCACCAGCAAGAACCCCCGGTCCACCGTGGGTACAGTGACGGAGATCTACGACTACCTGCGCCTTTTGTGGGCCCGGGTGGGCACCCCCCACTGCCCCATCTGCGGCAAGGAGATCCAGCAGCAGACCATCGACCAGATCATCGACCAGGTGATGGCCCTGCCCGAGGCCACCCGCATCCAGGTGCTGGCCCCCGTCATCCGGGGCAAAAAGGGGGAGCACGCCAAGATCTTTGAGGACGCCCGGAAGTCCGGCTATGTCCGCTGCCGGGTGGACGGTTCTTTGTACGAACTGACGGAAGAGATCAAGCTGGACAAGAACAAGAAACACTCCATTGAGATCGTGGTGGACCGGCTGGTCATCCGGGAGGATGTGGCCCGCCGCCTCACCGACTCGGTGGAGACCGCATCCAACCTGTCCGGGGGCATCGTCCTGATCAACATCGTGGGAGAGGACCGGGACATCCTGTTTTCCCAGAACTACGCCTGCGAGGACTGCGGGGTGTCCATCGAGGAGCTCACCCCCCGGATGTTCTCCTTCAACAACCCTTACGGGGCCTGCCCCACCTGCACGGGGCTGGGCTCCCAGCTGAAGGTGGATCCGGATCTTATCATCCCCAACAAGTCCCTGTCCATCCTGGACGGGGCCATCACTGCCTCGGGCTGGAACCACATCAAGTCCGACGGCATCTCCCGGATGTACTTCGAGGCCCTGGCCAAGAAATACCGCTTCAAGCTCACCGACCCGGTGTCCAAGCTGTCCAAAGAGGTGATGGACGTTATCCTCTACGGCACGAAGGGGGAGAAGCTGGCCATCCAGTATGACCAGCCCCGGGGCAAGGGGGTGCTCTACCAGCCCTTTGAGGGCATTGTGAACAACCTGGAGCGCCGCTACCGGGAGACCCAGTCCGACGCCATGAAGCGGGAGATCGAGGAGTGCATGAGCCAGTGTCCCTGCCCCACCTGCGGCGGGCGGCGGCTGAAACGGGAGGCCCTGGCGGTTACCGTAGGGGGCATCTCCATCCATGAGTTCTGCGAGAAGCCCGTCACCGAGGCCCTGACCTTTCTGGACACCATTCAGCTCAGCCAGACCCAGAGGATGATTGCCGACCAGATTTTGAAAGAAATCCGGGACCGGCTGGGATTTCTCCGGTCTGTGGGGCTGCAGTATCTGACTCTGAGCCGCCAGGCGGGTACTCTGTCCGGCGGGGAGAGCCAGCGCATCCGCCTGGCCACCCAGATTGGCTCCTCCCTTATGGGGGTGCTGTATATCCTGGACGAGCCCTCCATCGGCCTGCACCAGCGGGACAACGACCTGCTGCTGGACACGCTGAAACACCTGCGGGACCTGGGCAACACCCTCATCGTGGTGGAGCACGATGAGGACACTATGCGGGCGGCCGACTATATCGTGGACATCGGCCCTGGAGCTGGGGTCCACGGGGGCCAGGTGGTGGCCTGCGGCACCGCCCAAGAGGTGATGAACACCCCCGGCTCCATCACGGGGGATTACCTGGCCGGGCGGCGCAAGGTGCCGGTTCCTGACATGCGCAGGCAAGGCAACGGCCATCAGCTGGTCATCCGGGGTGCGGCGGAGAACAATCTGGGGCACATCGACGTGGCCTTCCCCCTGGGCGCCTTCATCGCGGTGACCGGGGTGTCCGGGTCGGGCAAGTCCTCCCTGGTCAACGAGATCCTGTACAAGCGGCTGGGGGCGGACCTAAACCGCACCAAGGCCCGGCCCGGAAAGCACGACGGCATCGAAGGGGAGGAATTCCTGGACAAGGTCATCGCCATCGACCAGTCCCCCATCGGCCGTACCCCCCGGTCCAACCCGGCCACCTACACCGGGCTGTTCAACGACATCCGGGAGCTGTTCGCCTCCACCCCCGACGCCAAGAGCCGGGGCTACAGCGCTGGGCGGTTCTCTTTCAACGTCCGGGGGGGACGGTGCGAGGCCTGCTCCGGGGACGGCCTGATCAAGATCGAGATGCACTTCTTGCCCGACATCTATGTCCCCTGCGAGGTGTGCAAGGGCAAGCGGTACAACCGGGAGACTCTGGAGGTGCGCTACAAGGGCAAGAACATCCACGAGGTGTTGGAGATGACGGTGGAAGAGGCTCTGCCCTTCTTCGAGAACCTGCCGAAGCTGAAGAACAAGCTCCAGACCCTCATGGACGTGGGCCTGGGCTATGTGAAGCTGGGCCAGCCCTCCACCACCCTGTCTGGGGGCGAGGCCCAGCGGGTGAAGCTGGCCACCGAGCTGTCCAAGCAGTCCACCGGTTCCACCATCTATATCCTGGACGAGCCCACCACCGGCCTGCACACCGCTGACGTCCACCAGCTGGTGGACGTGCTCCAGCGGTTTGTGGACAAGGGCAACACGGTGGTGGTCATTGAACACAATCTGGACGTGATCAAGACCGCGGACTACCTCATCGATCTTGGTCCCGAGGGCGGGGCAGGCGGGGGGCAGATTGTCTGCACCGGTACGCCGGAGGAAGTGGCCCAGTGCCCGGAGAGTTACACGGGAAAATACCTGAAGCGGATGCTGTGAGGGCCGAAAAGGAGGAGCCGGTATGGCGCCTCCTGCTTTGGCGCCTTGGGTGCGGGATTTCCTGGCCACCGTGACGGATTAGGACCGGGAACGGCCGCATGGATTTTTCAGCACCGGGGCGGCGTACTGGCCCAACACCCATGAGGCGTTCAACCTGTGACAAAACCCACCTTGAAGGCATAGAATGGCCCGGGAGGTGGGGAAAGAATGATTTTTTTCGAGGTTTTGCTATCCCTGCTGGCGGCCTTTGGCTTGGTGTGCCTGATCTGGCTGGGTCTGGGCTGGCTGTTGCTGCCCCTGCGCTGCCCTGTCCGGGTGATCCTGGAGGCCCGTGGGAACGGGGAGGGGCTGGAGCAGGGGGTTCGGGCTCTGCTGTGGCTGCGGCGCACGGGGCTGTTGCGGGGGACGGTGGTCATCCGGGACAGCGGCCTGGATGACCAGGGGTTGGCCCTGGCCCGGGATCTGAGCCTGCGGGACGGAGTCAGGCTGGTGCAGTGCCCGGCCAGCGGGGGTTTCAGAGGGAAATAGCGCCGGAGATTCGGCCATATACTACATCATCATTTACATCAGAAGTGAGGAATGACCCATGGAACTCAAACAGGCTTTGGAGCAGCTGGAGGCACTCCAGAAAAAGATGTACGCCTATCAGTGCGCCTCCTCGTCCCTGTATCTGGACAGCGTCACCGTGGCCCCCAGGGACACCGCCCAGGGCCGGGGGGTGGCCCTGGGTATTCTGGCGGGGGAGCGCCACAAGCTGTTCGCCAACCCCCAGGTGGGAGAACTGCTGGATTTCCTGGACGGCCAGCGGGAGGAGCTGACCTTTCTCCAACGCCGCCAGGTGGAGGAGCTGCGCCGCAGCTGGCGGCAGATGGCCCGCATTCCGGCGGAGGAGTACATGGCCTATGCCCAGCTGACCAACCAGGCCAGCGACGTATGGCACAAGGCCAAGCAGACCAATGATTTCGAGCTGTTCCGGCCAGTTCTGGAACAGCTGGTGGTCTTTAGCCGGAAGTTTGCCGGCTATTACGACGATACCAAGGCCCCCTACGATGCCCTGCTCAATGAGTACGAGCGGGGGGTGGACATGGCTTACCTGGACCAGTTCTTTGCCGCCATCCGAGAGAAGCTGGTGCCGGTGATCCGGGCCATCGGGGAGAAAGCACAGCCCGATGACAGTTTCCTCCACCGGGCGTACCCCGTGGAGGGGCAGCGGAAGTTCTCCGGCTACCTTATGGAGGTGCTGGGGCTGGATCGGGCCCACTGCGCCATCGGGGAGACGGAGCACCCCTTCACCCTGAATTTCAACAACAAGGACGTGCGCATTACCACCCGCTATGACGAGCGTGATGTGGCCAGCTCCATGTACTCCGTCATCCACGAGGGGGGCCACGCCAAGTATGAGCTGGGCATCCGGGACGACGTGCAGTACACCTGCCTGGCCGGGGGTGTGTCCATGGGTGTCCACGAGAGCCAGTCCCGGTTCTACGAGAACCTCATCGGGCGCTCCCGCCCCTTTATTGAGGCTATCTTCCCCAGGATGCGGGAGTTCTTTCCGGAGCAGCTGGCCGATGTGACGGCGGAGCGGTTCTACCGGGCGGTGAACAAGGCCCAGCCCTCCCTCATCCGCATTGAGGCGGACGAGCTGACCTACTGCCTGCATATCATGGTGCGCTATGAGATCGAAAAGCAGCTCATTGGCGGTGCGCTGGAAGTGAAGGACGTGCCGGAGGCCTGGAACCGGCTATACAAGGAGTACCTGGGGGTAGAGGTGCCCGACGACAGGCGGGGCTGCCTCCAGGACTCCCACTGGTCCGGCGGCTCCTTTGGCTACTTTCCCTCCTACGCCCTGGGCAGCGCCTACGGCGCCCAGATGCTGAAGAACATGGAGCAAGAGTTCGACGTGTGGGGCCCGGTGTCCCGGGGGGACCTGTCCCAGGTGTCCGCCTGGCTGGGGGACAAGGTCCACCAGTACGGCGGCCTGCTCACTCCGGCGGAAGTGGTGGAGAACGCCTGCGGGGATTTTGACCCCGGCATTTACACAGACTATCTGGTGGACAAGTACAGCTGGCTGTACGGCCTGTAAGCGGCCGGGCCGGAGACAAGGGGGAAAACCTGTGAGGATCGCGCTGGTGACGGGGGCCTCCAGCGGCCTGGGCCGGGAGTTTGTCCGGCAGCTGGACCGGGAGAGCGGGCTGAAACTGGACGAGCTGTGGGTGATTGCCCGGCGGGAGAACCGCCTGGCGGAGCTGGGGGAGCGCTGCGCCCACCGGGTGCGGTCCCTGCCCATGGATCTGACCCGGCGGGAGAGCGTGGAGGCGCTGAAGGCCCTGCTGGAGCGGGAGAAGCCGGACATCGCCGTGCTGGTGTGCGCCGCGGGGCTGGGGCGGATCGGGCGGACTTGGGAGATCTCAGACCGGGACAACGATGCCATGATCGACCTGAACTGCAGGGCGGCGGTAGACGTCACCTGCGCCTGTCTGCCCTACCTCCGCCGGGGCAGCCGGGTGCTGGAGCTGTGCTCCACCGCCGGCTTCCAGCCCATGCCGGAGCTCAACGTGTACGCGGCCACCAAGGCGTTCCTGCAAAGCTTTACCAAGACCCTGCACTACGAGCTACGGGGCCGGGGGATCCACGTCACCGCGGTGTGCCCCTACTGGGTGAAGGACACGGAGTTCATTCCCAGGGCCAAGGAGCATGAGCCGGGGGGATTCCGTCACTTTCCCCTGGCTTCCCGGGCAGAGAACGTGGTGCGCCGGGCCCTGCGGGACAGCAGGCTGAACCTGTGGGTGTCCACCCCCGGGCCGGTGTGCACGGTCCACCGGCTGGCCGCCAAATTTATCCCCCACGTGGTGATGGTCCCTCTGATGGACCTATTGCGCCGGCTGTGAGCGCCGGAATGAATGGAGGCAACTGTGTATGAAAGAGGCGTTGGAACAGCTTACGGCCCAGGCCCGGCAGGTCACGGCGGAGCTGCTGGAGGTGGCCCAGCTCCGCCCGGGAGATATCTTTGTGGTGGGCTGCTCGTCCTCGGAGATCATCGGTGGGCAGATTGGCCGCGCCTCCAGCCTGGAGGCGGCCCAGGCGGTATTTGCCGGCATCTACCCGGTGCTGCGAGACCGGGAGATCTGGCTGGCCGCTCAATGCTGCGAGCACCTGAACCGGGCCCTTGTCATTGAGGAGGCCTGCGCCCGGCAGTATGGCTGTGACCCGGTGTGCGTGGTGCCCCAGCCCAAGGCCGGCGGCTCGTTTGCCACCACGGCCTGGAGAAATTTTGCCTCTCCCGTGGCGGTGGAGCACATCCGGGCCCACGCCGGACTGGACATCGGCGGCACCCTCATCGGGATGCATCTGCGGGACGTGGCGGTACCGGTGCGGCTGAGTTTGGACCGCATCGGACAGGCCGGCCTGCTGTGCGCCCGAACCCGGCCCAAGCTCATCGGAGGCAGCCGGGCGGTGTACGGATGAAGCGTCCGGGTTCTGTGGAAAGCCCCGCGCCCGCATGGGACGCGGGGCTTTGCAAGTTTCGGCGGCTGCCGCTGCAAAGGATAAAATTTTCACCTTGCCCAATGGGGCAGTTTGTATTATAATAACTTATACTTCTTTCAAAACGGCGGGAGGCAGCAGTGATGAAATTCCACGAAATGCCCTATGAGCGCCCTGACCTGGAGACGGTCAAGGCTGCCTTGTCGGATTATATCGAAAAATTGCGGAATGCCGCCAGCTACCAGCAGGCCAAGGCAGTCTTTCTGGAGCTTGAAAAGTACAATGAACATGTGGGCACTATGGGGACTCTGGCCCACATCCGCCACTCCATTGACACCCGGGACGAATTCTACGACGGGGAGGAGAAGTTCTGGAACTCCGCCGGGCCGGAGCTCCAGGAGTATGGCCAGGCCTGGACCCAGGCGATGCTGAACTCTCCCTTCCGCAAGGACTTTGAGGCGGAGTACGGCGAGCTGATGTTCGTCAACGCGGAGATCGAGCTGAAGACCTTCTCCCCGGAGATTATTCCCCAGCTTCAGCAGGAGAACGAGTTGACCCAGGAGTATGAAAAGCTGCTGGCCTCTGCCCAGATCCCCTTTGAGGGCGGGGTGTATACCCTATCCCAGCTTACCCCTTTCAAAAACGACCCGGACGACGCCCGCCGCCTGGCTGCCTGGAAGGCGGAGGGCCGGTGGTACAAGGACAACCAGGAGAAGCTGGACGCCATCTACGATCAGCTGGTCCACCTGCGGGACGAGATGGGCCGCAAGCTGGGCTATGAGGGGTATACCACCCTGGGCTATTACCGCATGGGCCGCAACTGCTACACCAAGCAGGATGTGGAGAAGTTCCGCGCCGCGGTGGTAAAATACCTGGTGCCCGTGGCCGACAAGGTCTACCGCAAGCAGGCCCAGCGCCTGGGTAAGGACTATCCCATGAGCTTTGCCGACAACGCCCTGGAGTTCCGATCCGGCAACCCCAAGCCCGTGGGTACCCCGGAGGACATCCTGTCCCAGGGGAAAAAGTTCTACGACGAGCTCTCCCCCGAGACCAGCGTGTTCTTCCGCACCATGCTGGACAATGAGCTGCTGGACGTGCTGTCCACCGAGGGCAAGCAGTCCGGTGGCTATTGCACCGGCATCCGGGAGTACAAGGTCCCCTTTATTTTCGCCAACTTCAACGGCACCCAAGGGGACGTGGAGGTGGTCACCCATGAGGCGGGCCACGCCTTCGCCTATTGGACCAACCGGGACCGGGTGCCGGGAGAGTACACCTGGCCCTCCATGGAGGCCTGCGAGGTCCACTCCATGTCCATGGAGTTCTTTGCCGAGCCCTGGGCGGATGGCTTCTTCGGCCCGGACGCCCGCAAGTTCCTGTACAGCCACCTGGCCGGCGCGCTGACCTTCATCCCCTACGGTACTATGGTGGACCACTTCCAGCACGAGGTGTACGCCAACCCGGACATGACCCCTGCCCAGCGCCACGCCATGTGGAAAGAGCTGCTGGGAGTGTATATGCCCTGGATGCGCCTGGACGGGGACATCCCCTTCTACAGCGAAGGGGAGGGCTGGCAGCGCCAGCACCACATTTACTCCAGCCCCTTCTACTATATCGACTACTGTCTGGCCCAGACCGTGTCCCTCCAGTTCTGGGCCCTGATCCAGAAGGACCGGAAGGACGCCTGGGACCACTACATGGCCTACACCCGCCAGGGAGGGAGCCGCACCTTTACCGAGCTTCTGCGGAACGCCGGGCTGGAATCTCCCTTTGATGAGAGCTGCCTGCGGGGGGTGTGCCAGGCGGCCAGCGCCTGGCTGGACGGTTTCGATTTGACGGGTATCACTTAAGCGGGGCTTGGCGGGACCCGCCCGGGCACAGGGCGCCGCCCTGATTAGACGGCGGAAGCGGGAAATCCTGACAAAATATTGTGCACTTCCTACAAAAACGGGTGTTTTCCGGCGGGGGAATTTCTAAGCCGGCCGGGCGGGTTTGTGTAGGTTTTCAGGGAGATCTGTGCTATAATAAAATGCGTAAAATTCCAAGGTGGAAATTGCAAGTTTCAACCTCAAATCCTGCAAGATGATGCAGTTTCCGCTGGATTAACCCCGGAAGACAGCGGGGAAATTGCAAAAAGGGCCGCCCCTTTTTGCAGCCCGCCCCCGTGGCCGGGCTTGCTTTTGTGAACAGAGGATAAAATCCTTGTTCAGTTATAGATCCCTAAACTTATTTTTAGGAGGAAAGAACATGAAAAAGCTTGTGGCTTTGCTGCTGGCTCTGGTCATGTGCGTCGGTCTGCTGGCCGGCTGTACCAACACTGGAACCGACAGCAGCGAAAACCCCAGCTCCGGGACCACCGGCGAAGGTGTCAGCTACACCTATCGGGACTATTCCGAAGCTTTGGGCACCAACTGGAGCTCCCACACCTGGGAGACCAACGCAGACAGCAGCATCATGGGTTACATCACCACCCAGATGGTCACCATGATGCCTCTGGACACCGAGAATGGCGTATACCAGTGGGTGTATGAGATGGCCACCTCCGTCACCGACGTGACCGCTGACCATCAGGATGACCTGACCAAGTACAGCGTCACCCTTCCCGCAGGCACTGCCGCTGAGGATGTGACCGAGGGCTACGTGTACGAGGTCACCCTGAACGAAGAGGCCGCCTGGCAGGATGGCACCCCCATCAACGCCGACACCTACATCTACTCCATGCAGCAGCTGCTCAACCCGGACATGAAGAACTACCGGGCTAACCTGGTGTACAGCGGGGAGGGCGCCCTGGCCGGAGCCAACGCCTACTATAACTCCGGCAGCCCCATTTACAATCCTCTGGTTCCCGCCTATGGCGAGGGAGAGACTCCCGATTACTCCTATGATCTGGAGCAGGGGATTGCCGACGGGCAGGTTTATATCAACGTCACTGCGACCAATATGACCCTGTACAACGACAGCCTGAGCAACCTGAACTCCATGGTTGGCGCTGGCCTTGACGATCAGATTAGTGCCCTGGCTGAGGCCGCCGACGCCTACGGCTACACCCTGGTGACCGCCGAGAACCGTGAGACCGTGGAGACCGTGGTCAACACCATCCTGTCCGCTGGATTTGGGATCACCGATCCCACTGAGCAGGCCAACTACCTGAAGGAGGCCCTGTTCTACAACGATGGCTCCATGTCTGAAGTTCTGAACTATGACGATACCGTGGGCCTGTACAAGGTGGACGATTACACCCTGCGCTACGTCACCCAGGCCTACATTGACCTGAACAACTTCATGACCTTCCTGGGCGACGGCTACCTGGTCTACGAGGAGACGTATGAGGCCGGCAAGGATACCTCCGGCACCCTGGTGACCACCGACTACGGCACCAGCGTGGATACCACCATGTCCTTTGGCCCCTATATTCTGGAGTCCTATCAGGCCGACCGCCAGATGGTCTTTACCCGCAACGAGAACTGGTACGGTTGGGAGGATGAGCGCAACGAAGATGGCAACCTGGTATCCTACACCCCCTATGAGGTGGACGGCGAAAACGTAGAGCGCTGGCAGGCCACCAGCATTGTGGTCGACGTCATGGACGATAACACCGCCATGCAGGCCTTCCTCAGCGGCGATCTGAGCTCTTGGCGCCCCACTGCCGAGGAGCTGCCCAACTACACAACCTCCACCCAGCTGTTCCAGCAGCAGGAGAGCTATACCATGTCCTTCTTCTTCAACACTGATGTGGCGGCCCTGCAGACCATGGACGTGTCCGGTGGCAACACCAACAGCGTGGTGCTGTCCAACGAGAACTTCCGCCGTGCCATGAGTCTGGCCATCAACCGGGATGAGTATGTCACCGCTACGCCTGGCTATGTGGCGGCTTACTCTCTGATGAACGACATGTACTACTATGACCCCTACAACGACCCCACCTCCAATTACCGTCATTCTGATGCCGCCATGCAGGCCATCTGCAATCTGTACGGCGTGGAGTACGGCGAAGGCACTCCCTACGCCACCCTGGAGGACGCCTATAACTCCATCAACGGCTACAACCTTACCGAGGCCCAGGCCCTGATGGCCCAGGCCTGTGATGAGCTGGTGGAGGCCGGGCTGTACACCGAGGGCGAGGACATCTACATCCGTGTCGCCTGGGCGGCTGGCTCTCTTGCCGATCCGGACAACAACCAGGTGGCCCTGCTCAACGAGATGCTCAACGCCGCTTTGGAGGGCTCCGGCTTTGGCTCCCTCACTCTGGAGGCCGTGGGCAACCTGGAGAACCGCTATGCGGACGTACCCGCCGGCACTTATGCCATCGGCTACGGCGCCTGGGGCGGTGCTTACTTCTATCCCTTCCGCAACATGCAGGTCTACTGCGACCCCGACCAGTACGCGGTCAACGAGTTGGGCTGCTGGGATCCCACCACAGAGACCCTGACCCTCACCGTGGACGGCGAGGAGTACACCATGACCTGGCAGGATTGGTCTAACTCCATGATCGGCGCCGGTCAGTTTGCCACCGCCTCCAACGAGACCAAGCTGCAGATCACCGCTCTGCTGGAGGAGGAGTATCTGAACAAGTTCTACCGCATCCCCCTGTGCGGCACCACTATTTGTGAGATGCTGTCCTACCAGGTGCGGTACATCACCGAGAACTACAACGTCATGTACGGCTTCGGCGGTCTTGAGCTGATGAATTTCCTGTACAGCGACGCTGAGTGGGAAGCTGAAGTATCTGCGCAGGGTGGCAACCTGAGCTACGAGTAAGAAAGAAATATCGCAGAGCCGAACCAAATCAGTCTACCGGGCAGGGGAGGGGCTCCCTCCTCTGCCCGGCGCGGCTTTTCCCCCGGCGGGTCTTGATCACATTCGGCTCCAATGAGAATTTGCGGAGGCCGAAAAGGAGACGAGTCTATGGCCAAATATGTGCTGAAACGGATCTTGCTGATGATCCTCACCTTCTTCGTCATCGTGACGATATGCTTCATGCTCATCCGGCTGCTGCCCCGGGAGCTGCCCATGGAGGAAAATCTCCGGGAAGTGATGTTGGCCCGGTTTGAGGCGCTGGGTTATAACGAACCGCTACTGGTGCAGTTCGGCATCTATCTGAAAAATATCTTTACCAACTGGGACTTTGGCACCTCTTGGTATGTGCAGTTCCGGGCGGACGCCTGGGACGTGCTTATGGACCGTCTGTGGCCTACCGTGCTAGTCAACTTCTACTCCTTCCTAGTGTCGGTCCCTCTGGGGCTGGCCCTGGGGATCTATGCCGCAGTTCGCAAGAACAAGTGGCAGGACCATCTCATCAGCACTCTGGTGATGGTATTCGTTTCCGTGCCGTCCTATGTATATGGATTTCTGGTGCAGTATTTTCTGTACTTCAAGGCGGGCCTGTTCCCGCTGACGGTGTCCTCCCTGGCGGACGCCGGAGGGTCCTGGTTTACCTGGACCATGTTTTATAGTATGATTCCCCCCATCATTGCGCTCTCCTTCGGGCAGATTGCCGGCCTGTGCCGGTTCACTCGGGCGGAGCTGACAGAGACTTTGACTTCCGACTATATGCTGCTGGCGCGTACCAAGGGCCTGACCAGGAGCCAGGCAACCACTCGCCACGCGCTGAAAAACGCCATGGTGCCCATCCTACCCATGATCATTTCCACTTTCATTTCGATCCTGGCGGGCTCTATGGTCATTGAACAAATTTTCGCAATTCCCGGTGTCGGACAGCTCTACATCCGGTCCATTAATCTGTTGGACTATGATGTGTTCATGATGGACACGGTGTTCTACGTGTTCGTGGGCCTGCTGGCCGGCATCGTTGTGGATATCAGCTACGGATTCATTGATCCGCGTATCAGAATGGGGAAGAAGAAATGAAGAATACGACTGAATTTACTCACATCCCCAAGGACATGTTTGAGTTTGTCAACCACGGGGAACGGATTTCTGACAAGAAGTTCGAGGACAAGCCCATCGGCTACTTCAAGGACGCCTGGATCCGCTTCTGCAAGAACAAGGCGTCCATCGTGGCTGCTGTCATCATCCTGTGTATCCTGGCGTTTGCCTTTATCGCGCCTCTGGCCATTACTACCCACAACGCCACTTTCATGGACACCTACTACTCCCGCAAGCCCCCCCGCAACGAGCTGCTGAGCAACATCGGTATTGCCGACGGTGGCACCAACCGGGACTTCTCCGAGCAGGGTATCGTCAAGGCCGTCGCCGTGGGCATGGGCGCCGAGGACCACGATGGCTCCGGCACTGTGACTCTGGAGGAGGGCATGGCCAGTGAGTACCAGCCCATTCTGGACATCATGGGCAGCCGTGAGGTCAGCGAGATCCGGGGCGTTCCCCCCAGAACCATTTACAGCGCCAGGATTGAGAACTACCTGGAAGTGGGCTTTCTGTACCTGAGCATTCCCCAGTCCCAGTACTATCAGATTTTGGAGTGGCAGGAGGAGACCGGCCTGCAGGTCCTCTATCCTCTGATTGCCAACAACGAGTACACTATGGATGCGGCTGACGCCAACTACTGGTACAAGATGGATAGCCGGGGCAATCCCGTGCGCACCACCGCCGGCGAGGCGGAGGTCATCGAGTACGCCGAGGGTATGGTGCTGGAGGACAACTACAGGCGGGATGAGAATGGCAACCCGGTTTACTACGAGTACACCGGCGGCGGCAACCATGAGACCGCTCAGTTCCGGGTGCGGGTGCTGTACTACAACTATTATCAGTACCGCAACGGCTTCACCCCCCAATACCTGCTTGGCACCGACAGCCAGGGCTATGACCTGACCCTGCGTCTGGCCGACGGTATCAAGTTGTCTGTGCTGCTGGCCATCTGCGTGTCCGCCATCAACCTGGTCATCGGCGCCATTTACGGCGCGGTGGAGGGTTACTACGGCGGCGCGGTGGATATGGTGATGGAACGCATCGTGGACGTGCTGGCCAACGTGCCCTTTGTGGTGGTGGCCACCCTGTTTCAGATGCATCTGGCTACCAGGGTGGGGGCCATCCCAAGCCTCTTGTTTGCCTTCGTGCTCACGGGGTGGATCTCCACCGCTGCCCGTACCCGCACCCAGTTCTACCGATTCAAGGGGCAGGAGTACGTGCTGGCGGCCCGCACCCTGGGTGCCCGGGACCGGCGGATCATCTGGAAGCATATCTTCCCCAACTCCCTGGGCACCATCATTACTGCAAGTGCCCTGGTTATTCCCGGTGTCATCAACACCGAGAGCATGCTCAGCTACCTGGGCATCGTCAAGCTGAACACCTCTTCCGTGACCTCCCTGGGCAACCTGCTGGCGTCCGCCAGCAGCATCTGGACCAGCTATCCCCACCTGATGCTGTTTCCGGCCATCGTGATTTCGCTGCTGATGATCTGCTTTAACCTGTTCGGCAACGGTCTGCGCGACGCGTTCAACCCGTCGCTGCGCGGTGTGGAGGAGTGAGCGTATGAGTGAAGTTTTGGAAGTAAAAAACTTAAAAATCTCCTTCCGCACCGCCAGCGGCACCTTGAAGGCGGTACGGGATATCTCCTTCACCCTGGAAAAAGGAAAGACGCTGGCCATTGTGGGCGAGTCCGGCTCCGGTAAGTCGGTAACCTCCAAGGCCATCCTGGGCATCTTGGCTGGCAACTCCATTGTGGAGGGCGGGGAAATCATCTATGACGGCAAGGATTTGCTGCGCATTCCCGAGGAGGAGATGTGCAAGATCCGGGGGGACCGGATCTCCATGATCTTCCAGGATCCTCTGTCTTCCCTGAACCCCATTGTGAAGATCGGCAAGCAGATCACCGAGGCCATGCTGCTCAAAAATAAGGGCAACCGCCGTGCCGCCCGGAAGGACTTCAACACCATGCTGGCCACCCTGAAGGAGCATATGATTGCCGCCCAGGGGGAGCAGAGCAAGACAAAGGTGGAAGAGCTGATTGGGACCTTCGACAAGTTCAACATCGAGGCCATCAAGCTGGAGAACAGTTACAATGACGCGCTGCATGTGGCGGAGGAAGCGGTGTCCAAGATCGAGGACTTTCTGTTCAAGGCCGGCAGGCGCAAGGTGGACGTCAAAGGCGCGCTGAAGGAGTTTGCCGGAAAGGTGAAGCGGGTCCAGGATCCTTTTCTTACCCATGGCTTCGACTCCCGCCTGAGCCAGGCGTCGGCGGACTTGGAGCGGGTGCAGAGCAATTATCACGCACCCTCCGGGCACAAAAAGGATGGGGATGACGTACAACCCCTGCCCGAGGAGATCGAGCGCGTGCTGAACCAGACCAAGGAGCTGCTGGGGGAGCTGCTGGGCCGCACCCGCCCGGATTTCTTCCGCATCGGCTACTATAAGCTGAAAAACCCCGGTGAGGATTTGAGCGGAAAGCCGGTGGATCAGCTCAATGAGATGGCCCTGCGCTATCTGAACGACAACTTCATGTTGGAATTCATCGGCATTGAGACTGAGGCGGTGGCCCATTCCTACCACACGGCCCTGGAGAAGAAAAAGGCAGTGCTGGAACAGCTGGCCAGGGCCAAGGAGTTTTATGCCAAGGGCGGCTTTGACAAAGCCTCCGCCCGGAAGCAGTGCAGGGAGATCTCAGACCAGGTGGAAAAGACCATTGACCGTCTGGAGATTGTGAAGGACAGCACAGCTTACACCTTCCGCACCAGCCTGTCCGGCGCCATTGACAAGTACTTTGCCGCCAAGGCAAAAAACCCCAAGGAGGAGGCCCGCTTTGCCAAACAGAGCAAGAAGCGGGACACCCTCATTGCCAAGGGCAAGAACGTGGACTGGAAGGTCGTGCCCAAGGTGGTCTACGACCTGGATGAACTGAAGGCGGATATCGTCCAGGTGTTTGACCGCTTGATCCAGCATTACAACGAGTATATCGCCCAGGAATCCCAGGTGGATTTCCGGGCCAGGAGCATCGAACTGGTGGATTACTTCAAGGCGAAGGCCTCCGAGGTGGTCTACAAGGTCACCAAAAGCATGGCCAAGGAAAAGGCGATCCAGCTCATGGAGGAAGTGGGCATTCCAGAACCCCGGGTGCGCTACTACCAGTATCCCTTTGAGTTTTCTGGCGGTATGCGCCAGCGTATTGTGATCGCCATCGCACTGGCGGCCAACCCGGATATCCTGATCTGTGACGAGCCCACCACCGCACTGGACGTGACCATCCAGGCGCAGATCCTGGAACTGATCAACCGGCTGAAAGAGGAGCGGAACCTGTCTGTCATCTTCATCACCCATGATTTGGGCGTGGTGGCCAACATGGCCGACGACATCGCGGTCATGTACGCCGGAAAGATCGTGGAGTACGGTACGGCGGACGATGTGTTCTATGATCCCAGGCACCCCTATACCTGGGCGCTGCTGTCCTCTATGCCCGACCTGGACACCAAGGAGAAGCTGGACGCCATTCCCGGCACGCCGCCCAATATGATCTATCCCCCGGAGGGCGACGCCTTTGCCGACCGGAACAAGTATGCCATGAAGATTGACTTCGTTCAGCAGCCGCCCCAGTTCCAGGTATCTCCCACCCACTGGGCGGCGACCTGGCTGCTTCATCCCGACGCTCCAAAGGTGGAGCCGCCTAAGATTATCACAGACCGCATTGAGCGGATGCTGAAGAAGGCTGGAGGTGGACAGGCATGAGCAATCAAGACAATCAGGAGGTATTGCTCAAGGTTGAGCACCTGTGCCAGTACTTCAAGATGGGCGACTCCGAGCTGAAGGCTGTGGATGACGTCAGCTTCGACATCAAGCGGGGCGAGGTGTTTGGCCTGGTGGGTGAGTCGGGCTGCGGCAAGACCACCACGGGCCG
The DNA here is from genome assembly GCA_944387095.1 of uncultured Oscillospiraceae bacterium. GTDB lineage: Bacteria > Bacillota > Clostridia > Oscillospirales > Oscillospiraceae > Enterenecus. The sequence goes on from CALXDP010000007.1 coordinate 57,353, forward strand.
CTCCATTATCAAGATTTACGATATTACCTCCGGCAGCATCTACTTCAAGGGCCAGCGCATCTGCGCGGGCACCCGCAGCTACCGGGACGCGATTGCCAGCGCCCGAAAGGAACTGAAAAAGCTGGGCCCCAACGACACGGCCAGGAAGGCGGAGCTGGAGAAGCGCATCGAGGCCAACCGGGAGGAGATCCGCAAGGCCCGGTATGACCACAGGCACTCCGATCAGGAGTACGCCCAGACCCTGGTGGACAAACTGGAAAAGGAGTACGCTTCCAAGCTGGAGGAGGCCAAGAACGATCCCCAAAAGCTGGCCGAGGTGAAGAAGGAATATCAGGAGCAGCTGCGCATTGCCAAAAAGACCAAACTGATCACCCAGATCCAGATGATTTTCCAGGATCCCATCGCCTCTCTGGATCCCCGCATGACCGTGCGGGAGACCATTGCCGAGGGCCTGGTGATCAACGGCATCCGGGATAAGGAGTACATTGATGAAAAGGTGTACGAGATCCTGGAGCTGGTGGGTCTGGTGCGGGAGCATGCCGGGCGCTACCCCCACGAGTTTTCCGGTGGCCAGCGGCAGCGCATCGGCATTGCCCGGGCGGTCATCATGCGCCCCGATCTGCTCATTGCCGACGAGCCCATCTCCGCCCTGGATGTGTCCATCCAGGCCCAGGTCATCAACCTGCTCAATGAACTGCGCACCCGGTTGGGACTGACCATCCTGTTCATTGCCCACGACCTGTCGGTGGTCAAGTATTTCTCCGATCGAATCGGAGTGATGTACTTTGGCAAGATGGTGGAGCTGGCCCCCTCGGATGAACTGTTCGCCCATCCCCTGCATCCCTATACCCGCTCTTTGCTGTCTGCCATCCCGCTGCCTGACCCCCGGTCGGAGAAAAAGCGGGTGCGGATCACCTACAATTCCCTGGCTGAGCACGATTACAGCGTAGATAAGCCCTCCATGCGGGAGATCCTCCCAGGGCACTTTGTGTATTGCAATAATGCGGAGGAGCTCAAGTATAAGAAGGAACTGGGACTGCTGTGAACGGGAAGAAGCTGCGCAATACGATATTAAAGTACGGCATTACCCTGGCGGTGGGGGCGGTCATGGCCTATGCGATGATGGAGCTGCATGGGCTGTGGGAGGCCGATGGGGCGGCGGAGCGCTACAAGATCCTGTGCGACGCGTTTACCATCCCGGGCGTGGTATTGGCGCTGAGCGCGGTGCTGGTGTTTGTGTCCAATGAAGGGATCTTTCATGGCATCACCTATGCGCTGACCTATGCGGTACGCATGCTGATTCCAGGCGCTGCCCATAAGGGTGAGCGCTATGGCGACTATGTGGAGCGTAAGCGGGAAAAAGGACCCATCAAGCATTTTGGATTTTTGGTCATTACAGGGGCCTTTTACCTGGCGCTGGCCCTGGTCTTTATGGTTCTTTTCTATACCACACGGTAAGCCCGCTTAAACTAGGACAAAAAGGGGGCCGGTATCCGCAAAAGCGGATACCGGCCCCCTTTTTGTCCTATAGGCAGGCGGCTCCATTCCAAAACGGAGCCGCCTGCCTGAAGCTTGTTCCACATGGGATCACCCCGTCACAAAAAGCACCGCGCCAGGTTATAGCAGCTGATGCCGGTGATGACCAGCAGCAGCCAGAAGAACAGCCGGTCCACCCCGGCGTTGCTCAGCTTTTTGCTGACGCTCCGGCCCAGGGTGCCCCCCGCGACGCCGCCCACTACCATGGCGAGGAGCACCGGCCATTCAAACGGGGGGATCGTGTCCCGCAGCAGGGTGTTGAGGAAGCTGGCACTCTGGGAAAACAGGATGACGTACAGGGAGTTGAGGGCGGCGGTCTTGGTATCCATGGAGAAGAAGTAGTAGAGTACTGCCAGGTTGATGGGGCCGCCGCCGATGCCCAAAAAGGCGGACAGCAGGCCCAGCACCAGGCCGATGGCCACGCAGGCCGCCGGGTTTTTCACGTCCCTCGTGATAATCCGGGGGCGGTTGACCGTATAGACCAGCACCCCCAGGGTGAGGACGATCATCATCACCTGCTGGGCCACGGACACCGCGGAGCCGCCGGTGGATTGCACCAGTTCGAACAGCTCCTTGCCCACGACACCCCCCACTGCGGCACCGATGGCCAGCAGGGTCCCCCGCCGGGGCTCCACCTTTACCTCGCCGCCCCGGCTGTGGAGCATGGAGGTGATGGTCATGGCCAACACGGTACAGCCGGACAGGAAGCTCACCGTGGCCACCGGCATGCCCGAGACGGCGTCCAGCACCGGCTTGATGATGACGCCGCCGCCCACCCCGCTGATGCCGCCAATGGTGGTGGCCAGCAGGCAGATGAGAAAACTGAACAGAATCTGCATGGTCAGTGCCCGCCTCTCTCAGCGCAGGGAGGCAAATCGGATGTCACAGCCGCCCAGCAGGGGCAGGCAGTAGTCCTGAAACTCCGGCCGGATGCTGGCCCCGTCCGCCCCGATCCACTCCAGGGGGAACTTCTTCTCTGCATTGGCCACCTGCTCCAAGGGGATGAGGCAAGTCTCGCAATGGTACACTGGAGACCGGGCGGCTTCAAAGCCCACCATATAGCCGGTCTTGCCCTCCACGGCGGCGCGCGCCGCTGCGGCTCCGGCCTCCTCCGCCTCCTGACGGTCCACCGGGGAGGTGAGGGCCACGCTCACCCGGCCCAGCAGACCAGGCTTCTCCGCCCGGGATTTCAGGCTGGTCTCCGCCATAATCAGGTCAGACAGGGCCTGGGCCGCGCCGCCGGGGATCTTGTGGCCGAAGCCGTCCACCCGGCCGGTGTCGGCCACCGGGGTGCCGTCGGCGTAGTGGATGCCCTCGGACACGGTGACCAGCAGGCCCCTGCCCCTGGCCCATTTCTCCTGGACGGCGGACAGAAAGGCTTGCCTGTCAAAGTCGGTCTCAGGCAGGTAGACCAGGTGCTCACAGGGCATCCGGTCGGCGAAGAGGGCGGAGGCGGCGGTGATCCACCCGGCGTTGCGGCCCATAAGTTCCATCACCACCACATGGATGGGCAGGGCGGAGGCGTCCAGGGCCAGTTCCAGGGCGGACACGGCGGCGTACTTGGCCGCGCTGCCAAAGCCGGGGCAGTGGTCGGTCACCGCCAGGTCGTTGTCCATGGTCTTAGGGATGCCCATGACCCGCAGTTCGTAGCCGGACTGGCAGGCCAGCTGGTAGACCTTGTGGCAGGTGTCCATGGAATCGTTGCCGCCGTTGTAGAAGAAGTAGCGGATGTTGAACTGTTTGAAGCACTCCAGCACCGCCGGATAGTCCCTGTCGGTGAGCTTGCGCCGGCAGGAGCCCAGGGCGGAGGCGGGGGTGCGGGAGAGCAGGTCCAGCTGTTCCTGGCTGACCTGCCCCAGATCCATGAGGTCCCCGGCCAGGATGCCCTCGGCGCCGAACCGGGCGCCGTAGATGGTTTCGATCTCGCCGTGGCGTCTGGCCTCCCGAACCGCCCCCAGCAGGGAGCTGTTGATCACTGCGGTGGGGCCGCCGCCATGGGCGATGAGCATATTTCCTCTCAGCATAGCGCCTGCCCCCTCTCACACCGTGGAAAGATCGTCGTCCTTCCTGCACAGGTGGACGGCGCCCAGCTTGAAGGTCTGGGGCAGGGCCAGAATATTGGGATTGGGGCCCACGAACTTGCGCTTGGCGTCCTCCAGGGCCTCCTCGAAGGTGGCCCGGGTCTTCAGGCCCATTCCCCGGGCGATGCCCGGCTCCTGGGCGCCCACGATGTAGATGGCGGCGGTGTTCATCTCGGCGATGTGGCCGCAGCTCATCATGGAAAAGCCGTGGAAGGGATGGAAGGCGTTGCAGAAGCGGTACTTGCGGATATACTCCTCATGGGTGGCGAAGTACTCCCCGTACCGGTCCATGTCGGGCAGGATGTTCATATAGTCGTGCTGGAACAGCTCATACAACTCCCGGAGGTAGGGCCAGCGCTCGTCATGGAAATAGCCGTTGCAGATGGACGAGCAGAGGATGACGCAGTTTTCCTTCATCACCCGCTTGTGGCGGATGACCTGGGCGGACAGTGCCTGCATCATCTGGATGGGGTTGGTGCCCATACCGTCGCCATAGTGGAAGTCCTGGGGCATGCCGAACACCATCACGTCAAACTTCTCCTCCGCCCAGGGCACGTAGGTACGCCGGTTGGCCACCTTCCAGGACTCGGGCTGCATCACCTTGGCGTAGCCGCTGAAGATGGCGATCTGCCGGGAGTGGGTGTCCAGCACCGCGTCGCAGCAGAAGAAGGGGTGGCCCATCTTCTCCTCCATGTGCATGCCGATCTCGTCAAACTTGGTGCGCATGAGGGAGTGGCCGGACACGGGGGTGAAGTCCTCCCGGTGCATTACCTTGGGCACATGGTGGCTGGCGATGCTCCGCCAGTGGGTGATGCCGGTGGAACAGTGCTTGTAGCCCCCGGAGTAGCCCCCATAGGGGTTGCCCTGGGTATGGCCGATGAGGATGGGGATGTCGCAGTCAAAGACGTACTTGTTCATCAGCACCGGGTCGCCCCGCTGGGTGGTACCAAGGTCCACCATGTGGTTGTAGTCCTCGCTGTCGTGGCTGGTGATCTGATTGGTCCAGTAGAACTCGTTGAACAGCTCCTGGCCCAAAATCTTCTTCATCTCGGGCACGGTGGCCCGGGGATGCAGACCGTTGGAGAACAGCAGCAGGATGTCCTTTTTGTCCACCCCGGCTTCATACAGCTCATCCAGGCAGGCCCGGATGGACACCCGGCGGTGGGCGGTGGGCTGGGTGCCCCCCTTGACAATGTCGGGGATGACGAACACCACCGTCTTGCCCGGGCCGGCCAGCTCCTTCAGGGGCTTCATGCCCAGGGGGTGGCGGATGGACTCCAGGGTGGCGGCGTACAGGCTGTCCCAGTCCTGGGGCAGGCAGGGGGGATCGGGCACGGTCTGGCCGGGGATAAAGACCTTGGTGCTGTCGGGCAGCTGGGCGCTCATCAGACCATGGCCGTATTCAAACGAGAGATTCATGGCTTTTCTCCTTACTGTCCAAGATAGGTGCGGATGATCTCCAGGTACTCCTCAGGGTAGAATCCGATCTCCCCCTGGAATCGGGTCAGGGCGATGAGACCGCCGTCGATCTCGTTGATAGAGGCCAGCATTTCGGCGTTGTCTACTTTCAACCCGCCGCCGTATACCACGGGGAGGCCTCCGGTCCGCTCCTTGACGAACCGGGCGATCCTGGTGATGTAGTCCCGGCCCGCCGGGGTTTTGCCCGGGCCGATGGACCACACCGGCTCGTAACCGATGACCACCTTGGCGGTGTCCACTCCATCTAAACCCACACGGAGCTGATCGCCCAGCACCTGCTGCCAGTTGTCCTGCTCCTCGCTTTTTTCTCCGATGCAGTAGAGAACGGTCAGTCCCTGCTCCACCGCCTGGCGGATCTCCTGGTTCAGGATGCGGTTGACCGCGGCGGTATCGGTGATACCGGCCTCGGCCAGGATGCCCGCTTTGTCATTGCGCTCCTCGCAGTGGCCGATGAGGGCGGAGGTACACCCCATGGCCTTTGCGATGGAGGCGGGACGGTTGGTGGTGAGGGCGCCGAAATTACCCCCCACCGCGGTGTTCACCCGGTATACCCCCTGACAGCCCACCTGGACGGGGCTGCCCTCGCACAGGGCGTCCACAGCACCCAGGATGTGGGCCTCGGGGAAATACTGGATAAACTCCACCTGGCTGGGGTCGTACTTCTTCAGCCCCTCCTGGGTATTCTTCACGATATGGCCGCCCCAGTCCTTCAAGGGGGCGATACGGTTGACGCCGCCGTACTCTACGGGCACGTCAAACCGCTTCAGATTCAGATACAGATGCTTCACGTCCGGACCTCCTCACTTCTTGTAGAAGGCGATCATGTCCTCCAGGGATTTCTGCTCGACCAGGGGGGCCTTGCCGTAGGAGCCGAAATGGACGATCAGGGAGCCCACGGCCTCCTTTACGCCCGCCTCCACCCGGCTCATGAGCAGGGCCACGTCGCCGTCAGGCACGTTGCCGGTGAGAACGGTGTCCATGATGGGCGGGAAGAACACCCGGGGGTCGAAGGCGGAGCGCTTCTCCCCCAGCAGGGCGTACACCCCGCCGATGGAGGGGCTGTTTTGCAGCGCGGGTTGCTGGGCGAATAGCTCCTTCATGTTTCGGGTGACCGCCAGGCGGATGTCAGTGTCCACGTTGATCTTCCGGATGCCGCAGGGGATGGCGGCGATGAGCTCGTCCACATGGATGCCATAGGCGTTCTGAAGGTCGCCCCCCAGGTCGTTGATCTCCTGGACAATGTATTGGGGCACGGTAGAGGAGCCGTGGGACACCAGGGCGCAGAAGATGCCAAGGCGGTTGATGCACTCCTTGATGGCGATGGGGATCTCCCGGCGCAGCCTGGCGTTCTTGCCCTTGTTGGCCCCGTGCTGGGTGCCGTAGGAGATGGCCAGGGCATCCACCTCGGTCTCCTGGATGAAACGCACCGCATCCAGGGGGTTTGTATAGGTGGAGGTGGCGGCGAACACATGGTCCTCCTGGCCGCCCAGCACGCCCAGCTCGCCCTCCACGGACACGCCCCGGGCGTGGGCATACTTCACCACCTCCCGGGTCAGCTCGATGTTCTGCTCCAGGGGCAGGGAGGAGCCGTCAATCATCACAGAGGTATAGCCCCCGTCAATGGCAGCCGCGCAGGAGTCGAAGTCCTTGCCGTGATCCAGGTGGAGCACGATGGGGACGGGGGAATCTTCCCCGTACTTCTTCACGGCGGCGGCGATGTTCCGGGCGCCCTTCTTCTTGTCCTCCAGGGTGCCGTTCTGGAAGTCCACCCGGCCCCCCATAAAGGCATTGGCCAGGTCCGCCCCCTGGAGGATGGCGGGGGAGCGGAAGGTTTCGTGCATCTCGATGACGGCCTTGGCCTGGGCCATGGCGTTGACGTTGAACGCCCCTTGGGCGTAGTTGTGCTGCTCGGCGGCCTCCATGAGAGGCCTCAGCGGGACTAATGGCATGGCAGAATCCTCCTTTCTTCAATCGCCGGCGTAGACGCAGCGGCCGGCCACATAGGTCTCCTTCACGTTCAGTTCCTCGTCCAGCACCACCAGGTCCGCGTCTTTCCCCGGGGCGATGGAGCCCTTGCGGTAGCTGAGCCCCGCCAGCCGGGCGGGATTGCTGGTCAGCAGGGGGAGCACCCGCGCCACGCTCACCCCGGTGAATTGCACCAAATTTTTTAGAGCCTGTCCGGTGGTGAGGGTGGAGCCGGCCCGCACGCCGCTCCCGGCCAGCTTAGCGTCCCCGTCCTCCACCACTACGTCGTTGACCCCCAGCTTGTAGTGCCCATCGGGCAGACCGGCGGCCTGGATGGAGTCGGTGACGGCCACCACCTTGTCCCAACCCTTGCAGGCCAGCAGCATCCGCACCGCACCCGGGTGGAGGTGGCGCCCGTCGCAGATGGCCTCGCAGTACACCGGACGCTCCAGCACCGCCCCCATGATGCCCGGCCGGTGCTGATGGAACAGCCCCATGGCGTTGAAGGTGTGGGTGCAGCAGGCCGCCCCCGCTTCAATGGCCCGGATAGAGGTCTCATAGTCGGCGCCCGAGTGGCCAATGGCGATGGCAACCTGTCCGGCCAAAGCGGCAATGAGGTCCGCCACCCCTTCCACCTCCGGGGAGACGGTCATGTAGCGGATGGCACCCTGGGCCGCCTGCTGGTACTGGTGGAACAGCTTCACATCGCCGCGGCGCAGCAGGTGCTCGGGCATGGCGCCCTTGTACTCATGGGACAGGAAAGGCCCCTCCAGGTGGATGCCCAGAAGCTGGGCCCCGTCCACGGGCCGGACCATGGCGGCCCTGGCCTGGCTGATGCACCACAGGGTCTGCTCCCGGGTGTCGGTGAGGATGGAGCACAGCCAGCCGGTGGTGCCATGACGGGCGAAGAAGCGGCCGATCTTCCCCAGATCATCCGCCGTGGCGGCGTTCACGTCCACCCCGTCCCCGCCGTGGGTGTGCAGGTCCAGAAAGCCGGGGACCAGCATTCGGCCCCCCAGGTCCTTGACGGGTATTCCGGCGCGGGGCAGGTCACCGAAAGCGGCGATCCGCCCATCCTCCACCAGCAGGTCTCCCTCCTGAAAGCGGCCGTCCAGGTAGACCCGGCCGCCGGAAAATAGCGTTCTCATCCCCATGGCGCGCCTCAGAAGGGCTGGGCGGAGGCCACAGCGTTGGCGTAGATGAGCGCGTCGGGGTGGTTTTGCAGCAGGCTGGCGGGGAAGGCGGCGGATACCTCGCCGTAGGCCGCCTGGCGTACCACCGCCCGGTGCCAGTCCCGGAACACCCCCAGGCGGACCTTCCGGGCCTCCAGAATCTGTTTGATGCCGATGGTGACGGCCTTATTGGGCATGGCGGCAATGGCGCCCCCCCGCTCGCCGATGGCGTTGGCGGTCCTGGTCTCCGGGGTGAGGGTGAGTACCCGGGTGCCCAGCTGGGCGAACTGCTCTGGAGTCAGCTCTGGCTGGGCCTCGTTGAAGGCCAGGTGGCCGTTGATGCCGATGCCGCCGAAGGTGATGTCCACACCGCCCAGCTCCGCAATGAGCCGGTCCACCTTGCCGGGGTCGGCGGGATCGGGGAAGACCCGCTGTTCAGGAGGCATGAGCAGGTCCTCGTCAATCTTGGCGTATACCGTGCGCTCCATGAAGCCCCGGAAGGACAGAGGGCTGTCCTTGCTGATGTAGGTTTCATCGTCGTGGAGGTACTCGTCCATGTTGATGAACCAGCAGTTTTTCAGACGGATGCGCTCCCGGTTGACCAAGCGCACGAAGATGGGATACTGGCCCACAGGCCCCACGGGGCAGATAAAGACAGTCTTCTCTCCCTTGGTGTTGTGGGCTTTGATGGTGTTTACCATCTCCAGAGCCAGTTCGTAAAAGATCTCGCCGGAGTCCCCCAGGGGGAGAATCGGGATCTTGGCGTGCTTGCCCAACTCCTGGGCGGGAATTTGAAAGTAATCCATTGCTTGACGTCCTTTCCGGGCCGATCAGAAGAGATGGGCCACATTGAGTTCACGGATGATTTCTACGATTTCCTTGGTGCGGGTGCAGCCAAATTTGCGCAGCAGGCTCTTCACCTGGGTCTTGACGGTGACCACCTCCACACAGCGGATATTGGCGATTTCCCGCACCTTTTTCCCGTCCAGCAGCAGGCGGACCAGCTCCCGCTCCGCGCCGGTGAGCTGGGAGACGGTGCTGATAAAGAACAGCAGGCTGCGCTCCGAGCTGCGCAGGCGGGAATATTCCTTGAGCAGCAGGTTCTGAATCTTGGCCTCCAACATAGGGTGGCCGTCATAGGCGCTGCGGATGTGGAGCAGCAGCTCCTCCTCCGGGCAGCCTTTCACGATGTAGTCCACCGCCCCCGCGCCCATGGAGGTGAGGATCATATTGCCTGTCTCATGGGCGGTGAGAAAGAGAATTTTCAGGTCCGGTCTGTGCTCCAGGATACGCTCAGTGGCCCGGATGCCGGCGGTGGTGGTCTCCATCTCAATATCCATGAGGATCAGGTCGGCGGGGGTGGCCAGGGCCAGAGCCTCGATCTCCCGGCCGCTGGCGGCGCTGCCCGCCACCTCCATGTCCGGCTGCTGGCTGATGGTGTCGCAGAGATCCTCCCGAAGCAGGTCAAAATCTTCCGCCACAAGAACGCGGATCATGACAGTGGTGCGCCTCCTTTCTCTCGGAACCTTGCGGAGTAGCGGGGCAGAAGGATGAGGAATGATGTGCCCCCTCCGGGGCGGTTTTCCACCCGCATGGTCCCCAGGTGGCTGCGCACGATGGTATGCGCATGATATAGGCCCATACCCCAGTTGGAGTTGGTATTTTTACCGGAGTAAAAGGGCTCAAAGATGTGTTTGATCTCAGTGGGAGCCACACCGGTGCCTCGGTCCCGCACTTCCAGCACGGTGTACAGCCGCTCCTGGTGGCTGATCAGCTCCACCGGGTCGGTCCGGCCGGCCTCCAACGTGGCCTCCCAGCCGTTGGTGAGCAAATTGTACAGTGCCTCGCTGAGATAGTTCTCGTCAGCCAGTACCTGAACCGTTCCATCCAGCTGGATAAGGAGCTTTCCCTCGGGGTATTTTTTTTGAAACCGCTCCTGGGTGATCTCCCCCAGCCGGTCCAGCCCCACGGGGACCAGCCGGACAGACTTTGCTTTTACCGTGCGGTAGAGCTCCTCGGAGCGGGTGATCAGTTGGTCGTTTCCGCTGGATAGGCTGTCGGTATAGGCCCGCAGCTTTTCCAGATCTGGGCTGGGCTTTCCAAGCTCTGCCCGAATCCGCTTATAGAGCACCCGGTTGGCCAGCAGCTGATTCTTGATGCTGTGGACGAAGGCGCTGGCCCCGGTCTTGGCCACGTCGAACTTCCGCTCCAGGGCTACGTCGGCCCGGTCCCGCACGTACAGATCCTGGGTGTAGCGCAGCAGGCTGCCCAGCCCCAGGATGCCGCAGATGGTATTGATGATCACCAGAAGCGCATAGCCGGGGACAGTAAGGCTGTACTGGAGGTAGCCCACCCCCCGGATCCACAGGTAGTCGTAGCTGTAAAAGCTGTATACCTGGCCCGGGTCCTGGCCGGAGTAGAGCAGGTACAGGGCGGACAGGGAGGCCAGACACACGGCGATTTGGGCAAACTGACGGCGGCAAAAGGGAATGGTGATGGAAAAAAACTCTATCGCCAAAAGCAGGAGTGCCAGCAACACATACCCGATGACCCACAACCACGAGAAGTAGTAAAGCGCGGATTGGCCCCAGGGAAAGGATGCGACCAGCCGGTGATACAGTTTTGGCCAGTAGAGGACCAGGGTGACGGCAGGCAGCAGGATCGCCCAGTAACGCAGATGAATCAATTTGCGCATCCACGCGGACATGGAGTAGTGAACGGCCATTTCCAGCAGAAACAGGGGGAAAAGATGCCGCCCAATGGCGATGAGATAGCCCATCTGGTCCAGGGTGATGAAGCGGTACTGAAGCCATAGCCGGATGTCCCGGGAGAAGAAGAGAAAATGCTCCACTTCACGGGAGACGCCTCCCCGCTTGGCGATGACAAGCATCACCCCAACCAAAAACAGGGTCAGGGTCAGGCACATCCCCGCCAAAAGCAGAGACTCCCGGTTCTTTTTCACGATGAGCACGGCCAGAGAGCCCAGGAACAGGCCGGCGGACAAGAGAAGCAGCATGGGTGCGCACCCCCTTTTGTCAGCATGGAACCGCAGGACGCACCTCCATTGTAATCCCAACCTGGAAATTTGTAAATCGAGAAAAGCAAGGGGCGGCGGCCGGCACCGCCGCCCCTTCAGCTGATTCAAAAGCCTCGCAGAGTTCGCGGCACAGCGCAAAATGATTTTTTGCGATGCGGCGGGAAAAACGTGAAATCTGTTTTCGGCCGGGGCGTGTACCTGGACGAAAACACTGCTCGGCCTGCAAACGTGCGAGATGTCCGTTTTTGGGACATCGAGTGCGCTGCGGCAGGCCGCAGCCTATCTGTCAGGAAAGGCGAAGCCTTTTTCGACAGCATCAAGGGGCGGCGGCCAGCACCGCCGCCCCTTGCAAGGCAGAGACAAGATGTATGCAGCTGGCTTAGTAGTCCCCGGCCTCCAGAATCAGGTCAAGGGCCACATAGTCGCCGACGGGGCACTCCTCCTCGGCGGTGATGGTGCCGGCGTTGACCATCATCTCCTGCTGGAGCTCATAGTAGCCCTCCACGGTGCCGTCCTCAATGCCGGCGACAACCTCTTTGCCGGTGAGCCAGTCGGCGTCGCCCCGGGCCTGCTGCAGCACGGTGGCGGAGTCCACGGACAGGAAGTCGGCCACCCAGCCGGCCACCTCTTCATAGTTCTCCTCCAGGGCGGCATAGTCCATGGCCCGCAGGATGGCCCGCATAAAGCGCACGGCCACGTCCCGGTTCTCCTCCAGGTAGCTGGGGGTGACGATCCAGCTGGCTAGGGAGACACTGATGTCGGAGAAGTCGGTGTTCTGGGCCAGCTTGTGGGCCCCTTCCATCTGATCCAGGATGGTCAGGCTCTCGGGGGACCAGATGGCGCAGGCGTCCAGGCCGTCGGACAGCATGGCGGCCACCACGGCGGAGGCGTCCATGCTCATAGCGGTGATGTCATCCATGGTCAGGCCCACGCTGTTCAGGGCATTGACCAGAATGGTCTCGCTGGAGGTGCCGGGGGCGTAGCCCACGGTCTTGCCGGCCAGGTCCTCCAGGCTGGTGATGTCGGGGCCGGCGATGACGGCGTCGCCGTTGGAGATGTGGGACAGGCCGATGATCTCCGCCTGGCCCTGGACGCACAGGCGGTGGGCGCCGTCGCCGATGTAGCCGAATTGAGTGGATCCGCTCTCCAGAGCGGCAATGATGGTGGGGCCGTCGCCAAAGCTCTGGGTGTTCACGGTGATGCCCTCATCCTCGAAGTAGCCCAGCTCGATGGCGGAGACCAGAGCCCACAGGCTGCCGTAGTTGTTCATGTAACCCACGGTCACGGTGACGGGCTCCACGGTGTCGCTGGGCTCCTCAGATGGGGTGGTGTCGCCGCCGCAGCCGGCCAGCAGGCCGGCCACCATGGCCAGGGACAGCAGCATGGCAAGTAGTTTTCTCAGTTTCATTCTCGCAGATCCTCCTTTTATCATATGACGGTTTCAACAGACGGACTATTGCAACGGCCCGGGGACCGCTCCAATCACAGTTACTTCCGAACCTCCAGATATTCCTGATAGACCTGGCTCCAAATGCGATTCTTCAGCTCCAGGAAGCGGGGGGTCATCTTGGTCTCCTGGGTGCGGGGATAGGGGATGTCGATGTCTATGATATCCTTGATGCGGCCGGGGCGGGCGCTCATGATGACAACCCGCTGGGACAGGATGATGGCCTCGTCCACGTCGTGGGTGATGAAAAAGCAGGTCTTGCGGTCCCGCTCCCAGGTCTCCAGCAGCTCGCTTTGCAGCTGGGTGCGGGTCTGGGCGTCCAGGGCGCCAAAGGGCTCATCCATGAGCAGCACCTCCGGGTCGGCGGCGTAGGCCCGGGCGATGGCCACCCGCTGTTTCATGCCGCCGGACAGCTCCTTGGGGTAGTGGTCGGCAAACTTCTCCAGATCCACCTTGGCCAGATACTGCATGGCCAGCTCTTGCGCCTGCTTGCCCTTAATACCCTTCATCTCCAGGGCGAACATGACGTTTTTCTTCACCGTCAGCCAGGGGAACAGGGCGTACTGCTGAAAGACCACCCCCCGGTCGGTACCGGTGCCCGTCACTGCTTTGCCGTTGCAATATACGGCGCCGGAGGTGGCGTCCGTCAGGCCGGCAATGATATTCAGCAGGGTGGACTTCCCGCAGCCGGAGGGGCCCACCACGCAGATAAACTCGTTCTCATAGATATCCAGACTCACCCCGTTCAGGGCGACCATCTCGCCGCTGCGGGTGTGGAAGACCTTGCGGACATTGTCGATCTTCAGCTTCAGATCTCTCGCTTCTCCTGCCATCCCGTCAGCTTCCTTTCCAAAAGTTTGATGATGTTGTCCAGGGTGATGCCGATGATGCCGATGACGATGACATAGGCCAGCATGGGGGCTGACTCATACAGGCTGGCCAGGGCCCGGATGCGCATGCCAAGGCCCGCTTCCGCACCGGTGGACTCGGCGGCGATCAGGGTGGTCAGGGCCACCGAGGCCCCCAGCCGCACGGCGGTGAGAATGAAGGGCAGGGTGGCCGGGGCGATGACCCGGACAAAGATATCCCTGTCCTTAGCGCCCAGCACCCGGGCGGCCTTGATCAGGGTCTCGTCCACGTTGACCACACCCTGATAGATGGTGACGCACATGGTCAAAAAGCAGGCGATGGTGATGACGATGATCTGGGGCCGGCGGCCCACCCCGGACACAATGACGATCAGGGGCACGTAGGCCAGGGGGGGGATGTTCCGGATGAACTGGATCCAGGGGTTGAGGATGTTGCGCACCGGCAGATACCAGGCCATGAGGATGGCCACCGGCAGGGCGATGACGAAGCCCAGGGCATAGCCGCCGAAGACGGAGATCAGACTGCTGGAGAGGTCCTGCCAGAACGCGCCCCGCTGGATCATGGTGATCAGGCCTTCAATCGTAACCACCACATTGGGAAAGCCCCGGGAGGTCTGGGGGATGATGGACAGCAGATACCATACTCCCATGGCCACCGCGAAGGAAATCAGCAGCCACACCCTGGCGGGAATCCGGCTGGCGAGGGATTTCTTCTTTTTCGTTTCCATGAAGCCAGATCACTCCTTCTGATCAATACGTCCCAAATAAAACTGGGTATCCTGCTCTATTTTTATGCTTTTAGCATAAGGAGAGAACCGGAAAAGGAAAAGTATGAACTTTTATCATACCCGTTTTTGGTGGCGGGTGGGAACGCCAGGGGCCCTCCGCCGGTGGAAGGCCGCCGGAAGGAGAAAGCGCCCTTTCCCCAGAGCGTTTCCGGGGAAAGGGCGCTTGGACTGATGGAAGGGGGGAATTGGCCTGGGGCCGGAGGGCGCTCAGTCGTAGTAGGATTCGACGTCCCAGCTGCGGATGGCACCGGAGTAACCGTCGATGGTAAACTCATACTCCATGCCGTTGTAGTAGATGCTTCCCTCGTACTCCAGACGACCGTCATCCCGATCCAGTTCAAATTCATAGATGTCGCTGAGGGTGGCGCCGGGCACCTTGGCCAAGGCGATCTGTTTGGCCTGGTCGGCGGTGATGGTGGTAGTGCCGGAGGCGGGAGGGGTATAGCCATCGGCGTCAAAATCATAGGAGAGGACCGCGCCGGTGTAAGCGTCGATCTCATAGTCGTACTCCGTGTAGCTGGAGGTATTGTAGAACTCCACCTCGTAGATCCGGCGGCTGTCGTCATAGTCCAGCTTGCTCTTCAGGAAGGTGACTTGGCTGGCGCTGACCCCCGCATGGTTCAGGGCGATCTCCCGGGCCCGGGCCTCGGTAATCATGGTGCCGGCGGAGCTGTTGCTGCCGTTTCCGCTGCCGGTATTGGTGCTGCCGTTATTGCCGGTGCCAGTGTTGGCATTGCCGCCGCTGCCGGCGTTGGTGTTTCCGGTGCTGATGGGGTTGTCGGCAGTGTTGGTCTGGCCGGAGGATGTCTGGGAGGGGGAGGGGTCGGCGCTGGGAGACGACTCAGAGCCGGCGCTGGGAGAGACCTCGGGGTCGGCGCTGGCCTGGCTGCTGCGCCCCGGACCGCTGATGATGATGCCGGTGACGGCGTCGATATCGTACTCGTAGCTCTGGCCGTTGGCGGTGAAGTCAATGGCGTAAAAATCGGTGCCGTCCTGACGGTCCAGACCGGTGGTGGAGAAGGAGGCGTCGGCTTCCGATACGTCGGCGGCCTCCAGAGCGATGGCCTTAGCGGCGTCCAGGCCGATATATTCCGCCTGACTGCTGGGCTGGCCGCAGCCGGCCAGGGCGAAGGTGAGGGCGGCAGCCGCCAGCAGGGCGCAGAGAGATTTCCGTGTTATATTCATAAGAGAGTGGAATCCTTTCTTCTGGTTGGTCTTATCCTACCAGCGAAACATGAAAGTAACATGAAACGGCGAACAGATTTTCAAATTGTTTCAGGCGGGGGATCCGGCGGAAGATGAAGGGTAAAGGTGCTGCCCAAACCGGCAATGCTCTCCAGGCTCATGGTGCCGCCGTGGGCTTGGGCAATCTTCTGGACCATGGACAGGCCCAGCCCCGCTCCGCCCCGATCTCCGCTGCGGGAGGGATCCACCTGGTAGAACCGCTGCCAGATCTTTTCCTGCTGCTCCTTGGGAATGCCGATGCCGTCGTCCCGCACGGTGAGCTGGACCTCATCCGCCGCCTGGCGGAGAGACACCCACACATGGCCGCCCTCCTTGCCGTACTTAAAGCCGTTGTCAATGAGGTTTTGCAGCAGCCGGGTGAGCAGGGCGGCGTCCACCCGGGCGGTGATCCCAGGCTCCACCTCCGGGAGGAGGCGCTGGGGGGGATAGGTCTGCTCCCGGCAGATGTTCTGAACCAGCTCGGACAGATCCACCCGCTCCCGATGGACCATATCGGTGCCCTGGTCCAGACGGGTGATGGACAGCAGCTGGCCGATGAGAGCTGTCATTTTATCTGCCTGCCGGTGGATCATGGCCAGGGTCTCCCGTTGCTCCTCCGGTGTCTCCCCGTACTTTTCGGCATACTCGCACGCGCTTTTGATGACGGACACCGGGGTGCGCAGTTCGTGGGAGGCGTCGGCGGTGAACTGCTGCTCGGCGTCAAACAGCCGCTCCAGATGGGCGAACATCTGGTTGAAGGTGAGGGCCAGGCGGGAAAACTCGTTGTGCCCAGGGGGGATATCCACCCGCCGGGACAGGTCGGCGGCCTCGTTGATGGCCGCTGCGGTGGAGGTGATCTGATCCAGGGGGCGGAAGGCCCGGCGGGCGATAAGGTAGCCGCCCAGAGCGGCCAATACGATGAGCAGCGGCATAACAATCAGGGCGATGAGCATCAGGTTGGTGAGCAGCTGGGGATTCTCCGGCGCCTCCAGAATGCCGCGGATCCAGACCCCGTTGTCCCAGCCCAGGGGGACCCAGAAGTCCAGCACATAGTACCGGGCGGAGCCCACGTTCACCGGACGGGTCAGACCATTCTGAAGGGGTTCGTTGGCGGTGAAACCCACCGGCACCTGGCCGGCCAGGAGGGATTCGCTCTGGCTGTAAACAAGGGTATAGACGCCGTTATCGTAAAAAGTGAAGTTATCCCCCAGCTGCAAAGAGCCATCTGCCATGTCCACCTGCCGGAGATTGCCCCGCAGGGTCTGGTCCAGCTGGGTCATGGAGGTCTGGGTGGATACCGTGCCGCTGACCAGCACTAGAAAGACCAGCAGAAGGGCGGCCATGAGAATCATGAGCAGCGTATACCAGATGGTGATCTTGATTTTGACGCTCAGACGCTTCACTTGGACCCTCCCTGATCCGGCGCGGGCTCCCGGATGACCCAGCCGATCCCCTTGATGGTGTGGATGAGCTTTTGCTCCCGGCCGCCGTCGATCTTTTTGCGCAGCCGGCTCATATAGCCGTCCACATTGTTGGAGCTGCCTGAGTACTCATAGTTCCAGATGCGGTTTTCGATCTGTTCCCGGGACAGCACTTTTTCCTTGTTGCGCATCAGGTATTCCAGAATGGAAAACTCCTTGGGCAGCAGGGGGATTTCCTCCCCGCCCCTGGTGGCCCGGCGCTGCTCCACGTCCAGGGTCAGGTCCCCAGCGGTGAAGAGGTTGGTCCGGTGGCCGGCATGCTTGCGGGTCATGGCCCGGATGCGGGCCAGCAGCTCGTCAACGTCGAAGGGCTTGACTAGGTAGTCATCCGCGCCCAGGTCCAGACCCTTCACCCGATCGGAGACGCTGTCCCTGGCGGTCAGGAAGAGCACCGGGGTGTCCACACCCTGGCCCCGCAACTCCTTGACCAGGGTGTAGCCGTCCTTTTTGGGCATCATCACGTCCAGGAGTATGCCGTCGTACTCCGCACCCAGAAGGTGGAGCTGGGCATCCTCCCCGTCGTAGCAGCCGTCCACCGTATAGCCGGCCTTCTTAAGAACCTTCTGAAGCAGAAGGTTCAGGTCCTTTTCATCCTCAACCACCAAAATGCGCACAGTGCCTGCCTCCCTTTCTCAAGCTCCGTTCCGTGCCGCGCCGGGGAACGGGCCGGGCGATGAATTTGATCTCTATTTTACACGAGAAATTTCGATTTTGCAATGAGGGGTGGTGATTTGCCCTTTGGCCCGCAGGGAAAAGCGGCAGGGCCGCGCCACACAGGGCGCGGCCCTGCCGCGTGAACGGGGATGCCCGGCGGGACAGCACAGGGCAAGGGCGGTCAGCTGCCCCGGCGGGGAACCAGCTCGATGGCTTGCTTGCCGGACAGGTGCTGGACAGTCAGTTCCAACATGCACAGGGCCGTCCAATCCTTGGCGATGTAGTGTTCCCGGCGCTCCGCGGTGTCCTCCGGGGTGTACCGGACCGCCAGCTTTTCAATGGCGGCGCGCTTTTCCCCCTCGTCCTCCAATATCCGCATGGTGCCGAAGGCGATGACACTGCGAAAATAGGTGGTGTATTCCGCCGGGACCACCTGGTCCTGGTCGATGACACAGAAGGAGGCCTTGGGATTGCGGGCGATGGCATCCAGTTTATGGCCGGTTCTGGCACAGTGGAAATAGAGCTTGCCGCCCTCGTAGACATAGCTGAGGGGGACGGCATAGGGGTAGCCGCCGTCCCCGGATAGGGCCAGGACGCCGGAGGTGCCCCGGCGCAGCACATCCCCGCACGCCTCTGGGGACAGGGCCTGGCGGCTGCGGCGCAGTTCACGGAACATGGAAGATCCCTCCTGAAAAAGAAATGCGCCCTGTCCCCATTCGTTCCAAGACCTGACAGAATGGGGCAAGGCGTTGACCCGGTGGCCAATTCTCGTATAGGATAGCAACGATCCAGGGAAAAGTCAAGCGGGGAATTTCTCCCCCGCGGCAGAACGCCGCGGGGGAGAAAGCCATCAAGGAGAAGCGGGGGAGCCAGGGCCAGCCCGGTCCGGATAGAACAGGGCGCGCAGCAGCGGCCGTTTCCAGGCGGGCAGAGCCTTTTCTATCCGGACGACCTCGCCCCGCAGGTCATCCAGCACCTCGTTCCGCTCTTGGGGAGTGAGGGTGTGCTGACTGAAGCGGGCTTTTCCCACCAGCTCCATGGTGCGGGAACTGGGCTTGCCGCCCCACCGCTCCAGCCGCTGGAACCAGCCGTAGGCGGCCAGGACGGCGGCGTTGCGATCCGGGTTCGTCCAAAGCCGATCCCACCTGCCCCGCCGGAAGCGGAACAGGAGGAAGGGGAGGGACAGCGCGGCCAGGACGGGGACCAACCACAGCAGCCATGGCAGGTAGCGCCCGGTGCCCGAAACCTCCGGGTTCTCGATCGGCGGGGAGGTGGTGTCTGGGGGCTGGCTGGACTGAGGCCGGCTGGACGGGGAGAGAGAGGGCGCGGGCGTGGCGCTGGGGGTGGCCTCCGGTTCCGGATCTTCCTCTGTGGGGGCGCTGGGGGTGACCTCCACCGGATACCAGCCGTAGCCGTCCAGGTAGATTTCCACCCAGGCATGAGCGTTGGAGTCCAGCACCTGGGCGGCGCCGGATTCAGGGATGGTGGCGGCGTAGCCGCTGACATACCGGGCGGGGATGCCCTCCAGACGCAGAAGCAGGGCGGCGGTGGTGGCGTAGTGGACGCAGTAGCCCCGGCGGGTCTCCTCCAGGAAATAGACCACAAAGTCCTCCCCCTCCGGTGGGGCCGGGGTGTTCAGGTCATATTGTGTGTGGAGCGCCAGCAGCTGGGCGATCTGAGCGGCAGTGTTCAGGGCGCCGGCGTAGTAGCCAGTGGAAACCCCGGCGGGCTGAATGCCGCTGTCCGCCAGCTCCCATTGGGCGTCCCGATACCACTGGCCCAGGAAGTAGGCGGTGTCCTGGGGCACGTCCAGATAGTTCTCATAGACGAAGGCGCGGTATTGTGGGCTTGTCTGAACTTGAAAACTCAGATCATTGCGCGGAACTGGGTCTTGATCCAGAGGGAGGAAGGACAGAGTGTATTGCTGGAGCGGCTGGGAAGCGAGAAGGGTGGAGTCCCGGTAGGTGATGGTATCTTGGGTGGAAATGCTCTGAGACACAGGCTGATAGGGGGAATAGAGAAGCGTGCTGGCCGCGGCAGACCGGGTGATGGTCATCTCCTGCGTCTCCTCCGACGGGGCAAAAGCCCAGTAGCTGAGCAGGGAGCTGATCCCACCCAATGAATCCGGCGCCTCAGCATCCAGGGTTTCCCAGGTGTTGTTGGCATACAGGGCATACGCAGATCCCTTCAAGTAGACGGGGCCGGAGTATGAACTCTCCGCCAGAAGTACGGTTTGGCCGGTGTACCGCCGGGGGCCGGCGGCGGACAGATCCACTTCCTCTTCTGGGGCGGAGACTCCGGAGCTCCCTCCCATGCTGGGGGGGGCGGAGGGATCTGCTGCGCCCGGCCCATCCCCGGAGGAGAACCAGTCCAGGGCCAGCAGCTCGTTCCGGGTGTTCACCGCCCAGGCGGGCTGGACATAGCCCTCCCGGGGGAAGATCAGGTATACACCTGCGACAACCGCCAGACAGGCGGGCAGGGCCAGCAGGATGACCCGGGCGCCTCCGGCGGGATTGGCCCGGACGGACAGGCTGGACAGCAGCATGGCGCCCCAGCAGGCGCACACCATCATCAGGGCGGGCCAGCCCATGGCCACCTCCGCCAGGAAGGCGGGCATCAGCCAGGGCAGGGTGAGGGCAAAGGTGAGCCAGAACGAGCGCAGCCGGGTGACTGCCCAGCCTAGGGGCAGGGCATACAGCGCGACCAACCCGGCCAGAAATGCCTGAATGGCCGGCTGCTTCAGTGCCGGGGAGAGGGCGGGCTCCAGGATAAAATAGCCGGGGAAACCGGTGTTTTCCGTGAACAGGACAGACAGGGTCTCCCAGAGGGCCATGGCGCCCCAGGCCAGCAGAATCCGATAATGGTAGATCAAACCACCGCCCACCAGCAGCAAAATCAGCACCGCCAGCCAACGATACCGTGGCAGGGACCACACCGCCATAGAGACGGCCCCCGCCAGCAGGCATACCCCCAGGGCGGGCAGCAGAGAAATGGGCATCAGCGCGCCGGTGGGCAGATAGGAGACAGCGGGGGACAGGTAGAAGGGCTGTAGATAGGTGGACAGACAGAACCGGGCCAGGGCGCCCAGCAGCAAAATGACCAGCAGCCCATCGGCAATCACGACAAGAGGAGTCCTCCGCGCCGGCTGTCTGGGAGAGCGGCGCTTGGGATGGTTCGGCCTGGTCATGGCATGTCCCCCTCTCCGGCGGTGATGTGAAAGCGGGGCAGGTCGGGGATGCCCTGAAATTCCCAGGTCGCCTGGGGTCTCTCCTCCGGCGCCCGACGGGAGAGGATGCGGGTCATGCAGTCCAGCAGCTGGGCCTGGGAGGTCACGGGCTCCGCGTTGGACCGGCCATCCGGATCCAGCCAGCAGATCTCATGGGGGATTTCCCGCTGGGTTAGAGAGAGGGAGATGGTCCACAGGCGGGCCAGCACCCGATCCAGGCGCTCCGGGGGACCAAATAGGTCGAAGGACAGTGTCATCTGGGGCCGGTCGCTCTTCAGCCGTTCCCGTATCACCAGCTCGTCGTACTTGGAGGACAGCTTCCAGTGGATGGAGCGGATGGGATCGCCGGGGCGGTAGCCGCGCACTTCATAGTCCTCGCTCTCCTGCCCCGGGCCGGGGCGGACGCCCATCCGGGCCAAAATATACTCCAGTTCCGGCAGCTCCTCCAGGGGGGCGGGCTCGGGCAGGACAACCGTCCGGGCAGGGCCGGGCGCCCCGGCGGGAAAGGCGAACAGGCCCAGAAAATCCAGGGCTTTGACTCTGGTGACCTGGCAGGTGAGAACGCCGCAGTGGCTGCAGTCCACCGGGAAGGCCCGGGACTGGCCGCCGGACAGCCCCACAGCCTGGAAGCGCTCCTGCCGCGCGGCCCCTGTGAACGCGTTTTGAAGGTGGAAGCGCAGGGTCAGCCGGGAGATGGGGAGGGGGGAAACATTTTCCACCCAGACCTGCCACTGCCCCTGTTGGCCCTGGAGAAGTTGAGGGCCGGAGACGGACAGCCGCAGCCGCAGGCCCCGCAGGCCCGGCAGGCTCAGCAGCAGAGAGAGGATGGGCAGGGCGATCACGCACACCAGCAGGAACTGGGCCAGATAGCCGTCATAGAAGATCTGAAAGGCCAGGGCAGCCAGCAGGGCGGCCCCGTAGACAATGCGCCGTCCAGCCATGGCTACCGCAGCCGGGGGGCCTTTATGCCGTGCATGAGCTGAGAGAGCAGCTCTTCCCGGGCCTGCTCAGTGGCCCCCGCCTTGGGGGCGAAGACCAGCCGGTGGGTGATGACGTCGCGGAACATGGCCTGCACATCTTCCGGGGTCACATAGTCCCGACCGGAGGCCAGGGCCAGGGCTCGGCTGACGCTGGTCAGGGACAGAGTGGCCCGGGGACTGGCCCCCTGGAGGATGAGGGGATGCTGCCGGGTGGCCTCAACCAGCCGGAGCAGATAATCCAGCACATCGTCGGACAGATAGACCCGGTCTGCCGCCTGGCGAAGCCCCTCCAGCTGAGCGTGGTCGGCCACCTGTTCCACTTGGTCCAGGGGATTGCCCGCCTGATGCTCCCGCACCATGGCCACCTCCGCCCGGTGGGAGGGGTAGCCCAGGGACAGGCGGATGGCAAAGCGGTCCAGCTGGGAGTCGGGCAGGGGCTGGGTGCCGGCGGCGCCCACGGGGTTTTGGGTGGCAATGACCACAAAGGGCTGGTCGATGGGCCGGGACACCCCGTCCACCGTCACCTGCCCCTCTTCCATGGCCTCCAGAAGGGCGGACTGGGTACGGCTGGTGGCCCGGTTGAGCTCGTCGGCCAGGAAGAGATTGCACATCAGCGCGCCTGGGCGGTAGTCAAAGGACCCGGTCTCCCGGTTGAAGATGGAAAAGCCGGTCAAGTCTGAGGGCATGACGTCGGGGGTGAACTGGACCCGCTTATACCGCAGGCCCAGGGCCTTGGAGAAGGCCAGGGCCATGGTGGTCTTGCCCACGCCGGGGATGTCCTCCAGCAGAACGTGGCCCCGGGCCAGGATGGCCAGTAGCACCCGGACCAGCACCGGCCCTTTGCCCAGCACCGCTTTGCGCACCTCGGCGAGGATGCGCTGAATGACTTCCTGTTCTCTCATGTCGGACAGGCCCCTTTCTAATCCAACGCCGGAACCGGCGAAAACATCTTGATGCTCTTTTTAAAATATAGCATAAACGATTATTCGTCAACCACTTTTGCGGGAGAGGGGGGAAGCCGCCCGGCGGCGGTCCGGTCAGGGGGAAATGGGGAAAGCCCGCCGAAATCCAGAGATTTCAGCGGGCTTCGGAAGGGGGGATAGGGCTGGGATCAGGCCAGCACGGCCTCCCCAAAAAACAGCTTCAGGTCGTCCTCCACGGTGCCGATGCCGGCAATGCCAAACTGCTCTACCAGCACCTTGGCCACATTGGGGCTGAGGAAGGCGGGCAGGGTGGGACCCAGATGGATGTTCTTTACGCCCAGGTACAGCAGGGAGAGCAAGACGATGACTGCCTTCTGCTCATACCAGGCGATGTTGTAGATGATGGGCAGGTCGTTCACATCCTCCAGCCCGAAGACCTCTTTGAGCTTCAGGGCGATGACCGCCAGGGAGTAGGAGTCGTTGCACTGCCCCGCATCCAACACCCGGGGGATGCCTCCGATCTCTCCCAGATCCAGCTTGTTGTACTTGTACTTGGCGCAGCCGGCGGTGAGAATGACCGTGTCCCTGGGCAGGGCCTGGGCGAACTGGGTGTAGTAGTCCCGGCTCTTGGCCCGGCCGTCGCACCCGGCCATGACCACGAACTTTTTGATGGCCCCGGACTGGACGGCGGACACCACCTGGTCGGCCAGAGCCAGCACCTGGGCGTGGGCAAATCCGCCCACGATCTCTCCCTGTTCCAGCTCCTGGGGCGGGGCGCACTTCTTGGCGTGGGCGATGAGGGCGGAGAAGTCCTTCTCTTCCCCAACACCGCCGGGGATGTGCTTGCAGCCGGGGTAGCCTGCCGCGCCGGTGGTGTACAGCCGGTCCCGGTAACTCTCCTGTGGGGGGACGATACAGTTGGTGGTCATGAGGATGGGGCCATTGAAGGAGGCAAACTCCTCCCGCTGCTTCCACCAAGCGTTCCCGTAGTTGCCCACCAGATTGGGATATTTCTGGAAGGCGGGGTAATAGTGGGCGGGGAGCATCTCAGAGTGAGTGTACACGTCCACGCCGGTTCCCTGGGTCTGCTCCAGCAGCATCTCCAGGCCCCGCAGGTCATGCCCGGAGACCAGAATGCCCGGATTGCCCCGCACGCCCAGGTTTACCCGGGTCATTCCGGGATTCCCGTAGCGGCCGGTGTTGGCCTGGTCCAGCAGGGCCATCCCCTGCACGCCGTACTTGCCTGTCTCCAGGGCCAAGGCAGTCAGTTCCTCCACGGTCAGACTGTCGTCCAGGGTGGCGGCCAGGGCGCGCTGAAGGAAGGCATCCGTCTCCTCTTCCTCCCGCAGCAGAGCGCTGGCGTGTTTGGAGTAGGCGGACAGGCCCTTGAGACCATAAGTAATCAGCTCCCGCAGAGAGCGGATGTCTTCGTCCGGAGTGGACAGCACGCCGACCTGTGCGGCCTTGGAGGCAAACTCTGCAGCCGCTCCATCCCAGCGGGCGGCCTCGGGTAGTCCCTCTGGCTGCGTTACCTGGGCCAAAAGCCCCCGCTTGACCTCCAGGGTGCGGGCCGTCTGCGCGGCAATGGCGTCCAGGTCGAAGTTGGCGTTGGTGATGGTGATGAACAGGTTCAGCGTGACCAGGCGGTTCACCTCCGGCGCCACTCCGATCCCCTCGGATCGCAGCTGGGTGGTCACCGCGGACAGACCCTTGGTGACGTATACCAGCAGATCCTGCATGGCCGCCACGTCCGGCTTCTTACCGCATACACCAACCTGGGTGCAACCGGAACAGCCGGCGGGTTCCTGACACTGATAGCAAAACATTTTGTGTTCCATTTAAATTTCCTCCCGGATAGATTTAAAAATAGGTCTGGTTTCCCAGCGATTCACTCCGCTTTCCAGTACATCATACCCACTGCCCGGATATTGTTCTGTTGTTATAACAACAGAAGGAGAGATTTTTGACCATCGTGAGACACCGGGAGCCACAGGCTGTTTCCCTTTAAGGGCAGAAAAAGGCCCCGGACCCGCCGTCATCGGCGGATCCGGGGCCCAAAGGGCCTTGGGGGAGTGGCCGGAGCGCTCTCTGCCCGGCCGGTCCCGGGGGCTATGAAAGGGCGATGTAGCTGGAGGACACC
Organism: uncultured Oscillospiraceae bacterium; assembly: GCA_944387095.1. GTDB lineage: Bacteria > Bacillota > Clostridia > Oscillospirales > Oscillospiraceae > Enterenecus. Next base: position 82,355 of record CALXDP010000007.1, read on the forward strand.
CAGCCGGTGACGGCGGACGAGCCGCTGGCAAACAGCACCTGATACCAGCCTGAATCAGCGCCCAGCACGGCCACCTGAGCGCCGGAGCGCAAACTGCCGATCACCGGGTACCCCGTGCCGGGGCCGGAGCGGACGTTCAGGCTGGGGCTGGCGGTGACAAGCCCCACCGTTTCGGCGGGGGAGCATTGCAGGACCGCGCTGGCGCTCAGCGGGCCGCAGTGGGCGGTGATAGTCACCGAGGGGGCGCCCACGCCGGTGTACACGTTGGTGACGGTGCCGTCAGAGGAGACCACGGCCACCGAGGGATTGTTGGAGGTCCAGGTGATGGTGCCGTCGCCGCCGGTGAGGGTGGCGGTGAGACGGAGCGTCTGGGAGGGGCCCAGCGTGCCCGAGGTCTGGCTGAGGGAGAGGGAGGCGTCAGGCCCCAGCTGGGGCAGATCGGGGATGTCATCTGGATTGGCCAGCAGGCGGTAGAGCAGGGCGGCCATCTCGGCCCGGGTCAGATTGCCCTTGGGATTCAGTCCGGAGCCGGTGCCGTTGAAAATGCCCAGGGAGACCAGTACGGCCATGGGAGCCCGGGCATAGCTGGCGATCTGGGCCTGGTCGGCAAACTGGTCTAGGATGGACAGATCGGCCTCCGGCATGTACAGCCCCAGCAGAGGCATGGCCCGGTAGAGAATGGTGGCTGCCTGCTCTCGGGTGATGGAGTCCGAGGGGGAGAAGAGGCCGGCGCCTGTCCCCAAAACCAAGCCGGAGCTGCTGCCCCAGGTAACGGCGTCGTCGTAGTATACGCCGTCGCGCACATCGGAAAAACCGGAGGAGCCGGATACCGCGGGCTGATCCATGGCGTTGTAGAGCATGACCACGAAATCGCACCGGCGGATGGGCTCGTCCCGGCCAAACAGGGTGGAGGAAATCCCGTTGACGATACCCTGCTGATAGCAGAATTCCACCGCCGCGTAGGACCAGTGATCGGGGGTGACATCGGTGTGGACATACCGGCCCTCATTGACGGCGATGGTGTGGGTAAGGCCGCCGGCGGTGACGGTGATGGTGCCGGGCGCGCCGCTGCTGGAGGCGGTGAACACGCCGTTTTGGGTAATGGTACCCGCATCGCCGGTGACCGACCAGCGTACCCCGCCGGAGCCGGCACGCAGGGCGGTACGGGCCCAGTAGGCGCCGGTGGCGGACAGGGCCACGCTCTGACCGGGTTCCACACTCAGCGAGGAGATTGCGGCGGCATCCCCTGCCCGGGTGACGCTAAGCGTGCTCAGAGAGTTGACCACATGGATCTGGGCGGTGCCGAAAAGGCCCAGGGAGGGGGAGGTGATGGAGATGGTATCCGTTCCCGGGGTGGCCCCGGCGGTGTAGACCCCGCCGTCAAAGCTGCCCAGGCCGCCCTGGGAGGAAAAGACCGCGTCGGCGACCCGCTGGTTTACCGTCTCCAAACCGCTGTTCACGCTGACCACGTTCCCCAGGGTGACGGAGGAACCGGCCAGCACCACCAGACCGTCCTCCGCCAGGGCAAGCCGCTGGGCAGCCCCGCCGGCCAAGCCAGGATCGGTGACCAGCAGGAGGAAGGAGGCGCAGGCGCGCAGGCCGCCGTCGGAGGGGGAGTTGGCCACGGTGGGACCGCTCTGACCGGGCAGCTGCACGCAGAAGGAGGTGGAACCGCCTCCGTCCAGATTGACCGCCCACACGCATCCCTGGCTCTGCATCTCCTGGGCCAGATCCAGCTCCGTCAGGCCGCCGGAGTAGCCGGTCTGGCGGCCATCCACCGTGTAGAATACCATGGTGCCGTCGGCCTTCACCCCCACGCTGGTGCGGGGGGCCCGCCCGGTGGGATAGACCCAGTTGGAGCTGTCGGTGATGGAACCATTGGAGACCAGAATATCCCCGCAGCCCATAGCCCACTGGGCCTGGGAGAGCGTGGGGTCGGAGCAGGAGGTGGTCAGAGTTACCTGGTCCCCCACCTCATATCCGGCAAAGAACTCGACGGTGGAAGAGGCGTGGTCGGCGGTGAGGATGTACTGGTTTGCCCCGATGTCCACCGATTGGGAGGTGTCGGTGACAGATACCACCTCCAGGGTCAGGGTGGAGTTGACGGTGAGGCCGGCGCCCTGGCTGCCCGGCGTTAACTCCAGAACCACTACCCAGCCGCCGGAGCCCTGGGTGCGGGTGGAGGAGGAGAAGTCGGAATTGAACAGGTACAGGCCCCCGTCGTAGTCCCGCCACTTGTTGAAGTGGTCGGGAGTGTCCGCCCGTCCGGTGCGCTGGTTGGTCAGGGTAATGGCGACCTGGGGGGACTGGCACAGCTGGAGCCGGCCGTCCACCATGGCCACGGCGGGGTAGCCCCCCGAGCTGGAGCGGTAGACGCCGTTCTCAATAGCCAATCCGTTGGGCACCCCGGTGCTGAGGGTGTAAAAGTCGCCATTGATGCCACCCACCACCTGGTAGCCCATGTTCTCAGCCAGCTGGACGGCCCGGGTGATGGTGCCAGAGCCGTAGATGCTGCCGCTGCCCTGGACAGCGATGGGATAGATGCCGCTGCCCGGTTCCAGCTCCAGGGCGAAGCTCTCCACCCGGCCGGCAGAGGAATGGCTGGAGACGGTATTGCGGTAGATCAGACCGTCGGCCAGGGTTTGGGTGGAGGTGAGCTGCGGGGTTCCGGCGGAGGCAAAGGCAGTTGGGAACAGCAGCGCTGCAGCCAGGACCAGGGCAAGGGCGCGCCGGGACAGGCGCTGGATGGTGTTGCGATTCATGGCAAGCTCCTTTTGTTTACATAGAGAGTTGGCCGCCCTGTGGGGCGGCTGAGGCAGGCCCCGGAAGGCGGTGGCATGGGGGAAATATAAATGATTATAGCACATTATGGGGAAACGTGCAATTCAGACCACAAGGGATGGTGAAAAGAGGAAGGGGGTGGAAAAAGTATGAACAAGGCGTGAATCTGTGGAAGAACGGTTGAAAAAGGGCAGGGGTTGGTGTACAATAAACCGATTCGATTCTCCGCGGGGAAAGAAAGGAGCGAGGGGCTTGGCAAAGGAAAGGGACCATTCCACCCGCGCCATCAGCGCGGTTATGGCAATCACGCTGGTGGGGAAGGCGCTGGGGCTTTTCCGGGACCATCTGATGGCGGTCCACTACGGTACTGCCGGGATGGAGGCCAAGGCGTTCTATATCGCCAGCCGGATCCCAAGAGTCTTTTTTGACGTGGTGTTTGCCTCGGCCATCGCGGCCTGCTTCATCCCGGTGTTTAGCCAGACCATGGCAAAAAAGGGGAAAGACGCCGCCTTCCGGTTCGGGGGAAACTTCCTGTCGGTGATGGGACTGCTCACCGCGGTGCTCACCGTGGCGGGTATCCTGCTGGCCCAGCCCCTGGTCACCCTGTTTGCCGCCGGGTACGACGGCCAGACCGCGGCCCTGGCTGTGTCCCTCACCCGGGTGATGTTCCCCACAGTACTCTTTACCGGGGTGGCCTTTTCCTTTGTGGGCATTTTACAGGCCATGGACCGGTTTAACATCCCCGCGCTGATCAGTGTGGTGTCCAACCTGGTCATCATCGGCTACTTCTGCTTTCTGGACGCGGACTACGGTGTGTACGGCCTGGCGGCGGCCTACCTGGTGGGCTGGCTGCTCCAGGCCCTGGTACAGGTGCCCTCCCTGAAACAGGTGGGATTTCGCTACCACCCGGACTTCTCCTTTCGGTCGGAGGGGATGCGCCAGGCTTTTGCCCTGATGGGGCCGGTGATGGTGTCCACCTGGGTGCAGCCCATCAACCTGACCATCAACAGCCGCTTCGGCTCCTATCTGTACGACGGGGCGGGGGTGTCCGCTATGGAGTATTCCACCAACCTGTACCTGGTGATCGCCGGGGTGTTCATCCTGTCCATCACCAACGTGATTTTTCCAAAACTCTCCCGCCTTACCGCCCAGCACCAGCAGCAGGCGTTTCAGGACACCCTGCGCCAGACGGTCCACAGCAGCCTGTTTCTCGTGCTGCCCATGGCGGCGGGGCTGATGCTGCTGGCCTGGCCCCTGGTGTCTTTCCTATACGGGGGAGGAGAGTTTGACGCTTTCTCCGTGGACATCACCTCCCAGGCCCTGGTGTGGGTGTCCCTGGGGATGGTGGGATATGGGTTGCAGAACATCCTCAGCCGCGCCTACTTTGCCAGACAGGAGGGCAGGGTCCCGCTCATTGCCGGGGGCGTGTCCATTCTGGTCAACCTCGGCCTGTGCATGGTGCTCACCCAGCCCCTGGGGGTGGCCGGTCTTGCCATCTCGTCCACGGTATCCTCCACCCTTTACGCGGTGCTGCTGCTCATCCCCCTGGAAGTGCGGGGGGAAGGGGTGCTGTCCGGGCGGTTTCTGATGGACTTGGGCAAGATGCTGCTGGCCGCCGCGGGAATGGCCGCAGTGGTGTGGCTGGTCCGGGAGGGGGTGGCCTGGATCCTGCCGGCGGGCAAGCTGGGAGAAGTGGTCCTGCTGGGGGTGTGCGCTGGGACGGGCATTCTGGCTTATTTCCTGCTGGCGGCCCTGCTGCGGGTGCCTGAGATGAAGCTGGCCTTGGGCGCGCTGGCCCAACGAATGAGAAAACGAGGTTAAAGCATGGAACGAGTACAGCAGATCGTACAGGCCAGCGTCCTCTACCGGGTGCTGGCGGCCCTGTGCCAGTGGTTTGGGGCGCAGTGGCGCAAGAGCGGGCTGATTCAATGGTTCATCCATCCGCCCCAGCGGCGGGAGCTGGCCGAGTCGCAGCGCAGTGTGTTTGCCCGGCTGTGGCGGGCCATTCACAGGCTGCTATGCCGGATCTACCGGGGGCTGCGTCTGGACCGCCTGCTGACCGGGAGCGTCTTTCAAGCGTGCTGGCTGTGGGCGGGCGCGGCGGCGGTGTTGGCCCCCATCCTGCCCACCATGGCGGTGCTGGGCCTGGTGCTGGTCAGTTTTTTCTCCCTGTTGATCCGGCTGATGGAGCGGGAGGATCTGGAGCTGCGGCATGCCTCCTTCAACCGCTATATCTGGCTTTACGCGCTGATTTATCTGGTGGGCACCCTGTTCTCTGTCACCCTGTCCGGCAGCTTGCAGGGCGGGGTGCTGACGGTGGCGTTCATCCTCTTTGCCCTGGTGCTGCAAAATTCCATCACCACCCGCGCCCAGCTGGATATCCTGCTGCTGGCACTGGTGCTGGCCGGGACGGCGGTGGCGCTGTACGGCATCTGCCAGTTCCTGTTCGGCTGGGGTTACCAGTCAGAATCCTGGATAGACACGGAAATGTTCCGTGACATCAGCTTCCGGGTGCCTTCCACCCTGGGCAATCCCAATATGCTGGGGCAGTACCTGATCCTGGTCATCCCCTTGGGGGGAGCTGGCCTGCTGGCGGCCAGGGACTGGGGGAAACGGGTGTTTTATCTGTGTTGCTGCGCCATCATGTGCGTGTGTATGCTCCTTACCCTGTCCCGGGGGGCCTGGCTGGGGCTGCTGTTCGCGGGGTTTCTCTTCCTGCTGCTGTTGCAGCCCAGGCTGCTCCTGCTGGCTCCCCTGGCGCTGGTGGTGCTGTATTTTGTCCTGCCGGACGCGGTGATTGCCCGGTTTACCAGCATTGGAAACTTGGGGGACACCTCCACCTCCTACCGGCTGTCCATCTGGCTGGGCACGCTGGACATGCTCCGGGACTACTGGCTGTGCGGTGTGGGGCCGGGAGAGGCGGCCTTCAACCTGGTATACCCCCGTTATAGCTACAATGAGATTGTGGCCCCCCACTCTCACAACCTGTTTTTGCAGATCGTGTGCGACGCGGGAATCATCGCCCTGGTGGTATTCCTGCTCCTGCTCTTTCACTTCTTCCGGGATCTGTGCGCGGCCTTCTGCCGGGAGAAGGATTCCTTCAGCCGCCTGCACCAGGTGGCGGTCCTTGCGGGCATGGGCGGATTTTTGGTTCAGGCCATGACCGACTACTCCTTCTACAATTACCGGGTCATGCTGCTGTTCTGGGTCTTTATAGCCCTGGGGGCGCTGGTTGCCCGCCGGGGTCTGCTGCCGGAGAGGGGGGCCGGGGTGTGATTCGGGTATTGAACATCATCAGCGACACCAACATCGGCGGCGCGGGCCGGGTGCTTCTGAACTACCTGCGCTATGCGGATAAAAGCCGGTTTGAGACCTGGGTGGCCGTGCCAGAGGGTAGCGCCCTGATCTCCCCGCTGGAGCGGGCTGGGGGCCGGGTGCTCCCGGTGAAAGGGATGGCGGACCGCTCCTATCACCGGGAGGATGTAAAGGCGCTGGAGGAGCTCATCCGCCGGGAGGGGCCGGACCTCGTCCATACGCACGGCGCGCTGTCCGGGCGCATTGCGGCCCGGCGGCTGGGGAAAAAAGTGATTTACACCCGCCACTCCGTTTTTCCTGTGAGCGCCAAGCTGCGCTATCCCCCGGGGCGGTGGGTGAACAAATGGGTGAACGAGCACTATGCCGACCAGATCATCGCCGTGAGCCCCGCCGCAGCCCAAAACCTCACCGATGCAGGCATCTCCCCCAAGCGGATCACCGTCATCCTCAACGGGGTGGCCCCGGTGGAGCGCAGCGCCCCGGAGGTGTGCCAGGCTGTGCGGGAGAAATACGGCCTTTCAGAGGGGGTGTTCACTGCCGGCATCCTGGCCCGCATGGAGCCCTACAAGGGTCATCTTCATATCCTGGAGGCGGCCCAGCTGCTGAAGGAGCAGGGGAGAAGGTTTCAGATCCTCATTGCGGGCACCGGAAACTATGAGGAAGAACTCCGGGGGGAGGTTGCCCGCCGGGGGCTGGAGGATGCGGTGTTTTTCCTGGGCTTCCAGCCGGACGTGGCCCCGGTGCTGTCGGTGTTGGATGTGCAGCTCAACGCCTCCTACGGAACAGAGGCCACCAGCCTGGCCCTGCTGGAGGGAATGAGCCTGGGCCTGCCCACCATCGCCAGCAGCTATGGGGGAAACCCGTGGATCATTGAGGACGGGGAGACGGGCCTGATCTTCCCCAGCCGGGACAGCGGGGCCCTGGCGGCCTGCATCGCCCGGCTGATGGATCAGCCGGAGACCAGGCAGCGCATGGGCCAGAGGGCTAGGGAGCGGTTCCAGGCCCGATTTACCGGAGAAATTTTTGCAAGGAATGTAGAGCGAGTATACCTTGACGTGCTGAAAGGAGAAATCCATGGAACAGAGTAATCCCAAATTCCGCCTGCGGCTGAACCTGTTTGACGCCATCATCCTGGTGCTGGTGCTGGCCATTGGCGCGGCCCTGGTCTGGTTCGGCCTGCGGTCAGGAGGAGCGGCGGAGACCGCCCCCTCTGCCCGCCCGGTGCGGTACACCATCATGATCCCCCGGATGGCGGAGGGGAACAGCGAACTGATCCAGCCCGGGGATTCCCTGGAGGACACTGTGGAGAACTACCAGCTGGGCACCGTGGTCTCTGTCGCCGCCCAGCCCGCCGTGGTCCAGGTTTTGAACCAGGAGACCAGGAGCTATGTGGACGCGGTGCTGGAGGGCTATGAAGATGTCTATATCACCGTGGAGAGCACCTGTACGGAGAGCGGCAGCGGCGACGCGCTGCTGCTGGACGGCGGCTATGACTTCCGAGTGGGACAGACCATCAACGTGCGCGGACCGGGATATCTGGGCAGCGGAAGGGTGACACAGATTGCCAGGGAGGTGGCAGAATGAAACTGATCGATCGAGACGGCCGCCTGTTCGGCAAAATCAGCATCATTGATGTGATTGTACTGCTGGTGGTGGCGGGGCTGGTGGCCGCTGTGTTCACCAAGACCCGGATGCCTCAGACGGGGACTACGGTGTCCACCGTTCCGGTGGTCTATACCATGCGGGTGCAAAACCAGCCGGAGTATATGCTGGACGCCATCCAGGTGGGGGACGAACTGTTTGACCAGGCCCGCAGCACCGGCGGCTCCCTGGGCCAGATCACCCACATCCAGGTCAGTGACGGCACCTATCAGGCCTCTCTGGACGATGGTACCGTGGCCATGGTACCGGCGGAGGGGTACTACGATCTTCTGCTGACCATCCAGGGAGATGCCTTGATCGAGCCGGACGGCATGGTGCTGCTCAACCGGGTCTACGCCCTTGGGGTCAACACCAACCGGGCCTTCACCACCAAGTACGCCAGCTTCACCGGGCGGGTGATGGACATTCAGATTTCCGAAGCGGCGTCCGAAGGATGAGAGAGGAGCGGTCATGCGGATTTTGATGGCGACCATGGGGCTGGACATCGGCGGGGCGGAGACCCACATCGTGGAGCTGTCCAAACAGCTCAAGGCCCAGGGACATGACGTGATCGTGGCCTCCAACGGCGGGATCTACGTCCCGGAGATCGAGGCGGTGGGCATCCGCCATTACAGCGTTCCCATGCACCGCCGGGACGTGGGGTGCATGCTCCGCTCCAGAAAGCTCCTGGGACAGATCATCCGGCGGGAGCGGCCCGATGTGGTCCATGCCCACGCCCGGATCCCCGCCTTCCTGTGCGGCACCTTGCAGCGAAAGCTGCGCTTCCCCTTTGTCACCACCGCCCACTGGGTGTTTGAAAACCGGGGGGTGCTGCGCTACCTCACCAACTGGGGGCAGCGCACCATCGCGGTGTCCGAGGATATCAAGGACTACCTGATGCGGGAGTACCATCTGCCCGAGGAGCATATCACCGTCACGGTCAACGGGATCGATACGGACAAGTTTTCCCCCGGTGTCTCCCGGGAAGGGGTGCTGGCGGAACTGGGGTTGGATCCGGCCCGGCCGGTGATCTGCTATGTGAGCCGGATGGATGAGGACCGGGCCCTGGTGGCCCGGCAGCTGGTGGCCATTGCCGGGGAACTGGACCAGGCGTCGCCGGGGATCCAGCTCCTCATCACCGGAGGCGGGAACGTCTTTGAGGAGGTCAAGGCCCAGGCGGACCAGGTGAATGCGCGGCTGGGACGTACCTGCGTGGCCATGACGGGGCCCCGCTCGGACATCAACCGGATTGTGGCGGCGGGCGACCTGTTCGTCGGAGTATCCCGCTCCGCGCTGGAGGCCATGGCCGCCGCCAAGCCGGTGATTTTGGCGGGCAATGAGGGCTATCAGGGCCTGTTTGCCCCTGATCAGCTGGAGCGGGCCCGGGAGGGCAACTTCTGCTGTCGGGGCTTTCCCATGTCCAACCCGGAGCGCCTGCGGGAGGACGTGCTGGCGGCGCTGTCCCTGCCGATCGGAGAGCGGGAAAAATTGGGGGCGTATGGCCGCCAGGTGATTTTGGGCGATTACTCGGTGCGCCGGATGGCCCAGGACTGCCTGATGGTGTATGATCAGGTGCGCCACCGCCGCCACCATGTGGTGATGAGCGGCTATTACGGCTTTTCCAACGCCGGGGACGACGCCATCCTCCAGTCCATCTGCCAGGGAATTCGGGCGGCCAGCGACGAGGTATCCATCACGGTGCTGTCTAATGACCCCGTCCAGACCAGGCGGCTGTGCGGGGTACATGCGGAGCCGCGGTTTCGGGCGTGGAGGATATTTCAGGCCCTGCGCGGCTGCGATGTGCTGCTGTCCGGGGGCGGGAGCCTGCTCCAGGATCGCACCTCCACCCGGTCTCTGATGTACTATCTGGCGGTCATCCGGGCCGCCCAGCTGCTGGGCAAGCCGGTGATGCTCTATGCCAACGGCATCGGCCCAGTCCAGAAGCCGGCCAACCGCCGGCGGGTGAAGCGGGCGGTGGAGCGCTCGGCACTGGTCACGCTGCGGGACCACAGCTCCGCGCAGGAGCTGCGGGAGATGGGGGTGAAGCGGACGGACCTGCACATTACGGCGGACCCGGTGTTCAACCTGTCCCCTGCTCCCCAGGCCCGGGGACGGGAGCTGGCGGGGCAGGCCGGCCTGCCCCAGGACAGGGATTTCGCGGTGGTGTCGGTGCGCAGCTGGCCGGGGACCGGGGGCTTCCCGGAAGAGTTGGCCGGCGTGTGCGACCATCTGCGCCGGGCCTATGACCTGGAAGTGCTGTTCCTGATGATGCAGCCGGAGCGGGACTGGACGGCCACCGAGCAGGTGCGCCGGGCCATGGAGGGGCCGTCCTACCTGCTGGATACTCCCTGCGCGCCCCAGGAGCTTATGGCAGTGCTGGGTATGGCCAGGCTGTGTCTGGCCATGCGGCTGCACATGCTGATCTTTGCCGCCCGCATGGCGGTGCCCTGTGTGGGCCTGGTGTATGACCCCAAGGTGGACAGCTATTTGAAGGAGCTGGACATGCCCTCGGCGGGGCATGTGGAGTGCTTTGACCAGGGGGAGGCCATCGCCTGTGTGGACCAGTTGATGGCCGATTACGGCGGGGCGCTGGAGCGCCTGCGGGAGAAGTCCGGGCAGCTGGCCCAGGCGGCCCGGGAGAACGAGCGGCTGCTGCTGGAACTGCTGGCCGGGCCGGGAAGCCGGAAAAAAAGATAGCGTAACGCCGGCCCTCTCACAGTTTCAGACTGGGAGAGGACCGGCGTTTTCCAATTTTACACCGCAAAATTTTCCCGTGTATATGCCGCACATACCCTTCCTCTGGATGCCCAAACAGCAGGGCAAAAGCGGAAGGCCCGCTCCGGCCACGCCCCCGGCGCTTCAAAGCCCATACGCCGGCAAACTTCCGCTTCCCATATGGATTACAGCTGCGGTTCCGCCTTGCAGGAGACAGGAAAATACGGTATAGTGGATCCATCAAAGCGGAGAGCTGGGAGGGCATATTCCATGCTGCTGAAGGATTACTATGACGAGCAATTCGCGGTGAGGTTTGCGGACAGAATCAAAGAAGCTTACCCGGCCTTTCCTTTGAACCAGTTTGTCTCCGATGTCGCCCAGTCCATAGAGGGGAAAGCGTATACACAGCGAATGAACGTTTTCGTGTGCGCGTTTGACCAATATCTGCCGGCTTATCCGGATACGCTTCAAATCTTCTCTGGACTGCTGGGGCCGGAATTGGAATCCTTCTCCGTCATGTATTCGGACGGGGCGTGGCTGGCCCCTGTGGGGAAATATGTGGAGGCCCATGGCGCAGCTGAGGCGAAATACTATGAGCAGTCTGTAAATTTTATCCGGGAGCTGACCAAGCGCTATACAGGGGAATTTGCCATGAGGCCTCTGATTCAGGCGTTTCCAGAGCGCACCATGGAAGTCTTGCTGGAATGGAGCAAATCGGATCATGTGTTTGTGCGCCGGTGTGCCAGCGAGTGCATGAGAGTGCGGCTGCCGTGGGCGAAAAAAATGACAGCGGCTGTTGAGCAATTCAGTTCCTATGTGAACACAAGATGATCGCCCGGATCCATGTGGGCGCGTATGGCGTGCAAGCGTGTGAAAATCCGGAGGCTGTCCCCGCGATGATCCGTGGGATGGCGGGAATGGCATAAAAACAAAAACACCCCCCGCTGCTTTCTGAGGTGCAGAAGCAGCGGGGGTGTTCTGCTGTGCGTGATGGGCCCAGACCCTGTGTGATCTCATCACGGTATGGCCCATACATCCCGTGATACGATAAGACCATCAAAATCAGGGGAGGCATCGTATGACTTCAGTAGGGAAAAAGCGGCGGACAGCCGCCGTAGATCAGGGGGCCTGCGTGGCCTGCGGCTGCTGCGCGAAGATCTGTCCGATGCAGGCCATTGAAATTGTCCGGGGCGTCATGGCCCAGGTCAACCCGGACAAGTGCGTGGGCTGCGGTAAATGCGCCAGGGAGTGCCCTGCCAGCGTCATTGAGATCTGGGAGGTGGGGGCATGAAGAAGCGCTGGTACGACTATCTTTGGATCGTGTCCCTTCTGTACCTTCTGCTGGGATTTTTCAATATCTTGTTCACCTGGCTGGGCCTGCTTTGCTTCTTTTTACCGCTGATTATCTCGGTGGCCACCGGGACCAAGGGGTACTGCAACCGCTACTGCGGCCGGGGCCAACTCTTTGGTGTTTTGGGGGGGCGCTTTGGCCTGTCCCGAAAAAAGGACATCCCGGGCTGGATGAAGCACAAAGCCTTTCGATACGGCTTTCTGATCTTTTTTCTGGTTATGTTCCTTCTGATGCTGTGGAATACCTATCTGGTGTTTGCCGGGGCCCAGGATCTCCAGCAGGTGGTCACCCTGCTGTGGACCTTCCGGCTGCCCTGGCACTGGGCCTACCACGGGACCCTGTTCCACCTGGGCGCGGCCCAGTTTGCCTTCGGCTTTTACGGGGTCATGCTCACCTCCACCGTCCTGGGACTGATCACCATGATGCTGTTCAAGCCCCGCAGCTGGTGCGTCTACTGCCCAATGGGCACCATGACCCAGCTCATCTGCAAGGCGAAAGCCGGAAAGCAGCCCTGAACACGCAGGCGATGGCAGGGTCAATCCCCCGCCATCTGGACGGAAGGCTCCCGCCAGCCAAGAGGCCGCCAGACCAGCGCAGCCGGCCCTGTGGCGCTCCAAAGTTTCTAGCAGGGCGGATACTGTTTACCAGACCGTCCCGGACGGCGGGGCCTGCTTTTGGCAGGGAAACACGGCTGAGGGCGATCAGATCCGGTATGTACGATAGTTTCAAAGACAATGCTGTAGCCATGCACAGAAGCTGCGGCCAGCCTGGTCATGACCCCATATTTCAGCCATTGCGCAGGTCGTTTTTGTAAAGGAACGATAGCGAAAAAAGAAAAATACAAGCGTTCTTTACGCGCAAGGAGGGAGCATTGCTGCGATGCTCCCTCCTTTATTGCGCACAAGCGTCTGGCAGATGTGTTACTGATAGTCCGTTGAATGATAGTCTACATTTCGTGTAAAATAGATGTCGAATTTATGTGTGAGGAGTGTGGTGGACCATGATCACAGAAAAGGTTGGCAGTCGCATTAGATCACTCAGAAATCAACTTGGGCTTTCGCAGGAGAAACTGGCGCTAAAAGCTGGTATTGACCGCACATATCTTGCCGGAATAGAATCTGGAAAGCGGAACGCAACGATAATAAGTTTGGAAAAAGTTGTGCTGGCATTGGATATCTCTCTTTCTGACTTTTTTGATTTTGAAGCAGATGTTGACGATGAGTAACGAACTTGTTACGATAAAGGAGGAGCCGCAAGTATGAAGCCTCAAATCGGACGATATCCAATTGAAATATTTGGGTATACCTATACGGATCATAGCGAAGCTGCGACAACTGCGCGTAAAACCCAATTCTGCCCCTTCCTGGGGAGAGAATGTACAAAGCCCAGAAAGAGTGAACCTCACATAAAAGTTGGTATTTGTTCTCTTGGCTACAAAGGTTCGTTTTTAAAAGAGTTTGAACCGGTAATTGTTTGTCCTTCCCGTTTTTTAGAAGAGATTGTTTTTGAGTCCATACACGATCGCTTTTTCCCGGAATGGGAGAATTATCACTGGATTAAAGAAGTCAATATGGGGGTCAGCGGCAATGTTGATTTTGTCGCAGTGAAGACAGACGCCGAACATAAGCAGACATCCGATTTTTTCTGTGTGGAGTTTCAAGCAAACGGGACAACTGGCTCCCCTTACCCCTATGTAAAAGATTTGCTCAAATACGGAACATATTATGAGCGCTATACCTTTGGTTTGAACTGGGCAAATGAATTTATGAAGACCATGATGCAGCAGGTCTATAAAAAGGGGCAGGTTGTCAACGCGTGGGGCAAAAAAATAGTGTTTGTGATCCAGGATGTCGCAATGGCCTATCTTGAGGATGCCGTGGATACATCTGATTTGCGGCAAGATATGAATGATACCATTCACTTTATGACATATAGAATGAATTGGGATGAGGAGCAGAGCCGTTTTAAACTGGTGGCATCGAAGTGGCTTAGTACAGACCTAAATGGTATCAATAAGATTCTAGCCGGAGCAAATCCAAACCAGTATTTAACCGAGGGAGAATTTCTCAATAACGCGATCAAAAAAGGGCGAGAAGACGGAGTGTTGGAGTAATGCACGAAATGCACGAGGTATTGGCAAAGAAGAAAAAGTATTGCATTATAACCGCAGATTCAGCATCGGCGCTTGGGCAGTTGCCAGATAAAAGCATTGACTGCGTGGTCACCTCGCCGCCTTACTGGCAACAGCGGGTATATGAAGACTATGATGGTGAATTGACGAATGTCCTAGGGTCAGAGGCAACACCAGAAGAGTATGTTGAGAATCTAATGGTTGTCATCAGAGAGGTTCAACGTGTACTGAAACCCGCGGGAACATTTTGGCTAAACATAGGAGATAAATTTTACAAAAAGTGCCTTATGGGTATGCCTTGGCGAGTTGCGCTAGCCATGCAAGCTGAAGGCTGGATTTTGCGCAGTGATATAGTCTGGGACCAGATGAAAGGCACCCAGAGTTGTAAAGATCGCTTTAGGGATATCTATGAACATATTTTTCAATTTGTAAAGTCAAAAAAATATTATTTCGATGGGGATGCAGTCCGTATTGCTCCTGAAAAATGCGCTTATGAGAAAGAAGGTGAAATCACATCTGCGACAGGAGTAACAGGGAGGAAGTATTTTGCGCAGATAAATAGTTCAACCGTCCTCTCCCCAGCAGAAAAGCAAAACGCGCTGGATGCGCTGAATACTGCTTTAGAAGAGATGCGAAACGGTGTAATTGTTGATTTTCGCATGACTGTCCGCGGAGAACAGCGAGCATATCATAGTGAAAGTACGAAAATTAGTGGACGGGCAAAAGAACTTCAGGAAAAAGGTTTCTATCTCATAAAAATGAAAAAGAGAGGATTTTTGCCCTCCAACATTTGGAGGATCGTTCCGGAAGATTCTTGGCGGCGCGATGCGCACTGTGCGGTTTTCCCTGAAGAATTGTTGAGAGTCCCTATATTATCTACTTGCCCAATTGGCGGAGTGGTGCTGGATCCCTTCTCCGGAACGGGGAGCACTGTGGACGCCGCCGTAAAGTTGGACAGAAGAGCAATTGGAATCGATTTAAGTAAGCAATACACGGAACTGGCGAAAAAACGGCTGGTAAATACCGCCAATCTCATAGGGGGAAATCGGCCGTGAAAAAGAAGCGGCCAAGGGGTTTCTTGTTCAATGATGCTTCCGCCTCATGATCTCTGTGACAAAAACAAATTGTCGCAACTATTCGGCCACTAAAGTTAAAAATCGCTCGCCCTCACGCACATCAAGATATGTAAAATTGTCAGAGTTTTCGGAAATGAACACTAAATCAGAGCCGTCTACTTGAAAGTAGTAATTTCTCGTTTCGGTTTGTAGGCCAGTATCCCAAAGGTGCAGGATGTCCCCATCCAAAGTCCAACTTCCTTTGCCCAAATAACTGCTTAAAAGCCCCTCAGAATAGTAGAAAGTCCCGTCATCCTCAATCGTAATTGTAAAAACACCGCCAAATCCGCTTTTTTCATAGACATAGACGCCAACCACATCTCCCTGCGTTTGCTGGCTACATGCGACCAGCCCCAACAGACAGGCCGTTAGCATGATCAATACAATATGTTTTTTCATATGAACGGCTCCTTTCAAAATGGCGTTTCGATTTGCTGCGGCACAGGATTTCAAAGACAGCTCTGCTCTTGAAACTATATCACAGGATTGGTTAATGAAGCAAGGACAGGAGTTTGAATTCCTGTCCTTGTCCTCGATCAATATTCTCGATGGAAGTGATAAATCCGAACTACATTACCCACGTGGAGAATGTAGTTCGGATGATCCTTGGATGGTCCGAGTGGGGAGACTCGAACTCCCGGCATCCTGCTCCCAAACGCTTGAACCAAATTTTTTGTGGTGATTTGTGGTGCTTTCCGGCACTTTCTGATTGGTATCAGATATTTTTTGACGCTCTTAAATCCGCTGTTTCCACGTGTTCCGGTCCTGACTGTGGTCAAATATGGGGTCAAAAACG
>CALXDP010000008.1 GCA_944387095.1 uncultured Oscillospiraceae bacterium
AAGCGACAGCGGAGATTTGCGCAGGGCGGATTTACTCCGCCCGAGCAGGGTGAAATGGGGTCCCCGCCCGGCTCTGCCGGGTGGGGGATCAGCCGGATGTTGACCATCAATTTGAATGAGGTGGAGGAAGAGCTTCACATCAAATAGAGGGACTCGGCCCGCGGGGGCTGATGCCCGCCGCCCAGGAGGCGGCCTGAAAACGAAGCAGTAAGGAGATCACCATGGGTTTCTTTGACAAGATCAAAAAAATCGGTATATTCAGCGGCTTTTCCCAGCTGGACGACGACTTCTATGACGAGCTGGAGGAATCTCTGGTCATGGCCGACATGGGGGCGGAGACCACCCTGGAGGCGGTGGAGGAGCTAAAGGAGCGCTGCAAGGAGCGCAAGATCAAGGATGTGGAGGGGGCCCGGGCCTGCATGCGGGAGATCTTGGCGGAGTATCTCTCCCAGGAGGACTGCTCCATGGATCTGTCCCACGCTCCCGCCGTGGCGTTGTTTATCGGGGTCAATGGGGTGGGTAAGACCACCTCCATCGGCAAGATGGCCGCCCGGTGGCGGAAAGAGGGGAAAAAGGTCCTGCTGTGCGCCGGGGACACCTTCCGGGCCGCCGCCGCTGACCAGCTCACCATCTGGGCGGAGCGGGCCGGGGTGGACCTCATCAAGCAGCACGAGGGGGCCGACCCCGCCGCTGTGGTGTACGACGCCATGAGCGCCGCCAAGGCCCGGAAGGTGGACGTGGTGCTGGTGGACACCGCCGGGCGGCTGCATAACAAGCAGAACCTGATGAACGAGCTGAACAAGATATCCCGGGTCATCGACCGTGAGTGCCCCAACTCCAGCCGGGAGACCCTGCTGGTGCTGGACGCCACCACGGGACAGAACGGCCTGATTCAAGCCAAGCAGTTTTCTCAGGCGGCGGGCATCACCGGCATTGTGCTGACCAAACTGGACGGCACCGCCAAGGGGGGCATCGTCATCGCCATTGCCAAGGAGCTGGGGGTGCCGGTGAAATATGTGGGCGTGGGCGAGGGCGTGGATGACCTCCAGCCCTTTGACCCGAGCGCGTTCACCCAGGCGCTGCTATGAGAGATCTTCTGATCGTATTGCTGGTGTGTGCCGTGCTTTAAGGCTGGGGTTCCCGCGGCGATAGTGCCGGAGCAGAGAGGCGCCAGAGATCGCTGTTCAGACAGATTTCCAGTGAGGCCATTACCGCACTGGGCGCGGCGGTTTTTTTCTTTCCGCCGATTCGTTGAGAAGCGGCGGATGGAGCGCGGAAGCCCAGGAAAGATAAAGGAGGAAGTGCCATGGCCCGGCTAGACGGACGTGGGTTGGACGAATTGAGAAAAGTGACCCTGCAGACGGATTTTGTCAAGTTCCCCGAGGGAGGCGTACTCATCACCTGCGGCAACACCAAGGTGCTGTGCTGCGCCAGTGTGGAGCGGTTCGCGCCAAAGCATGTGCCGGAGGGAACCGGCTGGGTGACGGCAGAGTACTCCATGCTGCCTCGGGCCAACCGGGAGCGGTCCCGCCGGGACATCTCCAAGCTGAAGCTGTCCCCCCGCTCGGCGGAGATCCAGCGGCTCATTGGCCGCTCCCTGCGCTCGGCGGTGGATCTGACCCTGCTGCCCGATCTGACCATCACCGTGGACTGCGACGTGCTGCAGGGGGACGGGGGAACCCGCACCGCCTCCGTCACCGGCGGCTTTGTGGCCCTGGCCCTGGCCTGCCGGAAGCTGGTGGAGAACGGGACGCTGCCGCGCAACCCAATTCGGAGCTGTGTGGCGGCCGTGTCCGCTGGCATCGTGGATGAGCAGCCTATGCTGGATTTGTGCTATGAGGAAGACTCCAGCGCCCAGGTAGATCTGAACTGTGTGATGAACGACGCCGGCCAGCTCATCGAGCTGCAGGGCACCGGCGAGGGCCGGGCCTTTACCATCGAGGAGCAGCGTGCCCTGGTGGATCTGTGCCAGAAGGGGATCCGGGAGCTTCAGAACATGCAAAAAGCGGTATTGGAGGGCTGGGTATGAAGCTGGTGCTGGCCAGTAAGAATGAGAAGAAACTGGTTGAAATGAGAGAGATTCTCTCCCACATGGGGGTAGAGGTCTGCCTGCAATCTGATGTGGGGGTAGATGTGGATGTGGAGGAGACGGGAACCACCTTTGAGGAGAACTCCCGGCTCAAGGCTCAGGCGGTGATGGAGGCCAGCGGCCTGCCTGCGATTGCTGACGACTCAGGGCTGTGCGTGGACGCCCTGGGGGGCGCGCCGGGGGTATACTCCGCCCGGTACGGCGGGCCCGGACTGGATGACGTGGGCCGTTACCGCCTGCTGCTGGAAAACCTGAAGGGCCAGCCCCGGGGGGCAAAGTTCGTGTCCGTCATCACCTGCTGCTTCCCCAACGGGGACGTGCTCACCGCCCGGGGGGAGTGCCCCGGCACCATCGCCTTCGCACCCATGGGAGAGGGCGGGTTCGGCTATGATCCGGTGTTTTTCCTGCCAAAGCTGAAAAAGACCTTTGCCCAGCTCACCCCGGAGGAGAAGAACGCCGTCTCCCACCGGGGAGAGGCCCTGCGGGCGTTTCGGAAAGAACTGGAAAGGTACATGCGGGAGGAATCGGAGGAATTTTTATGAAACACAGCAAAACCTGTCCCAAATGCGGTGGAACAAAGATCTTTGAGGTCACTGGCGGACGAATGATGGACAATGGAATTCCTGTGGGGCTGGGATTCATACCGGTGGATCGGGATGTCTGCGCCTCCTGCGGGTACTCTGAAGAGTGGGTCCGGGAAGGCCGGATGGATGAATTGGCCAGTTTCTATTAAGGCGGGAAGGAGTACAAAGCAACGATGGATTTGAACAGCAAACAGCGTGCTCAGCTCAGAGGGCTGGCCAACGGCATTGACACAATCATTCACATTGGAAAGGACGGGCTGGGCCCCAACCTGATCAAGCAGGCGGACGACGCCCTGGAGGCCCGGGAGCTGATCAAGGGCAGGGTGCTGGAAAACTCTCTGCTGTCCGCCCGGGAGGGGGCAGAGGAGCTGGCCCGGGCCACCCGCAGCCAGGTGGTCCAGGTCATCGGCACAAGATTTGTTCTGTACCGGGAGACCCACAGCAGGGAAAAGGACAAGCGCATTAAGCTGGTGAAATAACGGCCGGCCATTTGCACACGCTTGTGGGAGGCCGCCTTCTGGCGGCGGGCACGGGTGCGCTGTAAACTGGTTGTGCCACGCCAAACCAGTTGCGCATGTGGAATTTACTTCTGCCGAACATGGAACATACGGAGGCCCCGTGGGTCCTGGCCCATGGGGGCAGCGTATTAAGCCGGTGAAGGAATCAAGGGGCCGTGTCAAGGAAGGATGTAAAATATTGGTGGGGAAGGCGGTCGGTTTATGAGAATCGGACTTTATGGCGGTACCTTCAATCCGCCCCATCTGGGGCATCTGGCAGCGGCGAGAACCGCCGCGTCCGCGCTGGGGCTGGATCGCCTGGTCTTTGTCCCAGCGGGGGTCCCGCCCCACAAAGTCCTCCCCGCCGGAAGCCCCACGGAGACCCAGCGGATGGAAATGACGGCCATCCTGGCCGATCAAATGCTGAAACCGGATCTGACCTGGGTGTGGGATGTGGAGATGCACCGGCCGGGGAAGAGCTATACCGCGGATACCCTGCGCCAGGCGGCGCAGCTGTGGCCCGGCGCGGAGCTGTGGCTGCTGATGGGAACGGATATGTTCCTGTCTTTGCAGCACTGGCATGAGCCGGAGGTCATCCTGTCTCTGGCGGGGGTGTGCGCCTTTGGGCGCACCCATGCGGACACCGAGCGCCTGTTCGCCCCTCAGCGGGAGTTTTTGCACCGGACCTACGGGGCAAAGGTGGCCACCATCGCCATTCCCGATCTGATGCTGGTGGACGTCTCCTCCACCCAGCTGCGGGAGATGCTGGGCCAAGGCGGGGGCCGGGAGTATCTGCCCCCGGCAGTATACGGTTACATTCTGAGAGAAAAACTATATGAAACTTGCGCGGATCTCAGCCGCCTGACCGTAGAGGAGCTGCGCTATGTCTCCTACTCTATGGTGAAGGCCAAGCGGCTGGCCCACATCCGTGGGGTGGAGGATGAGGCGGCGCGGCTGGCCCTCCGGTGGGGCGGCGATGCGCTGGAAATGCGCCGGGCCGCCATCCTCCACGACTGTACCAAGTATCGGACCAAGCAGGAGCATCTGGAGATCTGCGCACGCTACGGCATCCAGCTGGACAGCCTGGAGCGGAGCGCGGAAAAGCTGCTCCACGCCAAGAGCGGCGCGGCCCTGGCCAAGTATGTGTTCGGGCAGAGCGAGACGGTGTTCCAGGCCATCCTGTACCACACCACCGGGCGGGGGAACATGACGCTTGCGGAGAAGCTGCTTTATCTGGCCGACTACATAGAGCCCACTCGGGAGTTCCCTGAGGTGGCCGAGATGCGCCGGCTGGCCTATGAGGATCTGGACCGGGCGGTGTTGATGGGGGTACAGCTCTCCATCCAGGAGATGCTGGAGCGCAACCGGATGGTGCATCCCAATACCTTGGAAGCGGAGCAAACATTGCAGAAAGGACTTAGGCTATGACTTCAAATCCCAACGGAAAGAGAAGAGAGAGCTCAGGCGGGAGAAAGCGGGAGTGGAGGCGGGCGGTCATCCTGATTGTGCTGGCGGTACTCATGGTGCTGGCGGCCACGGTTGCCTTGCTGTGGACCCGCTGGGTCCAACGGCCCCCCCTGCCCGGTGGCGATCCGGTGGCGGAGAGTGGAGAGCCGGTGGATGACAAGGTTGATATTGACTCTGTCCAACCGAAAGTGAGTGGGGAGCGGAAGAGCGAGGATTTCTATACCATTCTGGTCTTTGGCCCGGACGAGACCTCGGGGCTGACGGATGTGATGATGCTGGTGTCCTATGATGTGACCAATCAGCAGGCCACGGTGATGTCCATTCCCCGGGACACCCTGATCAACTCCAGCGGGCGGACGGTGACCCAGAAGATGCTCAACGCGGTATACAACCGCTACGGCCAGGGAGAAGAGGGCGTCGAGGGGCTCAAGAGCGAGGTGTCCGAGCTGGTGGGCTTCGTCCCCGACTACTATGTGATGATTGACTGGCAGCTGGTGGGGGAGATGGTGGACGCCATCGGCGGGGTGTGGTTTGACATCCCCTATCATATGGATTATGATGATCCCTACCAGGATTTGCATATCCACTTTGAACCGGGTTATCAGTACCTGAACGGGGAAGACGCTATGAAGGTGATCCGCTGGCGGCATAACAACAGGACAAGCCCCTACTATGGTGAGAGCGGCGGCAGCGACATCAGCCGGATCGAGATGCGCAACGACTTTCTCAAGGCGGTGCTCAGCCAGACCCTCCAGCTAAAGAATGTCACCAAGATCGGGGAACTGGCGGAGCTGTTCGGACAGCGTGTGACCAGCGACCTGACCATTGAGAACCTGTTCTGGTTTGGCTCCCAGGCCATCTTCGGCGGGCTGAGCGTAGACGACGTGAACTTTGTGGTAATGCCCTATTATGGAGCACCAGAGGGGAATCCCTACTACGGAAGGGTCTATCCCAACCAGAGCGCCCTGCTGGAGCTGATCAACCAGTCTCTCAACCCCTTTGTGGATGAGGTGACCCTCAATGAACTGGACTTGATCACGGTTAACAGCAATGGCACTCTGTCCTCCACCACCGGCGTGCTGGCCGATCCCTCTGCAGGGATTCCGCCGGTGGTGGTTACCCCGGAACCGGAGCCCAGCGAACCTGTGACCTCCCAGGAGCCTGTGATCTCCCAGGAACCGGTGACCTCTCAGGAACCGGTGACCTCTCAGGAACCTGTGACTTCCCAGGAGCCAGAGCCCAGCGGGCCTGCAACCTCGGAGGAGCCGGCGGTCTCTCAGCAGCCGCAGCCCTCGGACAGCGGCGGCCAGCCGGTGGTCTCTCAGCAGCCGGACCCGCTGGCCTCATCAGAAGGGGTGGGCATCCAGAGCGGCCAAACGGAAGCAGAACCGAAGTGAAATCGGATGGAAAGGAGCAGCACACTTGTTGACAGCAGAGCAACTGACTTCCATCGCCGTACAGGCGCTGGACAGCAAAAAGGGACAGGATATCAAGGTCCTGTACACCAGGGATCAAACCACATTGGCGGATTATTTTGTACTGTGTACCGGCACCTCTAATACCCAGGTGCGCGCGTTGTCTGACGCGGTGGAGGAGGCCATGAGCCTCCAGGGGGAGGAGCCCCACCATATCGAAGGCCACCGGGGGGGGCAGTGGACCCTGCTGGATTACTCCGCGGTGGTGGTCCATGTGTTCACGCAGGAGGCCAGGGAGTTTTACGCCCTGGAGCGGCTGTGGCTGGACGCGGTGCCCGTGGATCCTGGGAAGTTTTTAAACCGGGCGTGACCGGCCTGACCACAGTTTGCAGGGGAAGAACTGGGATAATGAGGAAAAGGGCGTGACCACAATGGAAGAACAAGCAAAAAAGAAAGTGATGCTCTCCGGCATCCAGCCCAGCGGGGATCTCCATCTGGGCAACTACCTGGGCGCCATCAAAAACTGGAGCGCTCGTGCCGAGGAGTTTGACTGTTACTATTTTATGGCGGACCTGCATACCATCACGGTGCGGCAGAACCCCGCCGACCTGCGCCGGCGCACGCTGGAGCAGCTGGCTCAGTACATTGCCTGCGGACTGGATCCGAAGAAAAATACCCTGTTTATCCAGTCCCATGTGCCTGAGCATACCCAGCTGGGCTGGGTGCTCAACTGCTACACGATGTTTGGCGAGTTGTCCCGTATGACCCAGTTCAAGGATAAATCCGCCAAGCACAAGGATAATATCAACGGCGGGCTGTTTACCTATCCCGCCTTGATGGCTGCGGACATCCTGCTGTACCAGCCGGACTACGTCCCGGTGGGGGAGGATCAGAAGCAGCATGTGGAGCTGACCCGGAATATTGTCCAGCGGTTCAACGGTATCTATGGGGACGTGTTCAAGATGCCGGAGCCATACATTCCCAAGGCCGGGGCCCGGGTGATGGGTCTGACTGCGCCGGATAGCAAGATGAGCAAATCCATTCCGGAGGGCTGTGTCTTCCTCATGGAGAAGCCGGAGGACATCCAGCGTAAGTTCAAGCGGGCGGTGACCGACAGCGACACAGAGCGCTGTGTCCGCTATGACCTGGAGCACAAACCGGGGGTGGCCAATCTGATGAGCATTTACTCTGCTGTCACCGGAAGAAGCTATGAGGAGATCGAGCGGGAGTTCGACGGCCAGGGGTACGGCGCGTTCAAACCGGCGGTGGGCGACGCGGTGATTGAGACTCTCCGCCCAATCCGGGAGGAAGCTGAACGAATTCTGAAAGATAAGGCATACCTGGAGCAGGTATACCGGGCCGGGGCGGAAAAGGCCTCCTACGTGGCCGGCAAGACCCTGCGGAAGGTCTATAAAAAAGTGGGGTTTGTCGCCCTGTAAGCCGATAAAGGAGCTGTGTTCGCGTGCTGACCATACAGATCGTACAGACAGGGCAGGGCCTGGATATGAGCATCGTGGGCTTTGTCCTGCTCACGATGTTGCTGGCGGCGGTGGTGTCCTTCGCCATTACGCCGCTGGTCAAGGCGTTTTCCGTCAAGGTGGGCGCCATCGACGTGCCCAAGGACAACCGCAGGATGCACGATCACCCCATCCCGCGGTTGGGCGGATTGGCAATTTTTTTGGGATTCATGTTCGCGGTGGTGCTCATGGTTCCGATGAACGGTTCGGAGCGGGGCATGCTGCTGGGAGCTGTCATCATTGTGGTGTTGGGCATTTTTGATGACATTTACGCCCTGCCGGCCAAGCTGAAGTTTGTGGTCCAGATCGTGGCGGCGCTGGTCTCGGTGCTGGCCGGCAACCAGATCAGCATTCTGTCCAACCCAAATATCTTCAGCGAAAACCCCATTTGGGTGCTGGATGACTGGCTGTCCATTGCCCTGTCGGTGATCTGGGTGGTGGCCATCACCAACGCAGTGAACCTGATCGACGGGCTGGACGGGCTGGCCTGTGGAGTGTCCACCATCAGCTCGGCCGCCATGCTGATTATCGCGCTGCTGGTCAGTGAGCTGGACGTGGCCATGATCATGGGTGCCCTGGTGGGGGCCTGTATTGGCTTTTTGCCCTATAATTTCAATCCCGCCAAGATCTTTATGGGGGATACAGGGGCCACGTTTCTGGGATTTATCATGGCCAATATGTCCATCCAGGGCATGTTTAAGATGTACACCATCATTTCCTTTGTGGCGCCCTTCCTGATTTTGGGGCTGCCGATTTTTGACGTTTGCTTTGCCGTGGTGCGCCGGCTCTCCAAGGGTCAGAGCCCCATGCGCCCTGACCGCAGCCATATCCACCACCGTCTCATTGACATGGGCCTGTCCCAAAAGCAGGCGGTGGGTATGCTCTACGTCATCTCCGCTATCCTAGGGTTATCCGCCGTGGTACTCACCACCAGCGGGGCGCTGCGGGCACTGATTTTCTTGGTGGCGGCGGGGCTGGCAGCGCTGCTGGCCTGGAGGGTGCTGATCGTGGGCCATACCGGAAATCACACCCAGCACCAGAAACCAATGGAGGATGAGGAGGAGGAACATCATGGACCGTCTGAGCGCTGACCCCACGAGAAGGCGCCCTGTGAAGGTGATGTCCATCTTCGGAACCCGGCCAGAGGCCATCAAAATGGCGCCTCTGGTCAAAGAGCTGGAGGGGCGGGAGGCATTTGAAAGCTATTGCTGCGTCACCGCTCAGCACCGGCAGATGCTGGACGGTGTGCTGGAGATTTTTCAACTGAAGCCCCAGTTCGATCTGGACATCATGGAGCAGCGTCAGACCCTGTCCACCATCACCACCAAGTGCCTGCTGGGCCTGGAAAAGGTGTTTGAGCAGCTGCGTCCCGATCTGGTTCTGGTACATGGGGACACCTCCACCACCTTTGCCGGGGCGCTGGCTGCTTTCTATCAGAAAATTTCCATTGGCCATGTGGAGGCCGGCCTGCGCACCGGTGATAAGTACTCCCCCTTCCCGGAGGAGATGAACCGTTCCCTGGTGGGCCGCCTGGCCGACCTGCACTTCTGCCCCACCCGGGCCAACCGGTTGAACCTGGAGCGGGAGGGGATCTCCAAGGGGATCTATGTGACTGGCAATACGGTGATTGATGCCTTGCAGACAACGGTTGAAAAGGACTATCACTTTACAACACAAGCCCTGAACCGGATTGACTATGAAAAGAAGAAGGTGGTGCTGGTCACCTGCCACCGCCGGGAAAACTACGGGCAGCCCATGGAACAGATCATGTCAGCGCTGGGCCAGTTGGCCCTGCGCTATCCCCAGGAGCTGGAGCTGATCTATCCGGTGCATCTGTCTCCCGTGGTACAGGAGGTGGCCCACCGGCATCTGGATGGTCTGGCCAATGTCCATTTGATCTGGCCGCTGGCGGCGGACGAGATGCACAATCTGATGGCCCGCAGCTACCTGGTGATGACCGACTCGGGAGGGCTGCAGGAGGAGGCGCCCGCGCTGGGGAAGCCGGTGCTTGTCCTGCGCCAGGAGACAGAGCGGCCGGAGGCCGTGCAGGCCGGTACGGTGAAGATCGCGGGGGTGGATACACGGCAGATTCTGGATCTGGCGGTGGAGCTGATCGAATCTCCCCAGGTATACCGGCAAATGGCCCATGCGGTCAACCCCTATGGAGACGGACAGGCCTGCCGCCGGATTGCGGACGCCATCGCCTATGAGTTTGGCCTTTCAGACAGAATGCCGGAGGAGTTTCAGGCGAAAAGCTGACTGCCCTGCCCGGCAAAAGAGAGGAGGGGAGCGTGTGGAAGACAGGAAAAGGACGATTCTGGCGGTGATCATTGCCTGCGTGGTCCTGCTTGCGGTGCTGTACAGCTTTGGCTTGAACCTGTTTATTCAGACCCCTGAGCTGGATCCGCCGGGTCTCAACGCCTCCTCTGATCCGGAACAGGTGAGTGCGGATCCTGAGGCAGGCGGGATTCCGGTGGAGGTGACGCCCCAGACCGTCCAGCTGGCCATCGCGTCTCTGAGCCGGTATGAGAGCTATAGCCGAAGCGTTTCTGTATCCTACCTGCAGGACGCAGCTGCCATTGGCACCATCACCGCCCAGGTCTGGGTGGATGGCGGCTGGATGCGGACAGACACCACCCTGGCTTCCGGGGTGGTGGAATGCTCCATTGTGGGAGACGGACGGATCTGGCTGTGGTATGACGGGGAGGATGAGGTATATCAGGCCCCGGCCACCGGGCACAGTGCCGATCTTGCCCAGCGCCTGCCCACCTATGAGGATGTTTTGGCGCTGGACCCTGCCGGGATTACGGCAGCAGACTATGTGGAGCGGGATGGGCAGAGCTGTATCTATGTGGAGTTTGAGCAGCCGGAGCTGGGATACCTGTACCGGTACTGGATCTCGGTGAACAGTGGGCTGCTGATTGCCGCGGAGACGGAGGCGGGGGGGGAAGTGGTGTATTCCATGACCTCCCATGAGGTGACCAGCCCGCTGTCTGAGAACCGTGAGCTGTTTGTCCTGCCGGACGGGACGATGGTGAGGGAGTGATCAGTCGTCCCCCAGCCCCAGCAGAAGCATGAGCCCCAGGGTGATGACCAGCTCCAGGTTATCCCCGTCCAGATAGAGCAAGAGAATGATCAGCACCAGCAGGATATCCCCGGTGTCCAGGCTCTCCAGAGAAAAGTGCTTGCGCAGCCCGCCCAGCAGCTGAGATAGGCTGCCGGTCAGCTCTCCCAGCAGGGGAGAAGGGGAACCGGCGGTCTTTCGTGGGGGCTCCTGGCGGGGAGGTGGATCGGCCTGGCTATGCCGGGACTCCGGCTCAGAGTCGATGACGATGAAATCTCGGTTTCCCTGATAGCGGTTATACATGGGGGTCCTCCCTCGGGCGAAGCAGCTCTAGCCCCATGCGGATCAGCCGGGAGAGCTTGGCGATTTGGATGGCTTTATCTAACTTGGCGTAGCGTTTCTCCTTGACAAATGGGCGCAGGGCATTGAGCAGGGCGACCCGCCCGTCGTCATTGTTTTGATACTGGCTCATCAGCTGGAACGCCCCTGAAATCAGACGGGGATCGATCTGACTCAGTGTGTCCAGCAGGCCGCTGTCGGAAGGTTCCGAAGCCGGGGGGGGTTCCTGTTCCGGCTGGGACTGGGTGTCCGAAGCGGGGGGTTGGGACTGCACGGAGCTTTTTCCGAGAGATTGGGCCAGGGACATAATCTGTTCCATAGCCTTTGGATTGCTCAGGATCCCTTCCAGTTTTTCCTCCAGACCGCTCACGCACGCCCCTCCCCTCGACGGTTGCTATTTCAGTTTGTCTTTCATTTTCTGTATGAGCTGGGCCCCTTCCGGGTCAGCTAGGAGCTGCCGGATGGCCCCTACCAGTTGACTGGTGTCCCCCTTGGCGGCCTTCCCGGCAGCCTGTTCCAAGTCTCCCCCGGTGCTGCGGCTGAGCATGGAGAAGAGCTGTTGAGTTTCCGGGGCGTTCTTCAGCTGTTCCAGCTTGGAGGAATCGCCCATGAGCTTTGCCGCCTGGGGGTCTTTGAGGAATGAGTTGAAGCCTGACATAGGAATTCCCTCCGTTTCAGATGAAACTCCAAATGGAGCTTCCTATCTCAGTAT
Organism: uncultured Oscillospiraceae bacterium; assembly: GCA_944387095.1. Classification (GTDB taxonomy): domain Bacteria; phylum Bacillota; class Clostridia; order Oscillospirales; family Oscillospiraceae; genus Enterenecus. The sequence continues at coordinate 11,685 of CALXDP010000008.1, forward strand.
ATGTAGGGAACTGGAAAGGGTGAACCCTGTGAAAATTGCAATTTTTTCAGATGCCCATGGGCGTATGGAGCATATGATCGCGGCGGTGGAGGAGGAGCAGCCCGACCATGTTTTCTTTTTGGGGGATAATCTGCGGGACGGAAAAATCCTGGCTCAGCTGTATCCAGACATCCCCATGGAGCTGCTGCGGGGCAACTGCGATTTCGGGCAGGGAGCGGACGAACTGGTGGTAGAGCTGGAAGGAGTCCGGTTCCTCCTGGTACACGGGCACCTGCAAGGGGCCAAGTCAGGCCTGGCCGGCCTGCTGTCAGCCGGCAGGCGGGCCGGGGCGGATATGGTCTGCTTCGGGCACACCCATCATGGGGCTAACCTGTGGAAGGGGACAAAGCCCTGGCTGTTCAATCCGGGAACCGTGGGAGGTGTGCGGGAGCGCCCCGGATATGGAATCGTGGAGATCCGGCAGGGGAAGCTGGACGCCTGGCTGAAGTGAAATTGGCAAAAGAATACCGGCGCAAGGGGTTTCCCTTGCGCCGGTGTGGAGCTTATGCGTGGCTGCTGCGGGTGGTGCGCTCATCCCGGAACAGCAGGGTGATACACCACAGGGCCGCAATGCCTACCACCGCGTAGATGACGCGGGCCAGCCAGGTTCCGGATCCACCGCAGATGAAGGCCACCAGGTCAAAGTTGAACAGACCGATGGCGCCCCAGTTCAGCCCGCCGATCACAGCTAATGTCAGGGCTAACTTATCCAAAAACATGCTACAAAACCTCCTTGCCTCCACGGGGATAGTTTGTGCAGAAGGGAAGGAGAAATGCTGGAAAGTTTTGATGTTTTGAACGGGTCTATACGCTTTGGGAGGGATTTAGGTATGGGAAAACGAATCGTGAAACGGGCTGGGACCGCTTTGCTCATCATTATCGGGTTGTTGGGCCTGCTGCTTCTGTTTTCCTGGATCAACCACAGGATCCAACTGGGACAGGAGGAGACAATCTATCAACCAATGGGCAAACAGGTTGTAGTAAACGGGCATTCTATGAACGTCTATACGGAAGGGAACGGCGAGGTCACCCTGGTGTTCCTATCCGGGAGCGGGACCTGTTCCCCAGTGCTGGATTTTAAATCTTTGTATTCGTGTTTCAGCAGTCAGTACCGGATCGCCGTGGTGGAGCGGGCGGGCTATGGATTTAGCGAGGACACTAGCCTGTCAAGAGATCTGGATACGGTGCTCTCTGAGACCCGGCAGGCGCTGTCTGCCGCTGGGCTTTCCGCGCCATATATCATATGTCCTCATTCCATGTCTGGCATTGAGGCGCTTTACTGGGCGCAGCAGTATCCGGAGGAGGTAACAGCCATCATTGGCCTGGACATGGCAGTCCCGGAGGCATATGAGGAGATGGAAATCAACCTGTTTTTCATGCAGCTGTCCTCCTTTGCCGCGCAGGTTGGCTTGACCCGGTGGATCCCTGGGCTTGCGGAGAGCGATGCGATCCGCCATGGGACGCTCACGGAGGAGGAGAAGGATCTGTATCGGGCGATTTTCTACCGCTCCACTCTGACCACAGCCATGCGTAACGAGGCGAAAGAGATCAAAGCCAGCGCGGAAACTGTGGCCAACGGCGGCCCGGTGGACGTGCCGCTGCTGATGTTTGCCTCGGACGGATCAGGCGGAACCGGATTCGACGAGCAGACTTGGCGAGGGTTTCAGTACAATTTCGCGGCTACCGTTCCCAATGCACAGGTGGTAGAGCTGGACTGCCCGCACTATCTTCACGACTATCAGTATGAGGAAATTGCGGACGGCATGATGAAATTTATTTCCGAACTGCCGCGATGAGGGTGGAATCACTCCGCCTGGGTCAGACTCTTGGGACCGAATCCATGGGGGAGCAGCTCGTGGAGGGAAAAGGAGACGAACTGCCGGTCGGAGCGGGCCACCAGCACCATGAGGTGGGGGTTAAACTCATAGAGCATCTGCCGGCAGGAGCCGCAGGGCCAACAGTAGTCCACGCTGTTGCCCACAATGGCGATGCGCTCCAGGTCGTCCCGGTGGCCTTCGCTCACCGCTTTGACCAGGGCGGTGCGCTCGGCGCAGATGGTGGAGCCGTAGGCAGAGTTTTCCACGTTGCAGCCGGTGAACACCGTGCCGTCGGTACAGGCGATGGCCGCGCCAACGGGAAACTTGGAGTAGGGGACATAGGACCGGCCCAGCATTTCAAAGGCGAGGTCCACGAGTTCTCGATCCGTTATCATTGCGCTCAGCTCCTTTTTTATTCTTGGTTCTTATTATATGGTGTAAATAGGGAAGCCGCAAGCCCCAAAAAATCTAAGCCGGATTTCGGGATCTCCTGCGGCTTGCCCTGGCAACGGGCAGAACTTTCATCCTGCCCGAGGAAAAGCGGGGGACAGCCGGAACCTTGAGAGTTTTGGTTGCAAAGCAGACCATTTTCTGCTATACTATATCATGCTTTTCCCGTGGGAGGCATTTCACAGGTGTAAAAGTGGTGAAAAACAGGTTTGACAGCGGGATTTGCCGCAAAAATCTGATTTTTCGGTTTTATGATTGAAAAAAGGAATGATGAGAATGACCGACAAGGAAAGGCAAAGCCAGCGCCGCCAGGCGGAGGACGCCGCGTTCAACCGGATGCTGCTTTGGCTGCTGGGCGCGGTGGTGGCGGAGCTGGTCATCCTGCTTGTCAAGCATTTCTATGTGGACATCACCGGTGCGAGCCTGAGCATCTCCATTGCCCAGGCGCTGCTGGCGGTTTTCCAGGTGTACCGCTTTCTTGGGATCGCTCTGACGGCGGCCGGTGTGATCTGGATGGTGGCTGTGCGCAAAAAAGGAAAGAGAATCCTCCTGCCGGCGATTCTGACAGGCGTGGTCTTTTTTCTGTGGGTGGTCACTGCGGTGGCCTACTACTTTTTCGATGAAGGAGTTCGTATCCTGATGGTGCTGCCCGCAATTGCGGCAGTTCTCATCCTGGTCTATTTCCTGTACCAGCGCTCCTTTTTTATCAATGCCGTACTTACCGGCGGCGGGATCGCCGCTTTGTGGCTCTACCGGGAATACTACATAAACCACCCCAGGGCAGTGATTGTGTGCTTCATCATCGGCTGGATCGTGCTGGCCGCGGCTGCTGTGCTGTGTTGGAAGCTGCGGCAGTCCGGGGGGAAGCTGGGCGGTGTGAGGCTGATGCCGGCCAGGTCCCATTATGTGACCACCTGGATCACCTGTGTGATTGTTGCCGTAGTAATGGCGCTTGGGCTGTTCTTGGGCACCACAGAGGCCCTGTACTTGATCTTTGGACTGGTCGGCTGGCTGTTCTGCCAGGCTGTCTACTTCACCGTAAAACTGATGTGATGGAAAACGCCCGCCTGAAAGGCGGGCGTTTCACCGTTTTGAAAAGGTGTGTCCAGGTCAGTGGGCGTGGCCGTGACCGTGGCTGAAGATGAGCAGAATGCCCAGGGCAAAGCCTAACACCGTGGCTAGGATCGTCCATTTGGAACGCCATTGCCGATAGGCCTCCGGCAGCAGCTCAAAAAAGACCACATAGAGCATGGCGCCGCCGGCGATGCTCATGATGACGGCCAGCGCCAAAGGGGTATGGCTGCCGATGAAATAGCCGATGAGCGCGCCGGCCACTGTGGGCAGACCGCTGAGGGCGGCCACGGCGATGGCGGCGCGGGCTTTGGAGCCGTCATGGAGCAGAGGAATGGCAATGCTCATCCCCTCGGGGATGTTGTGCAGGCCGATGGTGACAGCGGCCAGAATGCTGGCGTAGCTGATGCCCTCGGCTGCCACAGTGGTCCCCACCGCCATACCCACCGGCATATTGTGCAGGGCCACCGCCGCGGCCAGAACGATACCCGCGGTATGCAGGTCATGGTGGCCGCAGGCACAGTGGTGGGGGTTGCTGTCATCCGCGTGGTGGGCGCTTTTGTCGATCCAACAGTTGAGCAGAAAGGTGATGGCAAAGCCGGCGATCAGGAAGATAGGGGGCAGATAAACGCTGTCGGTGGCCTCCATGGCCTCGGGCACCATATCGAAGGACACGATGCACAGCATCAGACCTGCTGTGAAGGAGAGCAGCAGGCTGGTGGCCTGGGGGGATTCCCGCTTGAACAGCGTGGCCAGCCCGCCGCCCAGGGCCAACCCACCCACACCGGTGACCAGGGTGAGCAGGACAATGAAGAAAAGGGTTTGCGGCATAGGGGAACGCTCCTTTATCTAAAGTGGAAGAACGGACATGGGACCATTGTCAGAAACGGGCAGGAACAGACCGCGCTTCACGGAGCAGGGCAGGCAATCTCCACCATGGCCTCGATCATGTGGTGCAGCAGCTGAGCCTGCTGGGTTTGGGCCGCTTTGTAGTAGACCTCTTTCCCGTCTCTGCGGCTGACGATGAGACCGCTGGTTTTCAGCTGCCGCAGATGGTGGGAGACGGCAGGACTGCTCATATCCATCATGGAGGAGAGGTTGATGACGCATTCCTCGCAATGGCACAAAAGCCAGAAAATTCGAATCCGGCTTCCGTCGCCCAGCTGCTTGAAGATGTCGGCTACAGTCTGAAATTCCTCCAGCTTGGGAACGCGTTCCAGGAACTGTTCAAACTTTTGGCCATGGTCATGGGGCAGGTTTTTTGCTGCCATAAAACATCTCTCCGTCGTAAAATTTTGCGCGGCGGGGCAGAACCAGGCCCACCCGCAGCCTTTCCCGCTGGAGCCAGTATATACAATCGGACGAAAAAAGTCAACGGATCCTCCGCGTGTGCCTGTATCCGCCGGGGGTTTGCGGCGTCAGGGTGAAATTTTGGGAGGAGGGCGGGTTTGAGTGGCAAGAGTTGTGACGGGGGGCTTGCCACTTTGCCCTGTGTGCGCTAAGATAGGAGACGCAGATTTCATAAGAGAAAATAGGGAGGGAGACGCCAATGCTGTTGAAAGACGCGCAGATTGGACAAACCTGTGTGGTGCAGGAGATTCACCTGCCCTTTCAGATGGAACGGCGGCTGGAAGCGCTTGGAATGACCAGGGATACGCCGGTCTTCGTTGTGAACCGGAAGGGGAAGGGCATTTTGATTGTCAAACTGCGGGGTGCCCGGTTTGCCCTGGGATATCACATCACAAAAAATATTGAAGTGAGGTGCGCCCAATGAGTGGAGAGATGACCATTGGGTTTATTGGGAACCCGAATTGTGGGAAGACCACCCTATTTAACGCCTATACGGGGGCCAACCTGAAGGTGGCCAACTGGCCGGGGGTGACGGTGGAAAAAGTGGAAGGAGCCATCAAGGACCACGGAATGGAGATCCACCTGGTGGATTTGCCTGGGACCTACAGCCTGACCTCCTATACCATGGAGGAGACGGTGTCCCGGCAGTTCATCCTCAGCGATGAGGTAGACGTGATGATCAATGTGGTGGACGCGTCCACGCTGGAGCGCAGTTTATACCTGACCCTGCAGCTGCTGGAACTGGGCAAACCGGTGGTGCTGGCCCTGAATATGATGGACATTGTGGAGAAGCGTGGCATGGAGATCGACCTGCACCGGCTGCCGGAGATGCTGGGCATTCCGGTGATTCCGGTGTCCGCCCGGAAGCGCCGGGGGCTGGATATTCTGCTGCATGCCGCCATTCACCACAAGGGGGTCACCAGCCCGGACCGGCTGATCCATGACCATAAATATACCTCTCAGCATCCCCATGATCACCATGCGGAATACACCATGGTCTATTCCGACGAGATTGAGGGCAAGATCGACCAGATTATCGCGGAACTAAAGCGCCGTTACCCGGATCTGAAAAATGACCGGTGGCATGCCCTGAAGCTGTTGGAGGGGGATAAGGAAATCACAGAGAAGTACCCGGTGGACTTGCCCCAGGTGCTGGATCGAAATTACGAGTCGGACATCATCAACCAGAAGTATGATTTTATCGGCGAAATCATCGATGAGGTGCTGCTTCACAAGCAAAAGCAGGACATGCTCACCGAGCATGTGGACAAGGTGCTCACCCATAAAATCTGGGGCATCCCAGCCTTTTTGGGGATCATGGCCGTCACCTTCTTCCTCACCTTTACGGTGGGGGATTGGATCAAGGGATATTTTGAGCTGTTCATTGGCTGGCTGTCCGATGTGGCCAGCAGCGGACTGGCCTCCGCCAACGTGAGCGATGTGGTCACCTCCCTGGTGGTGGACGGCATCATTGCCGGCGTGGGCACCATCGTCACCTTTCTGCCCAATATCCTGATCCTGTTCCTGTGCCTGGCCCTGTTGGAGGACAGCGGCTATATGGCCCGGGTGGCCTATGTGATGGAGGGCATCATGACCCGGCTGGGCTTGTCCGGCAAGGCGTTCATCCCGATGCTGCTGGGCTTTGGCTGTACAGTGCCCGCCATCATGGCGTCTCGTGCCCTGGAGAATCAGCGGGACCGGTATAAGGTGATGCTGGTCACACCCTTTATGAGCTGCAACGCACGGCTGACCATTTACATCCTGTTCGCTGAGATGTTCTTCGGCGACAACGCCATGCTGGTGGCTTACTCCATGTACCTGATCGGTATTTTGGTGGCCATCCTGGTGTCCGCAGTCATCCACCTGCTGGATCGGAAAAAGAGCGTGAACTATCTGATTATGGAACTGCCCGAGTATAAGCTGCCGGACGCCAGGACGGTGGCCATCTATGTCTGGGAAAAGGTGAAGGACTACCTAGGCAAAGCGGGCACCACCATCTTTCTGGCCACGCTGATCATCTGGGTGGTGCTGAACTTTGGTCCCCAGGGCTACACTGGCGACATGAGCGGCAGCTTCGGCGCGATCATCGGCCGGTGGCTGGTGCCGGTATTTGCCCCCATCGGCCTGGGCTTCTGGCAGATCGTGGTGGCGCTGATTGCCGGCATCTCCGCCAAGGAGGTGGTGGTGTCCAGCTGCGCGGTGCTCTTCGGAGTGGTCAACGCCAGCTCTCCCGAGGGGATGAGCGCATTTTCCACCGCCCTGGCGGGGATTGGGTTTGGGCAGTTCAACGCCTTTTGTCTGATGGTATTCTGCCTGCTGTACATCCCCTGCGCCGCCACCCTGGCCACCATCCGCAAGGAGTCGGGCAGCTGGGCCTGGATGGGCTTTACCGCCTTCTTTCAGCTGGCTGTGGCCTGGCTGGTCACCTTCCTGGTGTACCAGGTGGGGATGTTTCTGTTTTAAGGGGGAGAGGGCTGATGGGAACGGTCATAGTGCTGGCGGTTCTGCTGCTTTGCTGTGCCCTGGCGGTCTGGGGCCTGCTCCGACGCGGGAGAAAGGGCAGAGGAGACTGCGCCAGCTGCCCCCTGCAGGGGATGGAGGGCTGCGGAGAGGATCGCTGCCCACAATGATCCGACTCGGCCCCCATGGCGTCCGCCATGGGGGCCGAGTCGCGGCCTTCCGGAAAAAAGATGGGAAGACCCATTGACAAATCGACTGCTGGGGAGTATTATGGCATCATAATTAAACAATTGCTTAATTGATGAATAAAATATCTATGGAAAAGAGGTCATTGTCATGAAAAAAACCTATAAGATTGAAGTGGACTGTGCCAACTGCGCCAATAAGATGGAGCAGGCCGCCCGAAAGACGGAGGGCGTCCAGTCCGCCACTGTAAACTTCATGACGCTGAAGATGATGGTGGAGTTTGCCGAGGGCCATGATCCCCAGGCCGTCATGGAGCAGGTTCGCAAGAACTGTAAGAAGGTGGAGGACGACTGCGAGATCTTTCTGTGAGTCCTCGCGCTGGAAAGCACCCCAGGCTGTGCGTGCATGGCTGCGGGTGCGTTCCTTTCCCACAATAAATAAACAATTACTTAATTGTAAAAACAATTGAGGTGTTTCTCATGAACAAGAGGCAGAAGAGGATGCTGGCCAGGATTGCTGCGTCTGCGGTATTGCTGGTCGCGCTGAACTTTGTGCCGGTGGAGGGCTGGCTGCGCTTTGCGTGCTATCTGGTCCCATACCTGGTCATTGGCTATGACATCCTGATCAAAGCGGGAAAGGGCGTCCGGAACCGGCAGATCTTCGACGAGAACTTCCTGATGGCGGTGGCCACCATTGGGGCCATTGCCCTGGCCTTGTACGAGGGCAGCGGGGACTATACCGAGGCCATCGCCGTCATGCTGTTTTACCAGGTGGGTGAGTGGTTCCAGAGCTATGCCGTGGGCAAGAGCCGCCGGAATATCAGTGAGCTGATGGACATTCGCCCGGACTATGCCAATGTGGAGACGGAGGGCAGGCTGGAGCAGGTGGACCCGGAGGAGGTGGCTGTCGGTGCGGTCATCGTCGTGCAGCCGGGGGAGAAGGTGCCCATTGACGGCGTGGTGACCGAGGGGAGCTCCACCCTAAACACCGCCGCCCTCACCGGCGAGTCCCTGCCTCGGAAGGCCGGTGTGGGGGATGAGGTCATCAGCGGCTGCGTGAACATGACCGGCGTGTTGAAGATCCGCACCACCAAGGAGTTTGGGGAGTCCACTGTGTCTAAGATCCTGGATCTGGTGGAGAACGCCTCTTCCCGTAAATCCCGGTCTGAGAACTTCATTTCCAGATTCGCCCGGATCTATACCCCGGCGGTGTGCGCTGCGGCACTGGTGCTGGCGGTGGTCCCTCCTGTGATTGGCCTGCTCTCCGGCGCCGGCGGAAGCTGGGAGACCTGGGTATACCGGGCCCTCACCTTCCTGGTGGCCAGCTGTCCCTGCGCCCTGGTGATCAGCATCCCCCTGTCCTTTTTTGCCGGCATCGGCGGGGCCAGTAAGGCCGGCATATTGGTGAAGGGCTCCAACTATTTGGAGACTTTGTCCCGGACAAAAATTGTGGTATTTGATAAGACCGGCACCCTGACCCAGGGGGTATTTGAGGTCAATGGCATCCACCACAACGAGATGGAGGACGCCAGGCTGGTGGAGTACGCCGCCCTGGCGGAGAGCGCCTCATCCCACCCCATCAGCAAGAGCCTGCAGAAGGCCTATGGAAAGGAGATCAACCGCTCCCGGGTGACGGACATCCGGGAGATCAGCGGAAACGGTGTCATCGCCAAAGTGGACGGCCATGAGGTGGCCGCCGGAAACGACAAGCTGATGGATCGGCTGGGGGTTTCGTATATCTCCTGCCACAGCGTGGGAACCATCATTCACATGGCCATCGACGGGGCCTACGCCGGCCACATCGTCATCTCAGATGTGGTAAAGCCCCACGCCAAACAGGCCATCCAGGCGCTGAAGGCGGCGGGGGTGCAGAAGACGGTGATGCTCACCGGTGACGCCAAGGCTGTAGCCGACCAGGTGGCCGGCGAGCTGGGCGTGGATCAGGTGTACAGCCAGCTGCTGCCCGCGGACAAGGTGGAGAAGGTGGAGGAACTGCTCAGGGGCAAGCCGGAGAAAGCCAGGCTGGCCTTCGTGGGGGATGGAATCAACGACGCCCCCGTGCTGGGCCGGGCGGACATCGGCATCGCCATGGGGGCCATGGGCTCTGACGCCGCCATAGAGGCCGCGGATGTGGTGCTCATGGATGACGACCCCCTAAAGATCCCCAAGGCCATCCGGATCTCCCGCAAGTGCCTGGGCATTGTCTATGAGAACATTGTCCTTGCCATTGGGGTGAAACTGGCCTGCCTGGTGCTGGTGGCCCTGGGCTTTGCCAACATGTGGCTGGCCATCTTTGCCGATGTGGGGGTGATGATCCTGGCGGTGCTCAACGCCATCCGGGCCCTGTTCGTTCAAAAACTTTAATAGCTATCCCTGCCCGCGGGCCCTCCGGCAAACGCCGGAGGGCCCGCGCCGTCTCCAAAGGGGCAAGAGAGGAGAAAAAATTCAGAGAAGCGGCCCTTTTGACACACAGAGTACAAATCGGTATGATAGGGTGTGAGGGAAGGGAGGAATGGGCATGAATTGCAGAATCCTGATTGTGGAGGACGAGCCAAAGCTGCGGGAGGTACTGTGCGATTACTTTTCCAGCAAGGGGGAGCTGCCCGAGGGGGCGGCGGATGGAACGCGGGCCCTGGAGCGGCTGGAGGAGGAGCGGTTTGACGCGGTGCTGCTGGACATCATGATGCCCGAGCTGGACGGCCTGTCCGTGTGCCGGGCAGTGCGGCGGGGCAGCGGCGTGCCCATCATCTTCCTCACCGCCCTGTCCGACGAGGAGGACAAGCTGCTAGGCTATGAGCTGGGGGCGGATGACTATGTGACCAAGCCCTTCACCATGTCGGTGCTGTACGCCAAGACCATGGCCCTCATCCGCCGCAGCCGGGGCAGCGTGCTCCACGGCGACCGGTTGGAGGCGGCGGGCCTGACCCTGGAGCTGTCCGCCCAGCGGGTGCTGGCCGGCGGAAAGGAGATCGTTTTGACGCCGAAGGAGTACGCCCTGCTGCGCTGCCTCATGGAGCACCGGAACATGGTGATGAGCCGGGAGCAGCTGCTGGTGCAGTGCTGGGGCTACGACTATGAGGGGGAGGCCCGGGCGGTGGACACCCACATCAAGCGCCTGCGGGAGAAGCTGGGGGACCACGCCGGGTGCATCAAGACGGTGATCAAATCCGGGTATAAGCTGGAGGAGTGACCATGAAAGGGAAGGAACGGAAACGGCCGGGGGCGCTGACGGCCCTGTCCCTCCGCCTGGGGGCGGCGCTGCTGGCGCTGTGGATGGTGTGTATGGCGGGGCTCACCGCCCTGGCGGCGGAGTATGCGGCCCAGCGGGCCATCACCCGGTACCTGGACCGGGCGGAACAGCTTGCCGCCGAGCAGCTGTTAAACCTGTCCCTCTATGACGGCGAGGACGGGGACTACGAGCTGTGGCAGATGGCCAGCACCGTGGCCGCCATGAGCACCAGTATGTTCCCGGAGAACACGGTGGGCGCCTACGGCTGTGACTTTTTTCCAGGGGTGAACCAGGCGGTGTACCACTGGGCGGGCGGCATCTATACCCCTGACGGGGATCCCATCCTGGGGAGCTGGCAGGACTTTCTTGCCGCCCAGACCTTCACCCCGGAGGAGTGGGAGGGGGAGGCAGAGGTACCCAGCGGCTAGGTGATTGCCCATCTGGACCGGGAGAAGCTGACGGACACCGGGCGGCAGTATATCGGGGAGAGCGCCCAACTACAGCTCCGCTTTGATCTGCGAATCACCGGGGTGCTGGATGGGATCGAGCTGATTCCCACCCAGATTGATGGGGTTGACCGGGGCTGGGAGGAGGGGGACGTTTTCCAGGAGGTCACGCTCTATGAGGATCCGGAGGCCACCCCGGCGGGGGCGGAGACGGTTACCCTGTACTCGCCCGTCTTCTCCCTGTGCTGTCCCCGGGACACGCCCGGCTTCACCTATCAAGACCGACGGTACGACAGCATCCGGGAGCTGCTCCGGGAGCAGGGCCCCTTTACGTCCACCACCCATTATACCGGGGTGAGGTACGAGGGTGGGAACCTCCTGCTCCTCAGCAAGGAGCCGGTCCGCCAGTACAGCCAGGATGAAAGGGCAGGAGAGGTGATCTGGTATGTCATCACCCCGGAAACGGGATTTGTCGACACAGTGGCCACCTTGCAGCTAGGCGATAGCGCCACCTTTACCGTCCAGCCTGCGGCGGGTCTGGGGGCGGGAGAATATGATACCTCCCTCTCTTTGACCGGCAATGCCGTGGGAAACACCGGATTTAGTACGGAGTCGGTGCGGTTGAGTTTTGAGGTGGTGGATCCTGTTCTGAGCCTCCGGGCGGAGCCTGACGTGCTGGAGTTTGGGGCCGTGTTTTCCGGCGATGAACCGCCCCAGGCCAGGACGGTGACCATCTGGAATGACAGCAATCAAGCTGTGACGGTGACCCTGCCCACCAACAGCAGTTACTACACCATAATTCCCGGGGATGACTTTACCGGCAACAGCGTCACCCTGGAAGCCCAGGGAACACCTGGCCATGCCGCCACCTTCACCGTTCAGCCCAACGCAAACCTGCCTGCGGGCAGCTATGAAGAGACGCTGACGATATCTGGAGTTGGGGAGAGTGGCCCTGTGACGGAGCAGGTGCAGTTGACTTTCCTTGTCCAGGATCGGGTTTACCAGGTTTCTGCCAGCCCGGATACTCTGACATTCGGCACCGTGAATCCGGGCTATACCCAGCCCGCAGCCCAGACTGTGACCATCACCAACAGGGGCAACCAGGAGCTGACGGTGACTCTGCCCACCAGCTCCAGTGGAAACTATACCATCGCTGCCGGGACGGAATTTAACGGCGGGACTACCGTCACCTTGCAGCCTGACGAAACAGCCACCTTTACCGTCCAGCCCAATGAGGGCCTTGCTGCCGGGACATACAGCGAGACGCTGACGGTGACCGGAGCCAATGGCGGCCAGTCCGCAACGGCTGACGTATCCCTGACCTTCACTGTGGAGCAGCTCTATATTCCCCCGGTCGATCCCGGCGTGACCTATTACATCGACGCCAGCGCGGGCAACGGCGGATCCATCAGCCCCAGCGGCCGGGTGCCTGTGGCGGCTGGGGAGCGCCAGACCTTCACCATCTCCGCCAGCGAGGGCTATGAGATCGTCAACGTGCTGGTGGACGGCGAGAGCGTGGGCCAGGTGAGCAGCTACACCTTCACCAACGTGCGCTCCAACCACACCATCACCGTCATCTTCCGGGATGCGGATGGGGTGGCCGATCCCGACGACACCGGGGTGTCCGACTGGCTGGACACGGACAACCACAACGCCTACCTGCAGGGGTATGGCAACAACCTGTTCGCCCCCGACGCCGACATGACCCGCGGGGAGGTGGCCCAGCTGTTCTACAACCTGCTGCGGGAGAAGGATGTGGCCATCACGGTATCCTTTGACGATGTGCCCGCGAGCAGGTGGTATACCGACGCGGTGAACACCCTGGCCAGCCTGGGGATCATCGTAGGGGCCGGAGACGGGAACTTCTACCCCAACAGCCCGATCACCCGTGCGGAGGTGACCACAATCGCCAACCGGATGCTGGGGCGCAGCGCGGACGAGGCGTATGTGGACAGCCACCTGAGCCAGCTGAAGCAGTTTGCCGACGTGACGGGCGGCTGGGCCTTCTACCAGATTATGGAGGCCACCAACAGCCACACCTACACCATCACCGATGGCCAGGAGACCTGGACCGGGCTGAGCTAAGCAAGGCCGGATGAAATTTGACATGGGGGAAAGCTGTTAAAGACAGCTGAAGCCGAAAAGAGAGACACGACCCACGGGTCGTGTCTCTCTTCTTAAAGGGGACAGTGAAAACCGATATTGCTTGTATCCAATCAAGCTAAAGTCCAGCGCAGCGGGTTCTATTTGGGGAGGAACCACGACAAAAGAAATGAGAGGTGGCTTTTATAAAAAAGTCGGGGCAAACGATATATCGTCTGCCCCGACGTGGAAGAAGAGATTAAAATCGATGTTTTAGAGTTTAAAAAAGATATGGGAGGGCCGCCAAACCGGTCTTCTGGTCGGCGGAGCTTTTTCGCCGTAAATTTCTGGCCACGGGCCGGGAATTGCGCAGGGGCGGCTTTGCCGGCCCCGAGCATTTTAAATGAAAGGGTGGAGGCGGCCGAAGGCCGCCGAAACCCAACAAGAAAGGCACGCTGTAAGCGTGCCTTTCTTGTTGGTACGGGTAGTGGGACTCGAACCCACAAGCCTTGCGGCACTGGAACCTAAATCCAGCATGTTTACCAATTTCATCATACCCGCCTATGCCAGAGGGTAAAAGCAAACCCTCCATTTTTACTCGGGGAGGGAGCCCGAGGCGGCGGCATATCGCCTGACCCGCACAGAGAAGACGAAGCGCTGCTTTTTCACGGCAATCCTGCTACGGGGAATTATAGCACATGACGGGGGAAAGGGCAAGCAAAACTTCACTGGGAACTGCGTGGAAAACCGACTCAAAGAGCGAAATTTCCCCGCCGCCCAGGGGGGCGGCGGGGAAACAGAAAGAGAGCGGATCAGGGACGGCCCAGCAGTGCGAACATGTTTTTCTTATAGGCCTCCACGCCGGGCTGGTTGAAGGGGTTAACCTGGAGCACATGGCCGCTGATGCCGCAGGCCAGCTCAAAGAAATAGAACAGCTCGCCTAGGGTACGGGCATCCATATGGGGCATACGCAGCACCATGGCGGGCACGCCACCGTCGTGGTGGGCGTCCAGAGTGCCTTGGAAGGCCATCTCCCGGACAAAGCTCAGGGGTTTGCCGGTGAGATAGTTCAGGTTATCCCCATCATCCTCGCTGTAGGGGATAGGCATGTCGCAGCCGGTGTCGTCCACATAGAGGACAGTCTCCATCAGTATGCGCTCTCCGTCCTGGATATACTGGCCCAGGGAGTGCAGGTCGGTGGTGAACTGGGCGGAGGCGGGGAAGATGCCTTTGCCGTCTTTACCCTCTGACTCGCCGAACAGCTGCTTGAGCCACTCGCCTACAAAGGAATAGGACGGCTCGTAGCTGCAGAAGATTTCCACCTTTTTGCCCTTGCGGTACAGCAGGTTGCGGGCGGCCACATATTGCCAGACCGGGTTTTCCATGGAGCGCTGGTCGAAACGATTCATAGCGTCGGCGGCACCGGCCATGAGCTGGGAGATATCCGTTCCGCCTACAGCGATGGGCAGCAGGCCCACGGCGGTAAGCACCGAGAAGCGCCCTCCCACCTCATCGGGGATGACAAAGCTCTCCCAACCATTCCGATCCGCCAGGGTTTTCAATGCGCCCCGGGCTTTGTCCGTGGTGGCATAGATGCGGCTGTTGGCCTCCGCCCCGTACTGCTGTTCCAGCAACTGACGGAACAGGCGGAAGGCAATGGCGGGTTCGGTGGTACCCCCAGATTTGGAAATCACATTGATAGACCAGCGTTTGCCCTGGATTCGATCCATAACATGCCGGATCTCATTGGGGCTGAGAGAGCAGCCTGCAAAGCAAATCTCGGGGCCGCTGGAGGCAAAGACCTCCAATGCGGCCCGGGCGCCCAGATAGGAGCCGCCAATGCCGATGACAACCAGTACGTCAGAGTCCTTCCGAATTTTGGCCGCGGCCTTCTGGATTCGGGCAAATTCTTCCCGGTTATAGGTCTCGGGCAGACGCAGCCAGCCGGTGAAATCAGAGCCAGGGGCATTGGGGGCGTACAGCTTTTTATGGGCGGCAGCGACTTCATCGGCCATGGCGTTCAACTGCTCCTGCGTCACGTAGGGCTGCAGCTTTGCCAGATCCAGATTCAGCATAGATCATTTCTCCTTTATATGTAGAATAATTGGAATGCAATTGCGGTAAAGGGATTATGCCTGACAGAAAAACAGCCCGGCTCCCCCATAGATCCCGGCCCGGTTCCCCAGGATAGCCAGGTCAAAAACGGTGTCACGGCTGGGGGGAAAAGCCAGTTGCCGGTATGCTTCCCGCACAGGGGCTAAAAGCAGTTCCCCGGCAGCTGAGACGCCGCCGCCAATGATGAACAGCTCCGGATTGACTACGCAGGCGATAATGGCCGCGGCGGTACCCAGACAGTGGGCGGCCTCGGTCACCACCCGCTGAGCATCGGCGTTTCCTTCCCGGGCCGCGTCGAAGACATCCTTGGCGGTGACGCGCTCTCTTTGCGAGAAGGGCGGAAATTCCCTGGCGGCGCGGATGATGCCGGTGGCAGAGGCAGTGACCTCCAGGCAGCCGCGTTTTCCACAGGTGCACATCCAGTCCTGATGCCAAGGCATGGGCATGTGGCCCACCTCGCCTCCCGCCCCTACCGCGCCAGAGACAATACGGCCGTCCGCGATGACGCCACCGCCGATGCCGGTGCCTACGGTGAGCATAACCAAATGGCGGTGCCCTCTGCCAGCGCCCTGCCACATTTCGCCAAACGCGGCAAGATTGGCGTCGTTCTCCACCAGGACGGGGAGTCCGGTTCGGCGGCTCAGACCTTCCGCCACATTGACCACACCCCAGCCCAGGTTAACACAGCCATGGACGTGGGCGCGGTCGGGCACCGGGCCCGGAACCCCAACGCCGATGCCCACGCATTGGACACCGGGAAATGCTTTCAGCATCTTCGCAATCTGACCGGCGATTTCGTCAAACATCTGATCGGGATTTTTAGGGGAGGGAAACTTCACATCCTTGACAAGCGTGCCCTCCTCATCCACCAGACCCATCTTAACGGCAGTGCCGCCGACATCTACGCCAAAACAGACCTTTTTCATGGTTCAGCACTCCTTTTCCAGGACAATGGCTCCGCCCCACTGATTCAGGACTAAGTTGCCGTCCTCCTGCCATCCATTGTGGATGAGCAGCGGCTGTCCACACAGCGGCATAGAGAGAGGCTCAGCTCCGCTATGGGCCCAAACGCGCAGGCGCTGGCCCTCCAAAAAACGGATAAAGCAGATAGATTGTGTGGGGGCGGGCTGAAATTCGATGCTTCCGGTGCGCAGCGCCGGACAATTATGCTTGATCCGGCCCAAAGTCTGATAATAGCCAAGAAGATCATGATTTTCCTGACCCCAGGGATAGCAGCGGCGGTTAAAGGGGTCCTCAAACCCCTCCATGCCAACCTCGTCCCCATAGTAGATACAGGGGGTGCCAGGCAGGGTGAACTGAAGCAGGGCGGCCACCTTTTCCCGGACAATGGCCCAGGCCCTGTTCTCAGGAGAGAGAAACCGACCGGCCTTTTCCCCTTTGGAGCCGGAAAAATTGTCTCCCAACATGGTGAGGATTCGGGGGGTGTCATGGGTGGACAGGCTGTTCATCACGCTGTGAAGTACGAAGGGGGGATAGTGCTCCACAATGGTCATCACTTGACGCCGGAACTGGTCCCCGCCATGTCCCGCCATAAAGCTGAGGATGGCGTTGCGGAAGGGATAGTTCATCACGGAATCCAGCTCGCCGTCAGAGAAATACTTCCTGCGCGCCCCATAGCTGATCTTGTTGGAGGCGTCTTCCCACACCTCCCCCAGCAGCCAGGCGTCAGGCTTGAGCTCTTTCAAGCGCTTGCGCAGCGCCGCGATGAACGCGTCAGGCAGCTCATCGGCCACGTCCAGCCGGATTCCGTCGATTCCAAGGCTCAGCCAGTGGGCCAGCACGCTGTCCTCCGCCCGGATGATGAAGTCCAGATAATCCTCATTCATCTCGTTGACGCAAGGCAGGGTAGTGATACCCCACCAGGAGGTGTACTGGTTGGGGTAGTGTTGGAAATCATACCAGCTCCGATAGGGAGAATCGGGATCGCTCACCGCGCCGTGGCCAAAGATGTGCTTGGCGTCAAAATAGACACTGTTGCTGCCGGTGTGGGAAAATACGCCGTCCAGAATGACCTTCATACCCAGCTGGTGGGCAGCGTCACACAGATGGGAAAGATCCGCCTCAGTGCCCAGCATGGGATCCACCCGTTTGTAGTCCGCGGTGTCATAGCGGTGGTTGGAAAAGGCCATGCACACGGGGTTGAGGTAGATTCCATCCACCCCCAAAGACTTCAAATAGGGCAGCTTTGCCTCGATCCCTTTGAGGTTGCCGCCGAAAAAATCGTTGTTCAGAACCTCACCCTGATCGTTTGGCA
The DNA here is from genome assembly GCA_944387095.1 of uncultured Oscillospiraceae bacterium. Taxonomy (GTDB): domain Bacteria; phylum Bacillota; class Clostridia; order Oscillospirales; family Oscillospiraceae; genus Enterenecus. The sequence goes on from CALXDP010000008.1 coordinate 29,204, forward strand.
GATAGTGAGGGGTGTCCCCCCAGCTGTCATGGATCCAGTAGGGCTCCAGCTTCCCGGTGAGGTCACACTTTCCCGCCCGGAAAAACCGGTCAGGGAAGATCTGATACAGCACCGCCCCCTGAAATGCCTCAGGGGTGTGGAAGTGTTCGGAGTAGCAGGTGATCTGCCACTGATCCCCCTCGTTGGCCCGCAGCCCGGTCTCCCCGGAGCGGAACAGGCCAAAAGAGCCGGTGGTAAGCTCCACGTTAAAATAAAAGAAATAGAGGCCCTGGCGGGGGAGGGAGAACTCAGTGCGGTACTCCCAGTAGCACTCGCTTTCCCTCTCCCGGGTGAAAGATACCCGCATGCCGTATCCGGAGTCGCTGCTGACCACCACCTCCAGGTGGCTGAGGGGGCAGTCCTTTGGCACCTCCACCATCAGCTGGCACACCTCATTCCGCTTGACACAGCCGAAGGGACGCTTATACCGCTCTGACAGGCTGTTGAATTGCATTTCCATGGTTTCAAACTCCAAACGCCGCGGCCAGCCAGAAAGAGACCCGACAGGGCGCAGATCAGATTACGTTAGATTCCAGATGTTCTGGGCGTACTCCAGCACAGCCCGGTCCGCGGAGAACAGACCGGCCTTTGCGGTGTTCACCAGGGACATATTGGTGAAACGGCGCTTGTCGGCATATATGGCGCTCACATCCCGCTGGGCCCGCACATAGTCGTGGAAGTCAGCCAGGTTCATATAGGGGTCGGCGGTTCCCTTGTTGTTGGTGAGCAGGGAGCGGACAATGTCATCAAACTTCATGCCGTGGATACCGCCCATGAGCAGATCCATCACCGCTTTGAGCTTAGGATCGCTGTGGACAAAGTCCATGGGGTTGTAACCCCGCCGCCAAAGATCCTCCACCTCGTCGGCCTTCAGGCCGAACAGAATGATGTTGTCACTGCCCACCTGCTCGTGGATCTCCACGTTGGCGCCGTCCAGGGTGCCCAGCGTGATGGCACCGTTGATCATCAGCTTCATGTTGCCGGTACCGCTGGCCTCTTTACCGGCGATGGAGATCTGCTCGGAGATCTCGGCGGCGGGAATGATTATTTCTGCGAGGGAGACGTTGTAGTCCTCCAGAAAGACCACCTTCAGCTTGTCCCGGGTGGCAGGGTCGGAGTTGGCCATATTGGAAACGGCCACAATGAGCTGGATGATCTGCTTGGCCATGATATAGCCCGCGGAGGCCTTGGCGGCGAACACAAAGGTCCGGGGCTGGAAGGGGGCGTTGGGGTTGGCCTTAATCTCCAGGTACATGTGGAGGATCTGCAGCACGTTGAGCAGCTGCCGCTTGTACTCATGCAGGCGCTTGATCTGCACGTCGAACAGGCTGTCCGGATCCACCTGGATGCCGTTGCGCCGGAGGATCAGGTTGCTCAGCCGTACCTTGTTGGCCCGCTTGATCTCCCGCAGTCGCTGGAGCACGGAGGGGTCATCGTGGTACTGCATCAGCTTTTCCAGCTGGAAGCTGTCGGTGAGAAAGCCGTCCCCGATCAGACCGCACAGCAGGTCGGTGAGCTCGGGGTTTGACTGGCCCAGCCAGCGGCGGTATGCGATGCCGTTGGTGACGTTGAGGAAGCGGCTGGGATCAATCTGATAGTAGTCGTGGAAAATGCTGTGCTCCAAGATCTCGGTGTGCAGCTTGGACACGCCGTTGATCTTGTGGCAGGCAGCCAGACACAGGTTTGCCATGCGGATCTCGCCGTTGTGGACGATGGCCATATAGTTGATCTTGCCCTCATCGCCGCCGTAGATCCCCCTGAGCTTCTCGTACAGCCGGCGGTTGATCTCGCACACGATCTGGTAAATCCGGGGCAGTTGCTTGGCGAACAGCTGCTCGTTCCAGCGCTCCAACGCCTCGCTCATCACCGTGTGGTTGGTGTAAGACAGCGTCTTGCAGGTGATGGCCCATGCCCTATCCCAGCCATAGTCATACTCATCCACCAGTAGGCGCATCAGCTCGGGCACGCACAGAGCAGGGTGGGTGTCGTTGATGTGGATGGACACCTTGTCAGCCAGGTTGTCCAGGGACCTGTACTCCCGCAAGTGCTTTTTCAGGATGCTCTGCACCGAGGCGGACACCAGCAGGTATTGCTGGCGCAGGCGCAGAATCTTGCCTGCCTCGTGGTCGTCGGCGGGGTAGAGGACCTTGGAGATGACCTCCGCCATGGTATCGCCTTCCAGCGCCTTGGCATAGTCTCCCCGGGAGAAGGCGGACATGTCAAAACTGCGGGGAGACTTGGCGCCCCACAGGATCAGCTTATTCACCGCGCCGCTGTGATAGCCGGAGACATACATGTCATAGGGGATGGCCATCACAGACTGATAGTTGAGAAGAGCCGCTCGGAACTTGCCGTTGTCGTCCCAGCTGTGGACCTCGCCCCCCAGCTTGACCTCCACGGCCTCGTCCTCCCGGGGGTTGATCCACACATCCCCCATGTTCAGCCAATCATCGGGGAACTCCACTTGCCAGCCGTCCACGATCTTCTGCTTGAAAATGCCGAACTCGTAGCGAATGGAAAAGCCGGTGACCGGCATGCCCAGGCTGGCGGCGGAATCCATATAGCAGGCGGCCAGGCGGCCCAGACCGCCGTTGCCCAGGCCGGCGTCCGGTTCCATGGCGTACAGGTCATGGAGGTCCACGCCGTGTTTGGCCAGGGCGGAGGTGAACGGCTGCTCCAGGCCCAGGTTGTACAGGTTATTGCGCAGGGAAGTGCCCATCAAAAACTCCATGGACATGTAGTAAACCTGCTTTTTATGCTGCTCGGTCATTTTGCGGCTGTACTCAGCGTTTTTGACCAAAAGCATGTCGTTGATGACATAGCACAGCGCGCGGTAGACCTGTTGAGGGGAAGCGCTGTCTATGTTGCAGCCATATCGCAGCAGGAGCATTTCATTCATTGCCTTGATGATCTGTTTTTCGTCCATGGTAAACTCCTTTGCCACCGGGAAAGGCATCCGGTATCCATTTAGTTTCAGTACCTGCCCCGGTGATGAAAACTTTCACAAGGACAGCCCGCATATGCGGGCTGCCCTTGTGGAAAATGCAGGGTGCATCCCGATTCGTCAGCAGCGGGATCTTCCCGCGGCATATACAAGTTATTATACCATAGAACGATAGATTTGCCAATACTCCTCCACGGAATGTTTCCAGGAGCTGTCGTAGGCCATGTCGTTGCGGCGCAGGATGTCCCAGCGTTTTCCATCGTGGAAGAGGCTTTCGGCCCGGCGTACCGCGTCCAACATGTCGTGGGCGTTGTAGGTCTTGAAGGTGAAGCCCCGGCCCTCCATGGTTTCTGGATTCAGGGCGGGGACGGTGTCAAACAGGCCGCCGGTCTCCCGCACCACGGGGATGGTGCCGTAGCGCATGGCGATCAGCTGGGTCAGGCCGCAGGGCTCCTGTTTGGAGGGCATGAGCACGATGTCGCCGCCGGCATAGGTCTGATGGGCCAGGGTGTTGTCAAAAACGATGTTGGCGGACATCTTGTGGGAGAACCGGGCGGCATAGTAGCGGAACATATCCTCATACTGCCGGTCGCCGGTGCCGATGACCACCAGCTGGATGTCGTCCCACATCAGATCATCCATCACCGCCTGGACCAGGTCCAGCCCCTTATGGCCCACCAGCCGGCTGATCATGATGACCACAGGCACATCGTCCCGGCAGGCCAGGCCCAACTTCTGCTGCAAAAAGCGCTTGTTCTCCAACTTTTTTTTCAGCTCGTCGGCGGTGTAGTTGACGTAGAGCAGGGGATCGGTGGCGGGGTCGAACACATCGGTGTCGATGCCGTTGACCACGCCGGACAGCTTGTAGCTGTGGGCCTGAAGCACCTCATGCAGGCCGTGGGCATAGTAAGGGTTCTGGATCTCATAGGCGTAGGTGCGGGAGACGGTGCTCACCCGGTCGGACACCAGGATGGCAGCCTTCATCAGGTTGGTGCAGCCGTCATACGCCATGGTGCCCTTCCAATCCTCCGGCAGACCTAGGCACTCGTCCACAAAGGAGTTGTGAGCCTTGCCCTGATACTCCATGTTGTGAATGGTGAACAGGGTGCGAATGGGCTGATAGGAAGACAGCCCCATATAGAAGGCCCGCAGAAACACCGGGATCAGAGCGGTTTGCCAGTCGTTGGCGTGGATCACATCGGGATACCAGCCCAGATGCTGCAACGACTCCAGAACAGCCTTGGAGAAGAAGGCGAAGCGCTCGCCGTCGTCATAGTAGCCGTAGGCGTTGTCCCGATAGAAGTAATACTCATTGTCAATGAAGTAGTAGGTCAGATTGTCCCGGTCGGTGGTGGCCTTGAACACACCGGCGTATACGCTGCGCCAGGACAGAGGGACAAAGAAATGGGTCACATACTCGATGTGAAAGTCTGGGTTGTCCTTGACAGTCTTGTAATAGGGGACGAAAACCTGCACGTCGGCGTCCGGGGTATCGCTGAGCGCCTTAGGCAGGGCGGCGGCCACATCCCCCAGCCCCCCGGTTTTCAGATAGGGGGCCGCCTCACTGGCGGCGAACAGGATTCTCATACCGTCACTCCTTTCCGAATGATCACGGGGGCGGAGGCCAGCCCTTTCAACTCGGTGCCGGCGGAAATGGTGGCCCACTTATCCACAATCACGTTCTCCAGCACCGCGCCTTCGCCCACAACGCTGCCCTGCATGATGATGCAGTCCCTGATCACCGCGCCCTTGCCGATGCGCACCCCCCGGGAGAGGACACAGTTTTCCGCGGTGCCGTCGATGATGCAGCCGTCGGCAATGATACACCCGGACACGGAGCAGTCCATGCCGTAATAGGTGGGCACCTCATCGTTGACCCGGGTATAGATGGGGGAGTCGGCCTGGAACAGGGACTTGCGTACCCTGGCATCGGTGAGCATCAGGTTGCTGTGGAAATATTCCGCCACATTGCGCACCCGCAGCACCTCATCTTGACACTCGTAAATGTTGATGGACAGCCGCCCCTGGTTAAATTTGCGTTGGATAAAGTCCCGCTCCAGGTCGTAGGCGCCCTGGGCGGTGTACTCTTTGATCACCTGGATAAGCAGCTCCCGGCTGATGATATAGGTACCCATGCTGGAAAAACTTCCGGCGCTGGCGGGATAATTCAAAGCGCAGGCGGTGGCCCGGCCGGATTCATCAGCCAGCATGACAAAGGTGCAGGGCTCCGTGCTGGTCCCGTCCTCCTTGGTGGCCACCACAGTGATGTCGCAGCCGCTGCTGATATGGGACTCCAGGGCCGGGCGGTAGTCCATGTTGCACAGCACGTGGGCACTGGCCAAAAGCACATAGGGGGTGGTTGCGTCCTGAAGGTAATTTAGGGCATTGCGCAGCTCGTCCAGCTTGCCCCGGTGCATTTGGCTGAAGCTCTCGGTGGCGAAGGGGGGCAAAAGGAGCAGCCCGCCGTTCTTCCGGTTCAGATCCCACTCCTGGGCGTTGGCCAGATGATCCATCAGAGAGTGATAGTGCTGCTTGGCCAGCACACCTACGTTGGTGATGCCGGAGTTGACCATGTTGGACAGGGTGAAATCGATCAAGCGGTAACGCCCGCCAAAGGGAATGGCCGCCATATTGCGGTCGTGGGTAAAGGCGTTGAGCTCATCATTATACATCTCGGAAAAGATGATACCGGTCATTTTCATTGCGATGGCCTCCCTCAAACGATTTCTTTGGGCTTGATGACGGCGCCTGAGGGAATGGTCCTCCTATGGCCCACCACGCTGATGTCCCACTCGCCGCCCACGCAGTGTTCCGGACGGTCTCCAATGGTAGCGCCAGGCTCGATGACGCACTGTTCTCCGATGATGGCGTAGTTGACGCAGCTGCCCCGCTTAACCACGGTGTTGGGCATGACCACGGCGCCCACTACGCTGGCCCCCTCCTCCACCACACAGCCGGTGTACAGCACGGAATTTTCGACAGTGCCGTAAATCTCGCAGCCTTCCGCCACAAAGGAGTTGGTCACTTTGGAGCCTGGGGCAAGCATGCTGGAGGGGCTGGCGTAGTTGCGGGCGTAAACTTTGAAACGGGGGTTGCGGATATCCAGAGGATCCTTGGGGTCCAGCAGGTCCATGTTGGCGTCCCACAGGCTGCCCAGAGTGCCCACATCCTTCCAGTAGCCCTCAAAGGGATAGGCAAACAGCCTGCGCCCATCCCGGAGGAAGGCGGGGATGACGTTTTTGCCGAAATCATTTTCCGAGCCGGGATCGGCCTCGTCGGCGATGAGGTACTGCTTGAGCACGTCCCAGGTAAAGATATACACACCCATGGACGCCTGGTTGCTTTTGGGATTGGCGGGCTTTTCCTCAAACTCCGTGATGGCCTGGTTGGCGTCGGTACTCATGATGCCCATGCGTCTGGCGTCATCAGGGCTGACGGTGATGACCGCGATGGTACACTCCGCGCCCTTCTCCTTGTGGAACTGGAGCATCTTGTGATAGTCCATCTTGTAGATGTGATCGCCAGAGAGAATGAGCACATATTCCGGCTGGTAGCGCTCAATGAACGGGATGTTCTGATAGATGGCATTGGCGGTGCCCTTATACCACTGGTTGTTGCTGGTCTTGGTGTAGGGCGGCAGCACGTGGGCCCCGCCGAAGTTGCGGTTCAGGTCCCAGGGCTGGCCATTGCCGATGTAGTCGTTGAGCTCCAACGGCTGATATTGGGTGAGGATGCCCACCGTGTCAATCCCGGAATTGACGCAGTTGGACAGGGAAAAGTCGATGATGCGGTACTTGCCGCCAAATGGAACCGCGGGTTTTGCGGTATCCTGGGTCAGCACGTATAATCTGCTGCCCTGCCCACCGGCCAGCAGCATGGCAATGCATTCTTTCTTTCGTTCGATCACAAGGAAGCCCCCCTATTTATACTACTACTTGATGATATCAGCATCCCTTTCGGGTAAAATGGAGGATTCTTTTATGCAGGACTCCTCCCGGACTGGCACAGTTTTCTGACCGGCAGTTTTCTGGTCAGAAGTGGAAGTGGCCCTTGTCTGCCCCTTTTTCCCGGAGGCCTGCCGCTCGTAAAAGACGGTGGACAGAGGGGGAAGGGTCAACTCCACGGAATACTTACGCCCATGCATGGGAACCGGCTTGGCGGCGACGGAGCGCAGGCGCACGCCGGTGCCGCCATATTTGGCTGCATCGCTGGACAAAACGGGTTTATAGACGCCGGGGCGCTCCATGCCAATGCGATACTTTTTGCGCTGTACCGGCGTGAAGTTACACACGACTACAACTTCTTTCCCCCTGGCGTCTATCCGCCGGAAGGAGATTACGCTTTGGGCCGCGTCATCGCAGGCGATCCACTGAAAGCCGTGCCAGTCCGAGTCGTTCTGCCAGAGAGCGGGGTGATCCAGATAATAGTGGTTCAGGTCTCGGACATACTGCTGGAGCTGACGGTGCTTGTCATAGTCCAGCAGGAACCAGTCCAGCTGCTTGTGAAAATCCCACTCAATAAACTGCCCGAATTCGCCGCCCATAAACAGCAGTTTCTTGCCCGGATGGGTCATCATATAGCCATAGAATGCCCGCAGATTCTGAAACTTCGCGTCGTAGTCCCCGGGCATTTTATTGATCAGGGAGCACTTGCCATGGACCACCTCGTCATGGGACAGGGGCAAGATGAAGTTCTCCGAGAAAGCGTAGGTGAGGGAGAAGGTAATGTTGTTGTGCCGGCCCTTGCGGAACAGGGGATCGGTGGACATATAGTCGATCATGTCGTGCATCCAGCCCATGTTCCACTTAAAGCCAAAGCCCAGACCACCGTCATACCCAGGCTTGGTCACCATGGGGAACGCGGTAGACTCCTCGGCAATCATCACCACCGAGGGGTCAAAGGTATAGGCGGCGGTGTTCATATCCTGGAGGAACTTTACCGCCTCCAGATTGATGTTTCCGCCGTCCTGATTGGGCCGCCACTGACCGTCCCGCCGGCCGTAGTCCAGGTAGAGCATGGAGGCCACCGCGTCCACCCGGATGCCATCGATGTGGTAAATGTCCAGCCAGTAAAGCACGTTGGAGATGAGGAACGAGCGCACCTCGCATTTGCCATAGTCAAAGATCCGGGTGCCCCAATCAGGGTGTTCCATGCGCAGCGGATCTCCGGGCTCATAGCAGTAGCCCCCGTCAAATTCGTACAGGCCCTGCTCGTCCTTGGAAAAGTGGGCGCCCACCCAGTCGATGATAACGCCGATGCCGGCGCTGTGGCAGATGTCTACAAACGTCATGAAGTCCTTTGGGGTGCCGTAGCGGGAGGTGGGGGCGTAATAGCCGGTGACCTGATAACCCCAGGAGGGGTCGTAGGGGTACTCGCTGATGGGCAGCAGCTCAATGTGGGTATAGCCCATATCGGTGACGTACTGTACGATTTCCCGGGCGGCCTCTTCGTAGGTGAGGGGATTGCCGTCCTTGTGGAGTTTCCAGGAGCTCAGGTGCAGCTCATAGATGTTGATGGGGCTGCTGACCGCCTTTCTGTGGGCCTTGGCCCGGCGATAATTCCCGTCTGTCCACCGGAAACCGTCCAGATCGTAGACCTTTGTGGCGGTATCCGGCCTGGTACAGGTGTGAAAACCGTAGGGGTCGCCCCGGAATACAAAGGAGCCGTCGGGCCGCTCGATATAATACTTGTACTCATCAAAGACCTGAACGCCCGGAATGAACCGCTCCCAGACGCCGGAGCCGATCGGTTCCATAGTGGGAGATTGGCAGTCCCAGCTGTTAAACCGGCCTGTTACCCGCACGCTTTTGGCGTGGGGGGCCCAAACGCGAAAGACGTAGCCGTCCTGTCCCTCTCTGACCTCCCGGTGACAGCCCATAAACCGATAGGCGTCGCAGCTTTCGCCTTTGCTGAACCGCTCCAGAGCCGCTTTGAGCTGCGCTGACTGCTTCATGGCGTATAACCTCCAGATCCGTAGGATATCGTTTGCGCCTTCCCCGCACTGGGAAAAAAGGAAAAATTTCTTTGACTTTTTTCAAATTATACTTCATAAAAGAAGTAAAGTCAAGATGCACAAAAAGCAAAAGGTGTTATTCCAATGATTTGTGCTATTGTGTACGAAATGTCGAGAAAAGTTCAAGAAATGGAGATGAAAATTTTGGAAGATACTTGCTATTTCCCCAACTGAAAACTATAATGTGGACAGGAAAAGCAGAGCAACGGGCCAAATAACGGGTGGTTGGCCGGGAGGACAGACTCTGCGGCGTCATCCTCCGAATATCATAGCAGAAACGGCGCACGGCCTTGAGCGAACGATGTCGCTTGATCCGGCGTATCCGGCGGTAAGAAGGGAAGCGATATAAACCATGAAGCGGGGGCTTGTGCTGGAAGGAGGCGCGCTGCGTACCATCTATTCCAGCGGCGTGTGCGACGGGCTGCTGGAGGCGGGGCTGGAATTTGACTATGTGGTTGGGGTCTCTGCGGGGATCGCCTACGGGGTCAGTTTTTTGTCCGGACAATTCGGGCGAAATCTGGAGATTCTCTCCCGGTATGCCAATGACAAGCGGTATATGAGCAAACGGAACATGCTGCGGCCGGGCAACCGGCACTGTTACTTCGGCTTGAATTTTACCTACGACGTGATCCCCAACCGTCTGGTGCCCTATGATTATGCCGCCTTTGCCCGATGGCCCGGAGTGGCGGAGGCGGTGGTAACGGACCTTGAGACGGGCCGGGCGGCCTATTTTCCCGTGGACTGTCAGGATAGGCGGTTTATTCTGCTTCAGGCCACCTGTGCCATGCCGCCGTTGTTCCCCATATTCGACTATCAGGGCATCAAGTGCCTGGACGGCGGAGTGGCTGACCCCATCCCTTGGAAGTGGGCGCTGGAGATGGGATGCGACCGGGTGGTGGTAGTCCTTACCAGGGAGCGGGACTACCACAAAAGACCGGAGCACCTGATGGGGCTGATGCGGGCAGTCTACCATCGTTATCCAAAGTTTCTGAAGGTGATGTCCAGGCGCGTGGAGCTGTATGAGCGCAGCCGGGAAGAGCTGTTTGAAGCGGAGCGGCAGGGGAAAGTGTTGGTCTACTGCCCGGATTGCACCCAAAGATTTTCCAGAACGGAGCGGGATATGGTAAAAATCCATGCCCTTTGGCAGCAAGGGTTGGACCATGCCCGGGCAAGGGCGGGTGAGACCACTGCGTATCTGCGTGGATGATTCGCAAGCCTGACTGGAAGCTGCCTTATTTTTCCTGAATCATAAAAAGCGGGGCGAAAAGGGAATTGACAATCGGCATGAAATGCGGTATTTTAGTTCAGGCACTGTGTAAAATGCGGGCGCCGTCAAAATAAATAGGCAGCGGTATCGAAGTGGTCATAACGGGGCTGACTCGAAATCAGTTTGCAGGCAACTGCACGTGGGTTCGAATCCCACCCGCTGCGCCACGTCGTCGCGGACTGCGTATCGTTCGCGACGGCGTTTTTTCATTCTGAAGAAACGCAATCTCTCACTCGCTCCGTCGCGCCTCCTTTCCAACTGCGACCCGCTCCGCTGGGCTTGTGATTGGCGTGCCCATTTTGTTTTCCACGCTTCAACGCGGCTCCGCCGCGCTGGGGATCCCAATTGGCATACCGGTCTGGGGGCGGTTTTCCTCCGGTCGGAAGGAGAGTAAGTTTTCCACTGGCCTCACCAAAAGGAAAGGCAGACTGCGTGGGCAGCCTGCCTTTCCTTTTGGATTTGGAGAAGCTTTAGAGTAGATGGGACATGTCATATAGGCCGGGAGAGGTTACACCGGTCAAAAACTTTGCCGCCCGCACCGCACCGGCGGCAAAGACGTCCCGGCTGGAGGCGTGGTGGCTGATCTCAACGACCTCATCCAGCCCGGCAAAGATCACGGTATGATCCCCGGCAATGGTGCCGCCCCGGACGCTGGAAATGCCGATCTCCCGCCGGTCCCGGGGCTTTCGCACGCTGTGCCGGTCATATACATATTCCGGCTGATGGGGAAGGACCTGTGAGACAGCGTCAGCCAGCATCAGCGCGGTTCCACTGGGGGCGTCCACCTTCCGGCGGTGATGGCGCTCCACAATCTCCACATCAAAGTCTGTTCCCAGACTGGAGGCAGCCCGTTTTACCAGGTCCAGCAGGACGTTGACGCCCAGGGAGAAGTTGGCGGACCGGAAAACGGGAACGCGCTCCGCGGCCCGGGCGATCAGAACAAGCTGCTCCTCAGAATACCCTGTGGTGGCCAATACCGCCGGGAGGGAGTGTTTCAGACAGAACTCCAATAGCCCCTCCAGTGCGGAGGGGTGTGAGAAATCCACCAGCACATCCGCCTGGACGGTACAGGCGGCGGGGGAGGAAAAGACAGGGAAGCCCTCCCCGGGTTGGCCCAGAATGTCAATGCCGGCGGCGATTTCCAACCCCGGATCCGAGGCGCACAGACCCACTACGGTTTGGCCCATATGCCCATGGCAGCCTGAGACAATTATCCTTTGCATCGCGGGCCTCCTTATAGAAGGCCCATGCGGGACATGGACCGCTTCAGTGTGGCAAGGTTTGGTTCGGACATGTCGCACAGGGGCAGCCGCAGCATGCCGGCGTTCATACCCAGCAGATTCATAGCGGTCTTGATGGGAATGGGGTTGACCTCGAGAAACAGCGCGTCAATGAGATCCATGTACTGGATCTGGAGCTTGGAGGCGGACTCAAAATCATTGGCCAGGCACAGGTGGGACATCTTCACCATGACTTCGGGGACAATGTTGGAGGCCACCGAAATGACCCCTTTGGCCCCCAGGGCCATCATGGGCACCACCTGATCGTCGTTGCCTGACCATATGTAGAAATCGTCCCCGCACAGAAAACGGGTGTGGGCCAGCAAAGAGAAGTTGCCGGAGGCCTCCTTGACCCCGTTAATCTGGGGATTCTGGGCCAGATGGCGATAAGTCTCCGCAGTGAAAGACACCCCGGTACGGCCGGGCACGTTGTAGAGGATGATAGGCAGATCCACCCGGTCGGCGATGTACTCATAGTGCCGGATAAGCCCTGTTTGGCTGGCCTTGTTGTAATAGGGGGTGACGTGGAGCAGCGCGTCGGCTCCGGAGTCCTGGGCGTGCTGGGACAGATAGACGGCGGCGGAGGTGTCGTTGCTTCCCGCTCCGGCGATGACCTTCACCCGGTGGTTCACCCGCTTGACGCAGAACTCCACAGCGGCGATATGCTCCCGGATGGACATGGTAGCCGACTCTCCGGTGGTGCCGCACACGCATACCGCGTCCACGCCGGCGGCAATCTGGCTGTCGATTTGTTTTCCAAAAGCGTCGTAGTCAATGGCGCCGTGCGCGTTGAATGGGGTCACCAGAGCGGGGCAGGAGCCGGTGAACACTGGAGTTCGCATTTGATACACCCTTTCTTTCCTCTGAAATGATTGGATGGGAGATGGACCACGGCCGGTCAGGGCCTGCGGTCTATATATCCTTCTGCGCACAGCAGTTCCGCCAGCAGCACCGCGCCGCCGGCGGCCCCCCGGAGGGTATTGTGGGACAGGGATACAAACTTGTAATCATATTGGGTGTCGGGGCGCAGCCGGCCGATGGACACGGCCATGCCGCCTTCCAGATCCCGGTCCAGCCTGGCCTGCGGCCGGTCAGGCTCCTCAAAGTAGTGGAGGAACTGCTTGGGCGCGGTGGGCAGGTTCAGCGCCTGGGGCCGGCCGCGGAAAGATGCCCAGGCCTCCTTCATCTGCTCCATGGTTGGCTTGTTTTGGAAGGTGACGAAGGCGGCGGCGGTATGGCCATTGGAAACGGGCACCCGCAGACACTGGGCGGTAATGGAGGGGGAGCCGGCGTTGACGATGACGCCGTTTTCCACCCGGCCCCACACCTTTAGGGGCTCCTGTTCGCTCTTTTCCTCCTCGCCTCCGATGTAGGGGATCAGGTTATCCACCATCTCCGGCCAGGTATCAAAGGTCTTGCCTGCCCCGGAGATGGCCTGATAGGTGCACACCAGAATTTTTTCGATCCCAAACTGGCGCAGGGGGGACAGGGCGGGAACATAGCTCTGGATGGAGCAGTTGGACTTGACCGCGATAAAGCCCCGCCGGGTGCCCAGCCGTTTGCGCTGAGCCTCGATGACCTGGATGTGTTCGGGGTTGACCTCGGGGATGACCATGGGCACGTCAGGGGTCCAGCGGTGGGCAGAGTTATTGGACACCACCGGGCACTCGTGCCTGGCATAGGCCTCCTCCAGCGACTTGATCTCATCCTTCTTCATATCCACGGCGGAAAAGACGAAATCCACCGTGGAGGCAATCTGGGCCACGTCATCCTGGGCGCTGAGCAGCACCATGTCCCTAGCCTCGTCGGGAATGGGCGTATCCATGGCCCAGCGGCCGGCCACCGCGTCTTCATACCGCTTGCCCGCAGAGCGGGGGCTGGCGGCGATGGCAGCCAGCTGGAACCAGGGGTGGTTCTGCATCAGGGTGACGAACCGCTGGCCCACCATGCCGGTTCCGCCGATGACGCCTACTTTGAATTTTTCCATATCCATGACCTCCTGCCGCCCGAAAAAACTTCCTGAAGATTATGGTTGAAAGAGGGGCGGCTTGTGTACTATAATGGGGAAAATGGCCTGTTCCCCGGGAAAGGGAGCGCACCTATTTTGTTCATGATAACATCAACGCGCTAAAGTGTCAATGAACCGAATCCGCCCACGCAAGAGAAATGGAGAACGGTATGAAGAAAAAATTCGTGCAAATTGCAGCGGTATGCCTTCTGGCGGCAGTAGCCCTGGCTTTGGCTCCCGCGGCGGTGCCGTCCGCCGGCGCCGCTTACCAGGAGGGGCAGATCATCCGGGTTGGCCTCTACTACGGCTCTTCCGCTTTGCCGGGGGCGAACCTGGCCAACGAGGTGGGCGACGGTTTCCGTTTCGGTTATTTTGACGGGAATAACCAATTCGTCCAGTTGGCCGTCACCAGCCAGGATGCCATTTCCATTGTAAAGACAGAAAATGTATATTACGGCACCGTGAACGATTATACCAGTTATCACGACACCAATACCGGGACCGGCGTTGTGGTGGGCTGTTACCACCTGGAACTTCCGGGGACCTACTCCAGCTATGACAGCGCCCAGGCGGCGGCCAGCGGCTATGGAGATGGTTTTGTTGCGTACATTGATGGCGTATACTATGCCCGGGTGGGAAACTATACCAATCGGGCGGGCGCGGAGGCAGCCCAGGCAGAGCTTGCAGCCCAGGGCGTGACCGCTGAGATCAGGGGGACCTCCGCCTATGGGATCAGCGCCGTTATCACCGGCACCAATACCATCCTGTTCCAGTACGACGACAGTGACAATTCGGCCCTGTTTGGGGTCGCCCCCAATGCCGCGGGGGAGACAGGAGAAAAATTTGAGACCTGGTTCAAGGGATACACCAAATATGGAATGTTTCGCTATGAGCGTATCAATGGGGGCAACCTCACCGTGGTCAATCTCCTGGGGCTGGAAGATTACGTCAAGGGTGTCGTCCCCTATGAGATGAGCAACAGCTGGCCGCTGGAGGCGCTCAAGGCCCAGGCGGTGTGCGCCCGCACCTATGCGCTGTCCAATCTGAACCGGCACAGCAGCTATCATTTTGACATCTGCTCCTCCACCCACTGCCAGGCCTATTACGGCACCAACCGGGCCGGTTCCAATTCTGACGCTGCGGTAGAACAGACGATTGGAGAGGTGGCCACCTACAATGGCCGGTTGGCGGAGTGCGTTTACTACTCCTCCAACGGGGGAGCCAGTGAGGATTCCTCCGTGGTGTGGGGGAGTAATCAGGACAGCTATCCCTACTTGGTGGGGGTAATCGACCCCTATGAAGCCTTCGTGGCAAGTCAGATCTCCAACTACTACTGGTCCTATGAGTTCACCGGTGCGGAGTTGGCCCAGGCGCTGAGAAACCTGGGGTATAGCTGTACAGAGATTGTCTCGGTTTCCGTCAGTGAATATACGGACACGGGAAATCCCCTGAGTGTGATCTTTACCGACAGCAGCGGTCGGTCCTATACGTTGACTACCCGGCGTGTGTACAGTACATTTGGTCTGCGCTCCTATCACTATGAGATCTCCGGCGGCTCCGGGGACGGCCAGCTTCTCGTCAACGGCCAGCCGGTGGACAGCTTGGACGGTCTATACGCCATCGACGGGGATGGAAACACCGTGGTCATCGGAGATGGGGCCTATGTGATCGGCGGAGACGGCAGCGTGACCCAGGCCGGTTCCGGCGGCGGAGGCGGTTCTGACGGCGTATTCACCATCTCCGGCGCCGGCTGGGGCCACAACGTGGGCATGAGCCAGTGGGGCGCCTATGCCCAGGCGTTGCAGGGGTGTACATACCGGCAGATCCTTGCATTTTACTATACAGGAATTACGGTGGGATAGAGTTTGAAAACATCTGATTTTTATTTTGATTTACCCAAGGAACTGATCGCGCAGACACCGCTGGAGCGCCGGGACGGATCAAGGCTTCTGACTCTGGACAAGGCCACCGGCGAGACCCGTCACCTACATTTCTACAACCTGCCCAGTCTGCTGCGGCCAGGGGACTGCCTGGTACTCAACGACAGCCGCGTGCTTCCCGCGCGGCTGTTCGGCCGCCGGGAGAACGGCGGCGCCTGCGAGGTGCTGCTGCTCATCGACCGGGGGGATCAGGTGTGGGAATGTCTGGTGCGCCCGGGAAAGAAGCTCAAGCCAGGGACAAAGCTCATCTTTGGAGACGGAGTGCTTACCGCCCAGATTTTGGAAGAGGTGGAGGGCGGAAACCGTCTGATCCGGTTTGACTATGATGGAATTTTTCTGGAAATCCTGGAGCGGCTGGGTAAAATGCCCCTGCCCCCTTATATCCGGGAGGAACTTCAGGACCAGGAGCGGTACCAGACCGTCTATTCCCGGGTGACGGGATCCGCCGCTGCCCCCACCGCAGGGCTGCACTTTACCAAAGAATTGCTGGAGCAAGTGGAATCAATGGGTGTAAAGGTGTGCTATGTAACACTTCATGTGGGCCTGGGCACCTTCCGACCGGTAAAGGCAGAGGATCTGGAAAACCATGCGATGCACGCGGAATACTGCGTCATTCCCCGGGAAACGGCGGACACCATCAACCAGACTAAGGCCGCTGGAGGCCGGGTGATCTGTGTGGGCACTACCTCCTGCCGCACCATTGAGAGCTGGGCGGATGAGGACGGGCATATGGAAGCCAAGGCGGGGTGGACCAATATCTATATCTATCCCGGTTATCGCTTCAAGGTGCTGGATGGGCTGATTACCAATTTCCATCTGCCGGAATCCACCCTGATCATGCTGGTATCCGCCCTGGCCGGGCGGGAGCATGTGCTGGCGGCCTATGAGGAGGCGGTACGGGAACGGTACCGATTTTTTTCTTTCGGGGACGCCATGTTCATCACCTGAACAAGGGGAGAAATAACAGCGTAAGGACGTGTGATATGTTTGAGGTAAAAAAGATAGAGGGGAAGGCCCGGCGTGGGGAGTTTACCTGCGCCCATGGCACAGTGCAAACCCCCGTTTTCATGAACGTGGGCACCCAAGGGGCTATCAAAGGAGGGGTGTCAGCCCACGATCTGAAGGAGATCGGCTGTCAGGTGGAGCTGTCCAATACCTACCACCTTCACTTGCGCCCTGGGGATGAAGTGGTCAAGGCCATGGGCGGACTGCACCGGTTCATGGGGTGGGACGGCCCCGTGCTCACCGACTCCGGGGGCTTTCAGGTGTTCTCTTTGGCCAGTTTGCGGAATATCACCGAGGAAGGGGTCACCTTCGCCTCCCATATTGACGGGCACAAGATCTTCATGGGCCCTGAGGAGTCCATGCGCATCCAGTCCAACCTGGGCAGTGACATCGCCATGGCCTTTGATGAGTGTGTGGAAAATCCGGCCCAGTACGACTATGCCAAGCGCTCCTGTGAGCGCACTCTCCGGTGGCTGAAGCGCTGCAAGGCAGAGCATGACAGGCTGAACACCTTGTCGGATTGTGTCAATCCTCACCAGATGCTCTTCGGCATCAACCAGGGGGCTACGTTCAAGGATCTGCGGATCTGGCACATGGTGGAGACGGCCAGGATTCCCTGTGACGGCTATGCCATCGGCGGCCTGGCGGTGGGGGAGCCCACCGAGGTGATGTACGAGATCATCGAGGCGGTAGAGCCCTATATGCCGGCGGATAGGCCCCGGTATCTCATGGGGGTGGGCACGCCGTCCAATATTGTCGAGGCCGTGGCCCGGGGGGTAGACTTCTTCGACTGCGTCATGCCCGCCCGCAATGCCCGCCACGGAAAGTTGTTTACCTGGAACGGCTGGCTGAATCTCAAAAACGAGCGGTACAAGCTGGATGAGCGCCCCATCGATCCGGGCTGCCAGTGCCCGGCGTGCCGCTCTTTCAGCCGGGCCTATCTGCGCCACCTGTTTGTGGCGGGGGAGATGCTGGCCATGCGTCTAGCCGTGCTGCATAACCTGTATTTCTATAACCAGCTGATGGCCCGAATCCGGGAAGCACTGGACGCCGGCGTGTTTGGGGCGTTCCAGGAGGAATACTCCCCGCGTCTGTCCAAGCGGGCACCGGATTGAACGCCCGGCACTTGCCGGGAATCTGGAGATTTGCTCGCGGAACGAAAAAAAGACTTGAGTTTGGCGTCTGGTGCGGCTATAATACTCCTATACTGATGCGTTGAGCAGTAAACCAAACTTATACATTGGAGGAAGAACTGACTATGCCGTTTTACTTCAACACCTTGGCTCTGGCCGCGGATACCAACCCGCAGGGATCGATAATTCCCACCTTTGTCATGATCTTGGCGATGGTCGCCGTTTTTTACTTCTTTATTATCCGCCCGGAGAGCAAAAAAAAGAAGGCTGCCAACGAGATGCGGGAAAGCCTGAAGGTGGGCGATGAGATCACCACCATCGGCGGCGTTGTGGGCACCATCTGCGCGCTGAAGGAAGAGACCATCGTTATGGAGACCGGCGCGGACCGCGTGCGTATTGAGTTCACCCGCTGGGCCATCTCCAGCAAGGGCACGCAGAAGGATGAGAACACCGCGCCTCCCATGGAAAAGGAACTCAAGGAGGGCAACAAGAAGGGAAAAGAGGAAGAGAAGGAGAACAAATAACCCATTTTTCCCACTGGCAGATTTGCTGACATATTCCTGCATGACAAGCACCCCTTTGGCATATGGTTGTAGCAGCCGTATGAAAGGGGTGCTTTCCATGCATAGAGCGGAAGAACGGGACGCCGGCGCAGTCCATATGACAGCGGGGGTGTTTTTGGGAGGCCTGTTGGCACTGGGGGTGGAGATTGTCTTTTTGCTGTTTGGCTCCATCGCCATATCCAACGGGATCTTAAAAGAGGATGCCACGCTCCAGATCACGGCTGCCGCCTGTGTGATCGGATGCCTGATCGGCGGCTGGCTGACCTGTGCCTGGTGGCCGGCCAGAAGGCTGCTGGCGGGGCTGGCTGCCGGGGCGGTCTGCTTCCTGCTGATCCTGGCGGTGGGGCTGCTGTCTGGGGAGGAACTGTCGCTGGGCGTCCAGGCGATGATTGAGCTGGCTGGCTGCCTCTGCGGCGGCGCAATTTCGGGGTTGCTGTCCAGAGGTAAAAAAAGAAAGAAAAAAGGGAATGCGCGCCTTCGATAGGACCGAGTGTCCGCATAGCGCCCCCTTGACAAAAGCGAATAAAGTATCTATAATGCCATAGCAATACAATAGAAAAATATAATTTGATCAAAATTGCCGTGTCACACGGCATTCTGCCTTCTAATTTGTGAACTTGAAAGGAATGTTTACCATGGCAAAAGAATACAAGCTGAGCGCCGCTCGTTTGGAGGAACTGAAAAACGAGCTCAGCTACCTGAAGACGGTCCGAGAGAAGGAGGTCGCGGACCAGATTAAGGAGGCCCGCTCCTTCGGGGACCTGTCAGAGAACAGTGAGTATGACGAGGCGAAGAACGAGCAGGGAAAGCTGTATTCCCGTATCGCGGAACTGGAAAATATTCTGGCCAACTGCTCGGTGATCGAGGAAGAGGATATGGACACCAACACTGTGCGGCTGGGAAGCAAGATCACAGTGGAGGATGTGGAGTTGGGTGATCAGGAGACCTACCAAGTGGTGGGTTCCCAGGAGGCGGACCCCATGAATGGCCGGATCTCTGAGGAATCCCCCTTTGGCAAGGCCCTGCTGGGCAAGTCTGTGGGGGAGTCTGTGATTGTAGAGGCCCCTGCAGGAAATGTGGAGTACAAAGTGCTGGACATCCAGCGCTAATCATTTTCTCAACCAAAGAGAAGAAGGAGAGAACAGCTATGTCCGATCAGACCACGCAGGGTCAATCGACACGGGAGGAACCTTCTCTGCCAGAACTGCTGCAGATCCGCAGAGAAAAGCTGGAGGAACTGCGCAGGGCAGGGAAGGATCCTTTCACTGAGACCAGGTATAATGTGACCCACCACAGCGGTGAGGTAAAGGAACATTTTGAGCAGATGGAGGGGCAGACTGTGCGCCTGGCCGGCCGTCTGATGAGCAAACGCGGCATGGGGAAGGCCGTATTTTCTGACCTCCAGGACGGTGCCGGCCGTATCCAGATCTATATCCGCATTGACGATGTGGGGGAGCAGGCGCTGGCCACCTTCAAGAAATATGACATCGGGGATATTGTGGGTGTTGAGGGAGAGGTATTCCGCACCAAGCGGGGCGAGATCTCCATCAAAGCTGCGGCCATCACTCTGCTGGCCAAGTCCTTGCTGCCCCTGCCCGAGAAGTTCCACGGCCTGACCGATGTGGAGACCCGCTGCCGACAGCGGTATGTGGATCTGATTGTCAATCCCGAGGTGCGCCGCACCTTTGAGATCCGTTCCAAATTCATCAAGCATGTCCGGGAATTTCTGGATGAGCGGGGTTATATGGAGGTGGAAACCCCGGTCCTAAACACCATCTCCGGCGGGGCTACCGCCCGGCCCTTTATTACCCATCACAACACCCTGGACATCGATATGTATTTGCGCATTGCCACCGAACTACACCTGAAGCGGCTGGTGGTGGGTGGCTTGGAACGGGTATACGAGATCGGCCGCATTTTCCGTAACGAGGGAATGGATACCAAGCATAACCCCGAGTTCACCACTGTGGAGTTGTATCAGGCTTACGCCGACTTCAACGATATGATGGACCTGTTTGAGGCGCTGCTGTCCTCCGCTGCCCAGAAAATCTTGGGAACCTATCAGCTGGAGTGGCTGGACAAGCAACTGGACCTGACTCCCGGCTGGCCCCGGATGACTATGGCGGAGGCGGTCAAGCAGTACACGGACCTGGACTTTATGTCGGTATCTGATGACGCGCAGGCGGTGGCCATGGCCAAGTCTGTGGGGGTGGAATTGCCCGAGACCGCCCCTGCCACTTGGGGCAACGCTTTGTACGAGGTTTTTGACCAGAAGGTGGAGGAGCACCTGGTGCAGCCCACCTTTATCACCATGCATCCTGTAGACGTATCCCCCCTGGCCAAACGCTCTGTAAAGGATCCCCGGCTGACAGAGCGGTTTGAGCTGTTCATCTGCTGCAACGAGATGGGCAATGCCTTCTCCGAACTCAACGACCCCATAGACCAGAAACAGCGTTTCCAGAAGCAGGTGGAACTGCGTGAGGGCGGTGACGAAGAGGCCGGTATGATGGACGAGGATTATATCACCGCCCTGGAATACGGGCTGCCCCCCACCGGTGGGCTGGGAATTGGAATCGACCGCTGTGTGATGATGCTGACCAACAACGATTCCATTCGGGAAGTGCTGCTCTTCCCCACGATGAAGCCTTTAGATTTATGAGAAAAAGCATACCGGTAAATCGTTTCCTACCGGTATGCTTTTGCATGTCCACAATGAGGTGACGAAATTGAGCTCCAGAGTAAAGAGAAGGCGGGTGCTGAGGGCCACCCAAGTGGTTGCCGTCTCCTTTGCCGCCGTGATTTTGTGCGGGACCCTGTTGTTGATGCTGCCCATCTCCTCCACCTCCGGCGAGAGCTGTGGGCTGATGACGGCGCTGTTTACCTCCACCTCGGCCACCTGCGTGACGGGGCTGATCCTGGTGGATACCCTGACAGGATGGACGGTATTCGGCCAAGTGGTTATCATTTTGATGATCCAGCTAGGCGGCCTGGGATTCATGACCATCATTTTTCTTCTGGCCCTGTCGGTGAAACGGAAGTTGTCGCTGAGCCAGCGGCTGATGGCAGTGTCCAATTTCAACCTGAACGACATGGGGGACGTTGCCCAGCTTGTCTGGGGCGCACTGAAAACCACCTTTGCCTTTGAGGGGGCGGGCGCGCTGGTGCTGACCATTTGCTTCTGGCCCAGATACGGGGCAGAGGCGATTTGGAAGGGGGTATTTACTTCCATCTCCGCCTTTTGCAACGCTGGATTTGATATTTTTGGCACGGAGAAGATCGGCAGCTTGTCCACCTATGACGACAATCCTATAGTGCTGCTGACGGTGACAATTCTGATTGCCTGTGGCGGTCTGGGATTCTTTGTGTGGGAGGAGATCAAGCGCAGACACAGCTGGAAGCGGCTGTCCCTGTACAGTAAGCTGGTTATCGTCATGACCTTGTTTCTGTTGGCTTTTGGCACGGCCTTCTTCCTGCTCAGCGAGTATGACAACGAGGGGACCATGGCGTCCATGCCCTTTTGGCAGAGCCTGCTCAACGCCCTGTTCCAATCCACCACCCTTCGCACCGCGGGTTTCTATTCCATCAGCCAGGGGGCGCTCACCGATGTGTCCATCGTAATGTGCATTCTTCTGATGCTGGCCGGCGGCTCGTCCGGTTCCTGTGCCGGCGGCCTGAAAACGGGGACGGTGGGGGTGCTGCTGCTGGCTCTGCGCTCCGGGCTGCGAGGCAGAGAAACGGTGACGATACGGGGCCGCACCATTCCTCAGCAGAAGGTGCTGTCCGCCGTGACGCTGCTGCTCATCGTATTGCTGATGTTCCTCTCGGCCTCCATTGCAATTGCGGTGCTGGATGATGTGCCCTACCTGGCGGCGGCCTATGAGACGGCGTCCGCCATGGCCACTGTGGGTGTGACCACCGGCATCACCCCTGGCTTGGGAACAGCGTCCCACGCCATACTGATTATTCTGATGTACTTAGGCCGGGTAGGCTTCGTGTCCTTCTCTCTGGCGTTCCTGGCACAGAACCCTGCCAAGAGCAAGCTCAGCTACCCGGAGGCCGATGTGATGATCGGTTAATCGAGCATAAATAAATCAAATATGCCGTCAGGCGAGCGGAGGTTACTATGAAAAACTTTATTGTAATTGGGCTGGGCCGGTTTGGAACAGCTGTGGCCAGAGAGCTGTACACTGTGGGCAAGGATGTTCTGGCCATGGACATCCGCAGTGAAAATGTGCAGAATATCGCGGATTATGTGACCCACGCAGTCACAGGCGATGGACGGGATCCGGCGGTGCTTCAGGCCATCGGTGTGCAGGACTATGACTGCGCCGTGGTCACCGTGGGAGACGATGTGGGCAGCAGTGCCCTGATCACCATGCGCCTGAAGGAGGCTGGTGTGCCCAAGGTGATCTGCAAGGCCCAGAGCCATGTGCATCAGCGGCTTTTGGAGAAGATCGGCGCGGACCTGGTGGTGTTCCCCGAGCATGAGATGGGGATCAAAACGGCCCAGGGGCTGGCACGGTCCAACATTCTCAATTTTATCGAGCTGTCGCCGGAATTTGCCATTGTGGAAGTGGACATCCCTGCTGGTTGGGCCAGAAAGACCCTGCGGGATCTGGATGTCCGGGCAAAATACAAGGTGAATGTGATTGCTGTGCGCCGGGGCAGCGTGTTCAACGTGGCCCCCGGTGCGGATTGGGTCATGGCAGAGGGGGACAAGCTCATCGTGCTGGGCCGGGATGAGGACATCAGCGCTTTGTGCGGAAAATGAGCTTTGAGAAAATCACCAGCCGGAGCAATCCGCTGATTTCCCGGGTAAAGCGGCTGCGGGATAAGCGGGCTGCGCGCAAAGCGGAAGGGGTTTTGATTGGCGAAGGACCGAAGCTGCTGGAGGAGGCGCTGCGCTGGGATGCTCAGCTGGATACCGTGCTTTATACCGCTGGGACACAGCTGCCTGAGTTGCCGGAGCAGCTCCGGGTTGTGGAAGTGCCCGAGGGGCTGATGCGGGCTGTCACGGACACTAAGACCCCCCAGGGTGTTCTGTTTCTTGCAAAGGGAACGCTTGAGCCGCTCCCGGAAAAACCGGCCGGAGGTAAATTCCTGATCCTGGACGGGGTGCAGGACCCCGGCAATGTGGGTGCGATCTGGCGCACCGCGGATGCCTTTGGCGCGGATGGGCTGATCCTGTGTAACGGCTGTGCCGACCCGTGGAGCCCCAAGACGGTGCGCGCCACCATGGGGGCGGTATTCCGCCTTCCGGTCTACGAGGAGCCCCTCAGTGCGGCGGCCGCCAAGTTGACGGCTGCGGGGATCCCCCTCTATGCCACGGCGCTGGGCAATTTCTGCCAGGATGTGCGCGCGGTTGACCTCACCCGCTCGGCGGTGATCATCGGCAGCGAGGGTCAGGGGGTATCCCAGCTGGCTCTGGAACTGTGCGAGGGGACCCTGCGCATCCCTATGACCGGGCGGTGTGAGTCGCTGAACGCGGCCTGCGCTGCCGCGGTGGTGCTGTGGGAAATGGGCCGGGACAAGCTGTAAAGGTCAAAATCAATGGACGGGGAGGCGATCCAATGGCAAACCTGAAATACTGGCTGTGGCTGACCACCCGTATGGGGGTGGCCGGCCAGCACCTGATGGCGGTGCTCAACCATTTCGGGTCTCCGGAACGCGCCTATTTTTCTGATACGGCGGAGTATCGCATGGTTGAGGGCCTGCCGGATGGGGCAGTGGAGTCCCTGGCGGACAAGTCCCTGAAAGGGGCAGACCGAATTTTGGGAGACTGTGACCGGCTGGGGATTCAGATCCTGACCATGCAGGACGCTTTGTACCCAGAGCGTCTGGCAGCCATCCATCAGCCGCCCCCGGTGTTGTATTGGAAAGGCCGACCCATCGCATTTGACGAAGAGGTGGCCATTGCCATGGTGGGGACCCGCTCTGCCACGCCGTATGGCGTGCGCACGGCTACCCAGCTGGCCATGGATTTGACCCGGCGGGGCGCCATTCTGGTGTCCGGCATTGCCCAGGGTATCGATACCGCAGCGGTGCGGGGCGCGCTTCAGGCAGGCGGGACGGTGGTATCTGTGCTGGCCGGCGGAGTGGACGTGGTCTATCCCAAGGAAAATCGCTATTTGTTTGAAGACGTGGCGGCGGCCGGTGCGCTGATCTCGGAGAATCCGCCGGGGACGGAGCCCAAGGGCGCTCTGTTTCCCGTGCGCAACCGGATCATCAGCGGTCTGTCCGTGGGGGTGATCGCGGTGGAGAGTCCCCGTTATGGCGGCACCCTGCACACCGTGGGGCATGCTCTGGAGCAGAATCGGGAGGTGTTTGCCGTCCCCGGGCCCTGGGACGCCCCGGCCAGCGAGGGGACCAATCGTCTGATCCAAGAAGGGGCGGCCAAGCTGATTCTCAGTGCGGAGGATGTATTGTGCGAATTTGTGGACCGCTTTCCCCATCGCCTGGGCAGCCGGGAGGTTATGGAGCCGGAGGTGGCACGGCAGCGGCTGGAGGGGGCCAGAATTTCCCAGGAGCAACGACCGGAAACTGGGGGGAAGCGGAGCGCGGCTGAGAAAAAAGAGGTTGACATCCAGACTGAGGAAGCATATATTGACTGGAAGGAATGCAGGGAAAAACTGACCGACGATCAACAGGCCGTGTTACGGGCGCTGCTCGAGCGGGCGATGAAAGCTGACGATGTGGTGGAGCAGACCCAACTGCCGGTGCGCCGGGTGCTGTCTGCGCTGACCATCCTGCAGGTGCAGGGCTACGTGCGGGAGGAGAGCGGAAAGCGCTTTGCTCTGGCGGTCAGATTAAAAATGGAGTAAATAATATTATGCCAAAAACAAACTTAGTAATTGTGGAGTCTCCGGCCAAGGCTAAGACCATTGGGAAATATCTTGGGCCTGAGTTTCAGGTGAAAGCTTCCATGGGCCATGTCCGGGATCTGCCCAAGAGTAAGCTTGGGGTGGACCTGACCACCTTCGAACCGGACTATCAGGACATCGACGCGAAGGAGAGCACCATCTCTGATCTGCGAAAGGCCGCCAAAGCCAGCGACAAGGTCTATCTGGCCACCGACCCGGACCGGGAAGGGGAGGCTATCTCCTGGCATCTGCAGTCCGTGCTGGACGTGCCGAAGGAGAAGACCTGCCGGGTTACTTTCAACGAGATCACCCGGAAAGTGGTCACCGAGTCCATCGCCCATCCCCGGCAGATTGACCAGAACCTGGTGGATGCCCAGCAGGCCCGGCGGGTGCTGGACCGTATCGTGGGCTATCAACTCTCCCCGCTGCTGTGGAAGAAGATCCGCCGGGGCCTGTCTGCCGGCCGGGTTCAGTCTGTGGCCACGCGGCTGGTTGTGGAGCGGGAGGAGGAGATCCGCGCCTTCCAGCCCAAGGAGTATTGGACTCTCACGGCGGACCTGTCCCGCATTGCGCCCAATCTGGGCGGATTTCAGGCGGAGTTCTACGGTCGGGGCAAGAAGATGGAGCTGGGCAGCAAAGCGGAGACAGATGCTGTGGCAGAGGCTGTAAAGGGATCTGACTTCCGAGTGACTTCCGTGAAGCGCCAGGATAAGAATCGCAATCCCGCCCCGCCCTTCATCACCTCCACCCTTCAGCAGGAGGCGTCCCGCAAGCTCAATATGACGCCCCGGCGCACTATGTCTATTGCCCAGCAGCTCTATGAGGGTGTGGATATTGAGGGGGAGGGCACCGTGGGCCTGATCACCTATATGCGTACCGACTCCCTGCGCCTGTCCGAAGAGGCGCTGTCCGCGGCTAAGACCTTTATTGTGGGGCGCTATGGGGAAAAATATTATCCGGAAAAAACCCGTCGTTTCAAGGCGAAGGGGAATGCCCAAGACGCCCACGAGGCCATCCGGCCCTCCGATGTAAACTTGACCCCGGAGCAGATCAAAAAGGATCTAACAGGGGAGCAGTACCGGCTTTACAAGCTGATCTGGAGCCGGTTTTTGGCCTGTCAGATGGCCGCCGCCGTCTATGACAGCGTGTCCATCGAGGTGGAATCCGCCGGCTATCAGTTCCGGGCCAGCCATTCCTCCATCAAGTTCAACGGGTTTACCGCAGTGTATGAGGAGAGCCGGGACGACGAGGAGGAGGCCCCGCAGTCCCCGCTGCCCGATTTAAAGGACGGGGAACTTCTGCGGCTGAACGGCTTGGACAGCACCCAGCACTTCACCCAGCCCCCGGCCCGCTACACCGAGGCCACCCTCATCCGGGCGCTGGAGGAGCGGGGGATCGGACGTCCGTCTACCTATGCCCCCACCATCTCCACCATCACTGACCGGGAGTACGTGGTCAAGGAGGGACGGCATCTGCGGCCCACCCCCCTGGGTGAGGTGGTCACCGGGCTGATGAAGGATAAATTCTCCGATATTGTGGACCCGGATTTTACCGCCCAGATGGAGGGAGAGCTGGACAAGGTGGAGTCCGGCGAGGTGCGCTGGAAGCAGCTGCTGGGCGACTTCTACAAGGAATTCGAGGCGGAGCTTCAGAAGGCGGAAAAGGACCTGGATGGTGAGCGCATCAAGGTGCCTGACGAGGTAACCGAGGAGATCTGCCCTCAGTGCGGGCGAAATCTGGTGGTCAAGTCCGGGCGGTTTGGCCGGTTTCTGGCCTGCCCAGGATGGCCGGAGTGCAATTTTACCATGCCTCTGGTGGTGGAGATGCCGGGCAAGTGTCCCAAGTGCGGCGCCCGCCTGGTCAAGCGCACCGGCGTGAGCAAAAAGACCAATAAGCAGTACACCTACTACTGCTGCGAGCACCTGAACAGCAAGGACGAGTCCAGGCGGTGCGATTTCATGACCTGGGACGTGCCGGTGAAGGACAACTGTCCGGTGTGCGGCCAGACCATGTTTAAGAAGTCCGGCCGGGGGTTCAAGCGCCCCTTCTGCATCAACCCCGACTGCTCCAACTTCACCCCGGAGGAGAAGCGGGGCGGCTATGTGAAAAAAACCGCGGACGCCACAGCCGAGGGGGCCGCTCCCGCTGGGGAGACCGACGGAAAGAAACCCGCGGCCAAGCGGGCCGCGGCGAAAAAGACAACCGCGAAAAAGGCAACGGCCAAGCAGGCCGCGTCCGGCACCAAAGCTGCCGCGACGAAAAAGACCGCTGCCAAGAAGACCGCGGCCCAAAAGGCCGGGCAGGCCGGAGAAGGGGCGGAATAAGGGGTTATGACCGTCCCATCTCCATGGCCAGGGAAAACCCCGCCTGAAAGGCGGCGTCCATCATGGCCCAGTGGACGATCTGCTGTTCTCCCGACAGGTTGTCCAGAATTTGGGATTGCTCCGGGGTGAGGGAGGCGCACAGGGCTTGCTCCTGCTTTTGGGCGCAGTTCCTGGCGTGCTGATACTCCCGGTCCCGGCACAGATAGCCCGGCAGAAGATCGCTTCGGACATACTACGCCAGCAGGTCCATCCAAATCTGTCATCATAGTCAACTCCTTATGAACAAGACCATACGGCCTAAATTTATCACGATTAGACCGAATGGTCTTATTAAGAGGGGAATAGGTGTTTTTGTGGATATTTAAGCAGAACGCCTGTTAAAATTGCGAAAAGATAAGAAATTAAATAGAAAAGAAGTTGCAGAGGCGACCGATATGGCGGAACGGACCTATCAACGCTACGAAAATGCGGAACGTGAGCCTGACGCTTCTGCTTTGTTGGCGCTGGCGGATTTTTATGAGGTTTCTACGGATTATCTCTTGGGCCGCACCGACAGCCCCAAGTAAAAGGAATTTGCATATGAGAGAAGAGAAGATAACGCCGGTGACCGTCATCGGTGCGGGTCTGGCAGGCTGCGAGGCGGCCTGGCAGCTGGCCCAGCGGGATATTCCCGTCACCCTGCGGGAGATGAAGCCCCAGAAGATGAGTCCCGCCCATCATAGTGGGAACTTTGCCGAGCTGGTGTGCTCCAACTCCCTACGCTCCGACCAGCTGGAAAATGCGGTGGGGCTGCTCAAGGAGGAGCTGCGCCGCTGCGGCTCGCTGATCCTGCGCTGCGCCGACCAGACACGGGTGGAGGCCGGGGGCGCCCTGGCGGTGGATCGGGAGGGCTTTTCCCAGGCGGTCACCCAGGCGGTGCGGGGACACTCCTACATCAACGTGGAAGAAGGGGAGGTGACGGACATCCCGGAGGGGAATGTGGTCATTGCCACGGGGCCGCTCACCTCTGATGCGCTGTCCAGGGCCATTGCAGATCTCTTCCCGGACAGCCGGTATTTGAATTTTTATGACGCCGCCGCGCCCATTGTCACGTTTGAAAGTGTGGATATGGGCCACGCCTGGTTTGGCTCCCGGTACGGCAGGGGCAGCGATGACTATATCAACTGCCCCATGAGCCAGGAGGAGTATCTGGCCTTCTGGCAGGAGCTGTGCCAGGCTCAGGAGGCCCAAGTCCACGGCTTTGAGGACAAGAATGTATTTGAGGGCTGTATGCCGGTGGAGGTGATGGCCCGCCGGGGGATGCAGACCTTGTGCTTCGGCCCGCTAAAGCCCAAAGGGCTCACTGATCCAAGAACGGGGCGGGAGCCCTTCGCCGTGGTGCAGCTGCGCCGGGACAACGCCCAGGGCACGCTGTACAACATTGTGGGCTTTCAGACCCATCTGAAGTGGGGGGAGCAAAAGCGGGTGTTTTCCATGATCCCCGCGCTGAAAAACGCCCAGTATGTGCGCTACGGGGTGATGCACCGCAACACGTATCTGGACTCTCCCCGGCTGCTGGACCGGTACTACCGGGTGAAGGGGAACGAGCGCATTGTGTTTGCCGGGCAGATCACCGGGGTGGAGGGCTATGTGGAGTCCACTGCCTCTGGCTTTCTGGCCGGAGTAGAGCTGGCCCACCGGCTGCTGGGCCAGCCGGCTGTGGACTTTCCCAGCCAGACGGCTATCGGCGCACTGGCCCGCTACATCAGCAATGAGAGTGTGGCAGACTTTCAGCCTATGAACGTCAATTTCGGTATCATGCCCGCCCTGGATCAGAGGGTCAAGGGCAAGCGGGCCAAGAACGCGTTGCTGTCCCAGCGCTCGCTGGAGATCGTGGACGCGCTGCGAAAAACGCTTTGAGGGAGGCTGTTTTTATGAAGATCATTGTGGATGCCATGGGCGGTGACAACGCGCCCCAGGCGCCGGTCAGAGGCGCTATACAGGCAATCAGGGAGCTGGGGGCGGAAGTCATCCTGGTGGGCCGCGGCGAGGAGATCCTTGAGGTGCTCCATGCCGATGGCATTGCCGAGCTGCCTGCGGGGCTGGAAATCACCCATGCGGACCAGGTGGTGGAGATGTGTGACAATCCGGCCACTGCGTTCAAAGAGAAGAAGGATTCCTCTTTGACCGTGGGGCTGAACCTGCTGAAGGAAGAGGTGGGGGACGCCTTTGTCTCCGCCGGCTCCACCGGTGCGCTGCTATCCGGAGCCACTTTGCTGGTCAAGCGTGTGCGGGGTATCCGCCGGGCGGCGCTGGCCCCCGTTGTGCCCACCGGGAAAGGGGGGGCGGTGCTCATTGATTGCGGGGCCACAGCAGAATGCACCCCTGAGTTTCTGCTCCAGTTTGCCTTTATGGGCAGTTACTATGCCGAGCGGGTGCTGGGCCGTCCTGAGCCCAAGGTGGGCCTTCTGAATATTGGGGCCGAGCCCTCCAAGGGGACTGAGTTGCAGCAGGAGACCTATCAGCTGCTCAAGAAGGCCGGAGCGGAAGGCCGGATCAATTTTGCCGGCAATGTGGAAGCCCGCGAGGCGGTGGAAGGGGCTGTGGACGTCATTGTGTCCGACGGCTACTCCGGGAACATCTTTCTGAAAACCATGGAGGGAACCGGGCTATTTCTGGGACGGGAGATCAAAAAAATGTTCCTGAAAAGCCTGAAGACCAAGATGGCGGCAGTGTTGGTCAAGGATGAGTTGAAGGCGTTCAAAAAACTCATGAGTGCCGATGAGGTGGGCGGCACCGCCCTGATCGGGATTTCCAGGCCGGTGATCAAAGCCCACGGCTCCTCTGATGCTTACGCCATGCGCAATGCCATCCGCCAGGCGATGGAGTTCAGCAAGTCCGGCATTATTGAGGACATCACGGAAAACGTATCCCATATGCGCCTGCCGGTGCGCTCTGCCAGAAGCGACGAGAACACACCTGGAAAAGAAATGTAAATACAGTCAAAAAAACTATTGACAGTGAAGAGGATTCTACCTATTATGGTGTCAAAGCTAAGCTAAAAGGAGCTGCGTAAAAATGTTTGAAAAATTGTGCGCGCTTATCGCCGAGCAGTTCGGCGTTGACGCGGATACCGTGACTGCCGAGACCGCCTTTGTGGATGACCTTGGCGCCGATTCCGTGGATCTGGTGGATCTCTCCATGGCCCTGGAAGAGGAGTTTGGCATGGAAGAGATGGAGGAAGAGGACATCACTTCCATCACCACGGTGGGAGATCTCTACAAGTATATGCAGGATCACCTGGACATCTGAACGCAAGCATACCGGAAGCCCCGCATCAGGCGGGGCTTCCTTTTTCAGAGGAGATCATAAAATGAAAAAACTGGAAGATAAGCTTGGTTATCGGTTTCATGACGCGGGATTGCTGGAGCATGCCCTGACCCACAGCTCCTACGCCAATGAGCATCGGGGTGTGGGGATCACCAGCAATGAGCGGTTGGAGTTTTTGGGGGATTCTGTGTTGGGACTGATCGTGGCGGAATACCTGTTTCAGACCCACCCGGATATGCCGGAGGGAGAATTGACCCGCACCCGAGCCGCCCTGGTGTGCGAGGATAGCCTTTATGAAGTGGCCATCGCTCTGAATTTGGGGTCTTATCTGCGTCTGGGCAAAGGAGAGGCCGCGGGCGGTGGCCGGGCCCGCCCGTCCATTCTGGCCGACGCCACCGAGGCTATGCTGGCTGCCGTCTATCTGGACGGAGGATTTGGCGCCGCCCGGGGGATCGTGCAGAACTTCATCCTGAATCAGGAGCGGGAAAAGGCGGTGGACCGGGACTACAAGACCGGCTTGCAAGAGCGTGTCCAGCGCACGCCGGGGAAAAACGTAACCTACCGCCTGGTGGAGGAAATCGGGCCCGACCATGACCGGATCTTTGTCATGGAGGCGGCAGTGGACGGCAAAGTTGTGGGCCAGGGCCGGGGCCGCACCAAAAAAGAGGCGGAGCAGTTGGCCGCCAAGACGGCCCTGGAGCACATGGATTTTTGATGTGGAGAATTCTTCTGTAAGAGACAGGCAGGGCCGTTAGTTTTGAAACTGTCGGCTCAGTCTTCCCGTGCAGAAGGGACCCTTGACCGGACAGGGTGCGCCCGATGTGCTGGAAGGCGGTTCGGGCAGGGAGCCGGCACTTGATGCGGATATGAAACAGCTGCGGAACACATGGCCATTCGGCAAAGGTTGGCAGCGGGGGTTGTAAAATGATCGCTATTTTGCTATAATATATTGGCAATTTCGCGTGTTCGACTGCGGTTGGGAGGTGTGCTGTGGAAGCTCCAGTCTATCACCTGGAAAAGGTGGTCAAGGCCAGACAAGAGGATATGGAGGACTTCAACGGCCCGCTGGACCTGATCCTGCATCTGCTGAGCAAAAACAAGATTGAAATCCGGGATATTCAGATCACCCTGCTGCTGGACCAGTACCTGGAGTGGATGGAACGCCGGGAGCAGCTGAACCTGGAAGTAGCCAGCGAGTTTGTCACCATGGCGGCCCATCTGGTGTATATCAAGACCAGGATGCTGTTATCCATCGAGGATGAGGAGGCCATGAGCGAAATGGAGCAGCTCATGTCCGCTCTGGAGGAGCATCAGCGCCATGAGAGCTACTTGAAGATCAAGGCGGCGACCCAATCCCTGGCCCAACGCTTTGAATACGGAAGGGATTTCATGGTCAAGCGCCCGGAGCCGCTGAAGGGAGAGCGGGAATATCAGTATGTACACCAGCCGGGCGACCTCCTCTCGGCGCTGAACACGGCGCTGGAGCGGGTCGGGAATAAACTGCCGCCTCCAGTACAGGCCTTTGAGGGCATTGTGGGCCGGGAGCCCTATCCGGTGGCGGACAAGGCCAGGGCCATCCTGGATCGGCTGATCCAGTTCGGCGTCACCCGCTTTCGGGCCCTGTTCCGGAGCAGCCGTAGCCGCTCCGAGGTGGTGGCCACCTTTCTGGCCATCCTGGAGCTGAGCAAGGCAAACCGCATCCATCTGGCTGGAACGGCGGAGGACTGCACCGTGACCAGCACCGGCCAGGATGCGGACAAGGAGCTGGACGTGACGGTGGACAGCTACTGAAAAAGACCATGCAGGAGGTGAGCCAGGATGGAGCTCAAGGAGCTGCAGGCGGCCATTGAGGG
Source organism: uncultured Oscillospiraceae bacterium (assembly GCA_944387095.1). Classification (GTDB taxonomy): domain Bacteria; phylum Bacillota; class Clostridia; order Oscillospirales; family Oscillospiraceae; genus Enterenecus. Next base: position 61,742 of record CALXDP010000008.1, read on the forward strand.
CATCCTCTTTGCCGCGGGCGATCCGGTGCCGGTGGAGAGGATCTGCCTGGCCCTGGAGCAGGACCGGGAGACGGTGGACGGCGTGTGCCAGCGTCTGGCCGATGAGTACAGCTATGAGCGGCGGGGAATCCGGCTGGTGCGTCTGGAGAACAGCTGGCAGATGTGTTCTGCGCCGGAATATGCCTCTGGCATCCGAAAGGCCCTGGAGAGCCGAAAACCTCCAAGGTTATCTCAGCCGGCCCTGGAGGCCCTGGCCATCGTGGCCTACTTTCAGCCGGTGACCCGGGCCTATATTGAGCAGGTTCGGGGGGTAGACAGCTCCTATACGGTGGGTCTGCTGCTGGAGCGGGGGCTGATCTGTGAGGCGGGACGGCTGAATGTTCCCGGCCGGCCCATGCAGTTTCGAACCACCAAGATGTTTTTGCGCTCCTTTGGACTGGCCAGTCTGGATGACCTGCCAGAGCTGCCTTCCTCCACCCAAGAGGGAGTCCAGATGACCATGGAGCTGGAGGCCGCCATTGACCGGTTGCAGCAGCAGGAGACCCAGACTGACGACCAGCAGACGCCTGAGTCCGGACAGGGAGAGGACGGGGATCGTTCATGAGCTGGTGGCTCATTGTCCTGATCATACTTTCCGCTCTGTTCCTGATTGGGCAGCTTCGGATCGGAGCCAGGATCCGCTATGATACCACGGGCTTGGCAGTGACAGTGATCGCCGGCCCAGCCCGGATCCGGGTACTTCCGGCGAAGGAGGAGCCGGACAAAACCGAACAGGAAAGTGAGAAAGAAAAAAAGAAGAGGGCGGTAAAGGAGCGGCGAAAGGTGTCCGAGAAGGCAGAGGGAAAGCCGGGCACCCTGGCCCGGATCATGGACCTGCTGCCGGTGCTGGCCCAGGCCGCTGGAGCGCTGCGCCGGAAGATCCTGATCCATTACCTGAATCTGAAGGTGATATGGGGGGCGTCGGACGCGGCTGGTGCCGCCATCGGATTCGGACGGGCCCATGCCATCATTGGTATGATCTGGCCTATTTTTGATCATAATTTTCGTGTAAGACGCCATGCGTTTCAAGTGGACGTGGACTATGAGGCGCACCGCCCTGAGGTGGCTGTAGATCTGGCCCTGACCATGACGGTGGGACAGGCCCTAGCCTTTGTTCTGCGGTACGGCGGCAAGGCGCTGATGAGATGGAGCCGGAGCGGACAACGCTCCCAACGAAGACAGGAGGCATGAGCCATGAGCGAACAGAATCATCCCATCAATGAAGTACTTCAGACCACGATGTCCAAGCTGCGGGAGATGGTGGACGCCAATACGGTGATTGGGCAGCCCATTGTCACCCAGGACGGCGTGACCCTGATCCCGGTGTCCCGCCTGTCCTTCGGATTTGCCACCGGCGGCTCCGATTTCGGCAAGACGCCCGATGTGGGCAAGAACTTCGGAGGCGGCGCGGGCGCCGGCGTCAATGTGGTGCCTGTGGCCTTTCTCATCGTCAGGGATGGGAATGTCAAGCTGCTGCCGGTGGCGCCCCCCTCGGGGGACAGCGTAAGCCGGGCGGTGGAGCTGGTGCCTGAAATGTTTGACCGGATCACCGGCTATATTGACAGGAAAACCGGGGAAAAGAGTTGCCCCGAGGATAAGGAAGGCTGAACAGGGTCATACTAACTCCCATCTGAAGTTCAGATGGGAGTGACCTTTTGTGAAGCGTCTGTTTGCAATGTTGGCCGCGGCGGCGATCGCCTTTTCTGTCCTTCCGGCGCAGGCCCGGGCGGTGAGCACCTCCGCCTCCTGCGCCATTCTCATGGATGCTGACAGCAGGCGGATCCTCTACGCTCAGAATATCCACGAAACCAGGCTGATCGCCAGCATCACCAAGCTGATGACGGCCCTGGTGGCAGTGGAACAGGAGCCGGACCTGGACCAGATGGTGACCATCCAGCCAGAATGGCTGGGCAGTGAAGGTTCCTCTATCTATCTGAAGGCGGGGGAGCAGATCACTCTGAAGGGGCTGCTCTACGGCTTGCTGCTCCAGTCCGGCAACGATGCGGCCATGGCCATTGCCTGCTTTGTGGCAGGGGACGAGGCGTCTTTTGTGGAGCTGATGAACCAGAAGGCCTGGGAGCTGGGGATGGATCACAGCAGCTTTGCCAATCCCAGCGGACTCAATCACGAAAACCACTATTCCACCGCCTATGACATGGCGCTTCTGGCCTGTGCCTGCCTGGAAAACGAGACGGTGGCCGAAATCTGCGCCACCCGGTCCATCACCATCGGCAGTCGGACCTTCGCAAACCATAACCGGCTGTTGTATCAGTATGAGGGCTGCGTGGGTATGAAAACGGGCTATACTGAGCGGGCGGGCCGCACCCTGGTTTCAGCGGCCCGTCGGGATGGACAGACTCTGGTGTGTGTGACCCTCAATGACGGGAACGATTGGAAGGACCACAAAACTTTGCTGGACTACGGCTTTTCCACCTATCCCAGCTCTACTTTATGCCAAAAAGGGCAGACCTTTGGCAACGTCGCGGTATCCGGCAGTCTACTGCCCTCGGTGGAGGTGGCAGCGGCGGATGAAGTGAGCTTTCCCCTGAAGGATGGGGAAGAACTGGAACTGGAAGTGGATCTGACCGATGTGGTACAGGCGCCGGTGGCGGAAGGCGCCGTAGTGGGTACTGTCTGGTGGAAACTGAATGGCCAGGCTGTGGCTCATACCCAGCTTGTGTGCGCCGGCGGGGCAGGGGAGGACCTCTACCAGCCGGACAGCTGGTGGGAGCGTCTTTGGGCTTCGCTGGGAGGGCAGGCAGAGTACAGGCTTGGCGCCCAGATGGTTTAGAAGGGGGAGAACGCGCTTGGAGCAACGGCTGCAAAAAATTCTATCCGCGGCTGGCATCTGCTCCCGCAGGAAGGCGGAGGAGTATCTTCAGGCGGGCCGGGTGACAATAAACGGTGTGGTGGCCGCGCTGGGGGATAAGGCGGATCCGGACCGAGATGAGGTGGCGCTGGACGGCCGCCCTCTGCCACGGCCCACCGGCCATACATATATCGTGCTACACAAACCGAGGGGCTATGTGACCACCCTGTCCGATGAGAAAGGGCGAAGGACGGTTGCTCAGCTGGTTTCAGACTGCCCGGCCCGGGTATGGCCGGTGGGGCGGCTGGATATGGACTCAGAAGGGCTGCTGCTGCTCACGGATGATGGGGAGTTGACTCAGGCCCTCACCCATCCCTCCCACGGGGTGGAGAAGGAGTACTGCGTCCATGTGGACGGAGATATCCCCGCGGCGTTGCCGATCCTGTCCGCGCCGATGGAGCTGGACGGTGAACTCTTGACTGCGGACCGGGTGGAACAGACCGGCCCTGGCCGCCTGAGCATTGTCATCCACCAGGGAAAGAACCGTCAGGTGCGCCGGATGTGCGCCGAGGCTGGGCTGACGGTGAAGCGGTTGATCCGGGTACGGGAGGGAGCGCTCCTGCTTGGGAATTTGAAGGCGGGGACCTGGCGCTTCCTCAAGAAAGAGGAGCTTGACCTGCTGAAATAGGGTATGACAGGTAAAAATTGCAAGGGCAAGGGACAAACTTGCAAAAATGCTTGCATTTTGAGCGCAAACCAGCTATGATATTACCTGTTGGCTTCAAAGGAAGCATTAGGGCGTATGCCCGTCATAGGACGCAGGAAATGGAAGTGTCATCATGAGCCGTGATATTCTTGTGGTCATTCAGAGCGGTATGGGGTCTTTTTCCAAAGGCCAGAAGCGCATCGGCCAGTATATTTTGGATAACTACGATAAAGCCGCCTTTATGACAGCGGCCAAGCTGGGACAGACGGTGAAGGTGAGTGAATCCACGGTGGTCCGCTTTGCCGCCGAGCTGGGGTATGATGGATATCCGGCCATGCAGCGGGCCCTCCAGGAGATGATCCGCAGCAAGCTGACCGCGGTACAGCGCATTGAGGTGGCCAATGACCGCATCAGCGACGAGGACATTCTGGCCAAGGTGGTGCAGTCTGATATTGAAAAGATCCGGATGTCTTTGGAAGAGCTGAGCAGGGAGGAGTTTTCCGCGGTGGTGGATGCCATTGCCCGGGCCCGCCGGATCTATATTTTGGGGGTGCGGTCCTCCGCCACGCTGTCCGACTTTCTTACATTCTATTTCAATCTGATTTTTGACAATGTGCGTCAGGTACAGAGCACCTTGGCCAGCGAGATGTTTGAACAGATGCTCCGGGTCGGCCCTGAAGATGTGGTCATCGGCATTAGTTTTCCGCGGTATTCTACCCGGACTGCCAGGGCCATGGAGTTTGCCCGGGATCAGGGTGCCACGGTGGTGGCCATTACAGATAGCGAGCTGTCTCCGCTATACCGGACTGCTTCCCTGCGCCTGCTGGCCAAGAGTGATATGGCCTCCTTTGTAGATTCGCTGGTGGCCCCCCTGTCCGTTATCAATGCGCTGATTGTGGCCGTGGGTCGGAAAAAGCTCACGGAGGTGACAGAAACCTTCCGGCGCTTGGAGCGCATTTGGGATGAATACCATGTGTATGAAAAATCGGGCAGTACCACCGCGTAATCTCAACCCACGCCAATGATTCGGGTTTTCGGTCAGCCGGGAATCCGAATTGTTTCTGAGGATGATTCCAAAGTTTGATGTGACGGCATCCGGAAAGGACCTGATTATGGAGCGGCGGGAAGAGAATCAAATTATTGTGGCAGGAGGTGGCGCAGCCGGTATGATGGCTGCCGTCACCGCGGCGCGCTTTGGGGCGCCGGTTCTGCTGGTGGAGCCCAATGAAAAGCTGGGCAGAAAACTGTATATCAGCGGGAAAGGCCGCTGCAACGTAACCAACTGGTGCGGTTTGGACGAGTTCTTATCCAATGTGCCCCGTAATGGGAAATTCCTTTACAGCTCTATCTCCCGATTTTTGCCTCAGGACACCTGGAACTTTTTTGAGGAGCTGGGCGTGCCGTTGAAAGTAGAACGGGGGAGCCGGGTGTTTCCTCAATCTGACCGGGCCGCCGATATTGTGGACGCGCTGTTCCTGGAGCTGCGCCGGCGGAACGTTGTGATCCGTCAGGACCGGGTCGAGGATTTCGCGATACAGGACGGCCGGGTGAAGGCGGTGCGGACAGCCATGGGGAAGCACACACTGCCCTGTGCCTGTGTGATTCTGGCCACCGGTGGGGCCTCCTACCCCAGAACAGGATCCACCGGGGACGGCTACCGTCTGGCGGCTCGGGCAGGGCACACCATCGTACCGCCCAGGGGTTCTCTGGTGCCGCTGGAGTCGCAAGACCCCTGCTGCGGACAGATGCAGGGGCTGTCCCTCCGAAATGTGGAGCTATCGATCAAGGATCAGCGGGGGAAGCGGGTCTATCGAGAGCAGGGGGAGCTGCTGTTCACCCATTTTGGACTGTCCGGCCCGCTGATCCTTTCCGCCTCGGCCCATCTGGATTTTTCTAAAAATCAGTACATGGCCCATATTGACCTGAAGCCGGCGCTGAGCGAGGAAAAGCTGGACGCGCGGCTGCTGCGGGACATTCAGGACAGGGCCAACCAGAACTTTTCCACCCTGCTGGGTGGTTTGGTGCCCCACTCTATGGTGCATGTCATGGTGGGGCGGACGGGGATCCCGGGAGACGAGAAAGCGAGAGACCTGCGCCGGGAGCAGCGGCGGAAGCTGCTGGAAACCCTGAAGGACTTTACCGTTTCCATCCGGGGCCCCCGGCCGGTGGAAGAGGCCATTGTGACAGCCGGTGGGGCAAAGGTCAGCGAGGTCAATCCGGCCACCATGGAGTCCAAAAAAATAAAAGGGCTCTACCTCGCCGGAGAGCTGTTGGATGTGGACGCCTATACCGGAGGATTTAATCTTCAGATCGCTTGGGCGACCGGGTATGCGGCTGGCCTGGCCGCCGCAGAGAGCTGGAAGGAGTGTGGAGCATGAGGAAACAATATTGCAGCATTGCCATTGATGGCCCCTCCGGCGCGGGAAAGTCCACGCTGTCTGAACGCCTGGCCAAAGAGTTGGGTTTCCTCCATGTGGATACCGGAGCCATCTACCGTACTGTGGGGCTGGCCGCCAGCCGGCGCGGCATTGGGCAGGGGGATACCCAGGCCGTGGCGAAAATGCTTCCCCAGCTGAATGTAGAGCTGCGCTATGGCCCAGACGGCACCCAGAGGATGCTGCTCAACGGGGAAGACGTGACACAGGCCATTCGGCATCATGAAATCTCGGCCTGGGCCTCCATGGTCTCCGCCATCCCGGAGGTGCGCAATTTCCTCCTGGAGATGCAGAGAACTCTGGCTCAGGAGCACAATGTGATTATGGACGGACGGGATATCGGCACCGTGGTGCTGCCGCATGCAGATTTGAAGATCTATTTGACGGCGCAGCCAGAGGACCGGGCCAGACGCAGATACCTGGAGCTAAAGGAGCAGGGGGAACCGGCGGACGAGGCGCAGATCCTTCAGGACGTGATCGCTCGGGACCGGCGGGATATGGAGCGGAGCGTGGCCCCTCTGCGCAAGGCAGAGGACGCGGTAACTGCGGACACCACGGGAAGAAACCAAGAGGAGAGTTTTCAGCTACTGTTGGCTCTGGTCCGTGACCACCTGGGCGAACTTGGAGGCGGGAAATCATGAACAAGGTATATGCGGTGCTGTTTCCGCTGGTCTGGATTTTTATGAGGATTTTCCATCCGTGGAAAGCAGTTGGCCGGGAGAATGTGCCCGATGGAAATGCGGTGCTGTGTGGAAACCATACCACCCTGGGTGACCCCGTGTATGTGGTGTGCGCGCTGGGATGGCGCTGCCAGACCCATGTGATGGCAAAGGAAGAGATCATAAAATGGCCGGTGATTGGATGGTTGCTGAAGAAGGCGGGGATCATCGGGATCAAGCGGGGCAAGGCGGATGTGAGCGCGGTCAAAGAGAGCGTGCGGGTGCTGAAAAAAGGGGAGAAGCTGCTGCTCTTTCCGGAGGGGACCCGGGTGAAAGAAGGGGAAGTATCGGAGGCCCATACCGGAGCGGCCATGTTTGCCACCCGGACCGATTCTCCCATCGTTCCCATTTACATCCAACCGAAGAAAAAACTTTTTCGCAGGACCACGGTGATTTTCGGTCAGCCCTATCATCCTGAATTTGAGGGGAGAAAGCCGACGCCGGAGGATTATCAGCGGATCGCCGATGATATGATGGTGCGTATCCGCAACTTGGGTGGTGCGTTGTGATGGAAGTGATTTTGGCCAAATCTGCCGGATTTTGCTACGGCGTGCGGCGGGCGGTGGACCTGGCCGCTGAGGCGGCCGGTGAGGGGAACGTATATCTGCTGGGGCACATTACCCACAACGATCATGTAATCCGCGATCTGGAGGAGAAGGGGGCCATCACGGTATTCACCCCGGAGGAGGTGCCCAAGGGTGCGGCGGTACTGATCCGGGCCCACGGAGAGCCCGATGAAGTATACCAACGTCTGGCTGACCGAGGCTGTCGTATCTTGGACGCGACCTGCCCCAACGTGGTCCGGATCCACGATATTGCCCGTCAGGCGGAACTGCGGGGCCGAATCCCCGTCGTCGTGGGGGAGAAGGAACATCCGGAAATCGTTGGAATTGTGGGCAGTACAAAGACCGGAATGGTGGTCAGCGGCTGGGATGAGTTGGAGGAAAGGATCCAAAAACATCCAGAATTAGTCGATCAACCCTTGACTTTTGTCTGTCAAACCACGGCGATTCGGGCCGTTTGGGAAAAAACCGTTGAAAACGCAAAAAAAGTGTGTACAAGCGCGGAATTTTTTGATACAATATGTGGTGCTACGTCCAAGCGTCAATCTGAAGCCGTTGAACTGGCCAAACGATGCGATGCCATGATCGTCATTGGTGATCCGAAGAGTTCCAATACCAGACGTTTGGCCCAACTGTGCCAGGCCAGCTGCCCTCTGGTGGTGCAGACAGAACGTGGGGATGAGTTCACTCGAAAGGACTTTCAACACGTTAAAACGCTTGGAATCACTGCCGGCGCATCCACGCCGGAGTGGATAATAAAGGAGGTCTACAACAAAATGAGCGATGAAATTATGGAGATTGAACAGTCCTTTGCTGAGATGCTGGAGGAGTCGTTCAAAACTTTGAATAATGGAGATAAGGTTACCGGCACTGTCGTTGCCATCACTCCCACTGAGGTGCAGGTGGAATTGGGCATCAAATATCCTGGGTATATTCCCCTGTCTGAGCTGAGCGACGACCCCAACGCCAAGGTAGAGGACCTGGTCAAGGTGGGCGATGAGATCGAGGCACAGGTGCTGCTGGTCAGCGACCGGGATTGCATGGTCAAGCTGTCCAAGAAGCGCCTGGACGCGGCCAAGAACTGGGAGACCATTGAAAACGCGGTGGAGAGCAAGGAAGTGCTGGAAGGTTATATCACCGAGGAGAACAAAGGCGGTCTGGTCGCCAATGTCAAGGGTATCCGGGTGTTTATCCCCGCCTCCCAGTCCGGCAAGCCCCGTGGCGCCGATCTGTCCGATATGGTCAAGACTCAGGTTCAGCTGCGCATCACTGAGGTGAACCGGGCCCGCCGCCGTGTGGTGGGTTCCATCCGCGCGGTTCAGGCCGAGGCCCGTGCCGCCGCCGCGGCGGAAGTGTGGGCGAACATTGAGGTTGGCAAGCACTACACCGGCACTGTGAAGAGCCTGACCTCCTATGGCGCTTTCGTGGATATCGGCGGTGTGGACGGCATGGTTCACATTTCCGAGCTGTCCTGGTCCCGGATCAAGAATCCCGCCGAAGTGGTCTCTGTGGGCGATACTGTGGATGTATATGTGATCTCTTTTGATCCGGAGAAGAAGAAAATCTCCCTGGGTATGAAGGATCACAGCCAGGAGCCCTGGGCTGTATTCATTGAAAAGTACTCCGTGGGTGATGTGGCTCCTGTGCGCATTGTCAAGCTGATGACCTTCGGCGCTTTTGCCGAGATCGTTCCCGGCGTGGACGGCCTGATCCATATTTCCCAGATTGCCGACCACCGCATTGACAAGCCCGGCGATGTGCTCGCCGAGGGGGAGACGGTGGATGCCAAGATCATTGCCATCGACAATGACAACAAGAAGGTATCCCTCTCCATCCGGGCCCTGCTGGAGGACGTCTCCGTTGAAGGGGAGGAAGCAGACGCTCCTGTCGAGGAGGCGCCTGTCCAGGAGGAGGAATCCGCCGTTCCGGCGGAAGAAGCTCCCGTTCAGGAGGAGGCTCCTTCCGAGGAGTAAGCGAGGCACGCAAGCGGCCCGCCGCAGAATATTCTGCGGCGGGCCATTTTGACGAAAACAGGGGAGATAGCATGAAACCTGACGTAGCCGTTGTGCCCTGTCCAGACTATACTGAGGCCTCTGGCCAGCAGGCCCTGAGCCAGGTGCTGGCACCCTTTGGCGGCCTGGCCTGGGTTGAGCCTGGTATGCGCATTGTGATCAAGGCCAATCTGGTGTCGGCCATGCGGCCGGAACGGAGTGCCACCACCCATCCTGTTCTGCTGTGCGCCCTGGTCCGGATGCTGGTCCGGCGGGGCGCGCAAGCCATCGTTGGGGACAGCCCGGGAGGGCTGTATCACCCCCGGTATGTGGAGCGGGTCTATTCCGCTGCGGGGATGGCCGCGGTGGAGGAGGCAGGCGGCGTGCTGAACCGGGACTTTTCCGAGGCGGACGCCCGCAACCCCCAGGCCCGTGTATGCCGGAATTTCCGCTATACCGCCTACCTGGACCGAGCGGATGCCATCATCAATTTTTGTAAGCTCAAGACCCACGGGATGATGGCCATGAGCTGCGGGGCAAAAAACATGTTTGGCGCAATTCCTGGCACAACCAAGCCGGAGTACCATTTCCGCTATCCGGATCCCCGGGACTTTGCCCGGATGATTGTGGATCTGGATGAATACTTCGCGCCCAGGCTTACCATTGTAGACGCTGTGGACTGTATGGAGGGCAACGGCCCCACCAGTGGGACGCCCCGGCACATGGGGGCGCTGGTGGCGGGGGAGAGCCCCCATAAGGTAGATTTATTTTGCGCTGGTCTCATCGGTTTGAAGCGGGAGGAAGTGCCCACCCTGGAGGCGGCGCTGGAGCGTGATTTGATCCCGGCCAGCGCAGAGGAGCTGACCGTCTTAGGCGATCCCAGACAGTTTGCCATTCCTGATTTTCAGCGGATTGCCACCGGCAACAGCCACCTGTTCAAGGGGGATGGACGCAGTCTCGCAAAGCGCATCCGAGGGGAAGTGCTTCAGCGTCTATTGACTCAGCGCCCGGCTCTCAAGGCATCTAAATGTGTGGGCTGCGGGTTATGTGGAAAGATCTGTCCGGCCAAGGCCATTGAGATGCGGGGGAAGCGACCGCAGATTGACCGGGGCAAATGCATCCGCTGTTTCTGCTGCCAAGAATTCTGCCCCCACGGAGCCATGTACGTCCACCGCACCGCCCTAGTGAGACTACTGGATCCCTGAAAAGAAAGCGAGCCCGTGCCCCGGATTTTCCGGGACATGGGCTCAAATTTTAAGCTGCCAGAGTAAACAGGGAGTAGAAGTATGCCTTGGCGTCCATCAATTCCCGATATCCTCCGGTTTCCACGATCCTTCCATCCTTCATCACGATGATCTGATCGTACTGCTCCATCAGCGCGGCGTCCAGCCGGTGGGTGACCACGATGCGGGTCAGCCCGTCCAGGTGCAGGATGGCGTCGGTGACGTCGAAAGTGGTCTGGTTATCCAGGGCTGCGGTGGCCTCGTCCAGCAGGAGCACTGGCGTGCCCCGCAGCAGGGCCCGGGCGATAGAGATCCGCTGGCGCTCTCCGCCGGAGAGATTGCAGCCATTCTCCCCACAGCGATAGTCCATACCACGTTCTGCCACAATAGCTGACAGGCCGGAACGCTTTATCGCCAGATCCACCTGCCTATCGGGAAAATCCCGGAACATGGTCAGATTGTTCTGGATGGTATCGTCAAAGAGAAATACATTCTGTCCGATGAGGCTCATCAGGTCGTACAGGCTGTCGGTGTCTACCGCCCGCAGCTCCTGGCCGTCGATGGCAATGGAGCCGGTGTAGTCCGGATCGGAGCCCATGAGCAGGTTGAGTAGGGTGGACTTGCCCGACCCTGAAGGCCCCACGACGGCATAGCTTTTACCCGCCTCAAACCGGGTCGACAGGTCTTTCAGCACCGGTTTGTCCGGGGCATAGCCAAAGGCCACATGGGAAAGGCTGATGGAATGGTCCAGGAAAGGGGGGATGGCGGTTCCGGCATGTCTGGCGTTTTCCCTGGTTATCTGAGCCAGCTTTTGGATGAGGGCCAGGGCGGCCTTCCGGCTGGCCTGATACTGGGGAATAATCTGGATGGGCTGGATGACGCAGTTGCACAGGTTCAGGGTAACCAGCACCGTGCCAGCGTCAATCTCTCCGCGAATGGCGAGCCAGGCCCCGTAGAAAAAGATACCCATCTGAAGAATCGTACCCGATGCCTCGGCGGTGGCAGTGAGCAGATACTCCCACCAGCGACGGCGCTCCTTGGTGCGCTCCGTGCTGTCGTTGGCAGATTGGAACAGATCAGTGACCGCTTGTTCCGCTTTAAAACTCTTAATGACGGAAAAGCCGGAGAGGAAGTCCTTAACCTGGGAGACAAAGCGCTCGTTCTGGTCGCTGACTGCCTGTTCCCGGACAGCCAGCCCCTTTCCCATGACCAGAGAACACAGAATAGGCAGTAGGGACAACAGTCCGGCGGCCAAAGTCAGCTTCCAGCTCAGCCACAGCATCATGGCCAGTCCGCCCACAAACATAGCGCAGTAAAATACCAGCAGCAGGGTGCGGTTGAGGTAGTTCTCCTCGATGGAATTGGTGTCATTGGTGAGGGCGGACAGGTAGCGCCCAGTATTTTCCCGGGAAAAAGCGCTGATATTTTTCCCGGCCAGCCGGGAGAAGGCCAGATCCTTGTACTGCCGCAGGGCCTGGTGGATGAACCGCGCCTTGAACCGGTACATAAGCAGTTCCACCCACAGCAGAACCACAATGGCAACGGCGCTGAACCGGAGGGTGCCGCCCAGCCGTTCCAGACTGCCAGCGGTAATGATATTGGTGATCTCACCAAGTACCCAGGAGAAGAACAGCATCCCCCCGGTGCTCAGCACAGTGAACAGGAGGGCCAGGGCGAAGTTCAGCCGGTTGCCCTGGTAGAAGGCCCTGATGTATTCCCGGATGTCAGCGTTTCGTTTCATGCTCGTTTTCCCTCTTCCGCTGGATTTGTTCCTCGGTGAGTTCCAGGATAGGCCGGGTTCGGACCTCCCAGCCATAGCTCCAGCCGTCGCTTTCCTCCATGAACCACCGGGCGAAGTAGAGGAGGGGAATCAGGCCGTGGTTGTCATGGGGGCAGTACACCTTGGTCGGGCCGTCGTCCAGCTCTAGGGAGCGCTCCTCCAGCAGATGGCAGTCCATCAGGCCGGGCAGAAGCCCCTCTACCCGCTCCAGGGTCAGGCCTGCCTGCTTGGCCAGGACGGAGGCGGTGTAATAGCTGAATTTCCTGTGGTAAAGGCAGAGCAGAAGCTCCAGACAGCCCTCTTTGGACAGGAGGTGGAACAGCTTTCGGTATTCCCCATTGGGGGCGAAGTGGGCCTCATACCCCTCCGGCGGCTCAGGCAGCAGCAGAAACAAGGGGAGATCTTCAGTGATTACCCCTAAAATCATCCCCTCATTGGTGATGGATTTGGAGCGAAGCCAGACCAGACCCTCCGTCAGATCATACAAATAGCAAGTGGGCAGCACAGCTTGCGCCTGCGTGTTGAAGTTCTTAGGAGATAAATAGATGCTGGGCAGGATCGCAGCCAGCAGATGGAACAGCTGGTTCAGCCGCTGTTCCTGTGGAAGGGCCTGGATCCAGCGGATCATCTGTTGATCGATTTCCTGGGGAGCGCCTTCGTCCCGGCCAAACAGTCCGTCAATCGTGACTCCAAGCCGGTCGGCCAGGGCGGGGAGCAGCTCCACATCCGGCGCGCCTCCCTTTTCCCACTTGCTCACCGCCTGGGCGGATACCCCCACCAGCTGGCCCAGCTGTTCCTGGGTCAGATTTTGGGCCTTCCTCAGTTTCGCAATGCGTTCACTCAATAGATTTGCCATGAAAACACCTCATATCACCTGATGGTTGTATTCTATCAAAAATAATGGTTGAGATCAACGGAGCTTAAATTGGGCACTTACAACCACTGGTTGTGATCTGGGGATAGACTTCCTGGAACAGGCCGGGCTGCCTGACCTGCCACGGAAGGAATTTGATGAAATTTCAATTCTCCGCTTGCAAGTGAGGGGAGAAGCGGGTATGATGGAGACGAATCAAATTGGTGAGGTGAGGAATATGGATATCAAACGGATTTTAGCGGCGGCGGATCACACACTGCTGACCCAGACCGCCACATGGGAGGAGATCCGACAGATCTGTGACGACGGCGTGGAGTACGGCTGCGCCAGCGTATGCATCCCGCCCAGCTATGTGAAGCGGGCGGCGGACCACCTGGGGGACAAGCTTCCGGTTTGCACGGTGATCGGCTTCCCCAACGGCTATTCCACCACCATGGTGAAGGTATTTGAGGCCAAGGAGGCCATCGCCAACGGCGCGAAGGAGATCGACATGGTGGTTAACCTGGGCTGGGTGAAGGACCGTCTGTGGGATCAGGTTCTGGAGGAGATCCAGGCGCTGAAGCGTGCCTGCGGCGAGCTGGTGCTGAAGGTGATCGTGGAGACCTGCCTGCTTGACAGGGAGGAAAAGGTCAAACTGTGCCAGATTGTATCTGAGAGCGGCGCGGATTACATCAAGACCTCCACCGGATTTTCCACCGGGGGTGCCACCCGGGAGGACGTGGCCCTGTTCAAGGCCCATGTGGCCCCCCATGTGAAGGTCAAGGCCGCCGGTGGCATTGCCACTTTGGAGGATGCCCAGGACTTTTTGGATCTGGGCGCGGACCGCCTGGGTACCAGCCGGATTGTGAAGCTGGTGAAGGGCCAGCAGGCCACAGGGTATTGAAAATCGAAGGAACCCCCTGGATTGCGGGGAAGGTAAAATTCACGGTTTGTGTAAAATCCCCTTGTAATTTTTTTGGAGACCTTGTATAATGATGTCGGTTAAGCGGAGTTACGAGGCATTGCGGACGGTTTGGCAGGGATGTCGGTACTCCCTTTTCTTGCGTGTGGAAATCCAATCTGGAACTGTGGGCGCTTGCCCTTTGCGATATTGGCCCCTGTTCAAAATAAAAGGAAAGGATGTAATTGCAATGAAAAAGCTTGTTGCCCTGCTGCTGGCGCTGACCATGGTGCTGGGCCTGGCCGCTTGTGGAAACGGCGAAACGACCACCAGCGAGGATCCCGCCACCAGTGCCTCCCAGACCGGCGAAACCGAAACCCCTGAGAGCGAGGATCCCGCCACTGGCGAGATTACCGATCCGGACAGCATTGAGGATGATATGCTGGCTGACGACGGCGTCTATCAGATCGGTTTTGTCACCGATGTGGGCGCGCTGAAGGACAAGTCCTTCAACCAGGGCACCTATGACGGCGTGAAGCTGTATGCTGCTAACAACGGCCTGTCCTACAAGTACTACCAGCCTGCCAACGGCGACGCGGCCACCGACGATGACCGCTACAACGCCATGGTGGCCGCCGTAGAAGGCGGTGCCCAGGTCGTGGTGTGCGCCGGCTACCTCCAGGAGGCCGCCATCCGCCGGGCTGCCATCGCCTACCCCGATGTGCCCTTCATCTTCATCGACGGCTATCCCATTCAGGAAGAGGCCACCGAGTACGATGCCGATGGCAACGCACTGCCCAATGACAGCCCCATTCTGGAGAACGTAGCCGGCATCTCCTTCCAGGAGGAGCAGGCCGGTTACCTGGCTGGCTATGCCGCCGTCATGGACGGCTTCATCAGCCTGGGCTTCTCCGGCGGCGGTGGCGGCGAGAACGCTGCCTGCAACCGTTTCGGCTACGGCTACCTCCAGGGCATCAACGCCGCGGCCGCCGAGAAGGATATCACCGTGGACGTGAATTTCTCTTGGCAGTACGGCGCCAACTTCCAGGCCTCTACTGACCTGCAGACCATGATCTCCGGCTGGTACGCCAACGGCACCGAGATCGTCTTCGCCTGCGGCGGATCCATGTTCCAGTCCATCAACTCCGCCGCCTCCGGCTATGACGGCTATGTGATCGGCGTGGACGTGGACCAGTCCGGCGAGAGCGACCTGGTTATCACCTCTGCCATGAAGGGCCTGTCCGACGCTGTGCAGTGGGCTCTGGGCCACGTGTATGACGACACCTTCGACACCATCGGCGGCACTGGCACCTCCCTGGGCGTGAACGACAACGCCGTGGGCCTGCCCACCAGCGATGAGGCCTGGCGCTTTGAGACCTTCTCTGTGGAGGACTATGAGGCGCTCTACCAGCAGATGGTGGACGGCACCCTCGTGGTGGACGCTGACTATAACAACCAGGCCACCACGGAGTGGACCAACCTGGTTCTGCACGAGATCTAAGAAATACGGGTTTCTCTGAGGGCGGAATGCATCGCGTTCCGCCCTCAGCTTTTTGACAAGGGGAAGAAATTTCTTGTCTTTTTTCCGTGCATATTATATAATAAAAAACGGAATTAACAGGGAGGGAGTGAGCAGAAGAACCATGCAGACGGACAATGTCATTGAGATGCTGCACATCACCAAGGAGTTCCCCGGGATTGTCGCCAACGACGATATCACGCTCCAGCTCCGGCGGGGAGAGATCCACGCCCTGCTGGGGGAGAACGGCGCCGGCAAATCCACCCTGATGAGCGTGCTCTTCGGACTCTACCAGCCGGAGGCGGGGGAGATCCGGAAGAACGGTCAGGTTGTGAAGATCCATAACCCCAACGACGCCACCGCTCTGGGCATCGGGATGGTCCACCAGCACTTCAAGCTGGTGGAGGTGTTCCCCGTGCTGGACAACATCATCCTGGGGGCGGAGAGCACCAAGATGGGGTTCCTCCAGAAGAAGGAGGCCCGGCGCAAGGTGGAGGAGCTGTCCCAGCGCTACGGCCTGAAGGTGGACCTGGACGCCAGAGTGGAGGACATCACCGTGGGAATGCAGCAGCGGGTAGAGATCCTGAAGATGCTCTACCGGGACAATGAGATCTTGATCTTTGACGAACCCACCGCCGTGCTGACGCCTCAGGAGATCGACGAGCTGATGGCCACCATGAAGGAGTTTGCCCGGGAGGGGAAGAGCATTCTGTTCATCTCCCATAAGCTCAATGAGATCATGGCGGTGGCCGACCGGGTCACGGTGCTGCGCAAGGGCAAGTGCGTGGGCACGGTGGAGACCAAGGACACGGACAAGCAGTCCCTGTCCAACATGATGGTGGGCCGTCCGGTGCAGCTGGAAGTGGTGAAGGGCAAGGCCAAGCCGGGGGAGACCGTGCTCCAGGTGGAAGGCCTTTGCGTGCGCTCCAGTACCCACAAGCGGGACGCGGTCCACGACGTGAGTTTCCAGGTGCGGGCAGGGGAGATCGTGTGCATTGCCGGCATTGATGGCAACGGCCAGAGTGAGCTGGTCTACGGGCTGACCGGTCTGGAGAAGGCCTCGGCGGGCAGGGTGACCCTGTGCGGCCGGGACATCAGCCATGCATCCATCCGTCAGCGGGGTCACAACATGAGCCACATCCCCGAGGACCGGCACAAGCACGGGCTGATCCTGGACTTCACCCTGGAGCAGAACCTGGTGCTCCAGCGTTTCCAGGAGCCGGAGTTTGAGCACCTGGGTTTCATCAAGCAGGGGGCGGTGCGGCAGTATGCCCAGCGCCTTATCGAGCAGTATGACGTGCGCTCCGGCCAAGGGCCGGTGACGATGGCCCGCTCCATGTCCGGCGGCAACCAGCAGAAGGCCATCATCGCCCGGGAGGTGGACCGGGACAAAGCGCTGATTGTGGCGGTGCAGCCCACCCGCGGCCTGGACGTGGGCGCCATTGAGTATATCCACAATCAGCTGGTGGCCGAGCGGGACAAAGGCCACGGGATCCTGCTGGTCTCTCTGGAGCTGGACGAGGTGATGAACCTGTCTGACCGTATCCTGGTCATGTACGAGGGTGAGATCGTGGCCGAGCTGACCCCGGAGGAGACCAACCTGCAGGAACTGGGCCTTTACATGGCCGGCGCGAAACGCATGAGCAAGGAGGGGAAGGGCGCATGAGTGGAAAGCTTTCCAAACTGTGGCGTAAGGATGGCACGAAGTCTGTGGTTTCCTCTCTGATCTCCATTCTCATTGGCCTGACCGTGGGCGCTGTCATCATCCTGATCATGGGGCTGGCCAACTCCAACCTGGGCCTGCGCAGCGTCTGGGAGGCCATCCGCCTGGAGTTCCTTGGCCTGTTCAGCACCGGGCGGGGCGCAGGCGGCGTGCTGACCTTTGGCTTCAACCCGGTGAACATGGGGGACATGCTCTTCCGGGCCACCCCGCTCATCCTCACCGGCCTGTCCGTGGCGGTGGCCTATAAGACCGGCCTGTTCAACATCGGCGCACCGGGACAGTACCTGATGGGTACCGCGTTCACTCTGATGCTGGCCCTTGGCATTCCCACCGAGACGGTTCCCGCCCCTGTGGTGTGGGTCATCGCCTTTCTGGGGGGCATTCTGGCCGGTGCCCTGTGGGGGTGTATTCCCGGCCTGGTGAAGGCATTTTTGAACATCAACGAAGTGCTGGCCTGCATCATGACCAACTGGATCGCCGCCAATGTGGTGACCTGGATCTTTGACGGCAGCGTTTTTCGCAACACGGTGGAGAACACCAAGAGCGCCTACATCTACATGACCAGTCATAACGGAGTGCAGACGGCCAAGATGGGGCTGGACGTGATTTTCCCCAACTCCCAGGTGAACGGCGGGATCTTGATCGCCATCGTGATTGCCATTCTCATGTATATCTTGATGAACAAGACCACCCTGGGTTATCAGCTCAAAGCCTGCGGCTCCAACCGCCATGCTGCCCGGTATGCCGGCATCGCGGATAAGCGCAACATTGTGCTGTCCATGGCCATTGCCGGTGGGCTGTCCGGCGCTGCCGCCGCCCTGTACTATCTGTCCGGCAACACGGAGTTCTTCTGGAACACCTATCAGTCCCTGCCTGCCACCGGCTTTGACGGCATTCCTGTGGCCCTGCTGGCGGTGAGCAATCCCATCGGCGTGATCTTCGCCGGCTGCTTTATGTCCATGCTGGATGTGGTGGGTCAGCAGATCACCAACCTGACCCCCTATAACGAGTACATCTCCGACGTTATTGTCGCCACCATCGTCTACCTCAGCGCTTTCTCCCTGGCCATCAAGATGCTGCTCACTGGCCGCAGAAAGAAGAAGCTGTCCGAGACCGCGGCGGGAACTGAGCGTATCCTGACGGGAGAGGCCCCGCCGCCGGATGAGACAACCGCGCCGCCAGACAGAGGAACGGTAGAAAAAGGAGGCGACGAGGCATGACATTCCTGATCCAGCAAACCATGCTCTATGCCATTCCCCTGATGATCGTGGCACTGGCCGGTGTGTTTGCCGAGCGCAGCGGTATCATCAACCTGGCTTTGGAAGGCATTATGATCTTTGGCGCCTTTATCGGCGTGCTGTTCGTCAATCTGGTGCAGCAGGCTGGTATCTTCAATGCGGCCTACGAGGCGGGTAACTGGATCGCCCTGCAGGGCTTTGAGCTGCTGGCCATGCTGGTGTCCGCCATCATGGGCGCGGTGTTCTCTCTGCTACTCTCCTTTGCCTCGGTGAACCTGAAGGCGGACCAGACCATCGGCGGTACCGCCCTGAATCTGATGGCCCCCGCCCTGGTGCTGTTCTTCATCCGCATTATCGCCAGCCAGAACACCCTGCAGATGGCTACGGGCAACGCGGCTGGCTGGTTCATGATTCAGAAGAGCGACTTTGGGTACGGCCGCAATGAGGAGATGGGATTCTTCGGATCCACCTTCATTGACCGGACCTATCTGGCCACCTATGTCTGCATCCTGCTGTTCATCATCCTCTCCGTACTGCTCTATAAGACCCGGTTCGGCCTGCGCCTGCGCTCCTGCGGCGAGAATCCCCAGGCCGCCGACTCTCTGGGCATCAATGTGTACAAGATGCGGTATGCCGGTACCACCATTTCCGGGGCTCTGGCCGGCATGGGCGGCTTCGTCTATGCCCTGACCACCGCCAACTGCTCTGCCAACGGAGATGTAGCCGGCTTTGGCTTCCTAGCCCTGGCCGTCATGATCTTTGGTAACTGGAAACCGCTGAACATTGCCGGGGCGTCCCTGCTGTTCGGCCTGTTCAAATGCGTGGCCGCCGCCTACACCAGCATCGACATCAACGGAGACGGCGTGTTTCTGCTGGCCGAGCTGGGTATCAGCGCTCACTTCTACCGGTTGCTGCCCTACCTGATCACACTGGTGGTACTGGCCTTCACCTCCAAGCGCTCCCGGGCGCCCAAGGCGGAGGGCATCCCCTATGACAAGGGACAGCGCTGATTATGCTTTTCATGAAATACGCCGCGGCAGGCTTGCCTGTTGCGGCGTATTTCAACATGGACGAGCGTGTCGGAAGATGTCGGAAAATAAAATGGAAAGTTCTTTCTATTTTCGACAAATTGCGATAGAATTGGATGGAAAAGAAAATGGGAGACTGGGAGGGATATCTGCCAATGAGGTATCCAAAGAACCTAAGGGCAATCGAGGGGGTACTGCATACGCTGGGGCTTTTCGGCGCCTCCGTTTCGATGCGGCAAATGGTGTGTGCGGTGGAACTTGCCCATGAGGATCAGAGTCTTCTGACCAACGTCTCAAAAGGGTTGTATGAAAGGGTGGCAAAGGAATTCGGCAACACGAACAGCGCGGCGGTGGAACGGAATCTGCGGGCTCTTCGTGACAGGCAGTGGACCAAAGGAGATGTGGAGCGCCTGCGGGAGATGGTCATGTACCATATGAAGGTGAAACCATCCACTGGTGAGTTCATTGATATCATCCGGTACTATATGGAGATAAACGACCTGTTTCCCGATTGCTGATGACAGGAAAGAAGCCGGCAACAGCCGGCTTCTTTCCTGTCATCACTTCCCAGCGCTTCCGCGCTGGGCTTTTTTCTGCTTCAGCGCGTCTTTCCGGCGCAGAAATTCCCTTCTTGCCGCCTCTGCCGCTGCCTTGATGTCCTCCGTGCGGACCACATAACGCCCCACGGTTTTCATATTGGCGTAACGCTTCCGAAATCTGCGGCTCTGCCGCTCCAGCTTCGCGATCTGTTGGCGATAGGATTCCTGGAGCGCGGCAATCTGTTCCCCGTATTTTTCTTTGAGCTGGGCTGAATGGGTTTCCAACAGGTTGCTCAATTCTGCCTTTCCCAGGGCAAATTGGAGCTGAAGCTCTTGGCCGGCGGCGGTCACTCCGGCAACCAGTTTGGACATCAAAGCCAGGTGCCGTACCGTCAGCACGGTATCCACCAGCAGGATGGTCAGCAGAACTGCGCACAGGGCGTTTACAAGCCACGGCGGTATGCGGGCATAGAGCTGCTCAATGGGGGGGTGAATCCAAAAGATCACCACATAGGACAACACGCCCCAAACCAACGCAACCCACAGGCAGATGCGCCCCTTGATGTTGAAACGGAAATTGGAATAGTCCCAATACTTTACGTGGGTGGTGACCTCCAACAGCCAGCCAACAAAGTATTCCCAGGTGCTCATCACCACCACAGCCACTACATAAAAAAGCGGCAGATTACCCTTCAGCGGCGCGAAAAAGAGAATCATCAGCAGCACCCCTGTGCCGTAGATGGGGCAGATTGGGCCATACAAGAAGCCGCGAGGAACCAAGCGGCGCTGCAAAATGGAGCAATAGCAGGTTTCCATAAGCCAACCCAGAAAAGAATAGAGGATGAAATAGAGAAATAGTTCCGTGATCGGATGGCCTAAGATCATCATGCGGTTCCACCTTTCTGCCGGCCATCCGTGAGCAGCACGCCCAGAATACCATTGTAAATACGGTCAGGGTAGTCTACAAAGCGCCGTACAATTTGCTCTCCGTCCTCCCGGGTAGAGGCCAGCAGAGACAGGGAGAACAAACTGCCATGGTCATCGTCCAAATTCAGATGCACCCGATAGGTTTCATCCGGGAGTGCTTCCACATGTCCACGCACCTGAGCCTGCCGCTTCAGGGCCGCATTGAGAGGGGCTAACCGCTGGTCACAGCGCTGCCGAATGACAGGGGACAGGCTACTCTCCCCATCGGCGCAGACCCTGCGCCCTTTGTCTGTGATGGCATAGTGCTCTTGATCTTGGGTAATGTGGCCGCTGTCTAAAAGCTCCGGGACCGCTTCAGCATATAAAAAGTAGTCCACGCCCTCATCGCACATACACAGATCTGTCAGTGTGGCAAAATCAATCGGGGCTGAGACCCGCGCCAAAATATACAGGATCAGAAGTTTGATATCCAACTTCCCATGGATGAAACCAAATCTGGCCAAAAGGCTCTCCTCCTTAGCGGTCCTGGCAGATCTGATCTGGCCGGGACAGGGAAAGTACACTGCATATTATACCGAAAACCATGGGCTCTTACAAGAAAAAAGTGGGCAAAAACAAGATTCAGCCTGACAGTAATCCCATTATGTCAGGACAAGCTCTCTTCTGCTGCGGAAACTGCCGGCCCGGAGTACGCGGAACGGGCGTCCCGCACGACATACGCGTGATAGAGCCGGGTGAGGTATTCCCAGGTCACCCGATCTAAATTCCCTGTCTCAGGCAGACCGGCCAGCTGTTGGAGCAAGAGAAGATTATTCTGGGTAGCACCCTGGTTGACCAGGTCAGTTTCACACGGCCCGAAATTGACCAGGGGCACAGACAGGGCGCAAAACAGAGCCTGGGCAATCCGGACCGGCTCGCTGGCTTCTCCCGCTCCGGTGCTGAACTCCCCGTCAGGGAGCACCAGAAGGGGAGCGGGCGCGCCATAGTGCAGAAGGTCATCCCGATAAGCCTCCACAATGGCGTACCAGCTGTCATGGTCCACTACACCTGTAACCGGAAGACCGAAATCCCGCTGAAAGATCATCACGGCCTCCAGGGTGAGCTCGTCAAAAATTCCGGTCTCTACCAGCCTGGGCAGTTGGGGGTAGCGCCGGGACAGGCGGTCTAGCATGTGCTGAAGATCTCGGATGGATGCAGCGGTGTTGTTATCTCGTTCCATATGGGAGGATCCTTTCTCCTACGGGGCGTAGGTGAGGTTATATCCGGGGAACTGCCCGGAGAGCACCTGTTCTTCAATTTCCTCAGGGGTAAGGGGAAGGTTCTGGTCAGCCAGCAGGGTTCGGGCCACGCTGGTATAGGCGTCGTAAAGGGCCAGCCAGGTTTGATCATCCACCACGCCGGTGGGCTCCAGGCCCAAGTATCTCTGGGCATCTATCACCGCCTGCCTGGTTCTCGGCCCAAAGATCCCGTCAATGTTCAGCGTGGGGAAGTTGTACAGGACCTGCCCCAGCACGGTAATAAAAAATTGCAGCGCGGAAACCGCGGGGCCGGTACTGCCCTCCTGCAGGGTGACGCCGGAGGCGGGCGCCTGCACCTGGGTAAAAGTCTGTCCCTCGCTGGTCAGCTCAGACAGCCTGGTGACACCCACATAGAGAGACACCAGTTTATACCATGTGGCCTGACCGACAACGCCGTCCACACTCAGATTGAAGATTCGCTGAAATTCCCGTACGGCCCGCTCCGTCTGAGGACCAAAAATCCCATCCACCGGGTTAATCCTGGGAATGGCCGGGTAGTTGCGTGCGACCCGGTTGAGCATGGTTTGCAGCACCACCACATATTCCCCGGAGGAACCGCTTCTCAGCGGGTATCCCGGATAGGAATTGGTGAGTTGCTGCACGGGTGCAGAGGTGACCAATTCAATATCGTCTCCATAATAGTAGCGCAGGATCTCCATGGCGTCATATCCCTGACGGGCGAGAGCCTCGCTGCCCCACTGGGAGAGGCCGTCGCAGGTGGTGGTTGTGCCGTTGCAGAAGCGGGCAGACAGTGGTTCTACATATCCCTGCCGCCGGATATAGGAGGTGAATAACTCATCCACCAACCGGTCCACATTTTCGAAGGTACTTCGGCCCTTAATAAATTTCTGATCGTTGACAGGAGAGGCGGTGATGTCAAAATCATATCCTCTGCTCCTGTAATATTCTGTGTAGATACGGTTCAGGGCAAAGGAGATCTGGGCAAGAATGTTGGCGCGCAGCGCCTCCTCTGGCCAGGTGGGATAGATCTCACTGGAGGCGACGTTCTTGATATAATCTGGGAAAGAGACGGTGACGTTCTCTGCCGCTTGATCTGCTGGGGCCAGGTGTACAGTGATGTATTGCGGGATATAGGGAGTGACATTGAAGGGCATTGCAAAACCTCCTGTATTTACAGTGGTTGAGGGGTCACGGTGATCACGCCGTTTCCAGTCCCCTGGGTTTCCAGGGGGACCATGGGGACGTCCTGCACGGTTTGGACCCCGGGGAACACCTGGAGATCCAGAAAGGTTGCCAGCTCATATCCGGGGTGCTCCACCAAGAGTGTATAGTTGGAAAAAGGATCTGCCAGGTCCGGGCTCAGGCTGGAGCTCACGTCTGGCGCAGGCAATTCAAAAGGGCCGGCGATACCGCTCTCATCGGTGATGCGCACAGCCAGAATTTTTTGCCTGCCATCCGCAGTGGGAACCGCCACAACCGCGGTAGCTCCGGAGATTGGAATCTCTGCCCTGGATACAAAAGTACGTACAAGTAAGGAACCGGTTTGCGCCATGTGACATCATCCTTCCTGCTTCAATTCCTTTCAGTATATGCAGCCGCCCACAAAAAATTGCGGATCAGGTATGGGGCGGATCGTTAAAAAGTTTGACAAGTTGTCCCTGGTGCAGTACAATACAGACATCAAGTTACAAATATAAATAGCTTTGGTGAGTAGAAAATGAAGAAAGATAAAATATCATCAGCAGTCATACGCAGGCTTCCGAGATATTATAGGCATTTGGATGATTTACATCGGAACGGCACCGTGCGCATCTCCTCCGGCGCACTGGCGAAATCCATGGGATTGACCGCCTCCCAGATCAGGCAGGACCTGTCCTGCTTTGGCGGGTTTGGACAGCAGGGATATGGATATAATGTGGAACGCCTGCGGGGCGAGGTGGCGGATATTTTGGGAATGAACCGCTCCCACACGGTCATCATTCTCGGCGCGGGCAACCTCGGACGCGCGTTGATCGAGAACTTCCCCTTCCGTGCCAACGGGTTTCGTTTGATCGCGGCTTTTGACGTGGATCCGGTGCTCGTGGGAACGCGTCTGGGCGGTGTGCCGGTATACCACACACAGATACTAGAGTCCTATATGCAGGAGCATAAAGTAAACGTGGGGGTGCTGACTGTTCCGGGACCGGTGGCGGTGGAATCCGCACACCGGCTTTATACCTGCGGCATCGAAGGGATTTGGAACTTTACCAATATTGAGCTGCCAGAGCAGGAAATGGAGGGGATCAAGGTGGAGAATGTTCACTTTGCAGACAGCCTTTTGACCTTAAGCTATATGATTTCAGAGGAGCCGTCATGAAGAAAAGAGCGATTTTCCTTATTGTTGCCGCCGCACTGGCCCTTTCTCTGGGAGGGGCAGCCCTGGCGTCATCAGGAGCGCAGGGGGAATCCCTAATTTCCCAGAGCTATCTGGAAGGAACGTTTTTGCAGAGCCTGAGGCAAAAAATTGAGGGGTGGGCGGAAGCACTGTTGTCTCCTGTATACCAGCAGGCGCAGGAAAAGCTGGATAGTCTGGCGCAAGGCTATCTCTCCGGCCTTGGGGCCGGCGGCGTTCCCATTCCCAGCGGCTGGAACGGAAGCGACCAGTTTGTCCCGCAAAGCGCGCAGGCCGGAGACTCTGTTACGCTCTCTGAAGGTTCTGGAATATTCTGGGCCTCTGGCGATGCTGTTTGCAGCGGTGTGTTGGTAGATGTCACACAGGGGACTGAATTGTCCTCCGGGGGGGCACTGCAGGCCAATCATCGATATTTGGCTGTGGAGCAGGTTACGATTACGGTATCTTCCCAATCCGCATCCTGGTCCGTAGAAGGAATCTGGACCGATGAGGGAGAAGACCCCGTGGCACAGCTCCCCTTCGAGGATGTGGCGCAGGGCTCCTGGTATTATGACGCTGTGCGGTATGTTTATGAAAACAAGCTGTATCTGGGTACCAGTGATACTACCTTTTCTCCCTCAGAGCCAATGGCGCGCAAGATGATTACGACGGTGCTCTACCGTCTGGACGGAAGTCCTGCCGTTGCGTATGAGCCGCTTTTCAGCGATATTCCGGACAATATGTGGTATACCGACGGCACCGTGTGGGCCGGGCAGAACGGCATTGTATCCGGGATTGGAAATCAGCTGTTTGCGCCCGATGACCCGGTGGTACGTCAGCAGATCGCGGTGATCCTATACAATTATGCCGGATTCGTGGGTGCGGATATCTCCGCCCGCGGGGACCTGTCTTCTTTTGGGGATCAAGGGGAAATCGCCTCATGGGCCCAGGAAGCGGTGTCCTGGGCGGTATCGGTGGGGATTTTGCGTGGAGCGAGCGGAAATGTCTTCCCCACGCAGCAAGCCACACGGGCAGAGGTGGCAGCCATGCTGCAGCGTTTTGCTGACTGGCTGGGATGAATGCGTGTGAAAATTGGACCCGCATCTGCGGGTCCAATTTTTCTGGAAAAACCTCTTGCATTTTCTTTTTGTTTGTGCTATCATAATTAAGCTGTTTGAAGCAGTATGCGGCTGTAGCTCAGCTGGATAGAGTGTTTGGCTACGAACCAAAAGGTCGGGGGTTCGAATCCCTTCAGCCGTACCAAAAAGGCAGGACATCCATTTCGGATGTCCTGCCTTTTTATATTTTCAAAAAATTGAATCCCCCACTTGACAAGTCTGTTTATACTGTATATACTGTGCATAAACAGATGAAAGGCGGTGAGGCTTTGGATATCCTGATTGACAATAAGAGCGGCGCGCCGATTTACGACCAGATTTACACCCAGATCAAGGCGCAGATCATCAGCGGGGCGCTGCGGGAGGACGAGCTGCTGCCCTCCATCCGGAACCTGGCCAAGGATCTGCGTATCAGCGTTATCACCACCAAGCGGGCCTATGACGAGCTGGAGCGGGAGGGGTTCATCTACACGGTGGCGGGGAAGGGCTGTTTCGTGGCGGCCAAGAACGTGGAGCTGCTCCGGGAGGAAAACCTGAAAAAAATCGAGGAGCATATGGAGGAAATTGTCAAGTTGGCGGCCTCCTGCAACCTGAGCCGGGAGGAGCTTGTCCACATGTTCCAATACATCATGGAGGGATCGGAATGAACGCGCTGGAAATCAAAAACCTGCAAAAATCTTATGGAGACTTTACCCTTGGCCCGTTAAACCTGACCTTGCCCAGCGGGTGCGTTATGGGGCTGATCGGGGAGAACGGGGCGGGGAAGAGCACCACCATGAAGCTGATCCTGGATATGATTCATCCGGACGCGGGCAGCATCCAGATTTTGGGGCAGAATAATCAAGTGAACATCAAAGCCATCAAAGAGGATATGGGTGTGATGCTGGACGAGGTGGGCCTTCCCGGCTACCTCACCCCCGGCCAGGTGGGCAGGATTATGGCCTCCGCATTCCGAAACTGGGATTCGGAGGTCTATGAGGGCTATCTGCGCCGCTTCTCTCTGCCTGAGAATAAGCGGTTCAAGGAGTTTTCCCGGGGCATGAAAATGAAGCTGGGCATTGCCGTGGCCCTGTCTCATCACGCAAAACTTCTCTTGCTGGACGAAGCCACCAGCGGCCTGGATCCCGTGGTGCGGGATGAGGTGGTGGAACTGATCATGGAGTTTACCCGCCAGGAGGACCATGCGGCCCTGATTTCCTCCCACATCGTCAGCGACCTGGAAAAGTGCTGCGACTACATCGCGTTTCTCCAAAAAGGAAAACTGTTGCTTTGCGAGGAGAAGGACCGCTTGAAGGAGCGCTACGGTATGCTGCGCTGTAGCAGAGAGAGGTTGCTGGAGCTGGATGGAACCGCGGTCATTGGCAAGCGGGAATCCCCTTACGGCATAGAGGCCATTGTGGACCGGACCAAAGTTCCCGCCGGACTGGAGCTGGGCCCGGTGGATATCGAAGAGCTGTTCGTGGTCATGTCCAGGCAGGAAGGGAGTGCTTAATGACTTCCCTTTTCCTGAAGGATCTGCGCCGGATGGTGCGCGCATGGCCCCTCTGGCTTACCCAGGCCGCTCTATGCTTCGCCCTCATGTGCCATATCATCAGCGGCTTTACCTTCTCTACCATGCTTTATGCGCTATGCTGGGCAGCTGCCAACCTGGTTCCCCTGGCCCTGCTGTCGGAGGATGAGACCTACCGGTGGTACAGCTACTGTCTGACGCTGCCCTGCACCAAACGGGAGTATGTGACGGGGAAATATCTGATTCTGGGGATCATGTATACCCTTGTGACGGTAGAAGTGGGGATCGTGATGTGGTTTCATCCGGATGGACTGTCCGCCGGGCTGCTGGAGCTGCTGAGGATCCTGACCATTCTATTGCAGACCGGAGCGGTCAATCTGTCCGTATATTTTCTCCTGGGCGGGAAATTCTCCGTGACATGGTTCATGACGCTGATTTTGGCCGCATTTTGCAGTACGTTCCAGCTTGCGGCCATCCTTCAAATTCCTCTGTTCCTGGTGAGCGTGCTTCTGTGCGTCCTGTCCTGGCCCCTGTCTCAGTTTTGGTATGAGCTGCGTTGGAAGAAAGGAGGGGGACCTTTATGAAAGGGCTGCTGCATACAGAGATCTATTTTATGGCACAGAATCACCGGCACTCTTTATTTTTAGCTGTGGTCCTTTTCGCCGCGTTTTTCCTCGACCAGGAAAACC
Organism: uncultured Oscillospiraceae bacterium; assembly: GCA_944387095.1. Taxonomy (GTDB): domain Bacteria; phylum Bacillota; class Clostridia; order Oscillospirales; family Oscillospiraceae; genus Enterenecus. The sequence goes on from CALXDP010000008.1 coordinate 89,682, forward strand.
CGTTCTTTCTGTATATGATTTGCATTTTGGCCATGCAGATTCCGCTTTCTTCGCTGTCCTATGATGAGCTTGATAAATGGAACCTATACAGTCAGACGCTTCCGTATACGAAGGGACAGTATGTTTCGGAGAAATATGTACTGGGGCTGCTCCTCGCGCTTGTGATAACCGCAGTTTTGGGGACCGTCATATTGTTCCTGATGGAGTTTCCTGGCACGGCGAAACTGCTGATGTTAACTGGAATGCTCGTGGGCAGCCTGATCCCATCCGCCCTGATACTTCCCCTTGCCTTCCGGTTTGGTACGTCAAAGGCACGGGTCATATACATCATTCCCATGGGGATCCTGCTGGGAGTGATAGGCATCGGGACGAGTCAAGCCGGCTCCCTGGCAATGACGATCAAGGAAGGCGGGGTGGACCCGTCTGCCTTTCTCACGATGTTTTGTGTCCTGATAGCCGCGTTGTCAGGGGTGGTCTATGCTGTTTCCTGGATGCTCTCCATTGCGTGGTATCCGCGCAGGGAAGAAAAATAGAGAAGGTGGATGAGATGAAAGGTTTACTGGTGAAAGATTTTTACATGATGATCGGGTATTGCAGGAGCTTTCTGTTGGTGTCAGTGGTGTTCATCGGATTGTTTGTCGTAGAGCCATCCAATTTCTTTTTTCTGCTGATGCTGTGCATCATGCTGGGAATGCTGCCCACCACACTGCTGTCCTATGATGAACGGGAGCACTGGAATGTATACAGCCAGGTCTTTCCCATCTCGAAGGCCCAGTATGTATCGGCCAAATATCTGATTGGCCTGTTGTGTACCATTTTGGCGGCGGCCGTGGTGGCGACGAGCTGCCTGGTCCGCTTTGAGGCTGTGTCCCTGATCCCTCTGCTGTGCATATCCCTGGTATGCAGCCTGATTCCGGCGGCGTTGCTCCTGCCCCTGAGTTTCCGGTTTGGCACCGAGAAGGCCAGATACCTGTACTTTGTCTTCATGTCCTTGGCTGCCTTTGTCGGAGCATTTCTCATCTCCGGGGGAGACGACGCAGGGGGGCGTTCCGTCCTTATCCCGATGATGAACTGGATTGTCCCACTGCTTTCTACTGGCGCGGTGGTGCTCTATGGGGCATCCTGGCTGCTCTCCATTACCTGGTATCGGAGAAGGGAAGTGTGACCCCCAGGACCACCAAATAGAAACGAAAAAGGCAGCGGCTTCCGTGAAAGCACCCTGAATTCTTTTCCCGATGACCGCTCCAGTGACGTTTCTGTTCGAGCTTTTATGTTTCTTTGAAATTAGCATATAATCTCGCAATAATTTCATCATGATTTACATTTTCTTTTTTCCTCAAAATTATCCCCTTTCCATGTAACATGCTTTTTATGGCACAAGTTTTTTAAAGAATAGGTACAGAACTAATTTACTTTACGATAAATAGTAATTTGAAAGTGAGAGAAATATATGGAACCATTTATAGCAGATTTAATAAATAATCCTAAAGTACCAAAAACTATAAGATACGCAATAGTTACAATAATAAGTATATTTATTATTTTATAGGTGTTGTTTGTGCTATTAAAAGTCCGTTTTTATGGGGGAAAATATTTGGAGTTATTTTAGCAATAATATTTTTAGGTTTAGGCATTTATATATGTCTTAAAATATCTAAAAGCAAGAAATAAATTCCAATTTATTAAAAAGATTATTAAATAAAATATATTCTATAAATATTAAAATCATAGTATATTATTAATAGCAATGGAAGATTATATATATTCTTTCGTTATTGGAAAAGAATTGTAGATAACTATGACACTTGCCCAGGATGGACTTGTTGCCGCATTTTAAAGAATTTCAGCAATTTTCTGACCAAAAAGGAGTGCGGGGACCTGCATATGCAGGTCCCCGCACTCCTTTTTTCTCGATTTTCCTCCCTCTGCAAGACATGCCTCCACGCATAGCAGGCGCCCCATCCGTTAAAATAATCATATTCTACAAAGAGTGGAGATGACAAATGTGGACAAGCACAAAATAACAAAAGCAGAGCTGGAAAATTACAGACGCTATCTTCAAGAGGCGGAACGGAGCGCGGGGACGGTGGAGAACTACCTGCGCCATGCCCGTGCCTTCGCCGGGTGGCTCTCAGGCAGGCCGGTGAC
>CALXDP010000009.1 GCA_944387095.1 uncultured Oscillospiraceae bacterium
GTCCACCCGGTGGCCCTCCAGCAGCCAGGCCTTGACGATCTTCTTCTGGAACTTATAGGTGAACTCCTCCAGGTACTTGTCCATGTCGGGGTACTGCTCCAGGTACTTCTCATGCCAGTGGTCAATCATGGCGTTCCACCGGGCCTCCCGGACGTTCTTATCATCGGTGTCCATGGCGGCCTTAGCCTCGTCCATGAAATTGGCCACGATGTCGTCAAACAGCTCCTGGTTAAAGTCGGCGTGTTCATACTCAAACTTGGGCTTGCCGATCTCCGCCACAATGCCGTTGATGAACTCCACCTGTTTGCGGATTTCCTCATGGGCCTTGACAATACCCTCATACATGATCTCATCGGGGATCTCCTTGGCCCCCGCCTCGATCATGACCACCTTCTCCCTGGTGGCGGCCACGGTGACGTCCATCTGGGAGCGGTGCTTCTGCTCCTGGTTGGGGTTCATAATGATCTGGCCGTCCACATAACCCACCTCCATGCAGCCGATGGGTCCGTTCCAGGGAATATCGGAGTAGGACAGGCAGGCGGACACGCCGATCATGGCGGTGACCTCGGGGGAGCAGTCGTAGTCCACGCTCATCACCGTGCAGGTGACCACCACGTCGTTGCGCAGGTCGGATGGAAACAGGGGACGGATAGGCCGGTCGATGAGGCGGCTGGCCAGCACGGCGGGCAGAGAGGGCTGGCCCTCCCGGCGCATAAAAGAGCCGGGGATACGGCCCACGGCGTACAGTTTCTCCTCAAAATCCACACTCAGGGGGAAGAAATCAATGCCGTCCCGGGGGCGGGGGGAGGCGGTGACGGCCACCAGCACGCTGGTCTCGCCATAGGTGACCATGGCGGAGGCGTTGGCCAGCTCCGCCAGCTTGCCCACCTCGATCTTCAGCGGGCGGCCGGCCACCGTGGTCTCATATGCCTTATGATTTGGGAATTGCTTGTGCTTGATTATGGTTGACATGGGGTGACGCTCCTTTTCTATTGATTTTGTGGTGTCGCGCTTTGCCTGTTTACGCCGCCCGCTTTTCGTCCTTGCAAGGTCCCCTCGGCTTCGTTTTCGCCTGAGGCGAAAACGGCGCGACACTTCCTTGCTTGTCCTCTCCCCGTGAGACCCGATTTGCAGGGCGTTCACAGAGTAGGTTCTGGTCCATGCGGGCTGTTTAAAACGGCTCAGCGCTTCTTCCAGAGCGCACACCCCTTTAGCACTTGAACATAAGCCCCGCCGATTGGCAGGACCCATGTTCAACTGCTAAATAAGCGGCTGCTCCGGCGGGGTAGTCGCGAAGGACCAGAGGGCGGCGTGAATCCACGGCGCCCTCTGGTCCAACCTCACTTTCTGATTCCCAGCTTGGCAATGATGGCGCGGTAGCGCTCAATGTCCTTCTTGGCCAGGTAGTCCAGCATCTTGCGCCGCTTACCCACCATCTTCAGCAGGCCGCGGCGGCTGTGGTTGTCATGGATGTGGATCTTCAGGTGCTCGGTGAGCTCCTGAATGCGGGCGGTGAGAATGGCGATCTGCACCTCAGGAGAACCGGTGTCGGTCTCATGGGTGCGGTTGGCCTCGATAACGGCCGTCTTCTGTTCTTTCCGGATCATGATAGTTCCACCTTTCTTCATTTCTCCCCGGCCGCTGAGTATCGGGCGGGTGGTCACCGCGAAAACGCGGCCCTTGTCCCGAAACTAAGCCGGCGGGTATGCGCCGAAATTTCACGCTCAAGCAGTATATCATAGTCCCTATCATTTGTAAAGGTAATTTTCCTGGAAAAGTTGTGGGGGGCGGATTTCTCCGTCCCCCACACAACTTTTCCAGTTCCAATTTCCGCTTCTTCCCTTACGCCCCCAGCATGCGGATCATCAGCATGGCCATTGCCCCGATGATGGACAAGGTGGCCAGCAGCTCGCCCCCCAGCAGGACCTGATTTTTATGGTCCCTTCTCGGACGGGGCGCTCCCTTCCCATCGGGCTCCAGGGGCTCATCCTCCCAGGCGGGCCACGCCTGCTCCCGTTCTTCCGCCGCCTGGGCGGATCTCCACGCGGTCAAGTCAATCACTTTGCCGCTCCGCTCCGTCAGCGGCGCCTGTGCCGGACGGCGGGCATAGACCACCCGGCGCCCCGCGCCCACCGCCTGCTCCACACCGTCCCCGGACACAATGATCTCCCGGGCCGTCAGGGTATAATACGTCGTCTCCATCTCTTTACGCCTCCTATTTCTCACACAGAGGTGAACGCCAGCGCACTCTCCTTTTCTTCCGCATCTTCCGCAAAATCCATGCCTTCAGTTCCAGCCGCGCTTTTGCCGTCCTCCTTGCTGTGCCCAGCATAGCAGATTAAAAGTCCAATAGAACGTACTTTTCTTTTCAGAACTTTTGTTCGATATTCGAACTATAATACATTTGTTCTATTTTGTCAAGGGTTCGCCTCTTTTTTTCTCTGTCCCACAAAAAAAACCGGCCGCCGCATCATTGCGGCGGCCGGTCCTTCCGGCACAGATTTTACAGATAATTGAGGGGGTTGACCGAGGCACCGTTCACGCGGACCTCAAAGTGGCAGTGATATCCAGTGGCGCTGCCGGTCATACCTGCCCGGGCAATGGCCTGTCCCTGATACACCTTGTCGCCAACGCTCACCAGCAGGGAGGAGTTGTGGGCGTAATAGGTTTTCATTCCATTGTCGTGGGTGATAATCACCAGCATACCATAGCTGCCCTGCCAGCCGGCGTAGGTTACGGTGCCGCCATCGGCCGCCTTGATCGTGGTGCCATAGGGGCAGGCAATGTCCAGACCCAGGTGGAAATCGTACCCGCCAAAGATATAGCGCCCGCCATAATAGGAGGTGATGCTCCCGCTCACCGGCCAGATGAAATAGCCCTTGGATGCGGTGACCGGCTTGGGGGTAGTGCCCTTATACATGTAGGTCGTGGTGGCCTCCTGAACCGTGGTGGTGGAAGTCACCGTGCGCTCCTGCTCTACCCCATTGAGATAGGTCACCTGGGCGCTGACCTCAGCCAGGCCGTCGCTTCCCTGTTCCTTTACAGAGGTGTTGCCCACGTAGAGGTCGGGGGTCTCGATGTACTCCACAGGGCTTTCAATAACCTCTTCATAGGTCTCGTTTGCCACCGTGATCACAGACAGGTAGGGAACCGCCTGCTGAATGACCAATTCCTGCCCCACAAAGAGGGTGTTGGCCTCCACATCGGGGTTCAGCTCCTTCAGCTGGGCAGGGGTCATATCCAGGGAGTAGGCAATGGCGTTGAAGGTGTCCCCTCTCTCGATGACGTATTTGGCCTCCTCCACCTCAAAGCTGGTGAGGGTGGACTTCAGGACCTCCAGGTCAAACTCCGTGTTGGCGGGAACCTGCATGGGATAGATCGCAATTTCCTCGGCAAACTCGTAGCTGACTGTGTTCTCCGTGAGATAGGGCTGGGCGATCTCGTCCAGCATCTCCTCCAGCGCTTCCTCCGAGAGGGCATACCCAATCTCGTAGCCGTCCACAGAGATCGCATAGGCATCCACCAGGGCGCCCACATTGGCAAATAGGGTCTCGGCCACCGCATCGGTGTCGCTTACCTCGCCGGCAACGGTATAGGCGGGGGTCAGGGTGATCTCCGCGTCATAGTCGTACTCCTCACCCAGAATGTCGGCCACCCGGGTCTCCACATCGGAGACGATGGCGTCCAGCTCCGCCTCATTGGCGATCACGCCAACCTCTTCCCCATCGATGTTCAGAACGTAGGCCCTGGAATACATGCCGTTAAAGACGATGGCGCCAATGGCCACGGACAGCACCGTGACATACAGCAGCGGGGAAACCGGGTGGCGGGCCACCGCCACCCTGGCTCTCTCAAAGCAGACCCGTGACTTACTCCAGCCAGCCGCCGCAACCAGCTTCGTTTTCTCCCACACGCGGGCCGCTTGCACCTGGGTTTTTCCCCACGCGCGAGCCGCCTGCACCCGGGTCTTATCCCACGCGGCAAGCAGCTTGCCGCGCAGCTGTTCTGCCTTGGTTTTCTGATCGTGCTGGGAATCGCTCACATATGTCCCTCCTGACTGATCTGGTATTCTCCCGCTTCAGGGGGCAGTAACAAAACAAATGCAAAGGTTACAAAATAGTTACAGCGTAATCCTACACCTATTTCGCCCTCCCGTCAACCCCCAATTCGCGCAAAAGATTTTCCCTTTTCCTCAGGGCCGGCGGAATATTTTGCGCTCTATCCCCCCATTTTCCGGTCAAGGGGCACACTTTCTTGAGTTTTCGGCACACCTCACAAAAATCCCACAAATTTTTAGCGGTTTTCCCCATCCCCTTGACAGCGCGCCCATTCCACGGTAAGATAAGGGCGCCGTAACGCAATGGAATATTCACAGGGGCGCTGGAAGGCATTTCCGGCTGAGATGCGGAGCGAAGGGCAGCTCCCGGTCCCTTGACCTGATCCGGATAATGCCGGCGTAGGAAGTGATGTGTCCCTGGGGTGGGCCGGGGTCGTTTCTTTCATGTACCGCATTGCATCCGATTGCATTGCGGTATCTTATTTGAAAGGAAGCGAAATCTGTGTCAAATGTCAAAGCATCCGTCTCCCTATCCCGCCGTTTGGCGGAAAGTGCCATTATGGTGGCCATCGGTACGGTTCTAAGTCTGTTCCCCTTTTCCGGCCCCTGGGCCCTGGGGGGCGGCATCACCGTGTGCAGCATGCTGCCCCTGGTGATCATTTCCCACCGCTATGGCTGCGGTTGGGGCACCTTTACTGCCTTTGTCTACTCTGTTCTCCAGCTCCTGCTGGGCCTGAACAACGTGCAGTATGCCACCTCGGTGGGCATGGCCATCGCCATCATCATGCTGGACTACATCGTGGCCTTCTCGGTGGTGGGGCTGAGCGCCATGTTCAACGGCGTGTGCAGAAACCGCCGGGTCTCCCTAGTGCTGGGCATCGTGGTGACCTTCCTGCTGCGCTTTGCCTGCCACTTCATCACCGGTGTTTGGATCTGGGAAGTGCTGTGGCCCAACGAGCTGGGCTGGGCCCCCGTCATCTGGTCCCTGGCCTATAACGGCAGCTACATGATCCCCGAGATTATTATTACTTCGCTGGCGGCTCTACTGCTCTACCGTCCCTTGGAACGCTACTTCCTGGGGAAGGATCTTCAAAAGTAAGGACTGATTCCCTGTGGGAAAATTCGACGGCGTGCTGTTTTTCAGCGATTACGATGATACCTTATATAGTACCAGGCGCGCCGTCTCGCCGGAAAACCGGGCTGCTATCCGCTACTTCATCCAGAATGGCGGCCGCTTCTCCATCGCCACCGGCCGGGCCCATCGCACCTTCACCCCCCAGATTGAGAAGGAGCATCTGGAGTTCAACGCCCCGGTGGTGCTGTCCAACGGGGCGGCCATCTATGACTACCAGCGGGAAACCTATCTGGTTCGCACCTTTTTGTGCAACGAGACCTCCAGCCGCATCCAGCAGCTGTGCCGGGCTTTTCCCGACCTGGCCTTCGAGGCCTACCACGGGGAGGACCTGTACGTCCACAACCCCAACGTGGTCACCATGAAGCACCTGGAGCGGGTGAACGTCCCCTATACCAGCTGCCCCATTCCCCAGATGCCCACCCCCTGGAACAAGGTCATCATGGAGCAGGACGAGGCCTATCTCCAACGGGTACGGGATTACATCCTCAGCCGGTGGCCGGACGACTACGAGGCCATCTTCTCCAACCGCTATCTGCTGGAGCTGACGGAAAAGGGCAGCGACAAGGGGCAGATGGTGGCCCGGGTGGCCGAACTGCTGGACATTTCCCCGGAAAAAATCTACTGCATCGGGGACAACCAGAACGACTTACCCATGCTGGCCCTGTCCGCCATCCCCTTCGCCCCGGCCAACTGTGCCCCCCAGGTGAAGGAGTGGGGCGCCCACCTCCTGTGCCATTGCGATGACCACGCCGTGGCCCAGGCCATCGCCCTGCTGGACTCCATCTATTGAGGAAACGACAATCCCGCCGGGAACAGGCCCTCCCCTGCTCCCGGCGGGATTGGTTTTTATCCGAACTGCCGCCGCCACGTCACTTGCCGCCCTCTCCTTCCAAGAAATAGGACGCCTCCATATCCGCCGTGGCCAGGGCAAAGGCCAGAGGGTACTGCTGAAGGGCCTGGCCCACCAGCCGGGCGTCCTCCGTGCCGGAAAAGCCCATGTGCCAGCGGATGGCCATGGCCTCCTCCCGGCTCAGGCGCAGGAAGCCGGAGATGATGTACACCGACTTCTCTCCGTGGCCGTAGGGCAGTTTGTCCTCGTAGAAGAAGGCGGGCACCTTCTCCCATTTCCCGGTGGTCTCGTCCTTCACGTTCCGGGTGCCCGCCCGGTAGCAGCCGATCTTGCACAGGTCGTGGAGCAGGGCAACAATGGCCGCCGACTCCATGTCGTAGAACAGCCCGTAGATCTCCCGCACCCGGGGCCGGGCCAGGTAGTCCTCCAGGCAGCGGAACACGTTGACGCTGTGCTGGCACAGCCCACCCGGGTAGGCCCCGTGATAGCGGGCGGAGGCGGGGGCGGTGAAGAAGTCGCTCTTGTTGGTCAGGTAGTCCAGCAGCTCCTCCGATCCCTCCCGGTGGATGTGGGTCTGATAGATGTCTAAAAATTCCTCTCGGGCTGTCATGGGGAAGTCCTCCTTCTGCGCGCCTGCTCCGGCCCGCATCGCCGGGTCCGGGCAGAGCCTGTTTGCATCATTATACCAGCAAAGGGGCGTCCCGGAAAGAGTTTTTCCGGGACGCCCCGCTGTTCTACTCTTCTGTCTCCGCCAACAGCCCCTCCAAGGCGGCCCAGGTGCTGGAGGCCGTATCCGGCACACAGATTTCAATTATGGTATAACGGCCTGTCTCTTCCAACTCCTCTTCTGGCAGCAGCCACTCAAACTGAATGGTATCATCCACACTATCCCCCGGAGCCTGCAACGTGTGGAGACCCAGCCGACCATGCTCCAGGTCTTCCAACACCGCGCTCAGAAGGGCCTTGGCCTGATCGCCATACATCACGCCGTTTTCCACATCGCCTGTCCAGAAGGCTGTGGTCAGGCGGCCCCCCGCCTCCTCCACCCAGGCAAATCCGTAGGACTGGTAGGTCACATCCGGGTCGTTCCGCGCCGCTTCCGCCCGGGCCAGCAGCTCCTGGTCCAGGGACACGCTGCGGTAGTTTCTGCTCAAAGTGGAGCCGTCCTCCATCTGATAGCTCACCTGAACAGAAGTTGTGTCGGAACTGTCAAAAGCAACGGCTTCGTCCCACTGTGTCCCTGTGGGCCGCCGGTCCACAATGGCCTGGTGCAGGGCGATGACGGCGGCGATCTGCTCCGGATCCTCCAGGGTGGCCTCCACATGGGATCCGCTGTCCCAGGGCCGGCCGGCCAGACCCTGGACGCTCACCGTGGCCACGTCGTCCACCCGGGGCACACGGGTCTCAAAGCCGGTGAGGTCAAAGCCCACTATGGCAAACAGGGCCGCAAACACCACGGCAACCCCCACGGCCCCCTTCCAGCGCCGCCACACCCGGAAGCTCTTATCCAGCAGCATCTGGGCCACGAAATAGCCCGCGATGCCCCATAGGAAGATGGCGATCATCAGTCCCGGTTCGGCAAGGCCCAGCATCTGGGCGGTGGCCATGCCCAGGAATATGCCGGCGCAAAAGGCCACCCCGTACTTGAACACTGGGCGCATTACCCGCACCGCCACCACGTCCCCGGCGCTCTCCAGGCTCCTCCTGCGGTACAGCAGCAGGGCGGCCACGGTGAGGGCCAGGGCCACCAGGGGGTAGACCCACAGGGCGCTGCCGTTTTTCACCTCCATGGTGACGCTGTCTATCCGGACGCTGGAAAAGCTCCAGACCGGGGTAAGCCAGGTCACAGCGCGATGGACCCACGTCGGCAGGGCTCCGAACCCGTAATAAAAGGATTCCAACACCCACTCCAGCATGCCCACCACCGCCAGCGCCAGCACGTTGAAGACGAGATAGAAGGCGGGCAGGGCCAGCAGGTGGCCGGTGAACATCCCCAGAAAGACGGCGAAGGAATAGCAGAAGAACCCCAACGCGCAGGTGTAACCCAGCCAGTAACCCAGGTAATCCAGCATCAGACAGTTCCCCGCCAGCTCCACCAAAGCGGTGAGGCCGAAGGCGATCAGCACAGGCCCCAGCACCATGACCAGTCCCGCCAGGTAGTGGCTGAGGAACAGCCCCTCCCGGCGCACGGGCAGGGCCCCCATGAAATTGGCCGACCGGGTGGAATAGAGGTGGCTGCATGCGGCCATGGCCGCCAGCAGTCCCACCAGCACAGCCAGGGCAGCCATGTAGCCGGAATTGTTGCACAGGTACAGCACCTGGCTCTGGGCAAAGTGCTCCAGCTGGCCCCGCATGCCCTGGGCGTCCCGCTGAAGGGCCATGAACCCCTGGAGGGGAAGCTCCAGCAGGAGAATCAGCAGCCACCCTGTCCAGATGGGCCAGAACCTGGTCATCTGCTTGCGGAAAACCGTGGAATTAAAGTACGATGTCCCGGACCGCATAGTCCTCACCTCCCATCTCGTAGACAAAAATCTCCTCCAGGCTCAGGGGCAGCGCCTCCTGAAACAGAGGGTCATACACCGCAAAGCGGGCCATCACCTCGTCGGCGCCCCCCCGGACAATATAGGTATACACCCGGCCCAGGTTGGAGCGGTGGAGCACAGGGACATCCGCCGGCAGCTGGGGGGGCTGCTCCTGGCGGAAGGCAATCTGCAGCTTCACCGTACCCCCCTGCAATTCACTCAGGGAGCGCTCCAGGGCCATCTTCCCGTGGCTGAGGATGCCCACGTGGTCGCATACGTCCTCCAGCTCCCGCAGGTTGTGGGAGGACACCACCACCGTGGTGCCGTGCTCCGCCACATCCCCCAGGAGCAGGGACCACACCTGCCGGCGCATCACCGGGTCCAGCCCGTCCACCGGCTCATCCAGCAGCAGATAGTCCGGGCGGCAGCACAGAGCCAGCCAGAACGCCGCCTGCTTCTGCATGCCCTTGGACATGCGCCGGATGGCCTGCTTCTCCCCCACGGCGGGGAAGGCCTGCTTCAGCTTCTCATAGCGGTCTATGTCAAATTTGGGATAGATATTCCGGTAAAACCGCATCATCTCCCGGACGTTGGCCGACCCGAAATAGTACAGCTCGTCGGGAATGGAGCACATGCGGATTTTGGCCCGGGGGTTTTCATAAATCGGCCCGCCCTCCAGCAAGATCTCCCCGGAGTCCTGTCGGTACGCCCCGGTGAGGTGGCGCAGAATGGTGGATTTACCCGCTCCGTTGGGACCCACCAGGCCGTAAATGGCCCCCTGCGGCACCGTCATATTCAGCCCGTCCAGGGCGTGAAACCCGTCAAAGCTCTTGACCACATTTTTTACCTCAATCATGTTTCATCCCCTCCCTTCCCGCTTTTCTTTTCCCGCCCGGCCTGGGCCGTGCGCGCACAGCGCCGGGCGATCTCCTCCGGGGTCACCCCCAGGTAGATCAGCTCCTCCGCCAGATCGTCCAGCCGAGCCAGCAGCTCCTCCCGCCGGGTATTGTCGATCTCGTCCCGCTGGGCGGCAAAACTGCCCTTCCCCGGCACAGAGTAGACATACCCCTCCTGCTCCAGAGCCTCGTAGGCCCGCTGGATGGTGTTTGGATTGATGGCCAGCTGGGCGGCCATGCTGCGCACCGACGGCAGCCTGTCGCCGGGGGGAATGGCCCCCATCACCAGCAGCTGCCTCAACCCGTCCCGCACCTGCTCATAGATGGGCCGCCCGTCCCGGTAGTTCAGTTGGATCATGTGACCCGCGCCCTCCTTCCGTACTGTCTGTATTAGTACAGAAATCTTACCATATCCTCCTCTGCCTGTCAATCTATTTTTGCTTCCGGATGGCGGTATCTTTTCCCAGAAGCGCCATCAAAATCTCCCGGCGAAAAGTTACAAAAGGCAGCTGACAGCGCCCGTTTCATCTGCTATACTAACAGTATCATCGGGTTCCGGCCCCCCCTGGGATGCCGGCAGACCCCAATCATCGAAAAAGGAGCCCTTGGCATGTCTCAATCCGATCTAAACCGCGCCGCCTTCCTGGAGTGTGTCGCTTCGCTGCTGGACAGCAGCGAGGTCAAGCAGATGAAGCGCTGGCGCCACCATTTTTCCGTCACCTGCTATGAGCACTCCCTGTTCGTGTCCTATGTGGCCTTCCGCCTAGCCCGGCGGCTGGGCTGGGATTACCGGGCCGCCGCCCGGGCGGGGCTGCTCCACGACTTGTATCTCTATGACCCGGCGGACCGCTCCGCCCACCCCGGCAACCAATGCCTGGACCACCCGGTGGCCGCCCTGCGCAACGCCCAGGCCCTGTGCCCCGACCTGAGCCGGAAGGAGGCCAACGCCATTCTCACCCATATGTGGCCCCTGGCCGTCCATCTGCCCCGGTGCCGGGAGGCGGTGGTGGTCAATCTGGCCGACAAGATCTGCGCCACCCTGGAGGTCATCCACCTGTACCGCACCCGGCGGATTCAGCGCTGGCTGCCCCAGCCCTGCTGACCGGCAGCGCGGCCCCTGGCGGGAGCGGACAAGAAATTGAAAAAAAGTCGAAAAAACTCTTCAAAAAATTTTTTGGTCTGCTATAATGAGAGTGGAGTTTTCTGGTCTTTGACCAAGTTCAGCCGAAAGGATGACTTTTCCTTTGGAACAATTTGATTTTGACGCCAAGCGGCAGGCCCTGCTGGCCGCTGGTGTTCGGATGATGGATCCCTCTGCCGTCTATGTGGAGGACACCGTAGAGGTGGGCACGGGCACCCTGCTGCTGCCGGGTACGATCCTCCGGGGCAGCACGGTCATCGGATCTGACTGCGAGATCGGTCCCAACACCATGCTGGTCAACTGCGCGGTGGGGGACGGCAGTACCGTCAATTCCTCCCAGTGCCAGGACAGCCGGATCGGCGCGCGCTGCGAGATTGGCCCCTTCGCCCATCTGCGTCCCCACTCGGTGGTGGAGGACGGTTCCAAGATCGGGGCCTTCGTGCAGCTGAAAAACTGCAACCTGGGCCAGGGCACCAAAATGGCCCACCTCACCTACGTGGGGGACAGCGACGTGGGCCCCGGCTGCAACTTTGGCTGCGGCAGCGTCACCTGTAACTACGATGGCCGGGCGAAGGCCCGCACCACCATCGGCGCCAACGTATTCATCGGCTGCCATACCCGTTTCATCCCACCTGTGTCCGTGGGGGACGGAGCGTATATCGCGGCAGGCACTACCATCACAGAGGATGTGCCGGATCACAGCTTTGTCATCGGCCGGTCCAGGCAAATTGTCAAGCGGGACTGGAAGGACAAGCGGGACTGAGCCTTTTCCTGCGCGGGCGGGAACAGATATAAGCCGTCACCATTCACCCACAGAGAGAGGATGTTACAAGAATGATTTCACATGGCAAGGATCTAAAAATTTTCTCCGGCAGCTCCAACCGGGCCCTGGCGGAAGCCATTTGCAGGGATATCAGCATTCCCCTTGGCAACGCCGAGGTGGGCGCGTTCTCCGACGGGGAAAACTTCGTGTCCATCTATGAGACCGTCCGCGGTTCAGATGTATTTGTGGTCCAGTCCACCAGCAGCCCCGTCAACGACAACCTGATGGAAATGCTCATTATGATCGACGCGCTCAAGCGGGCCTCCGCCGGGCGCATCACCGCTGTCATCCCCTATTTCGGCTACGCCCGGCAGGACCGCAAGACCAAGCCCCGGGACCCCATCTCAGCCAAGCTGGTGGCCAACCTGATCGCCCGAGCGGGGGCCGACCGGGTACTCACTATGGACCTGCACGCCGACCAGATCCAGGGCTTTTTCGACATTCCCGTGGACAATCTCCGGGGCTCCCCCGTTTTTGTGGACTACTTCCTGCGCCGCTATGCCGCCTGTCACGACGAGACCATGGTGGTCTCCCCCGATGTGGGCAGTGTGGCCCGGGCCCGGGCTTTCGCTCAAAAGCTGGATATGCCTATGGCCATTGTGGATAAGCGCCGTCAGAAGGCCAACTCCTCCGAGGTGATGAACATCATCGGCGATGTGCGCGGCAAGCACGTCATCCTGCTGGATGACATGGTGGACACCGGCGGCTCCCTGTGCCACGCGGCCCAGGCTCTGGTGGAACTGGGCGGGGCCAAGTCGGTCACCGCCTGCGCCTCCCACGGAGTGCTCTCCGGCCCCGCCTTTGACCGGATCAATGCCTCCTGCCTGGATGAGGTGCTCTTCCTGGACACCATCCGCCCCCGGGAGGATGTGGCGGAAATCTGCCCCAAGATCAAGTACCTCTCTGTGGCCCATATCTTTGCCGAGGCCATCGAGCGCATCTATGAGGAGCGCTCCGTGTCCAAACTTTTCAACTAAGGCAGGACCCTTCGGGCAAAGTGTCCTTTACCCAGGCAACATTCTCCGCTATCACGGTGGGGCGAGAGCAGTTCTCGCCCCACTTCTCCTGTATCTTGATGAGGTGCCGCTATGCTGTTTGCAAAGAAAGCGCCGGTGACCTGGCTGGTGGTGGGCCTGGGCAATCCCGGCAGCCAATACGAAAATACCCGGCACAACGCCGGCTTCCAGGTGATCGACGCGCTGGGGGAGCGGGGCAAGTTCCCCGTCCAGCGCCTGAAGTTTCACGCCCTGACCGCCCCCGCCACCCTGGGCGGACAGGGCGTATTGGTGATGAAACCGGTCACCTATATGAACCTGTCCGGCCAGGCGGTGGGCGAGGCCGCCCGTTTTTACAAGATTCCCCCCGACCATGTGCTGGTCATTTCCGATGATACGGACCTGCCCCTGGGCAAGCTGCGCATCCGCAAGGGGGGCTCCGCCGGCGGCCACAACGGGCTGAAGAGTATCATTCAGCACCTGGGCACCGACCAATTCCCCCGGCTCAAGGTGGGGGTGGGGGGCAAGCCCCGCCCCGATTACGACATGGCTGACTGGGTACTGGGAAAGCTCCAGGGGGAGGACAAAAAAACCATGGAGCAGACCGCCCAACGGGCCGTCGATGCGGTGGAATGTCTGCTCTCCCAGGGTATTGACCGGGCCATGAACCAGTTTAATTAGCCCTGCCGCCCGTCCTCCCCGTCTGGGGCACTCGGGGTAGTTTTGCGCCCAATCCTTCCATATTTTTCAATATTTTGTGAGGTTTCGCCATGAAAGCATTGCTTCACATCCTAAACAGCGTCCCGGAGTTCCAGCGGCTGCTGACCGCCCTGGACGCGGGCCGCTCCCCTGTCAGCCTGTCCGGGCTTGCCCCGGTGCACCGGGCCCATTTCGCCGCCGGTCTCCACCGGCAGTTGGGCTGCCCGGTGGTGATGGTGTGCGCCGATGAGGAGGAGGGCCGCCGCCTGGCGGATGACCTGGGCGCCTTTGCCGGCCAGGCCGTCACCTTTCTGGCCGCCCGGGAGTTTCTCTTCCACGAGGGGGCGGTGGCCTCCCGCCAATGGGAGCACCAGCGGCTGTCCGCCTTTTACCATATGGCTCAGGGTCAGGCGCCCCTGGTGGTGGCCACGGTGGAGGCCCTGCTCCAGCGCACCCTCTCCCCCCAGGAGCTGGCCAGCCACACAGTGGTGGTGGAGACAGGCGGACAGTACGACCTGGAGGAGCTGGCCGACCGCCTGGCCGCCCTGGGCTATACCCGATGCCAGCAGGTGGAGGGAGTGGGTCAATTTGCCCTGCGGGGGGGCATTTTGGACGTGTACTCCCCCGCCCAGGACCATCCGGTGCGCATCGAGTTCTGGGACGCCGACGTAGACTCCATGGGGCTGTTTGACGTTTCCAGCCAGCGCCGGGTGGCCCGGCTGGACAAAGCCGTCTTTCTCCCGGTGAGCGAGGTTCTCCCCACCCGGGACGAGGCGGGTCAGTGGCAGCGCGTCCCCGACCGGCTGCTCCCAACCCGCTATCCCGCCCTGACCACCGCCGCCCACCATCTGCCCGCCGGGGCGGTGGTCTGTCTTTCCGAGTCCGGCCGGGTGGCCGAGCGGGGGAGAACTTGGCTGTGGCAGCTCCACGAGGATGTGAAAACCCTGGTCGAGCAGCAGACCATCGATGGCAAGCATGCCGTCTTTGCCGCCGGGATGGGCGAGCTCATGTCTGTCCTTTCTGAATTTCCCCTGTGCTTTTTGGACTCCTTCGCCACCTCCACCACCCCATTGCCTCCCAAAACCTTGCTGTCCGTCCAGGCCCGGCAGCTGTCCTCCTTTGGGGTCAACCTGGAGACAGCGGCGGCCGACCTGGCCCAGTTCCAGAGTGCCGGGGCGGCCACAGTGGTGCTGGTGGCCAGTGAGCAGCGTGCCCTGAATCTCCAGGCCCTGCTGCGGGAACGCAAGATCCGGTCCGCTGTGGACTTTCAGCTCCACGACCTGCCCCAGGCCGGCGGGGTGACCATCGCCGTGGGGGGGCTGTCCTCCGGTTTTGACTACGTGGGCAGCGGCGGGGCCGTACTCACCGAGGGCCAGGGGCAAAAGCGCAGGCGTGTCAAGCGGCTCAAGCGCTCGGAGGACCGGCGGCGGGTGGACTCCTTCACCGACCTGTCCCCTGGCGACCTCGTCGTCCACGAGCACCACGGCATCGGCCGGTTCGTGGGCCTGGTGAAGATGCAGGTGGACGGCCTGCAGAAGGACTATATCAAGCTGGCCTACGCCGGATCGGACACCCTGTATCTGCCCGCCACCCAGCTGGACTCCATCTCCAAATACATCGGCGGAGGGGATGATCCAGAAAAAAAGAAGCTGTCCAAACTGGGGGGCACCGACTGGGAGCGGGCCAAGAGCCGCACCCGGGCGGCGGTCAAAGACCTGGCGAAAGGGCTCATCCAGCTCTACGCCCAGCGCCAGCGTCAGCCGGGCTACGCCTTCTCCCCCGACTCCCCCTGGCAGAAGGAGTTTGAGGACGACTTTCCCTACGAGGAGACGGAAGACCAGTTGCGCTCCATCGGGGAGATCAAGCGGGACATGGAGACCCCCCGCCCCATGGACCGGCTGCTGTGCGGCGACGTGGGCTATGGCAAGACGGAGGTGGCCCTGCGGGCGGTGATGAAGTGCGTACTGGACGGCAAACAGGCCGCCATCCTAGTGCCCACCACCGTACTGGCCCGCCAGCACTATCTCACCGCCCAAAGCCGGTTTGCCAAGTATCCGGTGGAGATCGACGTGGTCAACCGTTTCCGCACCCCCACCCAGATGAAGAAAGCCCTGGCCGGGACGGCGGACGGCTCGGTTGACGTGCTCATTGGCACCCACCGGCTGCTCCAAAAGGACGTGAAGTTCCGGGATCTGGGCCTGCTGGTGGTGGATGAGGAACAGCGCTTTGGCGTCACCCACAAGGAGCGGCTGAAGGAGCTGGCCAAGCAGGTGGACGTGCTCACCCTGTCCGCCACCCCCATTCCCCGCACCCTGAATATGGCCCTGAGCGGAATCCGAGACATGTCCGCCATTGAGGAGCCCCCTGCCGACCGCCAGCCGGTGCAAACCTACGTGCTGGAGCACGACTGGTCGGTGCTGTGTGACGCCATCCGCCGGGAATTGGAGCGGGGCGGCCAGGTGTACTACCTCCACAACCGGGTGGACACCATTGAACGCACCGCCGCCCACCTGCGGGCCCTGCTGGGGGACGGCGTGGAGACCGCGGTGGCCCACGGCAAAATGAACCAGGAGGAGCTGGGCGACGTGATGACCCGGATGAGCGACGGGGACGTGGATGTGCTGGTGTGCACCACCATCATCGAAACGGGCATCGACATCGCCAACGTCAACACCCTGATCATCGAGGACGCGGACAAACTGGGCCTGGCCCAGCTCCACCAGATCCGGGGGCGGGTAGGCCGTTCCCCCCGGCGGGCTTACGCCTACCTCACTTACCGCCCCGGCAAGGTGCTTACCGAGGTGGCCGCCAAGCGCCTGTCCGCCATCCGGGAGTACGCCGAGTTCGGCTCCGGTTTCAAGATCGCCATGCGGGATCTGGAGATCCGGGGGGCGGGCAACCTGCTGGGTCCCGAGCAATCCGGTTTCCTGATGAGTGTGGGCTACGATTTATACCTGAAGCTGCTGGAGGAGGCCGTGCTGGAGGAAAAGGGCGAGGCCCCTGCCCCCCTGCAGGAGTGTATGGTGGATCTGGCGGTGTCCGCCGCCATCCCCGACCGATACGTCCCCTCCCCTGAACAGCGCATGGACCTGTACCGCCGCATCGCCCACATTCGCACCCAGGCGGATGCCGACGATATGACCGATGAGCTCATCGACCGCTTCGGGGATCCCCCCCGCCCGGTGAATAACCTGATCGCCATTGCCCAGCTCCGGGGAGAGGCCGCCCCCTGCGGTATCACAGACATCACACAAAAGGGGGACCGGATCACCTTCGCCCTGGCCCGGTTTGACCTGCAGGCGGTGTCCACCCTGGCCGGCAGCTTCTCCGGCCGTGTGTTGTTTTCTCCGGGGGATACGGCGTCCCTGACGCTGCAGCTGAGGAAGGGGGACGATCCCCTGCGCCAGGCCGTCACGCTGGTGCGGCAGTATTCCGGGTTGCCGCCCGCGGGAGAAGAAAACAAATCGTGAACCTTTTCCCCGCCCCATTGCCATTTCACCTCCGGGGTGGTACAATGTCCCTTACCTGTAGGCAGGCCGCGGCCTGCGCCGGTTTGTGAAGCTCAATGGAAGATAGGAGATTTGCGTGATGAAGAAACGTTTGTTTGCCCTGTTGCTGGCCGCCGGCCTGACGCTGTCCCTGGCCGCCTGCGGCGACCCCGCCGCTGACAGCAGCGGGGATCCCTCTGCGGACCCCTCCGCCGACGCCAGTGCCGCCCCCTCTGAGCAGATCGAGGTGGACCTCACCCAGGCTCTGCTCCCCTTTGCCGCGGGTATGCAGGCCGGAGACACCGCCCTGACCGTCAACGGCCAGGAGGTGCCCGCGGATCTGTTCTTGTACTGGCTGGCCCTGAACTGCACCTATTTCCAGCAGTCCTATGGCCTGCCTCTGGATACCTATGGGGATGTGGTGTTTCAGGATAGTCTGTCCATGACCGCCTACTACATCCTTCTGGAACAAAAGGCTCTGGAGGAGGGCTGCCCTCTCACCGACGAGCAGCGTTCTGCCATTCAGGAGGCGCTGCTGGCGGACGGACAGGAGACCTATGACAACCGGAAGCTCCTGTTCGACCTCTCCGATGAGACCATGGAGTTCATTTATTCCGTGTCCGATTACTATGACAACCTGCTCAACGCCCTGACCGCCCAACCCACCCAGGATGAGTTGAACAACTACGTTTATCACGCCAAGCACATTCTGCTGCTCACCGTGGATATGGAGGGCACCCCCACCGTTCAGGAGGATGGAAGTTACGCCTACCCCAGTCTGGACGAGGAGACCATCGCCGAAAAGAAGGCGCTGGCAGACGATTTGCTGGCCCAGCTGCGCGCCAGTGACGACCCGGAGGCCCTCTTTGACGAACTGATGAACGAGTACAGCGAGGACACCGGGCTGGAGAGCAATCCGGATGGCTACACCACTACGGTGGGCCAGATGGTGGCCGCGTTTGAGGATACCGCCTTGGCGCTGAATTTTGGAGAGATCTCTGACGTGGTGGAGTCCTCCTATGGCTATCATATCATCCTGCGGGGTGAGGTGGAGGATCTGGACGGCTATGCCGACCAGTATCGCCAGAGCCAGCTGAGCGGCCAGATCGACCAATGGATCGAGGATGCCCAAATCACCCCGGTGGAGACCATCGAAAACCTGGACGTGGCCAGCTTCTACAACCGCTACACCGCCTGGCAGGAGGCCATGGCCGAGCAGCTTCAGGCCGAGAGCGGCGCTGATGTCTCTGCCAGCCCCGATCCTTCCGCCAGCCCCGCCCAGAGCGCCTCCGCCGAGTAGTGCCTCGGCCTGTCTTTTCTCTCCGGTTTCATTGCCAAATGCTTACCCGACCTGCGGCAGATGCCGCGGGTCGGGTTTTTCTCTGGCATTGGGCCTGTCCTTCCCTATGTTTCGCCCCGCGCCCTTGTTATAGTATAGGCAGAAACGGCTTTGCAGAAAAGGAGTGTTGTCACCGTGGTACAATGGTTTACCAAGCTGCCTGACCAGGTCCTGTCTGAGCTGGACACGGATCAGAAGCGAGGTCTTACCTGCGCCCAGGCCCAGCAGCGCCTGGACGAGTACGGCCCCAACCGCCTGGAGGGCGCGAAAAAGAGAAGCCTGCTGGGCCAGTTGCTGGACCAGTTTAAGGACCCCATGATTCTGGTGCTGTTGGCCGCGGCGGCCCTCTCCCTACTCTCCACCGGCGGCGAGGACTGGATCGAGGCCGTTATCATACTGGTCATTGTACTGGTCAACGCCTGTATCTCCATCTCCCAGGAGAACAACGCGGAAAAGGCCTTGGAGGCCCTGCAAAAGATGTCCGCGCCGCTGGCCAAGGTCATCCGGGACGGGCAAATCGTCCGGCTGGACACCGAGGCGCTGGTGCCCGGAGACATCATCCTGCTGGAGGCTGGCGACCTAGTGCCCGCCGATGCCCGGATTCTGGAGTGCGCCAACCTGAAAGCGGACGAGTCCGCCATGACCGGGGAGTCCGTCCCGGTGAGCAAGCAGGCCATGGCGTTCCTGCCGGAGGGCACCGCCCTGGGAGACCGGAACAACATGGTCATTTCCTCTACCGTCATCACCAACGGCCGGGCCACCTGCGTGGTCACCGCCACCGGCATGGACACCGAGGTGGGCCGCATTGCCCAGATGCTCACGGATACGCAGGACGTCACTACGCCCTTGCAACGGAAGATGGCTGAGATTTCCAAAACGCTGTCTTTTCTCTGCCTGAGCGTATGCGCGGTCATGTTTGGCGTAGGGCTGATCTACGGCCGAGAGCTGCTGGCCATGTTTCTGTCCGCCGTCTCCCTGGCGGTGGCCGCCATCCCAGAGGGCCTGCCCGCCATTGTCACCATTGTGCTGGCCCTTGGGGTGCAGCGCATGGCGGGGCGCAACGCCATCGTGAAGAAGCTCCCCGCAGTGGAGACGCTGGGCTGCGCAGGGGTTATCTGCTCAGATAAGACCGGTACCCTCACCCAGAACCGCATGACGGTGGTGGAGGTGTGGTCCTGGGAGGACCGGAATCGGAAAAATGCCCTTACCGTGGGCGCTTTGTGTAACGACACCGTGCTGACCTACCACGAGGACGGCTCCCCCAGAACCGTCGGCGATCCCACCGAGACCGCCTTCGTGGATGCCGCCTTCCGGGACGGTCTGGACAAAAACACCTTGGAACTGCAGATGCCACGGGTGTCGGAACTCCCCTTTGACTCCCAGCGCAAGCTCATGAGCACCGTCCATTCCCAAAATGGCAAGCTGAGGGTCATGGTCAAGGGGGCGCCGGACGTTTTGCTGGCCCGCTGCTCTTACATATTGGGCAGCGCTCCCATGCCCCTCACCCCTGCCCTGGTCCGGCGGGTGGATCAGGCCAACGCCGCCATGGCAGAAAAGGCCCTACGGGTGCTGGGCTGCGCCTACAAAGATCTGGACGCGCTGCCGCCGGGGGAACCCACCTCCCAGCTGCTGGAAACCGGTCTAACCTTTGTCGGGCTGGTGGGCATGATCGACCCGCCCCGGATGGAGGTCAAGCAGGCGGTGGAACAGTGTTACAATGCCGGCATCCGCCCGGTGATGATCACCGGCGACCACAAGCTCACCGCCGTGGCCATCGCCAAGGAGTTAAATATCTTCCGTAAAGGTGACCTGGCCATCACTGGGGAGGACCTGGACTTCATGTCCCAGGAATTGCTGGAACAGGATGTGGAACGGTTCTCCGTCTATGCCCGGGTGTCACCGGAGCATAAAATGCGCATCGTCAAGGCTTGGCAAAGCAAGGGCATGGTGGTGGCCATGACAGGAGACGGCGTCAACGACGCCCCCGCTCTGAAGGCCGCCGATATTGGATGTGCCATGGGCATCACCGGCACCGACGTGGCGAAGGGGGCCGCGGATATGATCCTCACCGACGACAACTTCGCCACCATCGTCCACGCCGTAGAGCAGGGCCGGGGTATCTACGCCAACATCAAAAAGGCCATCCATTACCTGCTCAGCTGCAACATTGGGGAGATCCTCACCCTATTTCTGGCCACCGTGTTCAACTTTCAGCAGGATCCCCTGGTCCCTGTCCAGCTGTTATGGCTGAACCTGGTCACCGATTCCCTGCCCGCCCTGGCCCTGGGTATGGAGCCGGTGGAGCACTCCGTGATGCGGGAAAAGCCCCGCTCCGCCAGGGAACCCCTCTTCAGCCGGAGCTTCTCCATCCGCCTGGCCTGGCAGGGCGCTATGGTGGGCCTGCTTACCCTGGCCGCCTACTGGCTGGGCGAATACGTGCTCAGCGATCCCGCCCAGGCGGATGCCACGGCCAACACCATGGCCTTTGCCACCCTGACCTTCTGCCAGCTGTTTCACGCCTTTGACGTGCGCAGCGAGGACCAGTCCCTGTTCCGGCTGGGGCTGCTGTCCAATCCCTCCATGAACAAGGCCTTCCTGGTGGGCATGGCCCTCCAGCTGTCCGTGTTGGTCATCCCGCCCCTGATGGAGGTGTTCCGGGTGTGCCCCCTCTCTCCGATGGAATGGGCCTGCGTACTGGGTCTTGCGATTCTCCCCGTCATCGTGTGTGAGCTGGAAAAGGCCGTACGCCGTCCCGCACCCACCGGGACCGGACATCGGAAGTAAAAAAACGGCGCAGGCCGGGGCCCGAAATGGGCCGCTGGCCTGCGCCGTTTGGCAGTGAAGCGGAGGGACACGCCTTCCGCTTATGCCATCCGCTCCCTGGTGGCGCTTTTGCGCAGAACGGAGAAGAGCAGCAGCAGCGCGATGGTGATCAGAATGTGGGACAGTCCCGCGATGCCGGAGACCATGGCGTCCATGGAAGTGGTCAGCTCCACCTGCAGCACCTCCAGAATCCCTCTGGCCAGCAGGGTACAGACCAAAAAGGGCAGCGCGATGTTGTACAGCACGAAAAAGCTCCGAAATCCCTTTGTATCCACCAGGGCGGAGTCCTGCCGGGCAAACAGGGCCAGAATCAAAAACAGGAACATCCCCAGGGTAAACAGATGGGTGTGCAGCTTGCTCAGAGTGGTAACCCCCATGTAGTCGTTCCACTTGGTAAACTCCCGGTAAAACACCCCAGCCACCGCCGCCAGCAGGAAATACACCATGGCGGTATTGATCAGTTTCTTCATTTTTCATCTTCCTTTCCGCCTGGCCCGCGGGTCGGGCCGGTTAAAGAATCTATCCCCCAACACAGCGCAGCTTCGTGCCGCCGGTCAAGACCGGTCTCCCTGGGTCCGTGCCAGCCCCTGCCGGAAGGCCTCCAGAGTATCCTCTGTCTCATCCAGCCAGTAGGGCCGGGCGGGGGTGTCCCCGTCGAAGTCGGCATAGCTGAACCACACGGCGATCTTGATGTTGGGATAGCTCTCTATGTGGTCAAACATGTTGTTGATCCAGGCCACCTTATCCCCCCCGATGCTGGAGGAGGCAAACTCGGTGATGATCCAGGGGTACTGAGAGAAATGGGGCAGGTATATCTCCTGAATCTCATCGTAGATCACGTCGAACTCCCGCCACTGTTCATTCCACTGCGTGTAGTAGGTCCCGTTATTGTAGCCCGTCACCCCTAGCATCTGAAAATACTCCTGGCCGGGGCAGTAGGCCAGGGAATCGTTCCACTTGGAGGGCGGGGCATTGCGGTCGTTGGGGTTGAAGATCCAAATACAGTTGTCCACCCCTTCTTCCTGAAAGATCTGATAGATCCGGTGCCACACGCTGACAAACAGCTGGGGATCGCCCAGGTTCACCACACCGCCGTAGCTGGTCCAGTCGGAGTTCATCTCATTGTTCACCCGGAACAGGAAGGGATGGCCCCAGTCCGCCGCCTGGCGGGCGAAAGCCCGGATGGGCTCGTCCAGCTCCCCCCGGTAGAGATCCAGCAGCGGGGAGCGGGCGAACATGTCCTCGTTGTTGTTGTCCGTCACCTGGAAGGTGAGCTCCACGATACGGCCGTTTTTCCGGTTTTCCTCCATAAATTCTGTGGGAAAGTCGGTGTTCAGGGGCACGTAGGACAAAATCACGTCGAAGGTATAGTCCAACGCCTGTTCCAGCGCCGGCACCGTCTCCCGGATCCCAGTCTCGTAAATGTCCTGGGTGAACACGCCCCAGCGCAGCCCGTCCCCGTTGGCGATGTCCTCAAACAGCTGGGCGGTCTCCTCCGTCCAGTGCTCCGGCAGGGTGAGGGTATAGTCCGTGGTGTACACGCCCTCTCCGGTGGGGTCAAACACCTGGATCTGGGAAAGGGCCTGGCACAGCTCGTCCCGCAGGGCGGTGTCCCCGCTGTCATAGCGGCACAACACCCGCAGATACTCCCGGCTGCCGGTATACACCATGGCGTAGAGATAGCCGTCGTACACCGCGTCCCCCGGATCCTGGATGACGGCGGAAATAAAATCCACACCGCTCTCATCCGTCCACCGCTCCACGCTCACCCGGTTGTTCTCCTGCCAGGTCTGGCTGAGCAGGAAGCGGTACTCATAGTGCTCCACATGCTCCCGCACCGAGCTGTCCTCAAACAGGAATGGCAGGAAGGTGGACAGCTCAAAGCGGATCACATCCCCTATGCCGTTATAGGTGGCCGTCTCCCGGGAGATGGTGGCGTCAAACCCCGTTCCCTGCGCCCGGGTGAACAGAGGGGACAGGGTGAAGTCAAACTGCGTCCCCGCCGGCAAGTCCAGGAGATACCCATCCAGCTCATTCACCAGCCGGGTCACTGTCCCGTCCTCGTAGACAGTCTTTCGGTCTGTCTGGCCGTCAAAGGCGTCCACCGCCTGGCCGTCCCCATAGTTTTGGGTGGTATATCCCTCCGCCAGCCCCGCGGTGCGCTCCGCCTGAGCGATGGGGTCCATGCCCAGCACCTCATACTTCAGCGTCCGCTTCACCGGCAGCAGGTAGGGATTCTGGGAGGAGATCAACTCCCACACGCAGGCAATCAGCCCCAGGGCAGCCAGTACCAGCAGGCAAGCGGCCCATCGGGGCAGTTTTTTCTTCTTGGCGTTCATGGCGAATCCTCCATAGCAAGCATTGTTCTATTATACCGCCCCCCAGGGGATGCCGCAACCCCCAATCCACCGCTCTTTTCTGGGCTGCCTTCAGCATGGCAGGTCCCTGCCGGGGCGTTTCTTTTTGGCAACGCTCCGCTGCGTCTTTTGGGGCCCAGGGGGTTCAGCCTTCCTGCCCCGCCGCCAGCCGCCACACCCGCTCCACGTCCTCTGGCTCGGCGTGGCCTTCAAAGACCTTCTCCCCGCCCACATACCAGGTGGGGACGTAGTAATAGTCATGGGCATTGGCCATGGCCGCCTCCCGGCTCTCATCCACAATGCGCAGGGGGATATCCTGCCACTCCGGGTGTTCTTTCAGCAGCTTCTGCTGAGCCCGGATAGCCAGCTTGCAATGGGGGCAGCCAGGGAGAATAAACATCAGAATTTCTCTCATAACCAGTTCCTTTCTCAAAAGATTCTTTTGTTTCCCGCGAAACTATGTTACCATGTTTTCAAGAAAAAGAACAGGAGGACTTTCCATGACCCATGAGGACTATATGCGCCAAGCCCTGGATCTGGCCCGGGCCTGCATCCCCGGCGGTGACGTGCCGGTGGGATGTGTCATTGCCGACGCCCAGGGCAAGATCATCGGCCGGGGCCGTAACCGCCGGGAAGCGGACGGCAGCGCCGTGGCTCACGCGGAGATTGAGGCCATCACCCGGGCCTGCAAAACCTTGGGCAGCTGGCGGCTGGAGGGCTGTACCCTGTACGTCACCCTGGAGCCCTGTCCTATGTGCGCCGGAGCCATCCTCAACGCCCGGATTGCTCAGGTGCGTTACGGAGCCCGGGAAGAGAAGTCCGGGTGCTGCGGGTCGGTACTCAACCTGTTTGAGGAGCGGTTCAATCACCGCCCCCGCATCTACGGCGGGCTGCTGGAACAGGAGTGCCGGCAGGTCTTGGAGGATTTTTTTGCGGCGATCCGAAAAAAATCCTGAAGTTTTTCATGATTTAATATTTTTGTAACAACTTTCCTCGAACTTTTGTAATGAGTTTCCTTTATCTTAATCCTTGCAAGAGATATCCTTTCTTTTTCATTCTATCCTCCATCCTTTGAACCGAGGCATGCAAGCTGCCTCGGTTCGTCTTTTTTATGGAAGCGCGAGGGCGGGCGGAGCAGCGGGCTAAGACCGCAGCGAAGCCAAAAGCCCACACAGGCCCCCCAAGGCGCTGGATGGGTTTTGGCGCAGTCGGAGGGCTCAGCGCCGTGTCGCGCAGCCGCCGCTGCGCGGCAGCATACAAGCGCTTAAGCTATCGTGCGCAGCCCGGATGGACCGGAGGGAGAACTGCAAATCAAACAGCGTAAGGGCAGGCCCCCAGGACCTGCCCTCTCCAACTCCATCCACGGCGCTGCCCGTGGATGTTTTTTCTGCCTTCTATCCGTTCCCCATGCTTCCCCTCTTCAGCAGAACTGGATGCCGCCCTCCGAGTCCATAGACTTCACCCGAGCCAGGGATTCCACCCGGACTCCCATGGAGCGGATCAGCGCCCCGCCGGGCTGAAACGCCTTCTCCACCGCCACGCCGGCCCCTACCAGGGTGGCGCCCGCCTGCTCTACCAGCCGGATCAGCCCCTGCATCGCCGCGCCGTTGGCCAGAAAATCATCCAGGATCAAAACCTGGTCTGTGGGGCGCAAAAAACGTTTCGACACCATGATGTCATACACCCGGCCATGGGTAAAGGACTCCACCTGGGCGGTATACACGTCCCCGGCAATGTTCTTGCTCCTGCTCTTTTTCGCAAAGACCACGGGGACCTGAAACGCCTGGGCAGCGATGCAGGCGATACCGATGCCCGAGGCCTCGATGGTCAGGATCTTGTTGACCCCTTCCCCCGCGTACAGCCGGGCCCACTCCTCCCCCATTCGGGCAAACAGCTCCACATCCATCTGATGGTTCAGAAAGCTGTCCACCTTCAAGATATTGCCGTCCTCAACAATACCGTCCTGTCGAATGCGGTCCTCCAGCAGCTTCATGGCTCCGCGCCCCCCTTTTCTCTTTCCCGTCCCGGGCCGGCCCCAGGATCTCTCCCCCTCATTGTAACAAAAACCGCCCCACCCCGCCACTCCTATTTTCAAACGCGCAGATCTGCCGCCCACCCCCCCTTCTTCGACGGAAACTTCCCGTGGGATATGGTATAATTTTGGAAAATTCTAACATAAGGCGGCGATTTTATGGCCTTCTTTTCCAAGTCCTCCAAACGGCAGGTGCTGGATCTTCCCATTGCCTCCATCATTCCCAATCCCAATCAGCCCCGTCAGCTCTTTGACGAAGAGGAGCTGAATGAACTGTCCCGGTCTATTGCCCAGCTGGGTATTTTGCAGCCCCTCTCCGTGCGCCGGGCCCAGGGGGGCTGGGAACTGATTGCCGGAGAGCGCCGTCTGCGGGCGGCGAAGCTGGCAGGGCTGGCCACGGTGCCCTGTCTGCCGGTGGAGGTGGATGAGGACACCTCCGCCCTGCTGGCCCTGGTGGAAAACATACAGCGCAGGGATCTGGACGTGTGGGAGGAGGCCGCGGCGCTGCGGCAGCTCATTGACCGGTTTCATCTTTCCCAGGAGGAGGCGGCCCGCCGGGTGGGCAAGAGCCAGTCCGCCGTGGCCAATAAGCTGCGTCTGCTGAAACTGCCAGATGATGTGATTGCCGGACTGAAGCAGGCCCGGCTCACTGAGCGCCATGCCCGGGCCCTGCTCCGGCTGGACAGCCCTGAGCTGCAACGAAGGGCCGCCCAGCACATCATCCACTCCGGTCTCAACGTGGCCCAGACAGAACAGTACATAGACAGGCTGTGCCGGAAGCCCCGTCGAAAAGCGGTCCCCATCTACCGCACCAAAGATGTCCGCCTGTTTCTCAACACCATTCAGCGGGGTCTGGCCGTGATGCAGTCCGCCGGCGTTCAGGCCCGCTGCGGCCGGGAGGAAACCGACCGGGAGATCACCCTGATTATTCACATTCCCAAATAAAAACACTGGCGGTCTCAGGGCAGGTTGGAGCCGCCGCTGTGCTTGCTGTCGCCTTTCTCTCCCAACCTCTTGTTTCACGTGAAACATTATGGCATCGGATAGGGATCCCTGATGGCAGCAGCGATAAAAATTATGGAATGTTTCACGTGAAACATTCCATAATTTTTTCCCTTCCTTCTGGGAAAGTGGTTGCAATGTGCTTTGGAAATGGATATAATGAAAGTCACCGATATCATTGTCCGGTTGTTCATGCTGCGGCGCGGCGCGCCGGGAAAAGGCGGGGATTCCCCTATGGGCAAGACCATTGCGATTGTCAATCAAAAGGGCGGTGTGGGAAAGACCACCACCTGTGTAAATCTGGCCGCCGCCCTCACCGGGCTGGGGGCCAAGGTGCTGGTGTGCGATTTTGACCCCCAGGGCAATGCCACCTCCGGGTTTGGCGTGGACAAGACCCATTCCCCCAACATCTATGACGTGATCATGGGGCTGATTCCTCTCTCCCGGGCCGTGGTGTCCACCAAATGGGCCGATGTGGTCCCCGCCAACAAATCCCTGTCGGGCGCCACTGTGGAGCTGATTTCTTTAGAACAGCGGGAATACCGCCTGCGCGACGCCCTCAAAGAGGTGAAAGACCGCTACGATTTTTTGTTTATCGACTGTCCTCCCTCCCTGGAGCTGCTTACTCTGGACGCTTTGTGCGCTGCGGACACCCTTTTGGTGCCGGTGCAGTGTGAATACTACGCCCTGGAAGGACTCAGCGATCTGTTGTATACCGTCCGCCTGGCCAAACGCTCTCTCAATCCCTCCTTGGAGCTGGAGGGCGTGCTGCTCACCATGTACGACGGGCGCACCAACCTGTCCATGCAGGTGGCGGAAGAGGTCAAGCGCTACTTCCCCGGCAAAGTGTATGCCTCGGTGATCCCCCGAAACGTCCGGCTCTCTGAGGCCCCCAGCCACGGGAAACCCGTGTCCGCCTATGACCGGCTGTCCCGGGGGGCAGACGCCTATGAGGCCATGGCCCGGGAATTTTATCGCAAAAATGCCGGCAAGATTTCCTGAACAGATTTAGAAAGGAAGGTTTGTACTCATGGCAAAAGCCAAAGGTCTGGGCCGGGGCCTGGGCGCCCTCATGGGCGACGCCGCCTTGCAGACGCAGGAGTCCGGTTCTGTCTTTTTGCCCATCTCCCAGGTGGAGCCCGGCTTGCATCAGCCCAGGAAGCACTTTGATGACCAGGCCCTGTCTGACTTGGCCGACTCCATTCGGGAGCACGGCATCATTCAGCCCCTGACCGTGCGGCGGCTTAGCTCCGGATATTATCAAATCATCGCCGGCGAGCGCCGGTGGCGGGCGGCCAAATTGGCGGGTCTTGCCGAAGTGCCCGCCGTTATTGTAGAGGCCGACGATAAAAAGGTGATGGAGCTGGGTTTGATTGAAAATCTCCAGCGGGAGGACCTCAATCCCATGGAGGAGGCGGAGGGCTACCTCCTGCTGCTCACCGATTACGGGATGACCCAGGAAGAGGTGGCCAAGCGAATGGGCAAGTCCCGCCCCGCCATTGCCAACGCCCTGCGGCTCACCGCTCTGCCCCCCGCCGTCCGGGCGCTGTTGGTGGAAGGGGTCCTCTCCGCCGGACACGGACGCGCCGTGCTTATGGTAGAGGGAGAAACAGCTCAGGAGGCCTTCGCCAAGGAGATTGTTCAGCGGGGTCTCAGCGTCCGGCAGGCGGAAACCGCGGCAAAGACCTTCACTTTGCCCCATCCCGCCCCAAAACGGACGTCAAAAGAGGATCCCAACCGCATCTATGTGGAGGCGGCGGAACAGAGTCTGTCCGGCCGCCTGGGCCGAAAGGTCACCATTACCACCGGTCGGAGGAAGGGACGCCTGGAGCTGGAATTTTACAACATGGACGATTTAAACAGCCTACTGGATCTGTTAAATACTCTCGTCCCCAAATCTGTACGGGAGGGTGAACCCATTGGCTAAAAAACCATCTCAGACCGACCTGCCTGAGGAGGAGCTTTCCAAGGGTGATCCCCCGATCCGGCCCCGCCGCAAGCAGTCGGTGGTCATTTACCTGGTCATCCTCTTCGCCGCCGCGTTTCTGCTGCTCCTGATGGCCTACTTCATGCAGCAGCGCAACAGCAACGCCATCATCGGCAACCTCCAGGATTCTCTCACCTCCTTCCAAACAGTGGATGAGCTGCGGGACGAAAACGAACTGCTTCGGGAGCAGATTTCCAACCTGGAAGACCAGCTTCAGCAGGCCCAGGCGGACCTGCAACAGATGGAAGGGGCCACCCAGGAAACCGCCGAACAGATGGCGCAACTGCAACGGCAGCTGGAGGCCCTATCCCTGCTGAGCCAGGCGGAATTGCTCTATTACACGGACGCCCCAGAGGACGCCGCGGAAGTTTTACAGCGCCTGGGTGATCAGGAGGATCTGGTTCAAGCGCTGGAGGAAGATCAGGCCGCCCGGTACGCATCTTTGCGGGATTCTCTCACCCAGGCGGGCTATCTGGAGGAATCCGAGGGATAACCATATCTCGGGCCAAGTTTACAGGGAAGTGTTTCACGTGAAACATCGACAACCATATAAAGTGAAATAAAATATAAGGAAAAGGGTGCATTAACTATGCTGGACATCAAGTTTATCCGGGAAAATCCGGACGCAGTCAAGGAAAACATCAAAAAGAAGTTTCAGGAGGAAAAGCTTCCCCTGGTGGACCAGGTCATCGAGCTGGACCGGCGGAACCGGGATGCCATGACCGAAGCCAACACCCTCCGGGCCGCCCGGAACACCCTGTCCAAGCAGGTGGGCGTCCTCATGGGGCAGGCCAAGAAGGACCCCTCCAAGCTGGAGGAGGCGGAGGCCGCCAAGGCTCAGGTGAAGGCCAACGCCGACCGGCTGGCTGAGCTGGAGCGGTTGGAGGATGAGCTGGCCCAGGAAATCCACAAGATTATGCTGATTATCCCCCAGATGATCGATCCCTCCGTCCCCATTGGCCCAGACGACTCCGCCAACGTGGAGGTGGAGCGGTTTGGCGAACCGGTAGTGCCCAACTATGACATCCCCTACCACACTGAAATCATGGAGAAGTTTGACGGGGTGGACATGGACGCCGCCGGCCGGGTGTCCGGCGCGGGCTTCTACTATCTCCTGGGGGACATTGCCCGGCTCCACTCCGCCGTGCTGGCCTATGCCCGGGACTTTATGATCAACAAGGGCTTCACCTACTGCATCCCCCCCTTCATGATTCACGGCAACGTGGTGGAGGGGGTCATGAGCCAGACCGATATGGATGCCATGATGTATAAGATCGAGGGAGAGGATCTGTACCTCATCGGCACCAGCGAGCACTCCATGATCGGCAAGTTCATCGATCAGATCATCCCGGAGGAGTCCCTGCCCCAGACCCTCACCTCCTACTCCCCCTGCTTCCGCAAGGAGAAGGGTTCCCATGGCATTGAGGAGCGGGGCGTGTACCGCATCCATCAGTTCGAGAAGCAGGAGATGATCGTGGTGTGCGCGCCGGAGGACTCCATGGCCTGGTATGAGAAGATGTGGCGCTACTCCGTGGAGCTGTTCCGCTCCCTGGATATCCCCGTGCGCCAGCTGGAGTGCTGCTCCGGCGATCTGGCCGACCTGAAGGTGAAGTCCTGCGACATCGAGGCCTGGTCCCCCCGGCAGAAGAAGTACTTTGAGGTATGCTCCTGCTCCAACCTGGGAGACGCCCAGGCCCGCCGCTTGAAAATGCGGGTCAAGGGCGAGCGGGGCACCTACCTGCCCCACACCCTGAATAACACCGTGGTAGCTCCCCCCCGGATGCTCATTGCCTTCCTGGAAAACAACCTCCAGGCCGACGGCACGGTGAAGATTCCCCAGGTGCTCTGGCCCTATATGGGCGGCACCCAGGTGCTGATTCCCAAGCACTAAAACCGCGCCGCCCGGGCTTCGGTGGTCAAAAACAGGCGCGCATACCCAGCTGGAGGCCCAGGGCCAGCCCCTGGCAGAAGAGCATGTAGCCCTCCAGCTCCCCCTGCTCCTCCCGGTTTTCCCCGTATTTCTGGAACAGGGTCCGGGCCTCCCCTTTCAGGAGGCCCAACAGCGCCTCCCGCTGCGTCCCGGCAAAGCGCCGGCTGTCCTGGTAATCCTTGACGATGTCCTCGTCATGGAGCCATTTGGTCAGATCCCGCCGGCCGATGGCATAGTGATAAAGGGCGTCGTAGAGTGTTGTCATGGTAGTTCCTCACCTTCTTTGTCCATATATGGACCTTTGTTGTCATTATAGTTGTCCATATATGGACTTGTCAAGGGGTGTTTGCAAATTGTCTGCTTTTACAGAACGTCTATCAAACTTAAGACAGTTAAACAAACTAAGTCAACAGGCTTTTGCAAAAGAAATTGGCATTGCCTTTCGCACCTATCGACGCTATGAAAGCGGGGAGACAGAACCGACATTGTCTTCCTTAATTGCAATCTGTGATTACTTTCATGTCTCCCTGGACTACCTGGCCGGACGCACCGACGACCCGGCCCCGCCGGGGACGCAGCCGCCCTTGGGACCGTCGCCCGGCCTGCTCCGGGGGGAGGACCAATAAAGTTCAACCTGTCCCGGCATCTACCGGGAAACGGAACCCTTCCGTATCCTGAGAAAGAGAGATTGCTATGAAAAAATTTGTCAAGGAATTCCGGGAATTTATCAATAAGGGCAACGTCCTTGGGCTGGCGGTGGGCGTCATCATCGGCGGCGCCTTTTCCACCATCACCACCTCCTTGACCAACGACATCATCATGCCCATCGTATCCATCTTCCTGGGGGGCGTGGACTTCTCCTCCATGAACGTCACCCTGCCCACCTTCTACCCGCTGGCGGAGGACGCGGCCCCCAACACCTTGAACTACGGCAGCTTCCTCTCCGCCGTCATCAACTTCTTCATCCTCGCCCTGGTGGTATTCCTCATCGTCAAGGCGGTGAACAAGGCCATGTCCCTGGCAAAAAAGGAAGAGGAAAAAGCCCCTCCCGCCCCGCCGGAACCCTCCAACGAGGAAAAGCTGCTCATGGAGATCCGGGACCTGCTGAAAGAGCGGAACAACCGCTGACCACTCCGTGTCAAGGAGGTTATCATGGCCGATTCAGAACGCAATCAGGAGCAGTCCTCCTACACTCCCGCCTCCTTTGAGAAGCGGACGGCGGCCTGGATGGGCGTCGCCTATGCGCTGATGCTGCTGTTTCTCATTACCTTCTATATCTTTACCGGCAAGGAGATGCCGGGCACCTTTCCCCTGCTTCTCCTCCCGGTGGCTGTGGCCGGCATCGTCATTGCCATCTACCGGCAAAGCAAAGGCACCGCCCCCGGCGGCATTGTCCTCACGGTGATCATCGTGGCCCTCTGTCTGTCCGCCATAGTCTTTGGCCTGCTGCTGGGCGCCCCGGCGGTGGTGCATGCCATCCAGACCGCCTATGACTGAGGCCATGGAAATGGAAGCCCTCATCGCCTCCGGACTGGAGGCGATGGGGTTGACGGGCAGCGTGCCCCAGAACGCTCCCGCCCTGCTGGCCCGGTATGGCTGTGCGCTGTTGGAGAAAAACCAGGTGATAAACCTCACCGCCATAACCGATCCCCGGGACGTAGCCACCCTGCATATGCTGGACTGCGCTTCCCTGCTGGACTGCGCCCGCCTTCCGGGAAAAACCCTCATCGATGTGGGTACCGGGGCGGGTTTTCCCGGTATGGTGCTCAAACTGCTGACGCCAACCCTGTCCGTCACCCTGTTGGACAGCCTGCAAAAGCGTCTGGACTGGCTGGGATGCCTGGCCGCGAATTGGGGGCTGCCCGGTGTGACGCTTCTCCATGGCCGTGCAGAGGACGCCGGCCATGCTCCCGCCCTGCGGGAGCAGTTTGATTTCGCCACCGCCCGGGCGGTGGCGGATCTACGCCTGCTCAGTGAGCTGTGCCTGCCCTTCGTCAAGGTGGGGGGGCGGTTCCTGGCCATGAAAAGCGTGGACAGCGAGGAGGAGACCGCCGCCGCCCTCCCCGGGATCCAGCGCCTGGGCGGAACCCTCCTGGGGGTATATGATTACGCCCTTCCACATACCCAGGTGACCCATCGGGTGGTGGTGGTTGAAAAATGCCATCCCACCCCCCCTGTCTACCCCCGCCGCTGGGCTAAAATGCAAAAGCATCCTTTATAGGAATTTCCCGTTTCTCCCCACCTTGGGATCCGCGCCGTGCCGCCGCATTTTGCTGTTGTATGTCGTATCTTTTGAGTTTCGTGTCTTTTGGATAATTTTGTTCATTTTTCTGTTGCCATCTTTGTATATTTGTGATATGATTTTTTGTGTGTGGGAAGGAGGAGCCCTATGGGAACCGCCATTATGGTAACATCGGGAAAGGGCGGCACCGGCAAGACCTCACTGACCGCCGGGGTGGCCTCCTGTCTGGCCGCTCTGGGACACAGAGTGCTGTGCATCGATCTGGATATCGGTCTGCGCAATCTGGATATTGCGCTGGGTCTGGCGGACCGGGCGGTCATGGACTTCAGCGACGTCATGGCCCGCCGCTGTCCCCTCCTCACCGCTTCCATTGAGCACCCCGACATCCGGGGCCTGTATCTGCTCACCGCGCCGCTGTCCCTGGACGACCCGGATTCAGGTTCCTTTTGCACCCTGGTTGCGGACGCCAAGGACTGCTTCGATTTTGTTTTCATGGACTCCCCCGCCGGTTTGGGGGTGGGGTTTCAGTTGGCCATGGCGGCGGCAGACCGGGTGGTGGTGGTTTCTGCCACCGATCCCGCGGCCCTGCGGGATGCCCAGATGGCGGTGTCCCAGCTTGTGGGGCAGGTGGATCAGCTGCATCTGGTGATGAACCGGGTCCAGCCCAAGCTGATGGGCAAGCTGCGCACCTCCATTGACAACGCCATGGACGCCGCTGGCCTGCCTCTGCTGGGCGTGGTCCCGGAAGATCAAATGGTGACCATGGCCGCCGCCTCCGGCGTTCCACTGGTCCTCATGACATACCAAGGCGCGGCGCCCGCCTATCTAAATATCGCGCGGCGGCTGTTGGGCCGCAGGGTGCCTCTGCTGCGCATCCGCTGACTTTCGCAAACAGAAAGGATGAGTTTCCTCATGAATATCGCACTGATGAGCCATGATAACAAGAAGGAGCTGATGGTGCAGTTCTGTATTGCCTACTGCGGCATCCTGGCCAAGCACACTGTGTGCTCCACCAACCGCACTGGCCGGCTGGTGGCGGAGGCCACCGGACTGCCTGTCCAGCTGTTTCTTTCTCACGCCCACGGCGGCAGCCAGCAGATCGGCGCCCGCATCGCCTATGACGAGATCGATATGGTGCTGTTTTTCAACGATCCCAACTCTGACGAGCTGGATCGGGACATGCGCTATATCACCAACCTGTGCGACCAGCACAATGTCCCCTTCGCCACCAACGCCGCCACCGCGGAAATGCTCATCCACGGCCTGGCCCGGGGCGACTTGAGCTGGAGGGAACTGATCAAACCCAGCACACCGCTGAAGGTCTGATCGATTTTTCACCGCTGTGACGCCGGATGAGTAGCGTCCACACCGCCGGACAGAGAGAGTACAGGTGCGGAGCCGTTGTGAGCCGCGCGCTTGGACCGGAGCGAGCTTTCCAATCCAGGAATTGTGGAGCAATCCTGCTTGGCAAGCGGCTAAAGGAGAAGCGAGCGTCGCAAACAGGCGGACCCCGATGCCATGCTGAGAGTACTCACGGCAAGGAGGACGGGAAAGACGCCGGCGGAGCGGGCCCGGAGACGGGCGCGGTCCCCTTCCCGCAAACAAGAAGGCTTTGAGGGCGCGCACCGCGCGCCAAACGTGGGTGGCACCGCGAAGGATTGCCTGGGCAATGCTCTCGCCCCATGGATTTGGCTCATGGGGGGAGAGTATTTTTTATCCCCGGAAAAACAAATCCAATTTGCAATATCCTTTTATATTATCACAAGGAGTTATTATTATGGCAAAACAGAAACCCCGCACCCTGTCCGGCTTCATGGAGCTGCTGCCGGAAAAGCAGGTGCAGTTTGACCGCATGGTGGAGCTGCTGCGCCGCTCCTACTCCCTCTATGGATTCACTCCTCTGGACACTCCCATCATCGAGGCCAGCGAGGTGCTGCTGGCCAAAGGAGGCGGCGAGACAGAAAAGCAGATGTACCGCTTCACCAAGGGGGACACCGACCTGTCCCTGCGCTTCGACCTCACCGTCCCCCTGGCCAAGTATGTGGCTCTGCACTATGCCGACCTGTCCTTTCCCTTCCGCCGGTTCCAGATTGGCAAGGTCTACCGGGGAGAGCGGGCCCAGCGGGGCCGGTTCCGGGAGTTTTACCAGGCGGACATCGACGTGATCGGGGACGGCAAACTGGACATCGTCAACGAGGCGGAGATCCCCGCCATCATCTACAACACTTTCACGGCCCTGGGCCTGCGCCGGTTCCAGATCCGGGTGAACAACCGGAAAATTTTAAACGGCTTTTACGCCATGCTTGGTCTGACGGATAAGGCCGGGGACATCATGCGCACGGTGGACAAGCTGGACAAGATCGGCCCGGACAAGGTGAAGGCGCTGCTGACAGGGGAGGATATCGGCCTATCCGACGGACCGGCGGACGAGATCCTCAAATTCATCGCCATTCAGGGTGGCAACCAGGAGGTATTGGCCGCCCTGGAGGGCTACCGGGGCCGGAACGAGGGGTTCGACCAGGGGCTGGACGAACTGGCCACCGTGGTGAAATACCTGTCCGCTTTTGGGGTGCCCGAGGACCACTTTGCCGTGGATCTCACCATCGCCCGAGGGCTGGATTACTATACCGGCACCGTCTATGAGACCACCATGCTGGATCACCCGGAGATCGGCTCCATCTGCTCCGGGGGACGGTATGATAACTTATCAGAATATTACACCGAAAAACAACTTCCCGGAGTGGGCATTTCCATTGGTTTAACCCGTCTGTTCTTCGTGCTGGAGGATCAGGGTTACCTGAATGGAGAGATGAACACTGCCCCCGCCGACACCCTCATCCTCCCCATGACCGGCGACCTGGCTCCCGCCATCGCCTTCGCCTCCCAGCTGCGCCAGGCGGGGGTGCGGACCCAGCTATACACCGAGCAAAAGAAATTCAAGCAGAAGATGAGCTACGCGGACAAGATCGGCGTACCCTATGTGGTGTTCTTGGGAGAGGACGAGATCAAGGGGGGCGTGGTCTCCATCAAAGACATGGCCACCGGCCAGCAACAGACCCTGCCCCTGGACCAGGCCGCCAATCTGATTCGCAAAAAGATCGATGCTCAGGCAAGCCAAACACCCATTATTGACCCGTAATCACCGATCCTTAAATGAGAAGCATGGATTGGTTCCAAGCGTATCTAGGCTTTCGTTGAAATGAGGTGCCTCCTTGTCAATTCCAAAATATGATGCCATGTATCTTTCTCTTTTGAAATCCTTATCTGACCAAGCCATACACACAAACAAACAGATCGGAGAGTTTATTGCCTCTGACCTGCATGTTTCTGCTGATGAACGTCAACAACAGACGCTGAACAGTGGGAAAAATATGTTTTATGACCGGGTAAACTGGGCATGTACCTATTTAAAAAAAGCCGGTCTGATTGAAAGTGTGAAACGAGGTCACTATCGCATCACGGAGGAAGGACTTCGGGTTCTCTCCTCGCCTCCCATAAGT
The DNA here is from genome assembly GCA_944387095.1 of uncultured Oscillospiraceae bacterium. Taxonomy (GTDB): domain Bacteria; phylum Bacillota; class Clostridia; order Oscillospirales; family Oscillospiraceae; genus Enterenecus. Next base: position 35,819 of record CALXDP010000009.1, read on the forward strand.
TTCGATAATGATTTTCTCTGTCAATACCCCTCTTTCCTTGCCTTCTACCAGCGTTCCATTCCCGACAAACAAAAGCAACTTACAAATCAAATAGATTATAATGAGACACCCAGTGATTTGATTGATCATGCCCTTTCTTCTATCAACCAGAATCTTGCGGATGAACTTATGGTAGAGATTATGAGGAAAGACGCCTTTTTCTTTGAAAACCTTGTCATTAAGCTGCTTCTTAAAATGGGCTATGGCGGCTCAGCTTCTGACTCCGGCTTTATAACCCAGAAATCAAATGATGGGGGCATTGACGGAATCATTCGTGAGGACAAGCTTGGTTTTGATCAAATCTACATTCAAGCGAAACGCTGGGATCCTGAAACATCCATTGGCCGGCCTGAAATTCAAAAGTTTTCCGGGGCGCTGCGAGATGAAGGCGCTTCAAAAGGATTGTTTATTACAACCGCCAAATTTTCTGACGGTGCGAAAGCCTCCGCAAACAAGCAACACATTGTTCTCGTAGACGGGGATAGACTTACCAAGCTAATGATTGAATACAATCTTGGTGTTTCCCCCATTGCTACCTATGAAGTCAAGTCAATCGATTCTGACTTTTTCTCCGATGATTCTGATTGATATTTGTAATCTTCTGTTCTAATAATACAATTTGGAGTTGATTATCATGGTTCAATCACGCACCCACACCTGCGGCCAGCTCCGGCTGGAGCACGCGGGACAGACCGTCACCCTGGCCGGCTTCCTGGAGAACATCCGGGAGGTGGGTCAGAACCTGGCCTTCGTGGTCCTGCGGGACTTTTACGGCGTCACTCAGGTGGTGCTGGAGACAGAAGAAATGATGGCCGCGGTAAAGGGACTCAACAAGGAGTCCACCATCCAGGTCACCGGGCTGGTGCGGGAGCGGGACAGCAAAAACCCCAAACTGCCCACCGGTGACATTGAGGTAGTTCCAACCCAGATCAAGGTGCTGGGCCGCTGCCGCCACAACGAGCTGCCCTTCCCCATCAACCGCAGCCGGGAGGCGGACGAGACCCAGCGGCTGAAGTACCGCTACCTGGACCTGCGCAACCCCGAAGTGAAGGGTAACATCATCCTGCGGTGCAATGTGGTGGCCGCCCTCCGGGCCGCCATGCTGGAAGAGGGCTTTTTGGAGATCACCACCCCTATCCTCACCGCCTCCTCTCCGGAGGGGGCCCGGGACTACCTAGTACCCAGCCGGAAGCACCCCGGCAAGTTCTACGCCCTGCCCCAGGCCCCTCAGCAGTTCAAACAGCTGCTCATGGCCTCCGGCTTTGACAAGTACTTCCAGATCGCCCCTTGCTTCCGGGACGAGGACGCCCGGGGAGACCGCTCCCCCGGCGAGTTCTACCAGCTGGACATGGAGATGGCCTTTGCCAGCCAGGACGACGTGTTCGCCGTGCTGGAGCGGGTGCTGCCCCCCATCTTCGCCAAGTACGGCACCTATCATGTGGCCTCTGAGGCCCCCTTCCGGCGTATCCCCTTCCTGGAGGCCATGGACACCTATGGCTCGGACAAGCCCGACCTGCGCATCGACCTCACCCTCCAGGACGCCACCGCCCTGCTGTCCGGGTGCGGCTTTGGACCCTTTGAGGGCAATACCGTCAAGGCCATTGTGGTCACCGACTTCACCGGCACCCGCAAGCAGATCGACGCACTGTGCCATGAGGTGGAGGTCCAGTCCGGGGAAAAGGCCTACTGGTTCCGGTATGACGAGAATAGCGAGATCGTGGGCGGTATCGCCAAATTCGTCCAGCCCCTGAAAGAGCAGGCGGTCAGCGCCCTGGGCCTGACCCCCGGCTGCTTCGTGGGCCTCACCGCCGGCAAGCTGCTCACCGCCCAGAAAACCGCCGGCGTGCTGCGCTCCAAGCTGGGCAATTTCTGCCCCGGCCACATGGACAAGGAGCGGTACGAGTTCTGCTGGATCGTGGACTTCCCCATGTACGAGATCGGCGAGGAGTCCGGCCAGCTGGAGTTCTGCCACAACCCCTTCTCCATGCCCAATGGCGGCCTGGAAATTTTGAGAAAGGCCGCTGCAGGGGAGATAGACCCCCTATCCATCACCGCCTACCAGTACGATTTGGTGTGCAACGGGGTGGAGCTGTCCTCCGGCGCAGTGCGGAACCACGACCCGGAGATCATGCTGGAGGCCTTCCAGCTGGTACGGCTGGGGGAGGAGGATGTGAAGAGCAAGTTCCCCGCCATGTACAACGCCTTCACTTACGGCGCGCCACCTCACGCGGGCATCGCCCCCGGTGTGGACCGGATGGTGATGCTGCTGGCCGGGGAGGACTCCATTCGGGAGATTATCCCCTTCCCCATGAACAAGAACGCCCAAGATGTGATGATGGGCGCACCCTCCTCTGTGGATCCGAAACAGTTGGACGAGCTGAACATTGCCTGCACCGCCAAAGAGGAAGAATAATAACGGAAGAAGAGGGGCGCTGACCCAGGTCAGCGCCCCTCTTCTTCCACAATCGTTTTGATGGCTGCCGCCACTCCCCGGCAGGCCAGCTCCAGCGGCATGCTGGGCGTTCCCGGCCTGTCCAGCACCTGCTCCGGCAGGTAGGGGATGTGGATAAAACCGCTGCGTATTTCCGGGAAATGCTGCTCCAGAAAATGCCGGACGGAATAGATCAGGTGGTTGCATACAAAGCTGCCCGCGGACAGAGACGCCTCCGCGGGGATCCCCTGCGCCCGGATGGCGTCCACTATGGCTTTGACAGGCAGCCTGGTGAAATAGGCGTCCGGGCCTCCGGGGACCACAGGTTCTTCCACCGGCTGGTTTCCGGCGTTGTCGGGGATCCGGTAGTCGTCCAGGTTGACGGCAACCCGTTCCACACTCACCGCCGCCCGGCCCCCAGCCTGACCGATGGACAGCACCACATCCGGGCGGTGTTCCTCCACCGCCCGCTCCACCCGCCTGGGGGCCTCATAGCGGACGGTAGGCAGGAGCAGTTTGATGATGTCCGCCCCGGCGACGACGTCCGGCAAGGCTTCCACCACCAGGGCGAATGGATTGCGGCGCTCGCCCCCGAAGGGTTCAAACCCCGTGACCAGAAGTTTCATGAGCGATCACCCCTTCAGCTTCTGCCACTCCGCCACCGCCAACTCATCGCAGCGGTTGTTGTGAGGATTGCTGGCATGGCCCTTGACCCAGTGGAGGTTGACCTGGTGACGCTCACACAGCGCCAGCAGTTGCTCCCACAGATCCGGGTTCAGGGCCGGCTTTTTGTCCCCCTTCACCCAGCCCCGGGCCTTCCAGCCCTTGGCCCAGCCCTTTTCCAGCGCGTCAATGACGTATTTAGAGTCGGAGTACAGTTCCACCTGACAGGGCTCCTTCAGAGCCTCCAGCCCTCTAATGACCGCGGTGAGCTCCATACGGTTGTTGGTGGTGGACCGCTCTCCCCCGCTCATCTCCCGTCTATGCTCCCCATATATCAGAATGACGCCCCAACCGCCGGGGCCGGGATTGCCGGAGCAGGCGCCGTCCGTATAGATCGTCACTGTCTTCACGTGGGTTCCCCCTGTCGGATGGTTTTCTCCATATAGTCTAACACAAACCCGCCCGCCCTGTCCACAGCCCCGCCAGGGCCGGATTCCCAGGTGCGCCGGCAGGCCCGCGCGATTCTCAGGCCGATGGGTGCGCACGTCCCGAGAGGGCCACACGCCCTGGATTGGGCTGCTGCCACGTTTCGTCCGCCGTCTTTCACCGGGAAAAAAGAGGCTGCCCCCCCGGACAGCCTCCCTCTTACTCCTTTGTGATTGTAATGGTAAGCTGGGAGATGGCCAGGCAAGCCAGCCCAATACCCAGCATGCCCAGGGCGGACTTGGCATCAATCTGTTCCAGAAAGGACAGCACCGCCACGGCAACCCCCATGGCAACCGCCACCCCTTTCAGAATCACATCTATCAGGGCTCCCGCCCTCTCCCCGGTGTCCCGGGCCTGGGTGCCCGCCTTCCCCCGCATCAGCTCATCCACGGAAATTTCGAAGATCTCCGCCAGCCTGGGCAGGGCGCTGACGTCCGGGAGGGACAGGTCCCGCTCCCACTTGGACACCGCCTTATCGGTCACCCCCATCTGCTCCGCCAGCTCCAGCTGGGTCATGCCCTTCTCCTTACGCAGGGCGGCGACCATGGCGCCAAAAGTCTGCTTCCTCATAGGATCCACACTCCTTTTTCCAGATGTCTGCATCCTATCACACCTCCGTCCGTCCCTCAACCGACGGGAAGTTTCCCTCGGTAGACCGGCGGTTTCCCCTCAGTTGAGGACAGTGGAGCGCCGCGGGGCGGGGCGCAACCCGCGAGATTGGGCTCTGCCTGTCTCTCCACTCTCTCCGCCCGAAGTTTTCCGCAAACTCCGCGAGGCTTTTCTCAACGGCCCAGGGCGCGCGGCCGCCCCACTTTCCCGGGGCGGATCACAGCTCCCGCAGGATCTCCTGGCGCTTCCGGTCGTACTCCTCCCGGGTGAGCAGCCCCGCCTCCTTCAGGCTCTTGAGCTGCTCCAGCCGGCCCTTGGCGTCCAGGGTATTGGTTGGGGTTGGGTGATCCTGACCGGCAGGTTCGGACTCTTCCTCCTCGGTATAGATCTCCATGGTGGGCACGCCCTTCTTCCCAAAGGCGTTCAGGCCGTTGACCACTGTGATGGCCACCGCGATCCCCGTCCAGAGCAGGCCGAACAGACCGAAGGCGGGGATCACCACAAACAGCCCGATGCAAACGAATATCACGCCCACAGCAAATCCCATCGTCGACTGTGACCGGCTTGGTTTGATCCGAATGTTTCTTCTGGCCATTTCTGTTCCCCCTTACGCTTCTTTACTCCTGGCTGCGCGCCTCTTCCGGGCTCTGGGTGGAATCGGCCTCCGGCTCCTTGTCCGCCAGAGCCATGGCGATGACCCGGTCCCCCTCCTCCTTCAGGCGCATGACGATGACGCCCTGGGTGGCCCGGCCGGCCAGCCGGATGGATGCCACGTCGGTACGGATGAGGGTGCCGGCCTGGGTAACCAGCAGCAGGTCCTCGGTGCCATCCACCACCTTGATGCCCACCACCCGGCCGGTCTTGGCGGTGACGGCGTAGTTCTTGATGCCGATGCCGCCCCGGTTGGTGATGCGGTAGTCCTCCACAGGGGTTCGCTTGCCGTAGCCGTGCTCGGTGATGGTGAGCACCGCCCGGCTCTGGGTGGCCCGGGCCGCGCCCACCACATAGTCCCCGGGGCGCAGGCGGATACCCCGCACGCCCATGGAGGAGCGGCCCGTGGGCCGCACATCCGTCTCCGCAAAGCACACGGCCATGCCGTCGTGGGTGGCGATGAGGATATTCTTGGTGCCGTCGGTCTCCCGCACCACCATCAGCTCGTCCCCGTCCTCCAGGGTGATGACCCGCAGGCCGTTGTTGCGGAGATTCTTCAGTGTGACCACCGGCAGGCGCTTCACCGTGCCGTTGCGGGTGATCATCACCAGGAAACGTCCCTCGTCCGTGATGTCCTGGGTGTGAATCATGGCGGACACCTTCTCCCCCGCCTCCACCTGGAGCACGTTGACGATGTTGGTACCCCGGGCGGTACGCCCCGCCTCGGGAATCTGATATCCCTTCTTGCGGAACACCCGGCCCTTGTCGGTAAAGAAGAGGATATGGTCATGGGTGGAGGCGGTAAACACCGTGTTCACATAGTCCTCCTCCCGGGTGGACATGGATTTCTTGCCCATGCCCCCCTTGCCCTGGGCGGCGTACTCCCTGGCGCTGGTGCGCTTGATGTAGCCCCCGGCGGTCATGGTGAACACACACTGCTCCTCGGCGATGAGATCCTCCACATCCAGGTCGTCTTCCGCAAAGCCGATTTCGGTTTTGCGCTCGTCCCCGTACTTGTCCCGGATCTCCAACAGCTCGTCCTTGAGCACGCCCCGGAGCATGGATTCATCGCTGAGCAGCTGTTCAAAATAGGCGATGCGCTCCTGAAGCTCGTCAAACTCCGCCTGGAGTTTCTCCCGATCCAGCCCCTGCAGCGCCTTCAGGCGCATATCCAGGATGGCCTGGGCCTGGACGTCGTCCAGGCCGAAGCGGGCCATGAGCTTCTCCTTGGCGTCATCATAGCTCTGGCGGATGATGCGGATGACCTCGTCGATGTTGTCCTGGGCGATGAGCAGGCCCTCCAGCAGATGGGCCCGCTCTTGGGCCTTCTTCAGATCATAGCGGGTGCGCCGGGTGATGACCTCTTCCTGGAAGGCAATGTACTCGTCCAGGATCTGCCGCAGGGTGAGCACCTTGGGCTGCTTCTGATCATTGACCAGGGCCAGCAGAATCACCCCGAAGGTGGTCTGCATCTGGGTCTGGGCAAACAGCCGGTTCAGGGTCACCTGGGGATTGGCATCCTTCTTCAGCTCGATGACGATGCGCATGCCCCGCTTGCCATCCGACTCGTCCCGCAGGCCGGAGATCCCATCCAGCCGCTTGTCCTTCACCTGGTCGGCAATACTCTCCACCAGCCGGGCCTTGTTCACCTGGTAGGGCAGTTCGGTGACGATGATGCGGGTGCGGCCGCTGCCGAACTCCTCCATCTCCGTGCGGGCGCGGACCTTGATGTGGCCCCGGCCGGTGGCGTAGGCCGCCCGGATACCCGCCCGGCCCATGATAATGCCCCGGGTGGGAAAGTCCGGCCCTTTGATGTGCTCCATCAGATCATCCAGGGTGGCGTTCTCATTATCCAGCACACAGATGACCCCGTCAATGACCTCCCGCAGATTGTGGGGCGGGATGTTGGTGGTCATGCCCACGGCGATGCCGGAGGAACCGTTCACCAGCAGATTGGGGAAGCGGGAGGGCACTACCCGGGGTTCCTTCAAGGACTCGTCAAAGTTGGGGTCCCAGTTTACCGTGTCCTTATCGATATCCCGCATCATCTCGCCCGCGATTCTGGCCATGCGGGCCTCGGTATAGCGGTAGGCGGCCGGTGGATCCCCGTCCACAGAGCCGAAGTTGCCGTGACCGTCCACCAGGGGGTAGCGCATGGAGAAGTCTTGGGCCAGACGGACCAGGGCATCATAGACGGACTGGTCGCCGTGAGGATGGTATTTGCCCAGCACGTCGCCCACGCAGGTGGCGGACTTCTTGAAGGGCTTGTCAGAGGTCAGACCGCTCTCATACATGGAGTAGAGGATGCGGCGATGCACCGGCTTCAGGCCGTCCCGCACATCGGGCAGGGCCCGGCCCACAATGACGGACATGGCGTATTCAATATACGCCGTCTGCATCTCATGCTCCAGATTGATCTCTACAATTTTCTGATCGGGAAAGGAGATATCCCGGCTCATATACTCATCTTGTTTCGACATAGTATGCTAAATCCCTTTCTGTCCAAGGCCTCAATAGTCCAGGTTGACCGCCTTGAAGGCGTTTTGCTCGATATACTCCCGGCGGGGCTCCACCTTTTCCCCCATGAGCAGGGTGAAAATCTCGTCCGCCTTCACCGCGTCCTCCATGGTGATGCGCTTGAGGGTGCGGGTCTCCGGATTCATGGTGGTGTCCCACAGCTCGTGGGCATCCATCTCGCCCAGGCCCTTGAACCGGCTGATGTCCACCTTGGCGTTGGGGTTGTCCCCCCGCAGCTCTGCGGAAATCCGGTCCCGCTCCTCCTCGGAGAAGGCCAGCCGGGTGGTCTTGCCCCGGGTAAGTTTGAACAGGGGGGGCACGGCGGCGTACACATAACCCCGGTCAATGAGAGGGCGCATGAACCGGAAGAAAAAGGTGAGCAGCAGAGTGCGGATGTGAGAGCCGTCCACATCGGCATCGGCCATGATGATGACCTTGTGATAGCGCAGCTTGCTGTCGTCAAACTCGTCCCCCAGGCCGGCACCCAGGGCGGTAATCACCGGCTGGAGCTTGTCGTTTCCGTAGATCTTATCCGCCCGGGCCTTCTCCACATTGAGCATCTTGCCCCACAGGGGGAGGATGGCCTGGAACCGGGAATCCCGGCCCTGCTTGGCCGAGCCGCCGGCGGAGTCCCCCTCGACGATGTACAGTTCTGTCAGCGCCGGGTCCCGCTCGTTGCAGTCGGCCAGTTTGCCCGGCAGGGTGGCCCCCTCCAGGGCGTTCTTCCGGCGGATGGATTCCCGGGCCCGGCGGGCGGCCTCCCTGGCCCGGTTGGCCATCATGGCCTTTTCCAGAATGGTCCGGCCCACAGCGGGATTTTCCTCCAAAAACTGCTCCAGCTTGTCTGAGATGATGTTGTTTACCAGGGTGCGCATCTCGCTGTTGCCCAGCTTGGCCTTGGTCTGGCCCTCGAACTGGGCCTCGGTGAGCTTTACCGAAATGACGCAGGTTAGGCCCTCCCGGCAGTCCTCACCGGACACCTTGTCCTCCCCTTTGAGCAGGTTGTTCTTCTTGCCATAGGCGTTGAGCACGTTGGTCAGCGCCCGCTTGAACCCCTCCTCGTGCATGCCGCCCTCCGGGGTGTGCACGTTGTTGGCGAAGGACACGATGACCTCGTTGTAGCTGTCGTTGTACTGCAGGGCAATCTCCGCCATGGAGTCGTCCCTGCTACCGGACATGTAGATAACCTGGTCGTGCAGGGGAGTTTTGTTCTTGTTGATGAAGGTGACAAACTCCCGGATGCCCCCCTCATAGCACATGCTCTCCTCCTGCTCCCGGCCGGGGCGGCGGTCGGCCATGAGGATGTGGACGCCGGCGTTGAGGAAGGCCTGCTCCCGCATTCGCTTATGGAGGATTTCGTAGTCATACACCGTATCTTCAAACATCTCAGGATCCGGCTTGAACACTACCTCGGTGCCAGTGCGGTCAGTGTCCCCAATGATTTTCATTTCCTGGGTGATGTCCCCCCGGGAAAATTTCATCTCATAGATATGGCCGTTTTTGTGCACCCGCACCTCCAGCCATTGGGACAGGGCGTTGACCACCGAGGCACCCACGCCGTGCAGGCCGCCGGACACCTTGTAGCCGCCGCCGCCAAACTTGCCGCCGGCGTGGAGCACGGTATACACCACCTCCAGGGCGGGCCGGCCGGTCTGGGGCTGAATGTCCACGGGGATGCCCCGTCCGTTGTCCGTGACCCGGATCACGTCGCCGTCCAAAATTTCCACGGTGATCTTATCGCAATACCCCGCCAGCGCCTCGTCGATGGCGTTGTCCACAATCTCATACACCAGATGGTGCAGGCCGGACGAGGAGGTGGAGCCGATATACATACCGGGGCGCTTGCGCACCGCCTCCAGCCCCTCCAGCACCTGAATCTCCGAGGCGCCGTACTCATGCTCCACCTGAGTGGGGTTGTTCTGCATTTGTTCAGACATAACTTGTTCCTCCGCTTGCTGTTCTCAGATCAAAGCGATGCCCCGCCCCACATAGGCGGGACACCGGTTTCCGCCGTTATTCCATGGGACAAAACTCCGTATCGTCCACCAGATCCTCTTCCGGCTCAAATCCGTCGTCCACCAGCTCGGTGGCCCGCATGCGCCGGGCGTTCTTGGCCTGCTCCACCTTTTGATAGATCAGCTCCTTGACCGCTTTGGGATCCCGCACGCTCACCAGATCCATGTGGGGCGAGGTCTTGTCTGAGGAGTAGACACAGATGGTACCCACCCGGAAGATCCTCTGCCACAGGGAACGGGTCAGTTCCAAATCCCGTACCCGGTAGAGCAGCACTTCTTCTTCTTTCAAGTTGAACAATCCTATCTCCCGGAAAATTCGGTTTTCGCTCAGGCGATACCGGGTGAAGCTGATGGGCAGTCCAAAATAGCGTTTTCTGTCTTTCCACAGATAGTTGATGGGTTCCATACTCTTTCCTCCCGTTTACTCAAATCCATTCTGTTCCGCCCGGCGAATCAGGGTGGCGGTATTCACCTGGGAGAGATAGATCTTTGCCCCTTCCTCCCCCTGCTGGCACAGAATGAAAGACCGGGGCAGATCGCCGCCCACATAGGTGACCCGTCCCTCCCCCTCCGCCTGCTCTAAAAAACGGCGGGTGCGGAAGGACCAGGTGGTGTTATCCAGATCAAATATCCCCAAAATGGAGGATTCCGGAATGCTCATCGATTGTCCCAGATACAGATACATGAAGAAATAACCTCCGCGGTATCACACCAGCCCGCCGTCCCGGATGCGGAAGGCCTTGCCCACCCGCAGCCTGGCCAGCTTTTCCTCCTCACAACAAGTAATAAAGACCTGTCCTGAGGTAATGCGGTTTAACACAAACTCCTGCCGGCGGTGGTCCAGCTCGGACAGCACGTCGTCCAGCAGCAGCACCGGCCACTCCCCGGTATCCTGGTAAAAAATATCCCGGGCAGCCATTTTCAGGGACAATGCCGCAGTGCGTACCTGCCCCTGGGAGCCAAAGGCCTTTGCCGGATTTCCGTCAATTTCGATGGTCAATTCATCCCGGTGTGGCCCGGTGAGGCAGGCGTGGGATTCGATCTCCGCCCGCCGGTGGCGCTCCTGGTGGTCCAACAACTGGCCCAACAGCTGTTTGGGGGCGGCCAGGGGGTCGGTGATGGTGGACACGGTGTCATAGCCCAGATGAAGCTGTTCCCGTCCGCCAGAGCAGTCCGCGTGGATGCCGGGTGCGGTCTGGTTCAATTTTTTCACGAAATGGGCCCGGTAGTGGATGAGGACGGCGCCACACTGGGCCATGCGCAGGGAGTAGTCGTCCAGCGCGTCCAGCAGGGAGGGCTTTTCCTCCCAGTCCCGGAGAATCCTGCCCTTCTGTTCGTGCAGCCGGTGATACTCTGCCAGAGCTGCGGCGTATTTTGGACGCAGCTGGCAGATGCAGCTGTCCAGAAACTTCCGCCGGGCTGCGGCCCCCTCCCGGATGATGTAGAGATCCTCGGGGCAGAACAGTACCGTGGTCAAAAGCCCGGACAGCTCTCCCGCGGACTTCAGCCGCACTCCGTTGGACCACAGCTGACGGCGCACGCCCCGGGTGAGCTGGGCTTCCAGGGTATAGTCCCGACGGCGGCTGAAAATCTCCGCCTTTAGGAAAGCCCGGTCAATTCCAAACTGGATCAGCTCCCGGTCATACCTGGCCCGGTGGGAGGAAGCGGAGGAAAGATAGGCCACCGCCTCGATCAGGTTGGTCTTCCCCTGGGCGTTTTCCCCCACAATCACATTGACCCCGGGATCAAAGGATACCTCCAAATGGGTATAGTTCCGGAAAAAGTCCAGGGTGACTGCCTTGACGATCATTCCACCACCAGGGCCAGGCCGCCGTCCAGCTCCACCCGGTCACCGGGCCGGATCTTCCTGCCCCGCATGGTGCACACCTGTCCATTGACCGATACGCCGCCGTCCTGAATGACCGCCTTGGCCTCCCCGCCGGTGGCCGTCACATTGGCGAATTTCAGCAGCGCGTCCAGCTTGATAAATTCCGTTGTGATTTTGATGCGCGCTTCCCGCATGCTCGTTCCTCCCGTCAGCATCCGTTTGTTCCGGCGCTTTTACTCCCCCGCCTTCAGACGCACGGGCAGCACCATATAAAGGAAGTTGTCCCCTTCCCCCTGTTTGGGCAGGATCAGACAGGGAGAGGTGGGGGTGTTCAGCTCCAGGCGCACCTGCCCGGCGGGGGCGGCCTTCACCGCCTCCATGAGAAAACGGTTATTAAAGCCGATCTCCAGCCCCTTGCCGTCCCCCACAATGGGGCAGCGGTCAAAGGCGGAGCCGATGGCGGTTTTGGAGGTGATGGATAAAGAACCGTCTTCAAATCTGCACCGCAGGGGACTTTTCAGCTTGTCGTTGATGATCAGCGAGGCCCGGTCAATGGATAGCTGCAGCGCGGCGGTATCCGCTTCCAGACAGATGGAGTTATTCTGAGGGATGGTCTGCCGGTAGTTGAGAAACTCCCCTTCCAGCCGCCGGGCCACCAGCAGGGTGGATCCCATGAGAAAGGTGATGTGACGCTCTCCCTCGGTCACGGTGACCGCCTCGTCGCTGTCCGCACAGATTTTATCCACCTCGCTTAGGGCCGCGCCGGGCACCACAAAGGAGAACTGATCTGCACCGCTCTTCTGGACAATCTTTTCCCGGCGCAGGGCCAGCCGGTAACCGTCCACCGCCACCATGGTCAGCTCTTCGCCGGCCACTTCAAAGAGGGCGCCGGTATGGATAGGGCGGCTCTCATTATCACTGACGGCAAAGATCACCCGGGAAATCATGGATCGCAGCATCCCCTGGCCCATTACCAGCTTGTTCCCTTCGTCCACGGCGGGCAGCTCAGGAAATTCCTCGGCGCTGCTGCCCATGATATCGAAGGAGGTGGGGCCGCATTCAATGCGCACTTTATTTCCATCGGTGACCACCGATACCATATCGTCAGGCAGTTTCCGGATGATCTCTCCGAACAGGCGGGCCGGCAGGACAATGGAACCGGTCTGAGTTACGCCAGCCTCTACCCGGGTGACGATACCGGTCTCCAAATTATAACCGCTGATGTTCAGCCCGCTCTCCTCCGCTTCTAGCAACACTCCTTCCAGAGCCAGAATGGAGCTTTTGGCAGCCACAACCCGTCCGGCTGTGGTGACGGCGTTTTGCAACAGCGCTTTTTCACAGGAAAATTTCATAGTTGGGTTTCCTTTCTCTCCCCCCGGCAAAGAATGGGGGAGGTGTTTTTATTTCGTAGTCCATAGTAGGCCCGGTGGAAGCTGTGGAAAACCGGGGAAGGCATTGTGTTGAGACGCTTTCCAGCTTGCGGAAGGTTCCACAATACTTCCACAGAAAACACAGAATGGTGGGAGGCGTATTGCGCTTCCACAGCTTTCCACACCACAGCCCGAAATTTTGTGGAAATGTTGTAAAGGATAGCGTCCGGCCAAGGGAGGTAAATTAGTAGGCGGAGTTGACCGCATTGGTGATGTCCCGGATGATCTCGGTGAGCTCGGGCTGTTCCTTCATGTTCTTTTCCACCCGGTTGATGGAATTGAGCACCGTGGAGTGGTGGCGGCCGCCAAACTGCTGGCCGATCTCCGCCAGGGACAGCTGGGTCATCTCCCGAATGATGTACATGGCCACGTTGCGGGCGGTGGTGATTTCCTTGTTCTGGCTCTGGCCCCGCAAAGCGTCGCTGTCCAGCTCGTAAAACCGGGCCACCTCTTGGATGATGGTGTCCGCGGATGGGAGAAAGTCCTCCTTGGCCCGGAGAATGTCCCGCACCGCCCGGATGGTGTTTTCCACATCCACCTGGGCGCCCATCAGCTCCTGAAAGGCCATGATTTTGTTGACCACGCCCTCGATTTGCCGGACATTGGCGGTGATGTTCTCCGCCACATAGCTGAGCACTGGGTCGGGCAGGGCGATGCCCCGCTCCAGGGACTTGTTTTTCAAAATGGCCATGCGGGTCTCATAGTCGGGAGGCTGGATGTCTGCGGGCAGACCCTGCTCAAACCGGGTTTTGAGCCGCTGCTCCAGCCGGAGCATCTCCTGGGGAGGTCGGTCGGAGGTGAATACGATCTGCCTATTCTGCTCGTACAGGGTGTTGAAGGTGTGAAACAGCTCTTCCTCGCTGGAGTCCTTGCCGGCGATGAACTGCACGTCATCCATCAAAAACAGGTCTACCGTGCGGTACTTATTGCGAAACTCCTGCATGTCCACGCCCCGGCGCAGATTGGTGATCAGTTCATTGACAAAATCCTCGCTTTTGATGTACAGAATACGGCAGTCCGGGTGGTTTTCCCGCACCCGGTTGGCGATGGCGTGGAGCAGGTGGGTTTTCCCCAGCCCGGATTGCCCGTAGATGAAAAGAGGGTTGTAAGCTCCGCCCGGCTCGTCGGCCACCTTTTCCGCGGCGGTAAAGGCAAACTTGTTGGTGGAACCCACCACAAAGCGGTCAAAGGTATAGGACTGATAGGGGCTGTCCGTCTTTTGGGCGGCGGTTCCAGACTGGTATTTGACCCGCTCCTCCGGCAGGAGCAGGGAAACCCCTACCTCAAAAGAGAACAGCTCCAGCAGATTTTTCTCCAGGGTGGGTAGAAATCTGGTTTTGATGATGTTCCGCTTAAACTCAGTGGGGACACACAGAACCAGCCTGGTCTCCTCCAGCGCCACGGCCTCCACATCGCCAAACCAGGTCTCGATGGAGACGGCGGTCATATCCCCCTCCATCATGGTTTTGATTTTTTCCCACACATCGGCGGCTGATTTCATCGACATGACGTCACCTCAAAATGCGCGTATGATAACCATATAATTATAGCAAAAAGTAAGGGGTTCTACAAGGGGGTTTTCCCATTTCTTATTTTATAATGTAGTAAAGCGTCTCAAACAGGACGGCCAAGGGGATGGGCAGCGGCGGGTGGAGCGCAGGCGGGGAAAAAGACCATTGTGTTGTCCAATAAAATTGACACAATATCTTGTACTTTATGAAAAAAGGCCGGGTTTTCTTTGAAATTTGATTGACAGAACGGTGAGAATCCGGTATAATCCCCTATGCGCCGTCTACCGGCGCAGAACAGGTAAACCGCGTTTCCTTTTTGGAAGCGTTGTGGAAGCGGCGGCTGTGCCGCCGCCATTTTATACAGGAGGTGTTCCCGTATGGTTCGTACCTATCAGCCTAAGAAGCGGCACCGTTCCAAGGTTCACGGATTCCGTAAGCGCATGGCTACCGCCAACGGCCGCAAGGTTCTGGCCCGCCGCCGTTTGAAGGGCCGCGCCCGCCTGACCCACTGATGGCGGAAGCATCGGGATGAATAAAAACTGACCGGGGCGCGGGAGTTTTCCCTCGCCCCTATGTCCGTTTTCGCCCATCCCGGGCAACCCTGATGAAAGGGGTATTCCTGTGAAAAAAACAGTGTCGCTGAAGGAGAATCACCTGTTCCGCCGGCTGTATCAAAAGGGAAAGACCGCAGCCGACGGCAGGCTTGCCCTTTATGTGCGGCGCAACGGAGGAAGGAAAAACCGGCTGGGCCTGACGGTGTCTACCAAGGTGGGCTGCGCCGTGGTGCGCAACCGGGTCCGCCGCCGCCTGCGGGAGGTATACCGCCTGCATGAGGGCGGGCTGGCAGACGGCATAGACGTGGTGGTGGTGGCCCGGGTCCGGGCTGCCCACAGCACATACTGGCAGCTGGAGAAGTCCTTTTTGAAGCTGGCGGACAAGCTGAGCCTTCTCAAGAAGGGGGAGGGGGAGCCTTGAAGCGCGTTCTGCTGGCTCTGATCCGCTTTTACCGCAAGAAGATCTCGCCGGGCCGGCCGCCCTGCTGCCGGTTCATCCCCACCTGCTCCACCTATGCACTGGAGGCGGTGGAGGTTCACGGGGCGCTGAAGGGCGGTCTGCTGTCGGTGTGGAGATTTCTGCGGTGCCATCCCTTTCACAGGGAGAAGTCTTTCATCTATGACCCGGTGCCTCCCAAGGGGCGCTGGAGATCAAGCGAATCAAAATAGGAGGCCCTGTATGGATTTTCTGCAAATTATTATGACGCCGTTCAGCTGGCTGCTGGAGGTGTTCTGCCAGCTGTTTGACAGCTACGGCATCGCGTTGATCCTATTTACCGTCATCATTAAGGTCATCCTCTTCCCCCTGAATCTGAAGGGTAAAAAGGGCATGATCAAGATGACGCTGGTTTCCGGCCAGCTCAGGGAGATCCAGAAGCGCTGCGGAAACGATCGAGACCGGTACAACCGGGAGGTTCAGAAGTTTTACGCGGAGAACAAGGTCAGTCCCACGGGCGGTTGTCTGTGGACTATGGTCCCTCTGCTGATTCTGATGCCGCTGTACGCCATTATCCGCCGTCCGTTCCGGTACATGATGGGGCTGAGCGACACCGCCATCACCTCTGTGGCCAATGCCCTGAACTGGGCGGGCGAGATGGGCAGCGAGTATGTGACCAGCGCCAACGAGCTGACCCTGTCCTCCATGCTCAACTCCAGCAACCTGGCCGCGGCGGAGGCCGCCGCCGGCACCAGCCTGTTCATCATCAACTTTGACTTTCTGGGCCTGGATCTGTCCCAGATCCCCAGTCTGAACTTCTGGGCGGACGGGGTCAGCTGGGGCTCTGTGGGCCTGTTTCTCATGCCCATTATTTCCGCCGCCCTGTCCCTGCTGTCCATGTTGGTATCCCAGCGGACCAATCAGATGAACCGGGGACAGGAGGCCGCCGCCGGCCAAAGCAAATCCATGATGCTGATCAGCCCCATCATCTCTCTGTGGATTGGTTACACTCTGCCCGCCGGCCTGTGTATCTACTGGATTGCCAACTCCCTGCTGATGATGGTGCAGGAGGTGCTTGCCGGTAAGATTCTGCGCAAGGATTATCAGGCCATGCAGCGGGAGCTGGAAGCACAGGCCCGCAAGGCCAAGGAGGAGGAGAAGGAGCGCCGCCGCATCGCCGCTGAGCGCAAGGCTGCCGCCATTGCCGCCGGTACCTACAAGAAGGGCAAGCAGAATCAGCACGCCAACAGGGAAAAGGGGGTGGACCTGTCCGCCAGCCGGGAGGGCATTCGGGCCTATGCCCGGGGCCGGGCCTATGATCCCAACCGCTATCCCATCACTCCCTATCACGACCCCAACGACCGCTACAAGAAAAAGGACAAGGCGCAGGAGGACCCGGAGACCCTCACCGAGGAAGAGAAAGCCATCCTGACGGAGAACGGTATCCCCATCCCTGAGCAGCCCAAAGAGGTTCCGGAGACGGAGCAGCCTGTGGAGGCCTCCGAAGGGCAGGAGCAGCCGGCGCAAGGAGACCAGACACCGGATGAGACCGTCAGCAGCGAGGAACCTGAGTCCAAAAGCTAAAGGAGTGTCGCTTCGTGGAAAAATATATTGAAGTCACCGCCAAGACCGAGGACGAGGCCATTGCCAAGGGACTGGCTCAGCTGGGTCTGGACCGGGACGATGTATCCGTTGAAATTCTGGAGCGGGGAAAGACCGGCTTTTTGGGCATTGGCTCCGTTCCCGCCAAGGTGAAGCTGACCTATGAGGCCCCCGACGAGCCCGCCCCCGCCCCGGTTCAGGAGCGGGAGCAGCCCTCCTCTCCGGCCCATGGGGAGAAACAGCGGCCGGAGCGCCGTCCCCGTCATGAGCAACCTCATACACAGCCCAAGCAGGACCCTTCCCCGAAGGCAGCCGCCCCGGCCGTCCAGCCGGAGCAGCGGGGCGAAGATTCCGTGGCCGACGCCATTGTGAAATTTCAGACCGGCCTGTTCGCCCACATGGGGGTGGAGGCCAAGCCCGTGGTCACCCGAGAGGGGGATACCTATCAGGTGGTGCTGGAGGGGGAGAATATGGGCGCCCTCATCGGCCACCGGGGGGAGACGCTGGATGCCATTCAGCAGCTCACCGGCTATGCCGTCAATCGGGGCCGCAGCCACCGAGTGCGCATCCATGTGGATGCCGAGGGCTACCGGGCCCGCCGGGAGGAGTCCCTGGAACGGCTGGCCCGCAAGACGGCCCAGAAGGCGGTGAAATACCGCCGGAACATGACCTTGGAGCCCATGAACGCCTACGAGCGCCATGTGATTCACACCGCGCTCCAGGATTTCCCCGGTGTGACCACGTACTCCACCGGGACCGAGCCCAACCGCCGCACGGTGGTGGCTTATGACCCCAGCAAGCAATGACGGAGATCGGGCCGCCCTGCCATATCGGTTGGGCGGCCCGGCTTTTGTATGCCCGGTGAGGTGAAAAGGGTTGAAAATTTCCCCGTATGGGGGTACAATCGGGACACCATGTAAAGGATAGGAGGCATGCGGCATGCCGAGGGAGAAAAGTTGCGGCGCGGTGCTGTTCCGGCGTGCCGGAGAGGGCTGGACCTATCTGGTTCTCCACAGCACCCTGGGCCACTGGACACTGTGTAAGGGCCATGTGGAGGGCGCCGAGACAGAATACGAGACCGCCCTGCGGGAGATCCGGGAGGAGACGGGGCTGACCCGCCTGCGTTTTGTGGAGCCCTTCCGGGAGGCGATCACCTATTCCCCCGCCCTGGGAGTTACCAAGGACGTGGTGTTTTTCCTGGCGGAGGTGCTGTCAGGGGAGCCGGCCTGCCAGCCGGAGGAGGTGGCGGAGATCCGCTTCGCGCCCTATCGGGAGGCGTCCGCACTGCTCACCCATGCTTCCGACCGGGAGACTTTGGCCAAGGCCCAGCGGCTGCTGGAAGACCTGTATGGAGGGGCCGGAACCCGGTGAGACAGCGGGAACAAAACTGGAAAGGCGGTGTGGAGTTTGCCCACTCCCCTGTATGACAGCTTAAAAAGACTGGCGGCGGAAAATCCGCTGCGCTTTGACATGCCGGGGCACCATGGAGTGCTCCAAGCGGCGCCCTTGGGAGCCCTTGCCCTGGACTTTACCGAAACCGGATATACCGGGGACCTGTTTGGCCCAGGGGGGGACGCCATCGAGGCGGCGGAGCAGATGTGGGCGGCGCGTTTCGGCTTTGATTCCTGTCTGTTTCTCACCGGCGGCTCCACCCAGGGGGTGCACACCGGTCTGGCCCTGCTGGCGGGGGCGGGGGGCGCCGTGGCCTTGGACCGGGGCAGCCACCGCTCGGCCTACCACGCCCTGGCCCTGCTGGACCTCACCCCCCATTACCTACTCCGGCCCTGGCTGGACCAGGAGGGGGTCACCGGCCCGATTCAGCCGGAAACGGTGGAGAAAATCCTGGCAAGGCGGCCTGAAGTAAAAACGGTTTGTATTACATCACCAACTTATTACGGAATATTATCAGATTTGCCTGTCATTGCCCAAGTTTGTCACGCCCACGGGGCCAGGCTGATGGTGGACGGCGCCCACGGCGCCCACCTGCCTTTCCTGGGGTATGAGGGCTACCGGGCGGCGGACGTAGTGGTGATGTCCGCCCACAAGACCCTGCCAGCCCTGGGGCAGAGCGCCCTTTTGTTTGCCAACGGCCTGACCATGGCGGAGCTGCGGCGGATGGGATCGCTATACGGCTCCTCCTCCCCCTCCTACCTGCTGATGGCGGGGCTGGACGTGGCCCGGGACTATATGGAGCGGGAGGGTACCCAACGGTATGAAGAGACAGTCCGGCAGGTTGCCCGGCTGCGCCGGCGGTTTCCCGCCCTGGGCCCGGGCAAGGTGGAGCTGGACCCTGCCCGGCTGACCATCCAGTGTGCCGACGGCTTTGCCCTGGCCGAAGCTCTGCGCCGGAGAAATATTTTTCCCGAGATGGCCGACCGGGGTCATGTGGTGTTCCTCCTCACCTGCGCCGACGGCCCCGGACGGTTGGAAATGTTGGCACGGGCCCTGGAGGAGCTGGGGGTGGAGGGGCAGCCCCCCGCTCTCTGCCCTCCTCCCCCGCCCCTCCCGGAACCGGCGATGAGCCCCCGGCAGGCCCTGTTCGCCCCCCGGCGAACCCTGTTGCTGAGCCGGAGCGAGGGGCAGGTCAGCGCCGGGCAGATCGCCCCCTATCCACCCGGTGTGCCGGTGGTGGCGCCCGGCGAGAGACTGGAGAAAAAACATCTGGTCTATTTGAAGGAAATAGGATATAATAGAAGTGACACAACCATAGAGGTTGTGTACAATGGAACGGAAAAGGGGGATCATGATGAAACTGATCATTGCGATTGTCAACCACGATGACGCCAACGCGGTGGTACAGAACCTGTCCAAGAATGGTTTCTCATCCACCCGGCTGTCTACCACCGGCGGCTTTCTGCTGGCGGGCAATGTGACCTTGCTGGTGGGTGTGGAGGAGGACAAGGTGCAGACCGCTATCGACGTGATCCGGGAGTATTCCCACAGCCGCAAGCAGATGATTCCCACCACCACGGAAATGAGTTACAGCTACATTCCCACCATGCCCGTGGAAGTGCGGGTAGGGGGCGCCACCATTTTTGTGGTGGATGTGGAACGGTTTGAGCGCCTGTGAGAGAGCTGCCGGAAACCCTGTCCCACGCCTATCTCATCACCGGGGGCAGCGGGGAGGGCCGCAGCGCCTATGCCCGGCGGCTGACCCAGGCCTACCTGTGCCAGGGGGAGCGGCCGCCCTGTGGCCAGTGCCTTCCCTGCCGGAAGGTGGCGGCGGGGATCCATCCTGACGTCTGCCTGGTGGCTCCGGCGGAGGGAAAGCGGGAGATCAGCGTGGATCAGGCCCGGTCCCTGCGGGCCGATGCCTATGTGCGGCCCAACGAGGGAAGACGGAAAGTTTACCTGATCGACCCGGCCGATCGCATGAACCCCGCGGCCCAAAACGCCCTGCTCAAGGTGTTGGAGGAGGGGCCGCCCTATGCGGCCTTTCTGCTGCTTACCGGACAGCCGGGCAAACTGCTGGACACCGTCCGTTCCCGGTGCGAACACCTCGCCCTGCCGCCCCAGGAGGAACTGGCGGATCCCCAGCAGCTGGAGAAAGGGGTCGAGTTGGCCCGGCTGCTGCTGGAGGGCGATGAGCTGGCGGTGGCGGAGGGCCTGGCCGCCCTGGAGCAGGAGAAGCAGAAGAGTGGCCAGCTCATGGATCTGCTGGCAGTGGCAGAGGAGCAGGCCGCCCATGCTCTGGCCCAAAATCCCCGACGGGCGTCCGCAGTGGTGCGGGCGCTGAAAACCTGCCGGGAAAACGGGGTGTATAACCCGGGGGCCGGACATGTGCTGGGCTGGCTGGCGGCGCGTCTGTTTGGCTGAGCGGCCGGCGCGGTCCAATTGACATCGTTACAACAACGGAGGAAACCCTCACATGACAGAAATCATCGGCGTCCGCTTCAAGGCGGGCGGCAAACAGTACTATTTTGATCCCAAGGGGCTGACAGTGGCCAACGGCCAGAACGTCATCGTGGAGACGGGAAAGGGGCTGGAGTACGGAACCTGTGTGCATCCCAACGGTTTTGTCCGGGATGAGGCGGTGGTGCAGCCTCTGCGCCCGGTGGTGCGCCTGGCCACGGATAAGGACAGACAGAAGGTAGAGGAGAACCGGCAGAAGGAGAAGGAGGCCCTGGACGTCTGCCAAAAGCTGATCGACCGCCACGGCCTGGACATGAAGCTGGTTCAGGCGGAATACAGCTTTGACGGCTCCAAGATCATCTTCTTTTTCACCGCCGAGGGCCGGGTGGATTTCCGGTCCCTGGTGAAGGATCTGGCGGGCGTGTTCCGGGCCCGCATTGAGCTGCGGCAGATCGGCGTGCGGGACGAGGCTCGCATGCTGGGCGGCCTGGGTATCTGCGGCAAGCCCTTTTGCTGCTCACAGTTTCTGGATGAGTTCCAGCCCGTGTCCATCAAAATGGCAAAGACCCAGAATCTGTCCCTGAACCCCACCAAGATCTCCGGCACCTGCGGGCGGCTGATGTGCTGCTTGAAGTATGAGCAGTGCGCCTATGAGGACGCGATGAAGCGCTGCCCCAAGCAGGAGTCCTTTGTAGAATGTCCCGATGGGGTGGGCAATGTGGCTTCGGTGGACCTGCTCAAGGAGCGGGTGAAGGTGCGCCTGGAGGATTCCAGCGAACAGCCCAAAAGCTACCGGGTCAGCGAGATCCGCGTGGTGCGCAGCGGCAAGGGCAAGCGGCCGGAGAATTATACAGCACCCCCCAAGGAAGAGCTGGAGAAGCTGCGGTACCTCCCGCCCGAGGAAGAGCGGCAGACCCGGCGGATGGGGGCGGAAAGGGATCTGTCCACCCTGTTGGAGCAGTATCTGGAACAGCAGGATGGTCAGCGGCCGTCCGAGGGCAAGTCCCGATCCGGGAGCCGGGGAGGCCGCCGCAGGCGGAGCGGAAAGAAGGAGGGGCAGGGCCGGCCCGGCGGAGAGAACCCGCAGGTTCAGCCCAAAGAACGGCAGCAGCCCCAGGCCAAGGCGGACCAGGCGTCCAAGGCAGCTGGAGGCGAGGGCGGCGCCCCCTCTGGGGAGAAGAAGCGCCGCCGCCGTCCCCACCACCGCAGGCCCAAGGGGTCCGGCGGCGGGGAGCAGGCCAAGTGATCGGCAAGCTGCCGGCGTTCCGCGCCGGCAGCTTTTTCATCGGAGAGATAAGTGTGAGACACAGGGAGGAGATCATGGTGGAATACCGGGTTTTGGATCTGGAAAACGACCCCCGAAAGGAACACTTTCGCTACTTC
Source organism: uncultured Oscillospiraceae bacterium (assembly GCA_944387095.1). Taxonomy (GTDB): domain Bacteria; phylum Bacillota; class Clostridia; order Oscillospirales; family Oscillospiraceae; genus Enterenecus. The sequence goes on from CALXDP010000009.1 coordinate 57,826, forward strand.
AGCGCCATGGAAAGCCCCTATGTGGGGGTCACGGTCCAAGTGGACCTCACCGATTTTATCCAGTCGGTCCGGGCGGGGGAGCTGCCCTTTTTTCTCAGCTTTCTCTATTGCGCGGGCCGGGCGGTGAACGCCGTGCCCCACCTGCGCCGCCGGATCCTGGACGGCCAAGTGGTGGAATTTTCCCAGTGCGACACCTCCCACACGGTGCTGCGGGAGAACGGGACATACAGCTACTGCCGGGCCTGCTGTATGCAGCCATTTGAGGCCTTTCTGGCCCAGACCCAGCTTCGGCAGGCCAGGGCAAAGGAAGCGGGAGGGCTGGATGACGGGGAGGACGCGGTCAGCCTGATTTTTGTCTCCTCCCTCCCCTGGCTCCCCTATACGGATCTCCGGCAGCCTACCCCTGTTCCGGCGGACAGCAACCCCCGGGTTACCTGGGGCCAGTACCACGTCCAGCAGGGGCGCATGGTGATCCCGGTCACCTTACTGGCCAACCACGCGCTGGTGGACGGGATCCATTTGGCCGGTTTTTACCGTGAACTGGATGGGGAACTCAGGCGGTTCAGCACGGGAAAAGGCTGAGGAAGCACGGGGAAAGACAGCAAAACAGCTCCCGCGTCCACGGACGCGGGAGCTGTTTTCATCTGTTGGGAAATCTATCTCAGGTGATCTCGTAATCCTTGCCGAACTGCAGATCCTCAAACCGCCGGGTGGCGTCGGGATCCAGATCGGCCAGCGGATCCCGCTCTGCGCTGGGGGTGTGCGCCGCAGTGGGTTCTTCCTCCGGTTCCTCCGGATCCTCGGGATCCTGGACGACGGCGGAGATGGAGGCCTCGATCTCCACCACAGAGGGATCAGGTTCCCGGCTGGCCTGGGGGGGGACCAACTGGTCCAGCTTAGACAGGAAGTCCACCTCTTCGTCGTGAAGCGTCTTCAGCTTCTGCACATAGGCGGCGGTGGCCTCCCGGGCCTGCTGGAGACGGTATTCCTGGGCGGCGATAGCCTGCTCCAGTTCGGCCAGCCGGGCGTCGGCGTCGGCCTCGGCGTCCTTCACCAGCTGGGACTTGCGCTTTTCCGCTTCGCTGACAATGGAATCGGCCATCTGCTGGGCGGCCAGCAGGGTCTTGCGCATGGCGTTGTCAGTGGCACGGTATTCCTCCACCGTCTCGGACAGCACCTTCAGCTTGTTTTTCAAAATGGCATTGTCATTGTAAAGGGCGGTATAGTCCTCGGTAAGCTGGTCGAGAAACTCGTCTACCATGGCCATATTATAACCGCCCAGCGTCGCCTTGGCAAAGGCATGGCTGGCCACTTCCTGCGGAGTCAGCATTGTTCAAGCCCCCTTTTACTCAAAAGTACAGACCGTTATTTTCCAGCTCGTCAATCAGATCGCCCAGGATCTCCACGTTGTAGGGGGTGATAATGTACGTAGACAGGGCCACTTTCTTGATGGTGCCCTCGTTGGCATAGGCCACGCCGGACAAAAAGTCGATGAGGCGGCGGGCGATGTTTTTGTCTGTCTGCTCCAGGTTGAGCACCACCGTGCGCTTCTCCCGCAGATGATCGGCGATCTCCGAGGCGTTCTCAAACCGCTCGGGCTTGACCAGGACCACCTGCAGCTGGGTGGTGGTGTGGATGTTGACCACCTTGTTGTTGCGCCGGTCGTAGTCCCGGTCCCGCTCCCGGGCAGCTTCCCGGGTGTTCACGGGGGTGAAATCCTCCTCATAGGTATCATCTTCCTCGTCCTCATAGGGCCGGGCAAGGCGCTTGAGTTCATCCAAAAAACTCATCAGTCAGGACTCCCTTCCTAAATTGGCGGGAACGGACGGACGGGGCCCAAACAGGGCGGTTCCAAGACGCACATGGGTGGCTCCGGCACACACAGCATCTTGATAGTCATCGCTCATTCCCATAGACAGGTATACTACATCTGCCCTATTATCTCCTATTTTCTGTCTTATGTCAACAGCTAACTGCGCTAAATTTGCGAAATAAGGCAGATTTTTACCAGGTCCGGTGGAGGGAGGGGGAATACACATCAGCCCCCGCAGGCGGACGTTGGCCAATCCGGCGGCCAATTCGGCTGCGGGAAGGGCCTGCTGGGGGGACAGGCCGGATTTGCTTTCCTCGCCCGCCAGATTGACCTCCAGCAGGATGTCCTGGACAAGATCCAGCTTTTCCGCCTGGCGCTGGATGGCCAGAAGCAGCTTTTCTGAAGAGACGGAGTGGATCAGCGCCACCCTGCCCACGATGTACTTCACCTTGTTGGTTTGCAGGTGGCCGATAAAATGGACCTGGGCGCCTTCATAAGCGCCGGCAGCCAGGTGGGCGGTGAACTCCTGCACCCGGTTTTCCCCGCACACGGTGATGCCGGCGGCAATGGCCCGACGGATGGTTTCGTCTGTCTGGGTCTTGGTGGCCGCCACCAGAGTAATCTCCTCCGGGGAGCGGCCGCAGGATTGAGCGGCCTGGGCGATATTGGCCCGCACCGTTTCCAGCCGCTGTGCCAGAGTGTCCATCACCGCACCACCTTCCCGTCATAGATATCGGAGGTATTCAGGATGACCTCGTCCCCGGCCCGCAGCCGGGTGGAGGAGTCGTCCACCGGCCGGAGCAGATAGAAGGTGTCCCCGGTGTAGACCACCTCCACCTCTTTTCGCTCAGCCTGACGGCCCACCACGGTATAGACGACATAGGTATTCTGCTGCTTAACGCTGCCGTCCTCCTGCTCCACATCCTCCGTCTCCACCCGCAGAGCCCGACGGGGCACGCGGATGCCCTCGACTGTGTCGGTGACCACATCCACGGTCTGGATCCGCAGCAGGGTGGTGTCAGACAGGTGGGAGTGGGCGGAAAAAATGGCCAGCGTCTGCTCCTCGCCGGGAACGATCCGCTCCAGCGTCATATCCACATTGCCGTAAAAGTCGCTGGAGAAGGAAACGGTATAGGTGTTGCCCTGAGTCAACTGCAGCTGGTCTCCCCCGGGGAGCAGGGCGGCAAAGTACCAGGTGGAATTGGTGATGAGTTTGCCGATGGCGTTGGGCTCCGGGGCCGCGGGGGCCGCGGCGGTGTCCATCCACGCGGACAGCTGCTGGGCGGTGAGGGCGTCCAGCAGATCCGGGGTCAGGGATTCACAGCCGTCCACCTGCCCGGAAAAGATTCCGGACACAGGGGCATAGATGGTCTGGGCCACCTGACTCAGGGATGTGTTGAGGGTGCTCAGCTGGGACTGCTTGTCCGCGATGAGCTGGGAGATATCCTGGGCCGCGCCGGTGTCCCCGTAGGCGTAATCCCGTTGGAACACCATGGTGCGCAGGTTGAGGGCGGAGTCCTCCAAGTCGGACAAGTCCCCGGAGGCGGCCAGCGCCCGCAGACTGACGATGGAGCTGACCACCTGTCCATCCAGCCGGGACACATCCACGGACTGGGTGCCGGTGGACAAAGCGTACTGGAGCTGCTCGATCTCCGCGCGCAGAGTCTGAATGGCCTGTTGGGTGCTCAGGGCGGAGGCGTCGGAATAGACCAAGGCGACCGCATCCCCCGCGGCGGTCTTTTCCCCTTCCGAGGGCACCAGCTCCACATAGCCGCCCGAGCCGGACAGCACCCGTTCCTCTCGAACCAGAACGCCGGTGGCCTCCGCGCCCTGGTTGACGGAGTAGGTATACGCCGTAGTGGTGGCCAGCTCCTCCTGAAACCCCAGCAGGAGATACAGGGACAGATAGACCAGAACTCCGGCGCACAAAAGGCCAATCATGATTTTGGTGGCAAGGGTACTCTCTTTCATGGAATCAATCCTTCTGGTTGAGCGGGACCCCGGCGCGGCGGCTCACGGAAAAGCCTTAGGGCTGGTCCATGTTCACGGGATGTTCCGGGGCGATGGTGGAAATGGCGTGTTTGTAAATGACCTGCTGCTTTCCGTCGGACATCAGTACCACCACATAGGGGTCAAAAGCGGTGATGACGCCCCGCAGCTGATAACCGTTCATGAGAAACAGGGTGACCCGGGCGGCCTGGCGCCGGGCGCAGGTGAGAAAGGTGTCCTGGACATTGGGCTGACGGCCCACGGCAACGGCGGTGAAACTCATAGATCTGCACTCCTTTTTCTTTGCCGGGGCAAACGGCCCGGCGGCTATCTGCCGGAAATTTTTTCCGGGAGTGCGGTTATTGTAAGCCAGAGTCCAGGATGAGTTCTGTCGAAAAAGCGAGGGCGGAGGAAAAATCCGGATCCGCCTCCCAGAGGAACCAATGGGCGTCCCTGTTGCGGCGAAACCAGGAGAGCTGCCGTTTGGCGTACTGCCGGGAGCGGAGCTTGACCTCCTGGGCGCCCTCTTCCACGTCTCGCCCCTCCCGGATGGCCCCGGCGATCTCCTTGTACCCGATGGCCTGCATGGCGGTACACTGCGGGGAGATTCCCGACGCCAGCAGCCTTCGCACCTCCCCCTCCAGCCCGCGCGCCATCATCTCGTCCACCCTCCGGTCGATGCGCGCCCACAGGGCGGGGCGCTCCCGGAAGTTCAGGGCGATGGTCAATGGCCTGTAGCGGCAGGGCAGGGACTGGGTGTCCCGGTTGTGCTGGGAGATGGTCCTGCCGGTGGCCAGGTAGACCTCCAGGGCCCGGATGATGCGCTTGGTGTCATTGGGGTGGAGCCGGGCGGCGGACTCGGGGTCCACCTGGGCCAGCTGGGCCAAAAGGGGGGCCGTCCCCTCCTGCTGGAAGCGCTGCTGGAGCTGGCGGCGCAGGCCATCCTGGCCGGGGAAGGGGGCAAACTGCCGGCCGGCGATCAGGTTGTCGATGTACAGCCCCGTGCCCCCGGCGATGATCGGCAGCCTGCCCCGGGCCAGGAGACCGTCCACAATGGGGACGGCCTGTTCCACATAGCGGGCCACAGAATAGTTTTCTTCGGGATTGGCCACGTCGATCATGTGGTGGGGGACGCCCCCCATCTCCTCCGGCGTTGGCTTGGCGGTGCCGATGTCCATCCCCCGGTAGACCTGCATGGAGTCGGCGGACACCACTTCGCCCTGGAAGCGCTGGGCCAGGGCAACGGCCAGGGCGGTCTTGCCCGAGGCGGTGGGCCCGCAGAGAACCAGAACATTCGGCTTCATAGAGACCTCCAGCGGGCCCACGGCCGGGGCCCCACAGAGTGGGGGCGGCGCAGGTGCGCCGCACAAGGTTTTCCGGGAGGGAAACCTTGGCGCAAAGGCGAATTCATTTCGCCTGCGCAAGTCCAAAGGAAGGGGTCCCCGCGGCGCGCAGCGGCGTGGGGCGCGGGTCCGCAGATGACCAGAGCGTTGGGTCTCATGTGATCCACCCGCTTCCCAGCACCAGGTCGTCCTGGTAGAAGACCGCCAGCTGCCCCGGTGTGGGGGCCCGGGCGGGCTGGTCCATGCGCAGCTCCACCCGATCCCCTTCCAGGGGGATCAGCCGCGCCTGTTGGGCGGCGCGGGAATGGCGTAGCCGGACGGACACCGCGCGCTCCCCGTCCAGGGGGACGTCCCCCAGCCAGTTGAGCGCCTGACAGCGGACCGTGCCGGCAGTCAAGCCCTCCCCGTGGGAGAGCACCACCTCGTTACGCTCCGGCCGGATAGCGGTGACAAACAGCCGCCCAGAGGAAGAGATGCCCAGTCCCCGGCGCTGGCCGATGGTATAGTGGTGGTAGCCCTTGTGGGTACCCAGCACGTTGCCCTCCCGGTCCACAAAGTTGCCAGGGGGGGGCGTGCCGCCCCGCCGGTCCAGCCAGGCGGCGTAGTCCTGGTCGGGGATAAAGCAGATCTCCATGGAGTCCGGCTTCCGGGCGCAGGGCAGCCCCGCCTCTCCCGCCTCCCGGCGGATATCCGCCTTCGGAGTGTCCCCCAGGGGGAAGAGCGTCCGTTCCAGGGTGTCCCGGGCCAGCCGGGCCAGCATGTAGGACTGGTCGTTGGAGGCCGGGCCCCGCAGGAGCACCGCCCTCCCGTCCCGGCCCCGGCCCACCCGGGCATAGTGGCCGGTGGCCGCGTACCGGGCGCCCACCCGGTCGGCCAGGCGCAGCAGGGCGGGAAACTTTACCGTGGGATTGCACTGGGCGCAGGGGATGGGGGTGCGCCCGGCCAGATACCCCTCGTAAAAGGGGCGGCAGACGTGGCGCTCCAGCTCATCCGCCACCCGTGCCACATGGAACTCCAGACCCAGCCGCCGGGCGTTGTCCGCCGCGGCCTCCTCCCCGCCCAGCCCCACGTCCAGGTAGAGGGCAACCACCTCATAGCCGGCGCGGAGCAGGCGCAGGGCGGCCACTGCGGAGTCCACCCCCCCGGACAGGCCCAGCACCACCTTTTCTCCCGCCATGCCATCACCTCCCTGGACTGCGCGGACACAGAAATTTTGCCTACTTAACATAACACAAAACCGGGGAAAAGGCAAGAGCGGAAGGGGATGATGTTAGGTACCCCGGCATGGAGGCTTATGGCGGCGAGCGGCTTTCGGGGGATGACGCAAAAAAGCGCAACCGGGGTTCAGACCGATTGCGCTTTTTGCTTTTCCAGTCTCAGGTTCAAAACGAGTCGGCCCATTGGCGCAGGATTGCCTCCGCCTGGGGGGAATCCCCGTCCTGATAAGCGATGTGGAGGTTATATAAAACGCCGCCGTACACAAGATATCCATCCAGACCCAGATAGCTGCTGTCCAAAGCAGAGGAGGCGATCACCTGGCACGGCAGGTTGCCGCTGGTCGTGTAGAAGGACTCCTCAAACTCCACATCTTTCGCAACACGCACGCCGAAGGTGATCTCTTCTGCATAATTCTCCGTATAAATGGAGGAGAAGAGGGATACGCGAATGCCGTTGAGCACATAGTCCGTTTCAAGAATGCACTGCAAGATCTGGCCATGGGCAGTTCCGTATACGTTCAGGGTTGTCTGCTGTTCCTCCTGTGCCCACTCCGCCGGAGTGGACAGGTCCAGGCCGATGAACTGGCAGGCATCCTCGTGAGATGCGAAATCCGTTTGCCAATGGCCCGGGTACCAGCTTTGATGGGGCTGAGCGGTCTCGAACTGCTGTTGTATCGCAGAGCCCACCGCGAGAAGCTCGTCCGACAGGTCCTGGGTGGGAACTCTCTCGATGGCGACGCTTAAATCGTAACCTGACTCTGTGCGGGAGGTGAAAAGGTCGGTCAGACGCGTGCCGAAGACACCAGCGGCTGCCGCCACGCACCCGATCAGGAGCAGGGCCAACATTGCCGCGGTCAGCGCGGTGGGGAGACGGCGGGTCCGGCGAAAGGGGCGGTCTGTTCTGTGGTAGGAGACCGCTTCTTCAAGATACGAATGGTCAATCTCACCCAATGCCTCAGAAAATTTTTGCGTGTTCACACGAACACCTCCTGTTCCATCAGATATTGTCTCAGCTTTTCCCGCAGCCGGCTCAGCCGGACGGACACGGCCTTTTCCCGCAGCCCCACCTGACGGGCGATGTCCTTGTAGCTGTCGGCAAACCAGTAGCGGCGCAGGAAGATCACCCGGTTTTCCCGGCTCAGCGTGTCTAAAAACCCCTCCACAATGCGGGCCAATTCCCTGGCCTCCAGTTCACGCTCCACCGTGCCGGGGGCGGGCAGGCAGCCCTCCAGCTCCCCCATGGCCACGTCGTAGGCGCTGTTGCGCTTGGCCGCGGTGTTCCGGTCATAGGCTTTCAAGGCCAGGTTGCGGACGATCCGGCACACATAGGCGGAGAGAACCTGGGGGCGCTGGGGCGGGATGGTGTTCCACACCCCCAGGTAGGCGTCGTTGACGCACTCCTCCACGTCCCGCCGGTCGTTCAGGATGCGAAAGGCCAGGGAGTGAAGCAGCTTGCCGTATTTTTGGTCCAGCTCCCGTATACCCTGCTGGTCGCGCTCGAAAAACAGGTCTATAATTTTTTCGTCGTCAATCATCCCACCGCCTCCTCTCCGACTTCACTGATATACTACGGTTTTAGCGGCGAATACTACATCAAATCCAACAACTTTTCAAAAATTATACCACACCTCGCGTGAGACTGCCCGCGGCAGCTTTCGCCGCTTTGCTGGCGGCCCGGCGGCTGTATGCGGAGGACGGCTGTGGAAATAAAATTGCCAAACAGCCGGAGGCGTGGTATAATATTCTGTCATCTTATGGGCGCCTTTCCCAAAAACCGTCCCCTGGGGGACAGGAAGGCGGCCCGTGTATCGGGTGTGGAAATTGTGGACAACATCATCTTAATCGGAATGCCCGGCTCGGGCAAGAGCAGCGTGGGCGTGGTGCTGGCCAAGGCCCTGGGCTGCGGCTTTGTGGACGTGGATCTGGTCATCCAGGAGCGGGAGGGGGCCCTGCTCCAGGACCTCCTGGACCGGCGGGGGATGGAGGCATTCCTGGACGCGGAGAGCCGAGCCATCCAGGCCCTGTCCTGCCGCTGCACCGTCATCGCCCCGGGGGGCAGCTGCGTGTGCCGGGAGGCGGCCATGGCCCATCTGCGGGGGCTGGGCACCGTGGTCTACCTGGACCTCTCCCTAAAGGAAGTGGAGGGGCGCATCCACAATCTGGCCACCCGGGGCATCGCCATGGCGCCGGGCCAGACCATCGCCGACGTCTACCGATACCGGGAACCGCTGTACCGGCGGTACGCCCATCTCACCGTACACGCCGACGGCCAGAGCCTGGCGGAGACGGTAGAGGCAGTGAAACAGGCTCTGGCGGCGCGGGAGCGCGCCGATCACTTATAAAAAGAAGGACGTAATCAATTCATGAACTTTCGTGAACTGGGTCTCATCGACCCCATTGTAAAGGCCCTGGAAGAGCAGGGCTACACCAATCCCACCCCCATCCAACAGGGGGCCATCCCCCCCGCCCTGGCAGGGCGGGATGTGCTGGGCTGCGCCCAGACGGGCACGGGCAAGACCTGCGCCTTTGCCACCCCCATTCTCCAGCGCCTCAACGGCAGGATTCCCCGCCCCCGGGTGATCCGCGCCCTGATTCTGACTCCCACCCGGGAGCTGGCCATCCAGATCCAGGACAGCTTTGAGGCCTACGGCAAGAATCTGCCCCTGCGCTGCGCCGTCATCTTCGGCGGCGTGGGCCAACAGCCCCAGGTGGACAAGATCCGGAAGGGGCTGGACATCCTGGTGGCCACCCCTGGCCGGCTGCTGGACCTCCACGGGCAGGGCCTGCTGGATTTAAGCCATATGGAGATTTTTGTGCTGGACGAGGCGGACCGGATGTTGGACATGGGCTTCATCCACGACGTGCGCCGGGTGATCAAGCTGCTGCCCCAGAAGAAGCAGACCCTGTTCTTCTCCGCCACCATGCCCCCGGAGGTCATGGACCTGGTGAACAGCCTGCTCCACGACTATGCCAGGGTGGAGGTGGACCCAGTGTCCTCCCCGGTGGAGGTCATCCGCCAGTCCCTCTACTATGTGGACAAGGCCAACAAGACCAAGCTGCTGGCCCATCTGCTGGAGGAGAAGAACATCTCCTCCGCCCTGGTGTTCTCCCGCACCAAGCACGGGGCCAACCGCATCGCCCAAGACCTGAACAAGCGGGGTGTCTCCGCCGCCGCCATCCACGGCAACAAGAGCCAGACCGCCCGGGTCCAGGCCCTGAGCGACTTCAAGGCAGGCCGGGTGCGGGTGCTGGTGGCTACCGACATCGCCGCCCGGGGCATCGACATCGAGGAGCTGCCCTGCGTGTTCAACTACAACCTGCCCGATGTGCCCGAGACCTATGTCCACCGCATCGGCCGCACCGGCCGGGCGGGGCATGAGGGCGTCGCCATCTCTTTCTGCCAGTTCGATGAGCAGGAAGAGCTGAAGGGCATCGAGAAGCTGTTGGGTAGGAAGATTCCCGTGGTGGCCGACCACCCCTGGCCTATGGCCAACTTCGACCCACCCCAGAAGGACAAGCACGGCCACCCGGTAAACGCCGAGGACGCGGAGGCCCGGGCCGCCGCCAAGGAGCGCCGCCGTGCCCGGGATGCGGAGAACAAAGCCCGCGCCCAGGCGAAAAAGGAGGCGGCCCAAGGCTCCGGGCCCGCGGTTGCCGCACCCGTTTTGGAGGCGCAGGGGACCCTGGCTCCGGAGAGACAGAAGCGCCGGCGGAGAAAATCCGGCAGCGGCGGGCAGACCGGAGAGGCGGCGGTTTCCCATGCGCCTGAGCCGGATCCCATTTTTGAGCGGGAGCGCCTGGCCCATGGGGTGCGCCAGGGCAAGCTGGAGGACACCCTGCCCGCCGACCCGTCCATGCCCGCCTCCGATTTCTACAAGCCGAACCCCCTGGACTCCGACGTGATCATGGATGCCACCGCCCGGATGCTGGCCTCCCGGCGGTCCGCGCTGCACACTGCCGGAAAGCGGCGGGAGCTGGAGAAACCGCGCAGACAGTCCGGGCAGGCGCCCCGGCAGGAGGAGCCAAAGCGGGATCAGCCGGCCAAACAGAAGAAAAAAACCAAGCGGTCCAAGGCGGGAAAGTCCGGGCAGGACAGCGGGGCGGCTGCCGCCCAGTCCGTGTTGCCCCCCTCCCTGTCCGGCAAGAAGAAGCGCCGGCGGGACGACCGGCCCCGACCGATTGAGGCCCCGCTGCGTTCCAACCGGCAGAAGGACTCCACGGAGCACAAAAGCCTGATGCGGCCTTACTATATCAGCCATGACGAGGACTGATTCCAACGCAGCGCCCAGATCGGAAAAGCGCCGCCACCCCCTGCGGTGGGTGGCGGCGCTGCTGGTGCTGCTGGCGGGGGGCTGGTTCTTCCTGCAGTGGCAGCTGTGGGGCATCCAGGTCACGGTTACCCAAGTGCCGGTGACCGGCCTGCCGGAGGCGTTTGAGGGGCTGCGCATTGTGCAGATCTCCGACCTTCACGGCCATGAGTACGGCCAGGACAGCCGGGAGCTGCTGGAGCTGGTGGCCGGACAGGAGCCCGACCTCATCGCCGTCACCGGCGACCTCATCGACCGGGAGAGCCAGCTGGCCATGGTGCCCGCCCTGGCCCGGGGGCTGGCGGCCATTGCCCCCACCTACTATGTCACAGGCAACCATGAGTGGGCGGTGGGGAACGTGCCCCGGCTGAAGGGGATGCTGGCCGAGTGCGGCGTCACCGTCTTTTCCAATCAGTATACCATCTTGGAGCGGGATGGGGCCAGCCTGGTGCTGGCGGGCATTGACGACCCCAACGGCTACGCCGACCAGAAGACCCCGGAGGAACTCCATGAAGAAATTCAGGCGGAGCATGGGGATCCGTGCATGATTCTATTGGCCCACCGCAACGACCGCTTCGATCAGTATGCCGCGGCGGGCTATGACCTGGTGATCTCCGGCCATGGGCACGGAGGCATTGTCCGCCTGCCCTTCACCGACGGGCTGCTGGGTACGGACCGGCGATTTTTCCCCACCTGGACGGCGGGGGTTTATACCCTGGGGGACAGCACTCTGTTCGTCTCCCGGGGTCTGGGCAACAACACCGTGCCCATTCCCGGATTCCGGCTGTTCAACCGGCCGGATTTGGCGGTGCTGGAGCTGACGGCGCGGGAGGCCGGGGCATGAACCGGCTGAACCGATTCCGCGCGCCCCTGCCCGCCCCGTCCCTGGGGCGGCGATTTGGCGGTCTGCTGGGGATGCTCCTGGCGGGAGCGGCTGTGGGCGTACTGGCCAAATGGGCGGACTTTTCCCACCTCCAGCTGCTGGGGGATATGTTCTCCGAGCTGCCCATCTGGATGTTGCTGGGCCTGCTCATCGCCCGGTTCAGCGGCAGCCCCGGCCGGGCGGCAGCCCATGCCTTTGCCTTTTTCGTGGCCATGATCCCCGCCTATTACCTGGCGGCGGAGTGGATGGGCGGCGTCTGGGGAATGGCGTTTGCCTGCGGCTGGGCGGTGGTGGCCTGCCTGTCCCCCCTTGCGGCCTATACGGTGTGGTATGCCTTTGGCCGGGGGTGGCTGCCGAACCTGCTGTCAGCGGCTGTGGTGGCAGCGGCGGCATTGGCGGATGTGGCGGTGTTCCGCCGTCTCAACGGTCGGGATTTTGTGCTGGCGGGGCTGTGCGCCCTGTTGGTGTTTGGATGTAAGGCGAGACAGCGCGGCGGGACGGAACGACAGGAAAGAGAATGAAGAAACGCTATGAACTACAACGCCGGACAATTTGATATCGCGGTGATCGGCGCGGGGCACGCGGGCATCGAGGCGGCCCTGGCCGCCGCCCGCATGGGCCTGCGCGCGGTGTGCTTCACCATCAACCTGGACGCGGTGGGCAACATGCCCTGCAACCCGGCCATCGGCGGCACGGGCAAGGGCCATCTGGTGCGGGAGATCGACGCGTTAGGTGGGGAAATGGCCAGGGCGGCGGACCGGGCCTGCATCCAGTACCGGATGCTCAACCGGGGCAAGGGTCCGGCGGTGTGGTCCCTCCGGGCCCAGGCCGACCGCCGCCGGTACCAGGAGGTGATGAAGCACACCCTGGAGCTCCAGGACAACCTGTGGGTGAAACAGGGGGAGGTCACCGAGGTCCTTACGGGAGGGGACGGGGCGGTTTGCGCCGTGCGCACCGCCACCGGGGCCACCTATGAGGTGAAGGCCGCCATCATCGCCACCGGCACCTATCTGGGGGGGCGCACCATCGTGGGGGAGGTGGAGCGGGACTCCGGCCCTGACGGCATGGCCGCCTCCCTGTCCCTGACGGACTGCCTGAAAAAGCTGGGGTTGTCCCTGCGCCGGTTCAAGACGGGCACGCCGCCCAGGGTGAACCGCCGCAGTGTGGACTTCTCTCAGATGGAGCTGCAAGAGGGAGACGGGGACGCGGAGCCCTTCTCCTTCTCCACCCGGCGGCCCCCGGAGAACCGGGCGGTGTGCTACCTGACCTACACCAATGAGCGCACCCATGCCGTCATCCGCCGCAACCTGGACCGCTCCCCCCTGTACGACGGCACCATCCAGGGGGTGGGGCCCCGGTACTGCCCTTCCATCGAGACCAAGATCGTCCGCTTCCCGGATAAGGGCCGGCACCAGCTGTTCATCGAGCCCATGGGCCTGCACACCGAGGAGCTGTACATCCAGGGCTTCTCCTCCTCCCTGCCCGAGGAGGTGCAGGTGGAGATGCTCCACACCATCCCGGGGCTGGAGCGGGCGGAGATGACCCGGCCGGCCTACGCCATCGAGTACGACTGCGTGGACCCCACCGAGCTTCTGCCTACCCTGGAGTGCAAAAAAGTGCCCGGCCTGTACGGGGCGGGGCAGTTCAACGGCTCCTCCGGCTATGAGGAGGCCGCCGCCCAGGGGCTGATCGCCGGCATCAACGCCGCCCTGAAGCTCAAGGGGGAGGAGCCTCTGATCCTCACCCGGGGGGACGGGTACATCGGGGTGCTCATCGACGACCTGGTGACCAAGGGTACCGACGAGCCCTACCGGATGATGACCTCCCGCACCGAATACCGCCTCATCCACCGGCAGGACAACGCCGACCGCCGCCTGACCGCCTACGGCTGCCGGGTGGGGCTGGTGAGCCGGGAGCGGCTGGCCCAGGTGGAGGAGAAGTACGCCGCCGTGGATCGGGAGGTACGCCGCCTGGACCACGCCGGAGCCCCCCCCTCCTCCGCCCTGGATGAATTACTGGCAGAGAGAGGGGAGCCCCCCTGTCCCCATGGGGCGCGGCTGGGGGACCTGCTGCGCCGGCCCCGGATAAGCTACGGCGATCTGGCCCCCTTCGACCCGGCGCGGCCCGCCCTTTCCCGGGAAATTGCCCGGCAGGTGGAGATCTCGGTGAAATACCAGGGGTACATCGACCGGCAAAACCGCCAGGTGGAGGAGATGAAAAAACTGGAGGGCCGGCCCCTCCCCCCGGATGTGGACTACCAGTCCATCCAGGGCCTGCGGCTGGAGGCCCGGCAGAAGCTGAGCCGGATCCGCCCCCTGAACCTGGGCCAGGCCAGCAGAATTTCCGGTGTTTCACCGGCTGACCTGGCCGCCCTGATGATCCACCTGGAGCGGGGCTGACGCGGGGGGCCGCGGGAAGGAGAACCATCTGATCCCTGAGGGATCTTGAAGGAGAGAGATTGCCAATGAGACGAATGCTGGCCATTGTGGCCTGTAAGCTGCTGCGCTTGGCGGGCAAGCTGCTGGGCCGGGGCAGTTCCCTGCCTGGGCAGATCGCCCTGAAGCTCTGTCCCGACGTGTTGGGCCGGGTCAAGCTGCCCGGCCACATCATCGCGGTCACCGGCTCCAACGGGAAGACCTCCACGGTGGAGATGATCGCCGCCATCCTGGCCGATGACGGCCGGCGGGTGGTGTATAACAAGGAGGGCTCCAACCAGATTGAGGGGGTGGCTACCCTGATCCTGTCCCACTGTACCCTGGGAGGCAGGATGCGGGGGGACGTGCTGCTGCTGGAGAGCGACGAGCGGTACGCCCGCCACACCTTCCGCTGGTTCCACCCCACCCATTTCGTCATCACCAACCTCTACCGGGATCAGCTCACCCGGAACGGCCACCCCCAGTGGGTGTACGAGTCCATCCTGCCCGCCATCCACCCGGAGGAGACCCTGGTGCTCAACGCCGACGACCCTCTGGTGGCCTGTTTTGCCCGGGGTCATGACCCGGAAAAGGTGAAGTGGTTCGGTCTGGAGGAGTGCCCGGTGAGCACCAAGGAGCACCACGGGGTCTATGACGACGGGCTGCGCTGCCCGGTGTGTGGCGGGAGGATGGAGTACTCCTGCTACCACTACGCCCACATCGGCCACTACCGCTGCCCGGCCTGCGGCCACCAGCGCCCCCAGCCGGACTTTGCCGCCACCAGCCTGGATCTGGCCGGGGGCAGGCTGACCATCAACGGGGAGACCCAGATCGATCTGGCCTTCCGCAGCATCTACAACGTGTATAACATCCTGGCCGCCTGGTCGGCGTGCGCCCTGTGCGGGGTGGACCAGACGGTGATGGCGGGGGTTATCAACAACTACCTGCTGAAGAACGGCCGGATGGTCACCTTCACCCTGGGGAAGCACAAGGGCACCCTGCTCACCTCCAAGCACGAGAACTCGGTGGCCTACGACACCAACCTGGCCTACATCGAGGGCCGGGAGGAGCCCTGCGAGGTGATGGTGATTGTGGACGCGGTGAGCCGCAAGTACTTCACCGGGGAGACCAGCTGGCTGTGGGACATCGACTTTGACCGCCTGGCCTGCCCGCATGTGCGCCGGGTGTGGCTGTGCGGCCGGTATGGCAACGACCTGGCCCTGCGCTTTGACTACTCCCAGGTGCCCCAGGACAAGCTGACCCTCCAGCCGGACATCAACCGTGCGGCGGAGGAGCTGAAAATGGAGGGCGACCTGCCGTTGTACGTGGTCACCTGCTTCTCCGACCGGGACAAGCTGCTGAACCTGACCCAGCGGGATTGAGGGGGAAACGGAACATGGAACTGACCATTCTGCATCTCTATCCGGACTGCATGTCCCTGTACGGGGAGTACGCAAACGTAGCGGTGCTCCGGCGACATCTGGAGGCCGCGGGGGTATGTGTCACGGTGCGCGCCGCCGGGCTGGACGATACCCCGGACTTTGACCAGGTGGGCTTCGTCTACATGGGGGCGGGCACCGAGCGGGGGCAGAAATGGGCCCTGACCGCCCTGACTCCCCACGCCCAGGGGCTGAGAGACCTGCTGGAGGCTGGCACGCCCGCCCTGTTCACCGGAAACGCCATGGAACTGCTGGGGCAAAGCGTCACCGACCAGTCGGGCAAGGTTTGGCCCTGCCTGGGCCTGGCGGACTTTGCTACCGTGGAGACGGACCAGCGGGCCCCGGAGGACGTGGTCGCCCACACCACCCTGTGGGACGAGCCCGCCGTGGGCTTTATGAACAAGTGCTCCCACACCACTGGGGTGGCCAGCCCCCTCTTTGACCGCCTCACTTTAGGAGAGGGCAACGAGGGGGAGAAGGGGCCGGAGGGCTATATGTCCGGGAACCTCTTCGCCACCCATCTCGTCGGTCCGGTGCTGGTGAAGAACCCGGCCTTCACCCGGCTGCTGGTCACCCGGATGTTCCAGCATGAGGGCTGGACTCTGCCCGAGACGCTGCCGGTGCTGCCCCATGAGGAGGAGGCCTACCAGGTCACCCTTCGGGAGCTGTCCCGGCGCTCGGGTAACTGAAACGCAACCGGAACGTTACATTGTGAAACGCCAACTGGCTGGTCAGACGGTCCGGATTGGCCTAAGCTGGAACCATCCAAACAGACGAGGTGACAGTCTATGAGTATGGGAAGTAAGCTGGCCCAGGCCAGACGGAAAAACAACCTGACCCAGGAGCAGCTGGCGGAGCGGCTGGGGGTCACCCGGCAGGCGGTGAGCCGCTGGGAGTCGGACACCGCCTATCCGGAGACGGATAAGATCGTGCGCATGAGCCAGCTGCTGGGGGTGAGCTGCGACTGGTTGCTTCGGGACGGAGAAGAGGCTTCTGACCCGTCCGGCAGGGAGGCACCTGCCCTGGTCACTCGCCTGCTGGCGCAGGCGGTGGGCCGGAGGGTGCGGCTGGCCCTCTATGAGAACGAAAACGCGCCGGCCAGTGACTGGTGCGTCATCCGGGAGTTTGACGGCGCCTGGGCGGATGTGGAGTTCGTCAGGGAGAAGAAGGGCCAGCGGGGGAGCCAGCTCATCCCGGTGTCCTCCATCCGCTCCATCACCTTTTTGAAGGAAGGGGAGGATGGGTAATGGACGTTATGGCAGTCTTTGGCTTTTTCGCCTTTCTCATGGTGATCTTTCTGTGGAGCAAGGTGCAGCGGCTGGAGCGGCTGCTCCGGGAGAACGGCATCCGCCCAGTGGGGGCCAAGGATCTGGCCCGCCGCCTGGCGGGGATGACGGGACAGACCGTCACCCTGGCCCTGTACGGGGACGACTGGGATATGACCGGGCTGGTCTGCCGTGTGCTGGACACCGATGAGGAGTGGGCCCTGGTGCGGGCCGACGAGGGGAAGAAAAAGGAGCGGGAGATGCTCCTCCGCCTGGACAGCGTGAAGAGCGTCAAGGAGGCGTAATCCCGACGACTTGGAGCAAGGAGAGAGCATGATGAGTGAGCAGTGGCTGGAGGTCACCCTGCCCGTGCCGGCGGGGGAGCTGGACCGGGTGTGCGACGCCCTCACCGCCAACGGTATGACCGGGCTGGTGGTGGAGGAGGAGGGGGAGTTCCTCCGCTTCCTGGAGCAGAACCGGCAGTACTGGGACTATGTGGACGAGGATCTGGCCCAGCATATGAAGGGGGCCAGCCGGGTGAAGTTCTATGTGCCGGACAATGAGGAGGGGCGGCGGCAGCTGCGGGTCTACCTGGCCGGTCTGGAGGGGTACGAGCCTCAGACCGTCTACCTCCGGGAGGAGGACTGGGCCACCTCCTGGCAGAAGTACTACCAGCCCATCCCGGTGGGGAAGCGCATCTACATCGTGCCGGAATGGATGCGCGGCCAGCCAGTGCCCGATGGTCGGGCGCCGCTGTACCTGAACCCCGGCCTCACCTTCGGCACCGGCTCCCACGCCACCACCCAGCTGTGCCTGGAGTTGCTGGAGGAGGCGATCCGGCCCGGCTGCCAGGTGCTGGACCTGGGGTGTGGCTCGGGCATTCTGGCCATCGCCGCCCTGGCCCTGGGGGCGGAGCACGCCGACGGGGTGGACATCGACCCCAAGGCGGTGGACGTGGCCTATGAGAACGCCGCCATGAACGGCATTGGGCCCGGCCGCCTGACGGTTTACGCAGGCAATGTGCTGGGGGATGAGAAGCTGGCGGCCAAGCTGGGGCCGGGACAAAACCAGGTGGTACTGGCCAACATCGTGGCCGACGTCATCATCCCCCTGTCCGCCGGAGTGGAGCGGTTTTTGGCCCCGGATGGGGTGTTCCTGGCCTCCGGCGTCATCGACACCCGGGCGGACGAGGTGGAGGCGGCCATCCGGGCCAACGGCCTTGCCGTCACCCGGCGGCTGGAGCGGGCCGGCTGGTGCGCCTTCCGGGCAGAGCGGCCGTGAAGCGGTTGATCCTGATTGGCGGACCCATGGGGGTGGGCAAGACCACGGTGGGCCGGGCCCTGCAAAACCTGCTCCCCGGCAGCGTCTTTCTGGACGGGGACTGGTGCTGGGATGCCCATCCCTTCACGGTCACAGAGGAGACGAAGGCCATGGTGCTGGAGAATATCCGGTTTCTGCTGGGACAGTTCCTCCGGTGTTCCGCCTATGAGACGGTGATCTTCTGCTGGGTGATGCACCGGCAGGAAATTCTAGACGCGGTTCTGTCTGGGCTGGATCTGAAAGGGGTTCGCGTGGGGGCCTTTTCCCTGTGGGCGGATTCGGAGCAGCTGGCCCGGCGCCTGGAGCGGGAGATTGCCGCGGGACTGCGCGGGGCGGATGTGGTGGAGCGCAGCCTGGCCTATCTGCCCAGCTATGACGAACTGAGCGCCGAAAAGATAGATACCACCCGGCTTTCGCCGGAAGAGACGGCCAGGGTCCTGCTGAACTGGCTGATCGGAGCGGACGAAACGTGACGGGAGAAAAGATAGAAAATTTCCCGTTTTTCTCTTGTTTCCTGGGTAAAACAATGATAGTATGTTGCCATGGATCAAATTTGGCGCGGCGGATCGTATCCCCGCCACAACAGATGGGAGAGATCAATTATGGCACAGAGAACCTTTGAGAATATCGTGGAGAAGGCAAAGAACGCCGGGGTGAAAAACCGGGTTGTCATTGCCGGTGCGGATGCGGAGAACATCCTGCTGGGGACCTTTGAGGCCCAGGACGCCGGATTTGCCACCCCCGTGCTGGTGGGCCAGGCCTCCAAGATCCTGCCCATGCTGGACCGGCTGGGGCTGAAGGATAAGCCCTATCGCCTGGTGGAGACCTATCCCGGGGACAATGTCACCCAGGTGGCCATCGAGCTGATCAACAAGGGAGAGGGAGACATCCTGATGAGGGGCAACGTGCAGACCCGGGAGTTCCTCATGCCGGTACTGGACCGGCGAAACGCCCTGCGCACCGACCGCCTGCTCACCCACATCGACCTGGTATCCATGCCGGAGCATGAGAAGCTCATCGCCATCGGCGACGTCACCGTCACCATCGAGCCCAACCAGAATCAGAAGAAGCAGATCATCCGCAATCTGGTGGACGCCCTGCGCTACGTGGAGGACGAGAAGCCCAACATCGCCCTGCTGGCCCTGGTGGAGCAGCCCAGCTTCCACATGAAGGACACCATCCAGGCCTACGAGCTGGTGCAGGAGCACCACCGCGCCCCCATCGCCGACTGCGAGCTGGTAGGGCCCATCTCCTACGACCTGATTCTCTCCAAGGAGGCGGCCCGGCTCAAGGGCTATCAGAACCCCCTGTGCGGGGAGTTCGACGGCATCGTGGCCCCCTCCCTGCTGGCGGGCAACCTGATCGTCAAATGCTGGCAGATGCACGCCGGGGCCCGCACCTGCGGCGTGCTGGTGGGCGCCCGGATCCCCATCGCCCTGACCTCCCGCAGCGATGACAAAGAGGTGTCCTTCCTGTCCCTGGCCTTCTGCACCATGCTGCCCAAGGGGGCCTTTTCCGACGAGGCGCAGGCGAAAGAACAGGACTGAGCGTTTTGAACGGAGGGGAAGTTGCCATGAGAAAAGGACTGTCTGTCAGCGTGTTCGTTTTGGGGGTGGCCATGACCTGCGCCAGCATCGCCGTGATGACCCTGGGCGCGGTGGGCATGGGTACGGCACGGCCCCGGCGGGGCGGTTTTTCCGGCCTTTCCCGGAAGGCCTGATTGGGGACAGGGAAGCTCCCTATGAATGTCTTTCGGGAAGGAAAAAGCCCAGGAGAAATTATTGAGGAATATTATCAGAAGTTCCGGTATGACTGCCTCCATATCGCGTTTTCGATATTAAAAGATCAGGAGCGGGCAGAAGATGCGGTGCATGATGCATTTGAAGCTGCGTTAAAACATAAAATTCAATATTCTGCCCTGTTGCCCGAAAACTTCCGCAAACTGATTCTTGTGATCGTAAAAAATAAATGCTTAGATATGCTGCGGCGGAATAAACGAGAACTTCCGATGGAAGGTTGGATGCCGCGGGAGAGCGATATCGAAAACGATGTGGAAGAACAGGCGATAAAAGGCGCAGAAATCCAGCGTATGATCAGATGTGTTGAAACGCTTGATGAAAAAAGCAGAAAAATTTTGATGTTGCGCTTTGTGACGAATTTATCCTATCGGGAGATTGCGGCGGTCATGGATATGAGGGAGAAAACGGTGGAAGTAAGGATTACCCGCGCAAAAAAGAAAATCCGAGCCTTGATGGATGGGGAAAAGCAAGATGAAAGATAAGTACGAGGTGTCAGACGATACCCTGCACAAGGCGATGGAGGAAAAATGGAACGAGGAATTCGGCAAAATTCCCTCGCAGGAAGTACTTGAGCGGAAGTACCAGTTTTCTAGCCGCCACAATCGCCGCATGGAAGCGCTGTTTTCGGGAGAACACAAGGAAAAGAAAAGTAGAAAAAAGTACAGGATTCGGCCTGCTTATGCGGCCGTGATTTTGGCGGTTATCGCCATGTTGTCAATGACGGCTGTACTTTGGAGGAGAAACGTTCCAATAGAAACAGATATAGCATGGGAAGTGCAATATGTGCCGGAAGGGTTTGCGTTGCAGGATGCGATTGACGAAAGCGACGGAAGAACCCTAGTGTATCAAAATGAAGCCGGTCAGACCATTACCGTTCTATACGGACCCGGGGAGCAGACCACTCCTCCTGATATGTTTCTTGCAGGCAGCCGTACGGTTGTGGTGGAGGGACAGGAGTATACGCAGATCTTTTCGTTGGATGGGGAAGTTTGTAATATCCTGATTTGGAACAACGGGGGGTATCATTTTGAGATTAGTTCGGTTTCTGCCATATCCATGAATGAGCTGATGAACGTGGCGCAATCTATAGAAAAGAATTAATATAGCTGGATAAAAGGGCCTGTCTGAAAAAAGATGGGCCCTTTTTTGTAGGGATCGCCTCCGGAGCATCGTTTTATAGTTGAACGGACCGTGAAATTGCGATGAATGGAGGAAAGTAAGATGCGAAAAAAGCTGTGTGTGTTTGGCCTGGCAGTCATTTTGTGCGCAGGTGCCGGGATGAGCGCTGCGGGAGCGACAGGACCAGCAGCAGAAGAAAAAATCAATCAGGAGTGGGCCGCGGCAGCTCAGGAGCAAAAGGAAAAGGTTCGGGCCGCAGAAGAATGGGCATATCAAGATCTGGAAAGCGCGACATTGGCGGAAAAAGAAAAGATTTTGGAAGCAAGAAACACATTGATTTTCCATGAGAGCTGGGCGGCGGACGGATGGACGATTACCATTGAGCGTGCGGATGGAACCATAGAGAAAGTGCCGAATTTTTCTTCCTTGTTCCCGGGCTGGGAAGAACCGAAGTTCGAACCGCAAGAGTCATTGGACGATGCAGCTGTTGTAGTGTCGCCGCAGGGAAACTCTTAAAATGTTGTCTGGGTGGAGTTGTGATAAATTTCTTAATGCAAAACAGTTGACAAATCCTCCCGGCGCGGATAAGATAAAAAAGTTCCATGAAATACTCCGCCCCAGCCGGCGGAGACTGGCTTTGAACAGGACGAGTACCCGGCACACCTCCCCCAGAGAGCCGCTCATACGGTGTGAGAGCGGCGGGACGGCCCCGGCGAAGATCCCCTGTGAGCCGCGGACCCAACGGGCAATTTGCCCCAGTAGGCTCCGCCGGGCGTTCCCGTTACAGGACGAATCGAGGGGCTGATATATATCAGCAACGAGAGTGGTACCGCAGAGGTTGAAGCGCCTTTGTCTCTCATGGGGAGGCAAAGGCGCTTTTTTATGAGCCTTTCAGGGAAGGGAGATGAGCATGAACACCAACAGTGAGAACCCGAAAGTGGGAAAGAAATTTCAGGAATTGGTACAGGAAAGTCTTGAGGCGTATTTTAGTGTACCGTTCCGTCCAGAGACGGCCTTTCCCATCGGCACTCCCCCGAAGCCGCACAAATTTGACTGCGTATCGGAAGATCGGACTATTGTTGTGGAATGTAAATGTTACACGTGGACACAGAGCGGAAACGTGCCAAGTGGAAAAATGAGGGGCATGAATGAAGCAATCTTGTATATGAACCATCTGCCGGATGAGGCCACAAGGATACTCTGCATGAAAAAAGCAGTACATCCGAAGCGAGCGGAGACCCTTGCGGATTATTATTACCGAATTTATGGCCATCTCCTTGAACGCATTAAAATTTTTGAAGTAGATGAGCTTGGCAATATCCGTGTGGTAAAAGAATAAAAAAGATAATTTTCCTATCTGAAACATCAAAAGGAGAAACTATTATGGACTACAACCAGACCATCCACCTTCCCCAGACCGACTTCCCCATGCGGGCGGGGCTGCCCCGCCGGGAGCCGGAGCTCCTGAACGGCAAGTGGGAGGTGGAGACCTACCGCAAGCTGATGGAGAAGAACGAGGGCAAGCCCAAGTTCGTCCTCCACGACGGCCCCCCCTACGCCAACGGACACATCCACATTGGCACCGCCCTGAACAAGATCCTCAAGGACATCATCGTGCGCTATAAGAACATGACCGGCTTCCAGGCCCCCTATGTCCCTGGCTGGGACACCCACGGCCTGCCCATCGAGTCGGCCATCCTCAAGGATAAGAAGATTAAGCGGGACGAGCTGACCGACGCCCAGTTCCGGGACAAGTGCAAGCAGTTTGCCCTGAACTTTGTGGACATCCAGCGCAGTGAGTTCCAGCGCCTGGGGGTCATTGGTGACTGGGACAATCCCTATCTCACCCTGAAGCCCGAGTTTGAGGCCAAGCAGATCGAGATCTTTGGTAAGATGGCGGAAAAGGGCTATATCTACAAGGGCATGAAGCCGGTGTACTGGTGCCCCAACGACCAGACCGCCCTGGCCGAGGCGGAGATCGAGTACGCCGATGACCCCTGCACCACCATCTTTGTGAAATTCCCCGTCCGGGACGACCTGGGCAAGCTGGGGGGGTACGCCGACCTGTCCAAGACCTATTTCGTCATCTGGACCACCACCCCCTGGACTATCCCGGGCAATATGGCCATCTGCGTCAACCCGGACTTTGACTATGTGCTGCTGAGTGCCCCCAACGGCGAGGTATATATCCTGGCCGAGGCTTTGGCAGAGGGCGTGTGCAAGGCCGCTGGGCTGGACTACGCCGCCTGTACCGTGCTGGCCACCCTGAAGGGCAGCGAATTGGAGCTCATGGCCGCCAAGCACCCCCTCTTCGACCGGGACAGCGTCATCCTGTGCGGCGATCACGTCACCCTGGACGCCGGCACCGGCTGCGTCCACACCGCCCCCGGCTTCGGCGCCGACGACTTCAACATCTGCCGGGCCTATGACGAGGCGGGCAAGACCCATATCGGCACCCCCGTGCCGGTGAACGCCAAGGGCGTCATGACCGACGAGCGGTACAACGGGCAGTTCTACGCCAAGGGCAACGACATGGTGGTGGCGGACCTGGAGGCGGAGGGCTTCCTGCTGGCCAAGGAGAGCATTACCCACTCCTACCCCCACTGCTGGCGGTGCAAGCACCCCATCATCTACCGGGCCACCGAGCAGTGGTTCTGCTCCGTGGACGCCATCAAGGACGCGGCGGTGCAAAGCTGCGACGGCATCTCCTGGCACCCCGCCTGGGGCAAGGAGCGCATGACCGCCATGATTTCCGAGCGCAACGACTGGTGCATCTCCCGCCAGCGCAAATGGGGCGTGCCCATCCCCATCTTCTACTGCGACGAGTGCGGGGCGGACATCGTCACCCCGGAGACCATCCGGCGGGTGTCCGACCTGTTCCGGGAGCACGGCTCCAACATCTGGTTTGAGAAGACCGCCGACGAGCTGGTGCCCGAGGGATTCGTGTGCCCCCGCTGCGGCCATGCCCACTTCTCCAAGGAAGGGGATATCATGGACGTGTGGTTCGACTCCGGTTCCACCCACGCCGCCGTGCTGGACGAGCGGGAGGAGCTCACCTTCCCCGCCGATGTGTACCTGGAGGGGGGCGATCAGTACCGGGGCTGGTTCCAGTCCTCGATGCTCACCTCCATCGCCGCCAAGGGGGTGGCCCCCTACAGGCAGATCATCACCCACGGCTGGACGGTGGACGGCGAGGGTAAGGCCATGCACAAGTCCTTGGGCAATGCCGTCTCCCCTGACGAGGTGATCAAGGACTACGGCGCGGATATGCTCCGGCTGTGGGTGTCCTCCGCTGACTACACCCAGGACATGCGCATTTCCCCGGAAATCCTCAAGCAGCTCAGCCAGGCCTACCTGAAGATCCGCAATACCGCCCGGTACATGCTGGGCAACCTGGCGGGCTTTGACCCCGACCGCCCCGTGGCCGCGGCTGATATGCTGGATCTGGACCGCTTCGCCCTGGCCGGCTTCAACGATCTGGTGAAAACTTGCCGGGAGGCCTATGACCGCTATGAGTTCCACGCGGTCTACCGGGCCGTGTACAACTTCTGCGTCACCGATCTGTCCAACTTCTATCTGGACATCATCAAGGATCGGCTGTACTGCGGGGATGACGCCGGCCGGGCCTCCGCCCAGTCCGCCCTGTATACCATCCTGGACGGCATGACCCGGCTGCTGGCCCCCATTCTGGCCTTCACCAGCCAGGAGATCTGGGCGGCCATGCCCCATGACGCCTCCGCCGACCCGGAGTGCGTGCTCTTCAACGACATCCCCGATTACGACCCGGCATTGGCCCTGTCCGACGAGGAGCTGCACCGCTGGGGCCTGCTGGTATCCCTGCGGGACGGGGTGAACAAGGCACTGGAGAACGCCCGGGCCGCCGGGGTATTCAAGAAGGCCCAGGACACCGAGCTGACCATCTCCGTGGTCGAGGAGAAGGACGCCGACTTCCTGCGGGGCGCCGACTTGGCCGCCCTATGCATCGTGTCCAAGGTGACCGTCACCACCGAGGCCATCGAGGGGGAACGGGCGGAGGACTGCCTCATCCCCTGCACCATCGCCGTCAAGCTGTCCGAGGCCCCCAAGTGCCCCCGGTGCTGGAACCACGATGAGCATATTGCCGCCCCCGGCCACCACGCCGAGCTGTGCGACAGATGTGCCGCTGTGTTGGGGGAGTAATCCAGCCTTGTGCAGCCCGGCGGAGCCAAAGTGGCGTGTGGGCTGCGGAGCCGAAAATAAGTGGATAGAAATCGTATCGGGGTTGCCGAATTCGGCAACCCCGATACGATTTCTATCCTTTTATAGCGCAAGCATCAGCGCGTTATAGTTCATCTCTTTGGTGCGTTTTTGAACTGTGAACCAGTCGATGATGGTGAGAATGCCGCATACGCCGAGGGTGAGCAGTTTCAGGACTCCCATGCCAATGTCGCCTAGCATAAAACGGTCAATACCGAAAGACCCCAGGAAAATGGATACCAGCAACAGGGTCGTGGGGTCCTTGAATTCCACTGCGGATACCAGGGAAAACTTGGCCTCATCCGCCTCCAGCAGCTTTTGCTTGAGGAATACGATTTTTTCCGCAGGGAGATACTTTTGGTTGTTCATAACATACAGATCAACTTTGTCTTGGGTCATGGTCTGTCCTCTCTCTCTTTTTAGAAATTACGGTAAGAGCGTGAATAAGACGCCCATTATCGTCCGGAAAGGAGTGTGCGTAAGACGTGATAGGCCATCAAAGCCAGCGTGAACAGACAGACCGCCAGGGTGTACCCCCGACGATGTCTTTGCATGTGTTTCGTTTCCCAATGGGCCAAAATGGCAAGCCAGACGGGCATGGGTAGGAACAGCGCATGATGACTCAGTGCGGCAGTAAAATCCCCGGTCAGAAACGCCAGCCATGCCCTGGTAAGACCGCAACCGGGGCAGCGCACCTGAAAAGTCCCATAGACCGGGCAGCCGAAGACGCATAAGGCCGCCAGACATCCAAAGACTGCGACATGTGAGAAAATGAGCTTTTTCATTTTCTTCTCCACGGGGACGAAACAAATCAATTGCCGACAAAAAGTACAAAATTAAAATACCATAGTATTTTTCAAATGTCAAGAGAAACGATATGCTAGTATTGAAATATTTGACCTGGTGGGTTGCGATATGTTCCATGAAAAACTGCGGACACTGCGTCAGGCGAGAAATATGAGCCAGGTAGAGCTGGCAAAACGGCTGGGGGTTACGAAGCAAAGCGTATCCAACTGGGAGAACGACAACATCCAGCCATCCATTGAAATGCTGGTACGGATTGCAGCGGTGTTTGCCGTATCCGCCGATTATCTGCTGGGCATCGATGCCGCCCGTGCGATTGATGTCAGCGGCCTGCCCGAAGAGGTTATCGCGCATCTATCCCAGCTGGTGGAGGACTTTCGCCAAAGCCTAGGGCGACATCCGAGAAACCTGATGGCAGAAATTGAGCCAAGAGTCAGAACAGGGGATATAGACGAGAAAATGGTGTGAGGAATACTCCGGCATGGAGATTTCTCACACCATTTTTATCGGCAGCGTTGAATTTGAAAACTGTATGATGCCGTAAGTGGACATCCAAAAAATAATTCGGATAACTGGTCGGTGTACCGGGAATCCTCCCGCCGGAGCGGTTCCCCGACAGGACTCATTGTAAAGTGACAAATTTGCCCTGCCAAGAAATGGCTTGACAGGGCTCTGCCCGTCTGTTATGCTGGAGCAGGACCGGTGACAGCGGCCAATCCAGACGGAAGGGGTGGTTTTCTATGAAAACACTGCGTGTGCGGAGGGGCCACGCCTTCTGACCCTCCAAATTCAACGTTTGGAGGCAAGCGAATGAATCAGGAAAAGATCCGGATCCGAGCGGCGGAGACGCAGGAGGAATTTTGGGCGCGGCTGCAGGCCTATTTCCACCGGGACATCTTTCCCCCGGGGGAAGCGCAGGGCAGGGAGCATTGTGCTTCCGAAGCGTACCGAAAGAATTTGGAAGCTCTGAGGACCAGGCGGAAAGACCCCCTCTACTACCTGTATTTTGAACAGGGGAACCGGACGATTGGATTGGCCATGGCGGTGATCTATCCCAGCGAGGATGGCAAATGCTTCCTCCTGGAATTCTGTGTCTGCCCGCAGTTTCGGGGCGGCGGCACCGGTTCCGCCTGCGCCCGGGCGCTGCTGGACTGGGCCCGGCAGAGAGGTGCGGCCTATTTCCAGCTCAATGCCGCCCGGGAGGACCGCCGCCGGTTCTGGGGGCGGCTGGGCTTCCTGCCAGATGGTACAGACCAGTGGGGGGAGCCGCTAATGCGGTACATTCCCGGGGATAGCGTGCACCTGGAGGAGATCGGAGAGGACAACTGGCTGGCTGTGCGCCGGCTGGCCGTGCGGGAGGACCAGCAGAAATTTCTGGACACGGCGGAGGGTATCCTGGCCAGAGGGTATGTATATCGGGATTGCCGGGCCAGGGTGTTTGCTGTTTTCCAGGAGAACAATCCAGTAGGCCTGGCCCTGGTGCGGGATCTGGATGAGGAGCCTGCATGCTACGAGCTTCAGCAGTTCATGGTGGACGCCCGATTCCAAAACCGCGGTTACGAAACCCAGGCCCTTCGGCTGCTTCTGCGCCTTTTGGAAGGAGAACGCAGATATGACGGTGTGGAGGTCTGTGTCAAGGCGGAGGATGCCGCAGCGCTGCACATTTATGGAAAGCTGGGCTTTTCTGACACGGGCTATATGGATCCGGCCCTGCCAGACTGCCGGAATCTCAGGTTTCAATTTGAGAGCGGGCAGTCTGTGGGATAAAAACAACAAAAATAAAAGGAGAAGAGAAGGTATGAAAAAGACATTGGCGATCTTGTTGGCACTGATGATGACGGTTGGACTGGCCGCCTGCGGGGCACCTGCCGCGGAGGAGACGGAGGACAACCGCGTTGTGGTCGACTATGAGATTGACATCCCCGAGGGCTTTGAGGAGCAGGAGATCGAGGGCTTGGAGCTTTACTGCATGAACGCGGACGGATCCAACATCAACATGACCGTTCTGGATAAGACCGCCGCGGATGACGCATCCTTTGAGGGGATCACGGTGGAAATGCTCCGGGAGACGCTGCAGGATGGTTTCCTGCAAACCTATGAGGTGGAAGTGAACATTGAGGAGGACTCCCTTACCCAGGAACCGGTATGCGATTTCCCGGCATACCAGTACACCTGCTCCTACGAACTGGCCGGCGTGCCCCTGGAGCAGCTGGTCGTATGCATCAACGCGGATAAGATCTATACCATCACCTACACCGATGCCACCGGGGAGTGGATGGAAACCTTCCAGAACAGCGCGCAGAACATTCAGCTGGTTACGGAAGCCGGGGAATGATCGGCGTAAAACTTTGAAAAACTTTTCACAAACCACTTCACTTTCTGGATGGTATGGGGTATAATGTACCCGCGCGAAGCCAAAGAAGATCCAAAATTTATAAGGAGTGAATTCCAATGAGCATCAAAGTTGGCATTAACGGGTTTGGCCGGATCGGCCGCATGGTTTTCCGCGCCAGCGTCAATCACCCCGACATTGAGATCGTTGGCATCAA
>CALXDP010000010.1 GCA_944387095.1 uncultured Oscillospiraceae bacterium
CGAGAGCCACCCGGCGAAGGCACGGGCATGGCGCAGGTAGTTCTCCACCGTCCCCGCGCTCCGCTCCGCCCGGCGCAATGACTGGCTATAGGCCGTGATCTGATCTGCTCCCAATCTGCGCTCACTCATTTTGATAGCCTCCGTTTACAAAAGTCATAAGCATATTTTACCTTATGAACACGGCTTCATCCGTAAAATAGGGTATTAAGAGAACATGGAAGACGATTTTGGAGAGAAAGCGGCAAGCAGGGTAAAGCTGCTTTTCTCCGCACACGCAGGGATGATTCCCCCAATTGCTCCTTACCATTTTTCCTATTTCCCTTGTAGATGACAGCCACGCAATTCCTGATGTGCCCGGCTCTGCAGAGGTAGTTGCGAAAAATTGGAGGCCACGGTGTACTTGACCATGAGGTGAGATGAATTGATCGCCTATGAGATCAAGCTCTCCATCGATAACGGTCTGACCGGAAATGTGGTGCTGGAGGTGAAAACAACAGCCCTGGCAATGCATTATGAGCAGGATCTCGGTTCAGTACGGCTTGGCTTGCCGCTGCCCGATGGCTGCCCATCTTTTACTTCGTGACAGAGCCTGACTCACACCCGGAAAAAAGCGGACAGAGCCAACGAACAGAACGTACTGGAGCCCTCATCCCTTTGGAACAAAAAGAAGCGAAAAGCCCTCAACCACAACGGGTTGAAGGCTCTCAATCAGTTGAAAAAATACGCGGGGGCGCCATTGGATGCATTGTCTTTTTTCGTTTTCGACAAGTAACTGCGTCAATTTCAGCTCAATGAGATATGGTTGTATCGGCTCGGTATCTGCGCTCACGATCGTAACAGGAATGCGGCGGTAAACACCTTTATCTTTAGATCTGTTCATGAGTACCAATGAATGAATTGCCCTAATTTCCGCAGTTCGGAAAACAATGCAAAACCCAAATATTTTGCAGAAAAAGATATTGACTTAATCCTCAATTTATGGTATTTTGTCAGTGAATTATGTTTCTGCCGAGAAACGCTTATTTTTGCTCCATTAGGCCATTGAAGGAGCAAAAATAAGCGTTTATTTTTTTATGGAGATCTATATGGTGTTTCGAAAGATGAGAAGAAAAAAGCAGGCACTATCGCAACAAGAGGTTGCGGATATTCTGTATAAGGGGACATCTGGTATGCTTGCCCTCTTAGGCGGCAATGATGATCTGTAAATAAAATCAGCCCGCCGGGGTTTTATTGTGTAGTAGGCCAGCGTTACACAAACGCTGGCCTATTTGTATGTAAGGAGTGAAAGAATATGTGGCTTTTATTAGGTACTACATTAACAGCAAGTTTTTTTGACAGTTTGAATCCGTCTGCTATTGCCCAGCAGATGTTACTTCAAGCTATGGTAAAAAAGAACCGCCATATTTGGTTTTTTATTTCTGGTATTGGAGCAGCAAATTTGATGATGGGCTTAGCCATTTACTATGGAATTGCTACATGGATATCAAAATTTCTTACGAAAATTGTTAATGCGTATCCGCTGTATGTGTATGGGGCGGCGGCAATAGGCGGTATCGTCCTTTTGACCGTTGGAATCCGGCTTATCATCAAGACAAGACAAAGCAACGCTGGAAAAAACGACAATGGATGTGAGGAAACCGACAATGTTAAAGCCCCTGCCCAACTTTCCCCCGTATCTTTGTTTATCATGGGAGCAGCTTTTTGTATGGTAGAATTGACGAGTGCATTTCCGTATTTTGGTTTTTTAGCGCTCTTGACAAGCTATCATTTGATCTTTCCATTGGCGCTGTTATTTATGATGATTTATAACTTTATGTATATGCTACCACTTATCCTGCTCTATTTTGGATATAACAAATTGCAAGGAACAACTACAATTAAAAAATTAGAAAGTGTGTTGGATAAAGTATCAGCGTACATTGTACCAGTTGTGATAAGTTTGGCGAGTATTTTTTTAGTTTACTATGGCACTACAGCTTTGCTTTAAGGCAATGGAAGTAAAACAATTTTAGGGAGGCTTTATATTCCCATGTGTTCCAGATCGCTCTGTGGTTGAAAATGTGGTCAAAAATTCTCCCGCCCTTTACAGATTACAGCTTATCGGCAAAGGGCGGGAGGTATTTTCTGCCTCCGCTCCTTACAGGGAACTCTCATGAAAAGAAGCAGGCAAGTTATTTTGACTTTACATGCAATTCAAAATTTAAGGGGCTGTAAACAACTAAAAGTCAATCTGTCGGAAGTGTTTTGAGAAAAGCACTCAAATCATTCCGCCCGTATGCCTTATATAAACAATAATAAGTCACATTTGCCTCATCATCCAAAATCGGGATATTGACCCGGTTCACAGCATTTCCCTCCCGGCGAAGGACCACATCTGTTGCAAAGCTGGGAAGCGCGGAGGATTTTACCAGTTCTTCAAAGGCCACATCCTCCTGCTCCAGAAACCGGGTGTCAGGCATTTTTTGATCGGTCACATCCCGCCAAAAACCGAGACGGTTCCGCAGAAGCATCGTCTCACCGTTGAGATCCTTCATATAGAGTCCCTTGCTTCCAGAGAGCGGATGTGCCGGCGGCAGGGAGAAATACAGGTGTTCCTCCCCATATTTTACACAGGAAATTCCAGGCTCCTCTACCGGATACGGCAGGATGATTAGCTGATAGACGTTATCCCGCAGGCCTTGGAGGAGCACGTCGTTTTCCCGCATCTCTGAAGAAATCGTCATATCGGGATACAGATCAGACAGAAGCGGAGGGATTTCCCAAAGAGGGGCCGGAGCGCAGGCCCCAACCAAGATCGTATGCTGGCTGCGATCAAAGGCTTGGACGCGGCTGATCATGTCCTGGCACCTCTCCATAACCTGCCGCGCGTATTCCGCCGCCATGCGGCCGTTTTCGTTAAACTCGATTTTGTTCTTCTGCCGGTCGAACAGCGGGACCTGGAGCTCTGCTTCCAGCCGCTGCATGGAGCGGCTGAGGGCTGGCTGGGACAGGTGCAGGTGCTCCGCCGCGCCGGACAGGGTCCCACACTCTGCGAAGGCCAAAAGCTGCTCCAGCTGGTAGATCTCAAACACAATCATCACCGCCTTGCGACTATTGTAACAGTCGACCCAGCTAATTGCAAGGGACAGTATGCATTTCAGTTAGAGCACTCTGCAGAATCGGCACTGTACTTTGTGGAAAAATAGGCCTACAATGTGTTCATCCGGAAGAACTCAGGCAAAAGGAGGCTTGACACCATGCAGCACAGAACGCTCTCCAATGGGGTGGAGATGCCTATGATCGGCTATGGCACATTCCAAATCAAAGACGCTGTACAGTGTGAGCAATGTGTGTCACAGGCGCTGGAGACTGGCTATCGTCTGTTCGATACTGCCGCATCCTATGAAAATGAGGCTGCTATCGGCGCAGCCCTCCGCAGCTCCGGGCTGCCCCGGGGCACGTGGTTCGTCACCACCAAGCTGTGGGTCCAGGATGCAGGGTATGACGGCACCCTGCGGGCCTTCGACGCATCCTTGAAACGGCTCGGGCTGGACGTTCTGGACCTGTACCTCATCCACCAGCCCTTCGGTGACTACTATGGCGCCTGGCGGGCCATGGAGCGGCTGTACCGGGAGGGTGCGGTCCGGGCCATCGGGGTGAGCAACTTCACCCCGGATCGTCTGGTGGATCTGTGTATGAACCAGGAGGTCAAGCCCATGGTCAACCAAATCGAGATCCACCCGTTCTTCCAGCAGAACACCGCCCTGCGGGTCATGGAGGACTATGGAGTCGTCCCCCAGGCGTGGGGCCCCTTCTCTGAGGCGCAGAAAGATATTTTCAACCATAAGACGCTGGCTAAGATTGCCGACAGGCATGGCAAAACCACGGCCCAGGTTATCCTCCGCTGGCACCTCCAGCGGAATATCCCCATCATTCCCAAGACAGTCCACAAGGAACGGATGATAGAAAATCTGGATGTCTTTGATTTTGAACTGTCGGAGAAAGAACTGGAGAGCATCGCCGGCATGGACATCGGACACAGTGAGATCATTGACTACCATTGTTTTTCTACCGCAAGACAACTGAACAGTGTCAAAATTCACGGATAACAACCGTCCCTCATAGCGCTAAAGCATATTTACGAGATTAAGGAGGAATTTCTATGTTTACCTTTTCCATTCCCACGATTGCTTTATTTGGCGCAGGCAAGCTGGATGAACTGCACGACCAAATCAATACCCCTATGGGCGCCGTCCATGGGAAAAAGGCACTGGTGGTCATCTCCAACGGCAAGTCCACCCGCACCAACGGCTATCTGGACCGGCTGGAAGATCAGCTGAAGCAGGCCAGCGTGGAATATGTGGTGTTCGATCAGGTTTCCGCCAACCCCACCAAGCCCGTCGTCGAGGAAGGCGGTCGGTTTGCCCGGGAGAATGGCTGTGATTTCATCGTGGCCCTGGGCGGCGGCAGCGTCATCGACGCGGCCAAGGCCATGGGCTTGATGGCGGCCAATGGCGGCGATCTGTGGGACTATGTGCTGTTCGGCTCCGGTAAAAAGCAGTGGCCCCAGAAGCCCGGCCTGCCCATCGTGGCCATCCCCACCACCGCCGGCACCGGCTCGGAGACCGACGGCGGCGCGGTGATCACCAACCCGGAGACCAACGAAAAGACCGGCGTATTCGGCCCCGGAACCACCCCGGTGCTGGCTATCGTGGACCCGGAGCTGATGAAGAGCGTCCCCTCCAAGTTCAAGGCCTATCAGGGCTTCGATGCGTTGTTCCACTCCACCGAGGGGTATATCTCCGCCAGCCGCAACGAGTTCAGCAAGATGGTGGCCGCCGAGGCCATCCGAAACGTGGCCCGGAATCTGGAAACTTCCATTCGGAAGCCGGAGAACATGGAGGCCATGTCCGCCGTGGCCCTGGGCAGCTACCTCTCCGGCATCCAGATGGCCATTGGCTCGTGCACCAGCGCCCATCCTCTGGAGCACGCCCTGTCCGCTTACCATGAGAAACTGCCCCACGGGGCCAGCCTCATCATGATCTCCAAGGCCTACTACAGTCACTTTTTGGAGCGGCACGCCTGCGACGACCGCTTCATCGAGATGGCAAAGCTCATGGGCACGGAGGATGCCAGCAAGCCGGAGGATTTCATCACCGCTCTGGTCAAGCTTCAGGAGGATTGCGGCGTGGCCGGCCTGAAGATGTCCGACTACGGCATCGACCCTGCCGAGTTCCCCAAGATGATGCAGAACGCCCGGGACACTCTGGCCCCCAACTTTCTCAACGACCCCTGCCCACTGTCTGACGAGGACTGCGTGAACATCTATCAGAAGTCCTACCGCTGAGTTTCAAGCAACCACTTCGATGGGAGGAGGACCCGCATAATTTACAAACAGTTTCAGGATCTCCAGCTTTCCCGTTTGGGTATGGGCAACATGCGCCTGCCGGTGCACCGGGGCAAAATCGACCAGAAAAAGGCCCAGGAGATCATCGACTACGCCATGGAGCAGGATATCAACTACTATGACACTGCCTATGTCTACCACTCGGGGGAGTCGGAGTCCTTTCTGGGTGAGGCCCTGCGCAAATACCCCCGGGACAGCTACTATCTGGCCACCAAGTTCTATGTGATGGCCAACCCCGACATCGAGCAGGTCTTTGCGGAGCAGCTTCGCAAGCTCCGCACCGACTACATCGACTTCTATCTGCTCCACTGTGTCAATGAGGAGACCATCGATGCCTACATGGCAAAGAACCGGCACTACATGGACTTCCTGCTGGAGCAGAAGGTCAAGGGCCGCATCCGCCACATTGGCTTTTCCTCCCATGGAAAGCCGGAGACCCTGGAGAAGTTCCTGAACTGGTCGGATGCCTTGAATTCGCCCAGATCCAGCTGAACTATCTGGACTGGACCATGCAGGACGCCAAGCGGCAGTATGAGATCATCGCCCAGCACGGCCTGCCCGTCTGGGTCATGGAATCAGTGCGAGGTGGCCGCTTGGCCTCCCTGGGAGAGAGGTATGACGCCATGCTGAAGCAGGCGAAGCCCGACTGGTCTATCCCCTCCTGGGCCTTCCGCTGGCTGATGGGCCTGCCCAA
The DNA here is from genome assembly GCA_944387095.1 of uncultured Oscillospiraceae bacterium. Classification (GTDB taxonomy): domain Bacteria; phylum Bacillota; class Clostridia; order Oscillospirales; family Oscillospiraceae; genus Enterenecus. The sequence continues at coordinate 6,081 of CALXDP010000010.1, forward strand.
TGTGACCATGATCCTCAGTGGCATGACCACCATGGAGCAGATCCGGGACAACGTGGCCACCTTCCAGAAGGGAGAGGCGCTGACGCAGGAGCAGCAGATGCTGCTGACCAATGTGGCTGCCGGCTACCAGTCCCGTCTGGCGGTGCCCTGCACAGCCTGCCGGTACTGCTGCGACGGCTGCCCGGAGCACATCGACATCCCCCGATGGATAAACCTCTACAACGAGCTGCACCTGACCCATGACAAAGGGGCCTGGGAGAGGGCCATGGAGGAGGCCATCAATCCCACCGCCTGCATCGGCTGCGGCCAGTGTACCTCCCACTGCCCCCAGAGCATCGACGTGCCCGGGTATCTCAGCAAGCTGTCCGCCTGGCCAGTAAGTTGATATATAAAGTTTTACGATTTCGAGAAAAGGAGCGTCAATATTATGGAAAAACTGCATGAAAAAGTAGCGATTGTCACCGGCGGCGGCTCCGGCATCGGCCGGGCCATCGCCCAGCGGTTTGCCCGGGAGGGCGCCTATGTGGTCATTGCCGGCCGGAAGGAGCAGCCCCTTCAGGAGACTGCCGCATCGGATGAGAAGATCTCCTATGTGGTGGGCGACGTCACCAAGACGGAAACCATTGAAGAAATCATCAACGCCGTCAAGGAAAAGTACGGTAGGCTGGACATCCTGGTAAACAACGCAGGCTGGTGCCCGGTGCAGCCCATCACGGAGGTAACCATTGAGGACTACGACCAGGCCTTTGATTTGGACGTGCGGGCGGTAGTCAACTTGACCATCCACGCCCTGCCCCTGATTCTCCAGTCCAAGGGCACCATCCTCAACCTGTCCAGCACGGGCGCCACCCATCCGGCGGCCAACCTGTCCATGTATGTAGGCGCAAAAGCCGCCATTGAAAACTTCACCAAGTCCTGGGCCATCGAGCTGGCCCCCAAAGGCGTCCGGGTCAACGCCCTCGCCCCCGGAGCCATCCGCACCAACATCTGGAATGTGACGGATCTGTCCCCGGAGGCGGCCAAGGCCCATGAGGACGGCATCGCCGCGGGCATTCCCATGGGACGGTTCGGCAGGCCGGAAGAGGTCGCCAATGTAGCCCTCTTCCTGGTGTCCGACGAGGCCAGCTATGTCAGCGGCGCTGTATACAGCATCACCGGCGGTTGAGCTGCCCGAATACAATGCACACAACCAAAATAGACGTTTTAGGAGGAAGCAAATCATGAACAAGATCGAAACTGTCAAGCTGAACAACGGCGTGGAGATGCCCCTGGAGGGCTTTGGGGTGTTCCAGGTACCCGACCCCGCGGTCTGCGAGCAGGCGGTGCTGGACGCCATTGCCACCGGCTACCGCCTCATCGACACGGCGGCGGCCTATATGAACGAGGAGGCCGTGGGCAAGGCCATCGCCAAGTGCGGCGTGCCCCGGGAGGAGCTGTTCATCACCACCAAGCTGTGGGTCCAGGATGCCAGCTATGAGGGTGCCAAGAAGGCCATTGAAACGTCCCTGAACAAGCTGGGGCTGGACTATATCGACCTGTACCTGATCCACCAGCCCATGGGGGACTATATCGGCGCCTACCACGCGATGGAAGAAGCATATAAAGCCGGCAAACTGCGCGCCATCGGCGTGTGTAACTGCTATCCCCACGTTCTGGCCGACATCTGCGAGACCGTGGAGATCAAGCCCGCCGTGGACCAGGTGGAACTGCACCCCTTCTTCCAGCAGGAGAACGCCCTGGCCCTGATGAAGGAGTACGGTGTCCACCCCGAGGCATGGGGCCCCTTTGCCGAGGGCAACCACAACATCTTCACCCACCCCGTGCTGACCAAGATTGGAGAGAAGTACGGCAAGAGCGCCGCTCAGGTGGCCCTGCGGTGGAACATCCAGCGGGGCGTCACCGTCATCCCGAAGTCCGTCCACAAGGAGCGGATGGAGCAGAACATCGACATCTGGGACTTCCAGCTCAGCGACGAGGATATGGCGGAGATCGCCAAGCTGGACATCGGTCACAGCGAGATCGTAGACCACAGCGACCCCAAGTTTGTCCAGATGCTCCACCAGATGAAGATTCACGAATAAGGATGCCCCTGGAAGCGGCGGGCAGGGCCGGCACGGTGCCGGTCCTGCCCGCCGGCCATTTTATGATGCATAAGCGGCCCCTGTTTTGCACCGGGATATGGGAGGATACCCAGTATGATCTTCTATTTTTCAGCCACAGGCAACACCCCAGTATGCCGCCCAGCGCATTGCGGAGGCCACCGGAGACTATACCATTTCCATCCGGCATGGCTGATGGGCGGCGCTCCTTCACGCTGAAGGAGCATGAGAACTTCGAAATCGTCATGCCCGCCTATTTTCAGGGAATAACCCTGTTTTTACAGGAGTTTCTCGAAACACTCACCCTGACTGTGGCGGAAAGTGACCATTACGCCTTCGCCCTGATCTGTCGCCCCGGTGTCCAAACCGCCTGAGAGGACCTGGCCCGGGCCATCGGCTTTCTCCATGAGAATGCAGAGGAATTGGACATCGACATGATGGACTACTCCCTGTGGGGTCGCTCCGCCGAGGCTCGGATGGCGGCGTGGCTGGGTACCTATAGCACGGAAGAATTTGGGGAGCTGACCTATCCCCGCCCGGCGGCAGTCATCATGCAGGATACCGGATTGTCCGGGGTGACGGGAGACGAGCCGCCCACCTACTGCTGTGTGGGCACCAGCGACGGCATCGCCCCCCTACCGCGTCATGGAGGAGCGGGTGCATCGCATCCAGGCCAACGGCACGGACACGGAAATCGAAGTGTTTGAGGGCCTGCCCCACGGTTTCGGCCTGGGAGAAGGGACGGTGGCCGAGGGCTGGATCGACCACGCCATCTCCTTTTGGGAGCGGCAGATGACAGCGTGAGATGGATACAGCCTTCTGGCGAGAACGGTATGGTATGAGAATCAGGCATCCACGTTTGCAAGTGCTTCTTCCCAGCATGTCTGTTGTCCTGCTGGCCGGATGCGCTGGGCGTATCATGCCCAGCGCATCTGCCAGCAGCTCACCCCCCGAGGAACCACAGAAAAGTGCCCCGCAGACAAATTCTGACGCTCCGGCGACTGCCGAGCAGGGTATTTTCTCCGCTGGCGGCACAGTCATTTCCTTGGACGGCACCTTCGACGTGTCCAACTACATTGAGCGATTTGTACTGCCCGTAGCCCTGGGGTAGTTCCAGACATCCAGGATACTTTATTGTCACGCCCCGCTTTGACTGACCCTCTTCAGCGCGGCTGGAGACCGTTTCAGATAAAAGCACCCTCAAGGGCGAGACCGGTATCTGCCTCCTGACAAAGTAGTTTCAGATTGCCGCATTCCTGTGAAAAAACTGCTTTACCAGTCCTTTATTGCCCTGGTGCAAGATATTGCCGTTTTCCAGCCACAATACCCGGTCGCATAGAGCGGTGGCACACCGGAAGTCGTGGGTGATGGTGACCATGGTATTGCACTGCTCCCGGTGGACGGCGTTGAGCACCTCCACCAGCTGGTGAAGCCCGGCGTAGTCCTGACCCACTGTAGGTTCGTCCAACAGCAACAGTTTGGGCTTCTGAGCCAGGATTGCAGCGATGGTTACCCGGCGCTTCTGCCCCTCAGACAGAGAGTGGGGGTGTCGCTCCAGCAGATCGGTCAGACCGAAACGCATGGCCAGGTCCAGGGCATAGTCCCGGCTGGCGGCGGCAAAGGTAAGTTCGTCGGCCACCGAGGGCATGAATAGCTGGTAGTTGGGGTTCTGGTACACCACTCCTACCGCCTGGAACCAGCGCCTGTCCGCCTTTTCCCTCAGAGCGGGGTCCAGAAACTGCTCCACCGTGCCCCCGTCCGCCTTGAGAAGCCGGGCCAGGAGGGAGAGCAGGGTGGACTTGCCGCAGCCGTTCTCCCCCAGTAAGAGCAGCCGCTCCCCGGCCATCAGGTCAAAGGACAGCCCGTCCAGCACCGCGCGCCCCTCAAAGCCCTTGGTGAGTCGGGATACCCGCAGGGCGAGGGAGGGGGCAGCCAGACAGTCGGCCGGGGTGTCCTGGATGACATTCACCTGGCTGCCCAGGTAGGCGGCCTTATCAGGCACCAGATGGGCACTGCCCTCCCGCAGCTCCCACACCACGTCCACATAGGGGAGCACCACGTCCAGCCGGTGCTCCACCAACAGCACCGCCTTGCCCTGGCCGGCCAGGGCACGCAACAGGGTCAGCAGCTCGTGAGCCCCTTGTTGGTCCAAGTTGGCCAGGGGCTCATCAAAGATGAGGATGTCAGCCCCCATGGCCAGGGTGGAGGCAGTGACCAGCCGCTGCTTCTGTCCCCCTGACAGGGTGCGGGTGGCCCAACCCCGCTCCAGGTCCAACAGGGTACAGCTGTGGTCGATGCACCGGTCAATCTCAGCGGGATCCACCCCAAAGTTCTCGCAGCCGAAGGCGATTTCGTCCTCCACGCTTTGGTGGATGATCTGAGATTCGGCGTTTTGTAACACCGAGCCTACCTTCCGGGAGATCTGACTCATGGTATGCCCCGCCATATCCTCCCCGTCCACCAGGATGCGTCCGTCCAGTTTCCCGCCGGTCATCCGGGGGATGACTCCGTTGATGAGGGAGAGCAGGGTGGACTTGCCGCAGCCGGACAGGCCGGAGAGCAGGGTAACCTGGCCGTAGTCCATGTAAAAGTCCACATCCCGGAGCACCGGGGACTGGCAACCGTCATAAGTGAAGGTGCGCACCTCCACCTGCACTGCCCAGCTCATGCCAGCACCCCCTGCACCGGGGCGGCCAGCCCCAAGGCGGGCGCGGCCACTCCCAGCGCCAGGACAACCAAGAACAGCCCGGCAAAGCACAGGTCCTTCCCGATGAGCCGGACGGGGTGGTATACCGTATAGCCCCCGCTGTTCCCCACAAAGCCCCGGGTCTCCACCGACAGAGCCAGGGTATCTGAGATGTTCACCAGCCGCACCAGCAGGGGAATAAGAAAGGCCCGGTAAAAGGCGGCCGGGTTCCAGATGGAGGTGATCCCCCGGGTGCGCATGGCGGCGCGGACCTGGCGCACCTCTCCGGAGAGCACCGGGACAAAGCTGGTGGTGATAAGCATTCCCAAGGTAAGCAGCCGGGGACAGCCCAGAGCGGTGAGGCACCTGGTGAGGTGGACCGGGGGCATGGCCAGCCCGGGCAGCACCGCCACCCCCACCCCAGCCAGCCGGTTGGCCATCTGCCAGGCAAACACTCCGTTGCCTCCGCTGGCCAGGTAAAAAATCAGGCTGAACCCCCCTACATAGAGGAGGAGAATGGGTAGAACCTTTCGGCAGATGGAGGCGTATCCAAACAGGCACAACAGCACAAAGACTGCTGCCACAAACACAGTGCCCCACACACTCCTGGCCAGGGCCAGCGCCCCGATGAGGGTGAGCAAGGCGGCCAGGATGCTCACAATAGGGTAGAGGGGACGGCGCACGTAAAACCGGTCAGTCATCGCTTCAGAACCCCCGCCTTTTGCAGTTCCCGGGAGATTTTTATACCCAGGAAGGCTCCCAGGGCGCTCACCGCAATGGCCGCCAACACGCAGGCGACGGCGGCAATCTGGAGCCCCTGGCCAAAGAACTGCTGGAACATGTCCCCGGCAAAATAGACGTAATAGAGATAGTTGAAGGGCAGGGTGAGCGGGATGAACAGCCAGGCGGAGAAGAACACCGCCTTGTCGCTCTGATAGCCCTTAAAAATCAGTACCGCCAGCACCTCGAGGGCCAGACCGGTGAGCAGGCTGGAGAAGAACATCACCGGGGCCATAAACAGCTCCACGATGCCGGTAAACACAGCGAAGAATAGGATGGATCCCACCTTGCGCACCTTCATCAGGGCCACGGCGGGGAACAGGGAGAACTGTAGTGCGGTGACCAGCTGGGCCAGGCCGAAGATATGGATTTGGGATACCACCGCCATCACCGCAGCGGTGCAGGTGGCCACGGCAGACAGGATGGCCAGAAACACCATGTCCTTCACGGTCATTTTTTGAAATACCTCTGTTTTCATCGCGTTACCTCTCTTGCTCCATGATTCCCTCCCGGATGGCGTACACCCGGTCGGCGATGGCCATAGTGGACGCCCGGTGAGACACTAATATGATGCACTTATCCCTCTTCTGCCGGGCGATGGCCCGAAGGATGATGCCTTCGTTGATGCTGTCCACATTGCTGGTGGGCTCGTCTAAGAGGATGACCGGGCTGTCGTGGAGAAATGCCCGGGCCAGGCCCAGCCGCTGGCGCTCCCCGGCAGACAGGTTGTCCCCCAGCGCCCCCACCCGGGTCTGATACCCGTCGGGCAGGGTGCGGATGAAGTCGTGGATGGAGGCCTTGCGGCAGGCCTCCTCCAACTCCTCCCGTGTGGCGTCCGGCTTGGCCATACGCAGGTTGTCCTCAATGGTCTCGTCAAAGAGATAGGTGCTCTGGCTGACCATGGTGACATTGTCCAGCAGGCTCTTGGAGTTGACGGCGGCCACGTCGGCACCGTTGTAGAGGATTTCTCCCCCATCCTTCTCCCAGAACCGAAGCAGCAGCTTGAGCAAGGTGGACTTGCCGCACCCCGAGGGGCCCACCAGCCCCACAATCTCCCCCCGCCGGGCGGTGAGGAACACCCCCCGGAGCACCGGCTCCCTGTCATAGGAGAAGGTGAGATTCCGCACCTCCAGATGATCGAAATCAAAGTCCACCCCATCGGTCACCGGAGTGACCGATGGCTGTTCCTCCAACAGGTCCAGCACCCGGTCGCCGCTGGCGAAGGTCTGGGTCAGGTTGCCCGGCAGGGCAGAGATGGCAATGACCGGGCCAAAAGAGCCAAAGATGGCCACCACCCCCACAATCATCTTTCCCAGGGACAGCCCCCCGGACAGGTGCAACCCCACTCCGGCCAGCAGGGCAATCAGGATGAACAGGGACACGCACAGCTCGGTGACACCGGAAGCCAGAGCGGTGGCGCGGCGGGCGATCGCAGTCTGCTCCTGGAGCTTCTCCGACCGGCGGTCTACCTCGGCGGCCCGGGCGGGTCCGGCGTTGTTCAGCACGATGTCCTTCACCCCTTTGACGCTGTCCAGAAAGTAGCCATTGAAGGAGGCGAATTCCTTCCGGTAGGCCACCCCAGAGGGGCGCAGCCTGACGCTGGAGACCAGGGGCAGCACGATACCAATGACCAGAGAGCCCGCCAGGGCCGCCAGGGCCAGATACCAGCTGACGTAAAAGCCCACAAAGAGCAACACCGTCAGCGAGACCAGCACTGCGATGCAGATGGGAGAAATGGTGTGGGCATAGAACACCTCCAGCGTCTCAATGTCGGCGGTGAGCATGGCGATGATGGCCCCCTTCTGCTTGCTCTCCAGCTTGGCGGGGCACAGCACCCGCAGGGCTTTGAAGATTTTGTCCCGGATCACCGCTAGCAGCTTGAAGGCGATATAGTGGTTGCTATATTGCTCCCACAGGCGGAGCACCCCCCGCAGCACCCCGCAGAGGATGGCACAGGCCATGATCTGGCCGTAGCTCAGGGCCACCACCTCCCCCAGCAGCTTGGCGACACCCAGGGCTCCGAAAACCATCACCCCCATGGCGCACAAAAAGCCCAGCGCACCGCCGATGACCGCCAGGATAATCACCCAGGCCAGGGGGCCCACCAGGGCGATGAGCCGGGCCATGATGACGATGCCAGGGCGTCGCTCTCTTGTCTTAGCCATGGACATTCACCTCCTCCAGTTCCCTTTGGGCCCGGTACATCCGGGCGTACACGCCGCCGCGCTCCATCAGTTCCCCATGGGTACCCGACTCGGCCACGGCTCCGTCGGCCAGCATATAGATGCATCCGGCGTCCACCACGTTGGCCAGCCGGTGAGAGATGAGGATGACCGTCTTTTCCCGGGCCAGTTTGGCCACATTGTCCATGATAACCCCTTCGCTGTCCACATCGATGTTGCTGGTGGCCTCGTCAAAGAGGTAGATATCCCGGTCGGCGGCCAGGGCAATGGCCAGGGCCAGGCGCTGTTTCTGCCCGCCGGAGATGTTGGCCCCGTCCTCGCTGATGATTTTGTCCAATCCCCCGGCCTGACGGATGAAGCCGTCCAGCCGCACCCGGGCCAAGGCGTCCCAGATCGCCTCCTCACCCACCTGGGGGCAGGCCAGCTGGAAGTTGGCCCGGACGGTGTCATTGAAAATGTAGGTGTTATAGCTCACCACCGCCAGGCGACGGTAGTAGCCCTCCCGGCTCAGGGTGTCCACCGGGGCGTCCCCCAGCAGCACCCGGCCGGTCCCGGCCCGCAGGCCACCGGACAGCAGGGACACCACAGTGGACTTGCCCGCGCCGCTCTCCCCCACGATGGCGGTGAGGGTTTTGGGCGGGAAGACCATGGACACATCGGTGAGAACCCGCCGCTGGCCGTCATAGGAGAAGGTGACGTGATCCAGGGCCAGCGAACCGCTTTCCGGCTCTCGATCCCCCCACTCCGGCTCCTCCTGGTTGAGCAGCTGGATAATCTTCTGCCCGGCGGAGGCGCCGTTCATGGCCACGTGGAAGGCGCTGCCCAGGGCTCGGAGGGGGAGGAAGAACTCCACTGCCACTAAGATAAGGAACAGGCACACAGCCGGATTCGTCCCGTGCAGGGCGGCCCGAATGGCCAGGCACACCCCCAGCCCGGCGCCTCCGTAGGCGATCAGATCCATGATGGTGGTGCTGGCCAGCTGCATCACCAGCACCTTCATGGTGATCCGGCGGAAATCCTCCGCCTGCCCGTTCATCCGGTCGTTCCGCGCCGCGTCCGCCTGGAAGATCTTCAACTCCTTCAGGCCCTGGACGCTGTCCAGGAAGCCGTCCCCCATGGAGGTGTACTTACCCCAGTACTTGGCAAAGATTTTCTTGGCGTACTTGGATACCGCCACGATGGACAGCGGGATCAGGGGCACGCAGCACAGCAGCACCAGGGCGGTGGGCCAGTCCAACCAGACGCAGATCAGAAATAGCACCACCGGGGCGATCATGGCGTAGAAAAACTGGGGCAGGTAGGTGGAGTAGTAGAGGTCCAGCTGCTCGATACCCTCCATGGTCACCTGGGTCAGACCGGCCATGGACATCTCCCCGGTGGAGCGCACCCCTAAGCGCAGGATCTTGTCGTAAGTCCGGCGGCGCAGGTCGGCCTTCACTGCGCTGCCCAGCCGGGTTTTCAACCCCCCCGCCTTCACGGTGAGGACAAAGCGGGCGGCGATGCCCACAGCCATGAGAATCAGCGGCTGCCACAGCCGGGCCACGTCCCCGGCGATAACCTGGCTGAAAATCCAGCAGATGCCGGCGGTGATGGCCAGGTTGGCCAGCAGCCCGGCCAGGTTGAGCAACACGGTATAGACGATGTAGATTCGCTGTCCCTGGATCAGGGCCAGCAGCTTCTTATCCAGCATGAACCCGCCCGCCTTTCTCCCGGCGCATCTCCACCACATGACGGATGGCGATCACCGGGTGGTGCAACAGCATCCGGGGTCCGGCGTACCGCATCACCTGCCGGATTTTCTCCTTCATCTCCGGTTTATAGCAGTGGATGGTGCAGTTGCTGCAAAAGGGTTTGGCATCCCCGTGGGGACACCTGGACAGCCGCAGCCGGGCGTAGTCCAGCAGTGCCTGACAGTCCGGGCACAGCGTCCTGCCGCCCCCGTGGTTGCCTCGGCAGTAGACCTCAATCATGCAGGCCACCGTCCGGGTCTCCTTCTCCCGTTCCATGATGATTTCCTCCTTGTTGTCTACGGCTAATTAGCATACACTAACTCCGAGCAGAAAGAAATGCGCGCCGGCAGAGCGCGCAGTTAGCCACTGCTTATTATAGGGAAGGAGTACGGAAATGTCAATCCCTAGATGGACAAGAGGATCTAGCTGAATCGGGAAAAACCGGGCCGTTCCGCTGAACTGAGGGTTGTCGAAACCATCACACAATACAGAGGAGGGCCCCTTCCTTGTTGCCAAGCGTAAGCGAAGCAATGCGCGGCTTTCATTCAGGTGATGCGGGAGGCCTTTATGCAAGGAGCAGCCACTCGTAAGACGGGAAAACCAGCAGAAGTTTTGGGCAGGTGTATGATGGGTGCTCTTTCCTTCCGCTTTATCTGTTCTTGATGATGTGGGCCACCAGTCTCAAATTGTGCTCGATGAGCTGATCCCGAGCGTCGGCGTCCCCCTGGGCCATCCGTTTGAGGCACGCCTCTTCCTCCTCCCTGCTCAGGGCCTTGGGAAACGACCCCGTACTCCCTGCCAACCTCAGGGTGAAAAACAGCCCGTTGAGCATCAGCAGCAGCCATGCCGTCCACATGACGATCACCTCCGAGGAAAGTGTATGCGCCCGGTGCGTGTCCCTATTATCGGCACAATACGTCTACCGCCGCCAAAAATTCCCCGGAACCATGGGACTGTAATCCACTCTTCCCTTTTTCGCAGTTTTCTGCTATACTGTTAAAAGCCTTACGCTTTATCCCTTTAGAGCATTGGAGGAATGTTCATGGATCTTCTGCTGTCCTTTTTTAACTCCCTACCCAACGCGGTGGGTCAGGGTCTGATCTGGGGCATCATGGCCATTGGGGTGTACATCACCTACCGCATTCTGGACGTCGCCGACCTGACGGTGGACGGCTCCCTCACCACCGGCGGCGCGGTGTGCGCGGTGTGTATCACCATGGGTTGGAACCCCTGGCTGTCCCTGCTGGCGGCGGTCCTTGCCGGCATGCTGGCCGGGCTGGTCACCGGCCTGCTCCACACCGCCTGCGGCATCCCCGCCATCCTGGCCGGCATCCTCACCCAGCTGGCTCTGTACTCCCTCAACCTGCGCATCATGGCCATTGGGGATCCCAATGCCGCTACCAAGGCCACCCTTGCCCTGAGCGTGGACAATGACCAGCTGCTCCTTTCCTCCCGGTACATCCGGTATACCACCCTGGAAAACCCCCTAGTCCTTTTGATCCCTGTCACCCTGTTGGTCATCGCCCTGCTGTACTGGTTCTTCGGCACCGAGCTGGGCAGCGCCCTGCGGGCCACCGGCGCCAACCAGGCCATGGCCCGGGCCCAGGGCATCAACACCAGCTTCGGCAAGGTGCTGGGCCTGGTGGTGTCCAACGGGCTGGTGGCCCTGTCCGGGGCCCTGCTGGCCCAGTATCAGGGCAGCGCTACCAACGACATGGGTCGGGGTGCCATCGTCATCGGCCTGGCTGCGGTCATCATCGGCGAGGTGCTGCTCAGCCGCGTATTCCGAAACTTCGCCCTGAAGCTGCTGTCCGCCGTCATCGGCGCCATCATCTACTATGCGGTCATTACCCTGGTGCTCCGGCTGGGCCTGGAGTCCACCGACCTGAAGCTGCTCACCGCCCTGGTCGTGGCCATCTTCTTGGCCATCCCCTATTGGAAGGGCAGATACTTTTCCAAGCATTTCCGGAGAGGAGGGGCCAGCCATGCTTGACATCAAAGGGGTCAGCAAGACCTTCAACCCGGGCACCATCAATGAAAAAGCCGCTCTGCGCAGCGTCTCCCTCCATCTGGAGGACGGGGACTTTGTCACCGTCATCGGGGGCAACGGCGCGGGCAAGTCCACCCTGCTCAACACCGTGGCCGGCACCTACTTCCCCGACGCGGGCACCATCACCATCGGGGGGGTAGACGTAACCCGGCTTCCGGAACACAAGCGGGCCAAATACATCGGCCGGGTGTTCCAGGACCCCATGACCGGCACCGCCGCCACCATGCAGATTGAGGAAAACCTAGCTCTGGCCCGGCGGCGGGGGGCCTCCCGCACCCTCCGCCCTGGCATTACCCGGGCGGAACGGGGGGAGTACCGGGAGCTGTTGAAGACGCTGGACCTGGGCCTGGAGGACCGGCTCACCGCCAAAGTGGGGCTGCTCTCCGGCGGCCAGCGCCAGGCCCTCACCCTGCTCATGGCCAGCCTGGTCAAGCCCAAACTGCTGTTGCTGGATGAACACACTGCAGCCCTGGATCCCAAGACCGCTGCCAAGGTGCTGGACGCCACGGAGAAGATCGTCCAGCGGGACCATCTGACCACATTGATGATCACCCATAACATGCGGGACGCCATCGTCCACGGCAACCGTCTGATCATGATGTATGAGGGCCGGATCGCGCTGGACATCTCCGGCGAGGAGAAAAAGAAGCTCACTGTGGAGGACCTGCTTGCCAAGTTCGGCCAGGCCACCGGCTCCGATGAGGCGGACGACAAGCTGCTTTTGGGGTAACACCCGGCGGCCCGGAATGGACAGAAACATGCCCCGGCTCGGTCGAGCCGGGGCATGTTCGGCCATCAAAAAAGGCAACCCCTTTTCCAATGGGGAGGTTGCGGCCTGCCGCAGCGCACTCGAGGTCCGAAAAGGACGGATAGCTCGTATGTTTGCAGGCTGAGCAATGTTTTTCCCGACGCACATGTCGCTGGGAAAAACAGATCGCATTTGATTGGCGCTTGCGGGGGCGAACTCTGCAAGGCTTTTTTGAGAAGCAGCAACTCCCCGGCCCGCTTGGGCCGGGGAGTTGCTGCTCATTTGAATCGGAAACCTCGTGTAATGATTTTACTCGATGGGCTGGTAGCCTTCGGGCACGGTCAGGCCCAGGGCTTCGCAGTTGGCGGCGTTGTACAGCTTATCCAGGGTGGTATCGTACTCAATCTCCATTTCGGACACGTCCTCCTCGCCGGTGAGGATGCGCACGGCCATCTCCCCGGTGATCTGGCCCAACTCATAGTAGTCGATGGACAGAGTGGCCACCCCGCAGCCGGCGCAGATGCCCGACTCTCCGGCCACCACGGGCACGCCGGCGGGAAGAACCACGTTGGCGATGACCTCGGTGTTGTTGGCGGCGGTGTTATCGGTGGGGATATAGATGACGTCAGAGCCGTCACAGGCGGTCTGGGTCACGGCGGGCAGGTCGTTGGCATCGTTGAAGGCGTACTGGGTGCAGGTATACCCCATCTCCTCCAGATAGCTCTGGATGGTGGTCACCTGGTAGACGGAGTTGGGCTCGCCAGAGCAATAGAGCAGGCCAACGTTTTGGGCGTCGGGGAACAGCTCCTGGATCATGGCCGCCTGTTCGTCCAGGGGGGCCAGGTCAGAGGTGCCCGAGACATTGTCTCCCACGGTGCCCAGGGCGGTCTCGTAGTTGGTCACAGAGGTGCCCAGAATGGGAATGTCCGAGGTGGCGGAGGCGGCCGCCTGCAGGGGATAGGTGGCGTTAGCCAGGATCAGGTCCACACCCTCGGCAATAAATCCGTCCACAATGGTACCGCAGTTGGCAAACTCACCGGCGGCGTTTTCCAGCGCAAATCGCACGCCGTCCTCGCCAAAGGCCTCGATCAGCGCGTCCTGGAATCCCTGGGTGGCGGCGTCCAGGGCGTCGTGGGTGGACTGCTGGCAGATGCCCACCACATAGGCCTCCCCTTCCCCGCCGGCGGCGGAGCTGTCCGCACCAGGATCGCTGGTTTCACCAGTTTCATTTGAGCAGGCCGCCAGGGCAAACACCATGGCCAGGGCCAGGAGCATGGCGGACAAACGCTTCCTTGTCTTCATTCTCATTTCCTCCAAACACTTTGAACTGTCACTTTATCGCTTTCATGCAAAAAAGCAAGGAGGCGATAAAGAGGAGCCCCTTGGGCTCTTTTTGAGAGTATACCCTTTTCCACTTCGCCTGTCAAGGGTTTTATCGCCCCTTCCTCTGCCCCGCCGCCAGATGGCGGCGGGGACAGGACAGCTCAGCGCTCTGGCTGCCCGGCAAAGGCGGAAAGAAAGGGCCACCGCTCCACATCGCAGAACGCCTGGATCAGGGCGGTCAGATTCTCCTCCAGGTGCTCCACCTCCCGGCTGAAGGCGGCCAGCAGGGCAATCTCCCTCGCCCGGTCTGCCCCGCCCGTCTCCATCCAATCCAGCAGCCGCAGATGATAGATCAGCAGACATCCCGCCCCCGCCATGGCCGCCCGGCCGTAGAGCAGGTCGTCGTTCACCGCCTTGTGCCAGTGGCGGAACACCAGGTAGCCGGCCAGGTTGGCCAAATGGCGCTCCCACTCCGGGCTTTCCCGCTCAAATCCGGCCCGGGCGGACTGATAGTCCCCCTCGTCCAACCCCTCCAGCTCCTCCTTCCTCCGGCGCAGCAGCGACCGCCAGGCCGGGCGCAGGGGCTCCAGCTGGGCGCAGGTCTCCATCAGGGCGGCGCACAGGGCCTTGAGGGAAACCCTCTCTTCCGTCTCCACCGGCTCCGGAGCGCACCGGACCAGTTCCCCATACAGGGCCAAATCCACGAAGCCCTGGCCCCAGTCCGCCAGCTCCAGCAGCCCGGCCAGCCTCCGCCACAGAGAGATTGCCCCATTCCCCAGCAGCGCCAATGCCCGTGCCCGGGTGGCCTCCAGGCCCGCCAGCAGCTCCGGATCCACCCCGTCGAAGGGGGGATCATCTTCCCCGTCGTCCGACTCCTCCAGGACAAATTCCTCCGATTCCAGCAGCAGTCGGGCCGCCTCCGGACAGGAGACCGCCAGGGCGGTCTCCGTCAGGCAGCCATACTCCTCGGTGAAGCGGGGATAGGCGGCGCAATGGGCGCACAGGTGACTCTCCCCCCAGTCCCGCTGGATGGCGCACAATCCCTCCGGGGTGAGCAGGGCGCACCGGCCGTCCCCCCGGAGGGCAAAGCAGACCTCCCCGTCCTCTCCCAGCCGCAGCCCCGCCTCCAGCGTCTCCCGCAGCGGCCGGGGGGCATGCCGGTAGTCCTCTAGCGCCCGCGCGTCCACCACAATCTCCCAGTCCCGGCAGCAGGTGTCCGGGCAGTCTCCTCCCACACACCGGAACTTTTGGTTGTAGCTGGGCTGTCTGTATATCATGGGAATCCCCCCCATTCTCTTGATTCCATGCGCCTCACTATGTCCCATTATACCCTTTTTCCCCTCTATGGCAAGTGGGATTTCTGATTGCATTTCCCACAAAAAGTGGTATAATACCGTCAAATCACAGTTACGGGCCCTGTCCCGGCGAAAAGAGGTATTCCATCCACTATGACCAAAATCGATATCATCTCCGGCTTTCTAGGGGCCGGCAAAACCACGCTCATCAAAAAGCTGCTGGCCGAGGCCTATCCCGGCCAGCGCCTGGCCCTCATCGAAAACGAGTTCGGCGAAATCAGCGTCGACGGGGGCTTCCTGAAAGACTCCGGCGTGCAGATCTCCGAGATGTCCTCCGGATGCATCTGCTGCTCCCTGGTGGGCGACTTCACCCAGGCCCTGCAGGAGGTGCAGGAGCTGTTTCACCCCGACCGCATCCTCATCGAGCCCTCCGGGGTGGGCAAGCTGTCCGACGTAGTGGCCGCGGTGGAGAACACCGCCGCCCAGGTCCCGGAGCTGGAGCTCAACTGCTCCGTCGCCGTGGTGGACGCCACCAAAGTGCAGACCTACCTGAAGAACTTTGGCGAGTTTTACGCCGACCAGGTGCGCACCGCCGGGGCCATCCTCCTCTCCCGCACCCAGAAGCTCTCCCAGGAGAAGCTGGACCAGGCGGTGGCCCTGCTGCGCGGCGAGAACCCAAAGGCCCCCATCCTCACCACCCCCTGGGAGGAGCTGGATGGTCATACCATCCTGGCAGCCATGGAGAACTCCGCCTCCCTGGAGGAGGAACTGCTGGCCGAGCTGCGGGTCCGGCGGAAGGAGGACCACGAGCACTGCTGCCATCACGGCCAGGAGCATAGCCACGGATGCTGTCATGACCATGGGCACGAGCATCCCCACGACCACAGCCATGAGCGCGGTCACGAACATGGGCATGAGTGCCATCATGATCCTGACCACGGCCATGGGTGCGGCTATGACCATGGGCACCACCCGCGCCATGAGCACGAATGCTGCCGCGGCCATCATCACGGGCACAGCCATAAGGGACACCACCACGCCGACGAGGTGTTTGTCAGCTGGGGCCGGGAGACCGCCCACCCCTTTACCGCCGCCCAGCTGGAGGACATCCTCTCCGCCCTGGACACCGGGGAATACGGTGCGGTGCTCCGGGCCAAGGGCATCCTGCCCCAGGCCGGCGGCGGCTGGCTCCACTTTGACTATGTGCCGGAGGAGCACAGCGTCCGCCCGGGCAACCCGGACTTCACCGGCCGGCTGTGCGTCATCGGCGCCCAGCTGAAGGGGGACCGTCTGGCCCAGCTCTTCGGCCTGTAAGGGGGTGCGTCCCATGCAGGAAATCCCCGTCTATCTCTTCACCGGTTTTCTGGACTCGGGTAAGACCACCTTCCTCAACGGCATCCTGGAGGACGGCTTCGCCAAGGACACGCCCACCCTGCTGCTGTGCTGTGAGGAGGGGGAGGCGGAATACGATCCCCGGTTCCTGGACAACGTGACGGTGGTCACCATAGACAGCCGAGAGGACCTCAAGTGTTCCCTGCTCAAGGAGCTGGAGCGGAAGCACCGCCCTGCCCAGGTGGTCATCGAGTACAACGGCATGTGGCCCCTGGCCGACCTGGAGCAGGAGATCCTCCCCTCCAACTGGATTCTGTACCAGGTGATGACCACCATCGATGCGGCCACCTTTGACGTGTACGCCAAAAACATGGGGCAGATCATGATGGAAAAACTCACCGGCGCGGACATGATCGTCTTCAACCGCTGCACCCCGGCCCTGCGGGACGCCCTGCGAAAGCGCAACCTGCGCATGGTCAACCGCCGGGCGGATATCTTCCTGGAGAACACCGACGGCTCCGCCGAGCCCTACCTCACCGGGGACGAGTGCCCCTTCGACCTGAGCCAGGCCGTCATCCACATTCCCGACGACGACTTCGGCGTGTGGTACGTGGACGCCATGGAGCATCCAAACCGGTACGCCGGCAAGGACATCCACGCCAAGCTGGTCATGTGCCATGTGCCTCAGTACCCCGACGTGGCCATCCCGGGGCGGTTCGCCATGGTGTGCTGCGAGAACGACGTCACCTTCCTGGGGGTGGTCGCCAAGGGCAAGGTGTTGAACCAGTTTCCCAACCGGGCCTGGGTGGAGCTCACCGCCCGGGTGGAGCTGGGCAGGCACCCCGCCTACGGCGGGGAGGAGGGCCCCATTCTGGCCGTCACCTCCATCGCTCCCTGTGAGAGAGCACCCCGGGAGGTCCTCACCTTCTGATAAACAGAAGAATCCGGTGATTTTCTTCCCTTCCCCCCTTCCCTTGCTTCCTCCAATGTGGTATGATGGGGGCGTGAAATCTGTCTTTCTTTTGACGGGCCGCCCCATCCGCCGCCATATTGCGCGCCGAAACAGGAGGAATCGAAATGACGCTGAGAGAGATCCGGGACATTCTGGAGGCCGAGGTGCTGTGCGGCGGGGATCTGCTGGACACCCATGTCCTGTCCGCCTGCGGCAGCGATTTCATGAGCGATGTGCTGGCCTATGTAAAAAACCAAGCGATGCTCCTCACCGGCCTGGTCAATCCCCAGGTGGTGCGCACCGCTGACATGATGGACATGAAGTGCATCGTCTTTGTCCGGGGCAAGCGCCCGGACGAGGCCATCCTGGCGCTGGCCAGAGAGCGGGACATGGTGGTTATGGCCACCCATCTGCCCATGTACCCCGCCTGCGGCAAGCTGTATTTGGCCGGCCTGCGGGGCGAGTCCGAAACTTGATCCTCCTGCGCCAGACAGGGCCAGCCGGCAAGGTGGGCCGAGAAGTGTTTTCGGCCAGGTACACGCCCTGGGCGAAAACGGACTTTACCTCCTTCGCGCCTATGGGCGCAAACTCTGCAAGGCTTCCTGACAAGCTCAAGGGCCGCCCCGGTTCAGGGCGGCCCTTGTTCGCTTTCAAACGTTTTCAGTGAGCGGCTTCCGGCTTCTTCTCCTTTTCCACGGCAAAGGGATCGCCGTGGATCAGGTAGCGGGACACCGTCTTATACACCACAAAGGTGACGGCGGAGTTGATGCCCGCCTTGAGCAGGTTGAAGGGCAGGATGCCGGGGATAAGCAGCGCGTCCACCTGCGCCACCGGCCAGCCGGTGAACGCGGGGGTGATGAAGTGATTGGCGGGCATCATCACCAGCCCCATGGCCAGGGTACCCAGCACCAGCCCCAGTACGCCGCCCATACGGGTATGGCGCAGGCGGTATACCCCGCCGGCCACCAGCACCAGAGTGGAGGTGGCAATGATGTGCATGATGATGCCATAGGCCCCGCTGCCGGCGCTGACCGTGACGCCCTGGATGATACTCACCACCACTGTCAGAAACACCCCTGCCACAGGACCGTAGGCCAGGGAGGCAATGAGGATGGGGACGTCGGCAGGGTCGTACTCCAAAAAGGACACCACCGGGATCAGCGGCACATGAACCGCCCACACCAGCACCACCGAAATGGCCGCCAGCATGGCCATGACCACCAGTTTCTTCAGTCGCTCGTTTTTCATCTCAATCGCCCCTTTCCGCTCATCTTTTCCGCCCGTGGAGAATGGGCGAGAGAGGCTTGTAGATCAGGAAGCACAGCAAGGCACACAGCAGTCCCTTGACGATGGTAAAGGGCAGATTGAAGATGAGCAGGCACTCCAATAGACCATCCACACTGGGCAGAATGATTTGATAAGCCTGGATGATCGGGTCCATCCCTCCAAAGGCGGTGGCATAGGCCGGGTAAACCAGGAAATAGTTCAGCGGGACGGAAAACAGCCCCATGGCCGCCGCGCCCACCAGGGCGCCCGCCACGGCCCCTTTACGGGTCTTGTGGGCCTTGTAGATCAGCCCGGCGGTAATGGCGTACACGGCGTTGAGGCCGAAGTTACACAGCTCACCTACACCGGCCGTAGTGGTTCCCTCAATGAGAAGGTTGAGCAAGTTCTTCGCCAGGGCGATGACCGCGCCGGCCACCGGCCCCAGGGAGAAGGCCCCCAGCAAGGAGGGCAGGTCGGACACATCCAGCTTGACGAAGTCCGGGATCAGCGCCGGGATAGGCACCTCCACAAACATCAGGGCGGCGGCCACGGCGGACAGCATGGCGGTAACCGCAAGGTAGCGCACGGACAGTTTGCGGCCGGACTTGGGCAGCACCGCCGCATGAGTTTTAAGGGACATAACAAAACCTCCTATGAAATTGTGAAACACCGGAAATAGGTCTTCCAGGCGCCACAACATACATGGGAGGAGCTGCGCGCATCTTCTTCCATCCGGACTATACCGTTGGTCCCGGAGTTTCACCGAGTCAGCCGCGCATACGCGCGGGTCGCGGACTTTACCGCCAGTGGGGAATTCCACCCCGCCCTGAAGACGTCTATTTGGTTGTTTCCGATCCCATTATAGCAGAGAAAACAGAAAATGCAAGAGTATTTTTCTCGAACTTTTGTTCTATCCCTCTTGACGCGGCCACTGCCATCAGGTAAAATACTCCAAACGGGAAAGGAGGCGCGCCCATGACTGCGGATTGCACCTGCTGCTTCACTGGCCACCGCCCCAGCAAACTGCCCTGGGGCGTCAACGAGACGGATCCCCGGTGCGCCGCCCTGAAGGGCAGCATCGCCCGGGAGCTGGAGGGGCTGTACCGGCGGGGCTTCCGCCACTTCATCTCCGGCATGGCCCAGGGCTGCGACCTCTACTTTGCCGAGGGGGTACTGGCCCTGCGGTCGTCCCATCCGGACGTCACCCTGGAGGGGGCAGTCCCCTGCCCCGGCCAGGCTGACCGCTGGCCGGAGGAGGAGCGGCGGCGGTGGCGGGCCATCCTGGATGCCTGCGACGTGGAGACGGTGGTGCAGCAGCGCTATGACCGCTTCTGCATGCACCGCCGGGACCGGTACATGGTGGACCGCTCCCAGTGCGTCCTGGCCGTCTTCGACGGATCCCCCGGCGGCACCAGGTATACACTGCACTACGCCATGGACCGGGGGCTGGACATCCTGCTCCTGGACCTGAACCGGCCCCAGGCCCCCGCCGTCCGGCTGGAGCTGTAGCCGCGGCGCCCCAGACTTTCCGGCTTTTTGCGAAATACCGCTTGACAGCGGCTAGGTGCTCTGATATACTGTCAGGGCAAAACAAAGCAGGAATGGTGCCGCCGTCCTCACCTCCAGCCCCGGGCGAAGAGGTCAACATGGAAAATGCCGCGCTGGTACAGTGCGTTATTTTGATGTGGACGTGGGCGCCGTTGCGCTCACGTTTTTCTTTTATTCAGGAGGTGCTTTGCCATAGCTAACGCGACCCATCAAATCAATGAAGAGATCCGCGACCGAGAGGTTCGTCTGATCGGCGCCGACGGCAGCCAGCTGGGCATCATGTCCGCTGCCGAGGCCCAGCGCCGCGCCGATGAGGAGGGGCTGGATCTGGTGAAGATCTCCCCCAATGCCGTCCCCCCCGTGTGCAAGCTCATGGACTACGGCAAGTTCAAGTTCGAGCAGGCCAAGCGGGAGAAGGAGGCCAGAAAAAACCAGCACGTGGTGGAGATCAAGGAGATCCGCATGTCCCCGGGCATCGACATCGGCGACTTCAACACCAAGCTGCGCAACGCCCAGAAGTTCCTGGCCGACGGCAACCGGGTCAAGGTCACGGTGCGCTTCCGGGGCCGTGAGATGGCCCACACCGATATCGGCCGGGACCTGCTGCTGGACTTCGCCCAGCAGTGCTCCGAGCTGGCCGCCCTGGATAAAGACCCCAAGCTGGAGGGCCGGCACATGAGCATCTTCCTGTCCGCCAAAACCGGCAAGGCAAAAGCGTAACCCCGCGGCGTTTGCCGCCCCCATCACACTGTAAAGGAGCTAACCACCATGCCTAAGATCAAAACCCACAGCGGCGCCAAGAAGCGCTTCTCGCTGACCAAGACCGGCCGCGTCAAGCGGGCCCACGCCAATAAGCGCCATCTGCTCAACGGCCACGGCAAGACCACCAAGCTCAAGAGAGGCCTCCGCAAGGGCGCCTACGCCGACGTGACCAACGAGGCGACCGTCAAGCGCCTGATCCCCTACAAATAAGTTTACTTTTACCCAATATAGGAGGCTGAACTACCATGGCAAGAGTCAAGGGCGCGATGATGACGCGCAAGAGAAGAAGTAAGATCCTCAAGCTGGCCAAGGGCTACTGGGGCGCCAAGAGCAAGCATTTCAAGATGGCCAACGAGCAGGTGATGAAGTCCCTGCAGTACGCCTATACCGGCCGCCGGCTGAAGAAGCGCGATTTCCGCCAGCTGTGGATCGCCCGCATCAGCGCCGCCTGCAAGATGAACGGGATGAACTACTCCACCTTCATGCACGGGCTGAAGCTGGCCAATGTGGAGATCAACCGCAAGATGCTCTCCGAGCTGGCCGTCAACGACAAGGCCGCCTTCACCCAGCTGGCTGAACTGGCCAAGGCGAAGCTGGCTTAACAACTATCACACAATGGGGAAGGCGCCGCCTTCCCCATTGTGCTTTATATTGACCCATTATGACAATCACAATGTAATTACAAAGGGAACCTTCCTACCGTGGCTGGATGTGTTGGTATGAGGTTTCCCTTGTCCGCTGAACCCTTACTTCTCCATATATCTACTTGTAGATGCGCCAACCAGCAGTTCTACATTTTCTGTTTCAGTTCCTAAGCTGCTTTGATGAGGTACATCGTAATGAAGCAAAGACCCTTCTCTTATTTTTATGCATTATCTTCGCCATAGTAACTTTGCTTCTATATGTAAAGCAATCCACGCGGGAAGCTGCGTTAAATACACAGCTCCTCGCCTCATATTCTGAGGTGATTTCCAGTTTAGAATCCATTCACCAAAGCAAGCAGTTGACTGTATCCGATGTGCAAATGTTAAAAGCAAGTGTTGACCAATTCTGTGGGCAGTTGGAATTGTATGTGGACTGTTCTCCCTATGTTTCCAAACAAATCAATTTTGACGTTGCAACAGTTTACCATGGATTCCTTCGTCTCTCTGCTGGTTTGTACGATGATATAAACAGCATTCAGGAAAGTCCGTCTGTTCTTGTCACACTGAAAGAAAAATTAGATGGGATATATACGGAAATAAGTAATATGGACAACATAGAATCTGCCGCTAAGCGCATTCGAAACAACTGGAATTGAGTATCTCAAGATAGCAAATTTGCAGCAAAGTCGGGGTCAGCCAGTGAACTTCATCGAAACGGAAAAATTCCCCGCCCGGGAAACTCCCAGGCGGGAAATGGGTGTGGCTCAGAACAGATCCTTCTTTTTCAAAATGATAGCCGCCAGCACAATGACCGCCACCGTCACCAGTAGTGGGAACCACCAGAAGTGGTCCATGGGCAGCCCGGCCACGTTCATACCGTAGAAGCCGAAGATGATGTTGGGGATGGCCAGCAGGATGGTGATGGAGCTGAGCACCTTCATGGTGACGTTCAGGTTGTTGGAGATGACCGAGGCGAAGGCGTCCATCATCCCCGAGATGATGGACGAGTAGATCTGTGCCATCTCGATGGCCTGGCGCACCTCGATGAGCACGTCCTCCAGCAGGTCGTGATCCTCCTCGTACAGGGTGACGATGCGACCCCGGAGGATTTTCTCCAGGGTGACCTCGTTGGCCTTCAGGGAGGTGTTGAAGTACACCAGGGACTTCTCCAGGTCCAGCAGCTGGATCAGCTCCTTGTTCCGCTGGGACTTGTACAGCTGCCGCTCCATATAGTTATAGGTCTTGTCAATCTGCTTCAGGTATTGCAGGTAGCGCTTGGCCACCAGCAGCAGGATGTTTAGGATGAACCGGGTGCGCTGCTGGGTGCGCACGTCCTTCACCAGCCCGTCCTGGAGATCCCGGACCACCGAGGTCTCCTTCAGGCAGACGGTGACGATATGCTTACCCGTCACCAGAATGCCCAGGGGGAGGGTGGAGTAGACCATGCCGGTCTCGTCCTTCTCCATGGCGGGGGTGTCCACGATGATGAGGGTCTGGCCGTCCTCGCTGTCAATCCGGGAAGTCTCCTCTTCGTCCAGGGCAGCCCGCAGGAAGGCGGGTTCCACCCCCAGGGCGGTGGAGACGGTTTTCAGCTCGTCCTCGCTGGGATAGACCAGGTTGACCCAGCAGCCCTCCTCCACAGCGTCCAGCTGGGTGATCTTTCCATCCACAGTTTTATAGATATTCAGCATTGCCTTCACGCCTTTCCCGAAACCGGCAAAAGGGCAAAAAAAGCCCGTGCGGTTCCGCTTTTTTTCGCCCCAAAGAGGCATGGGTCAGCGGGCGCACGGGTGGCAGGCATGATGCCGCTCAGCGGGTGCGCCGCGCCAGGGATGTATAACTTCGACCTATGGGATCGCCTGTCACGACGCATTCCACTTCCTTTCCAGTCCGTCTCCGGCCAGGGGTGCCTTTCCCAGCCTGTCCTATTATTATATGCCTTAGCCGGGCGCTTTGCAAGTGCAAACCCGTGTAAAAGCTGTGAAAATTCCCTGCCTCGCCCTCCTTGCGCACCTTCTGCCAGAACGCTATAAGGGAGATCGGCAGGCCGGCACCGGTAAATACCGCATAAGAGTCCATAACCTTCAGCGCCCATTTCCCAAATCGCATGCTTCGTTTTCCCGCACCCGGCCCTTCTCACGGCTGGCCCACATTGCGCCGATTTGGAAACGACAGGCATCCGAGCGTCACCGTCAAAACGTCGGTTAAAGTGCGGAGGATCAGGTCGGGGATGTCGGCGTCAAACACCAACGGCATAAAGAAGTTGAAGAGGAACAGATCCACCCCGAAGAGCAGACAGCCCAGCATCATGGCCCGCCTTCCCCGATTCCCATTGCCGATATGGAAGTTCAGCCATGCCGTCACGCAGGAAATTACAATCCCTGCCAGCAGACACCACAGCACCGTTTCCCACGGCTTCTCCTCAAAGGAGGAATAAATGCCCATGGCGCGGTATTGTATCATACGCCCGGCGAAAAAGCAGGCGGTCACGGTCAGCACCGGCAGAACGGGGAACGCCGTTTCCTTCCGGCCTGCCGAACCTTTGGATTCCCCCAACAGCCACCCAAGCAGCAGGCCCATCACAATCAAGGCCAAACTGTCCGCCACCGGGTAGGTAATCCGGTCCAGGGCCGCCACATGGGGCAGGGGCTCTAACAGGTATACGATCCACACGGCGCAGCAGGAAAGGCCATATTTCAATCCCTGTAAAATCCGATTCCCGCCCAACCGGCTTCGGATGAGCAGGAACAGCGAGGCGATCAGGGCGTAAGCAAGTATTCCATAGACCGTAAAAGCCAGCGGCATGGTGCCGTTTTGCGCGAAGACGCTGGGCGCCAGAACCGTCTGCGCTCCGGCCGGGATGGAAAGCTGCCCGATGATGCGCACGATGGTGGTGGCAAGCCCGATGAGAAGAATTTTCAGGATAATTTTCACAACGCTGTTCATATTGTTTCCCTCTGTATCTCCCAAATAATCGGTTCCAACGCACCGAAATCTGTGAAATCCACCTGTTTCCCATAGGTTTCCATGAGCGCCCGGTCCTCCGCCGTTTGTTTTTCCGGGGGCGTTCTGCGCAGGGACTGGTATAGCAGCTTCATCATCGTCCGGTGTCCGAGAGAGAGCTTTTGATAATCGATCCCGCCGCGAAGATGAAATATCTTCGCCTGGCTCAGCAGCTCCGGGGAAAGCTGCCTTTGCAGATAAGCGCGGATGTTGTCCCGGTTCTCCGGTTCGTTGGGGTCAGCCAGCCCCACGGTAACAAGGAGCAGTTTTTGCCCATCCTGAAAAGAAAAGCTCCGCAGGGTTTTTGCAAGGCCCAGGACGCCGCCAGCATACAATCCCCCCAGACAGATGATCGTCTTTTTATCTGAAAGAACCGGGGCGTCTTTGCAATTGATCGCGGGAATGCCGGTTTGTTCGGACAGCTTTTCCGCATATCGGCGTGTGCTTCCATACCGGCTGCCGTAGACAATGATGTGTTCCATGACCGCCCTCCTATTCACTCTGCCATTTATCTCATTTCAAACGTGCGAAAAAACTGCCTTGAACGAGAGCAGATAAAATCATAAACATGTCCGCGATTGGGGTAAGCAGACAAGAGGATACCGTGATCCGCGCAAATTGGCCGGCCAATCCTCGCTGCCTGCAAGCACCCGGCAAAGATGATTTTTACCGTATCCTTCCGTTTGGATGAAAAGTTCCAACACACGGGATGAGAACCCCAGAAAAGCGTGCTGCGTGTTTCAGTCCATCATGAATACACCAATCCATTTTGATTCTATACCATTCAGCATAGCACGGCTATCCGTTTTCTGTGAAGCCTGTGTAAAGAAAATATATATGGCGCTTTGTCTGGCAGAAAACAGGGATTGCCAGACGGATACAGGTGGAGCGCGGAACCCGAAAGGGGACGCAACGGCAGACAGCCATTGCCGCGCCACCGATCAACGCGCGGTCCGCCTGCGGGAGGTTCCACGGCGGGCAGCTGGTTTCTGAAGCTACAGGCCGCTCCATCGTTTTGTCCAAAGAAATCGGAAAGAACGCTCCCGCTGGTCTGGTGATCCTATGCATCGACGCTTCCTGTTTCCTACGAGGCTGCAAAAGCCTTTGGGGCACCTTCCTTACAGAGGGTGCCCCAAAGAAGATCATTTTTCATTTGGCCCCCAGCAGCAGAGGCTGTATTTGCTCCCCTTGCCGGGCGGCCTCCAGTGTCTGGGGCACCAGGGAGAAGTCGGCCACCAGAGAGGTGGGCTTTCCCCTGCAATCATCCTGCCGGAAGGGCACGAAGTAGACGTTCTTCCGCGCCAGCAGAATTCCGATGTTGGGGGCCGCCGCGCTCAGCCCGTCGTTGGTGGCCACGGCAATCACCAATGGTTTCCCGTTGCGCAGGTGGGCCTTGGCCGCCATGGTCACACTGCTGTCCGTCACCCCATGGGCCAGTTTGGCAAGGGTGTTGCCCGTGCAGGGGCAGATCACCAGCACGTCCAGCAGCCCCTTGGGGCCAATGGGCTCCGCCTGTTCCACAGTGGCAATGACCCGCCGGCCACAGATGCGCTCCATCTCCCGCATAAAGTCGTGGGCGTTTCCAAACCGGGTGTCGGTGGCAGCCACCCGTTCAGAGACGATGGGCACCAGGTGGGTGTACCGGGCAGCCACCTCCTCCAGAGCGTCCAGTCCCCGGCTCAGGGTGCAAAAGGATCCGCAAAAGGCGAATCCTACCTTCAGCTGTTCCATGCTCACACTCCTAACTCTTCCATGATATGATAGACGGTATCCTTAATGTACCGGCCCGAGGTGACGGGAGCCACCTTGCCCGGCAGGGACAGCGCCCAGATCACCCGCACCCCCAGGGCGGCCGCCACCGGCAGGTCTACGCCCCCCGGCCGGGAGGCCAGGTCGATGACCAGCGCTCCCTCCTTCAACGCGGCCAGCTCCTCCACACCTAAGATGGGGGCGGGCACAGTGTTTATCACCAAATCGAAGCTGCAAAGCCACTCCCGCAGCCGCTCCAGCCCCTCGGCCTCCACCCCCGCGCCCTCGGCCATGGCCCGCTGGGCGTAGCTGCGGGCTGCCACCCAGACGCGGGCCCCCAGGGCCCGCAGCCGGGGAGCCAGCGCCCGGCCCAGGCGGCCAAACCCCACCACCAGTACCCGTGCGTCGTGGAGGGTAACAGGCAGTTCCTCCAGGGCGATCTGGATGGCCCCCTCCGCCGTGGGAATGGCGTTGAGCACCGCCAATTCCTCCCGGGCGAAATAGTCCCGCAAAATCAGCCTATGTCCCTCCGCCAGCTCCTTCAGGCCGGTCCCGGCCATTCCCGCGCACAAAAGCTGCCCGGGCCGCATGGCCTCCAGAATCTCCCCCAGTTCGTAAGTCCCGGCGGACAGCGGCGTGTTCAGCCGCCCCTCCCCGTCCACGGCGGGCAGGGGCAGAATGACGCAGTCGGCCAGTCCTATCCCTTCCAATGTCTTTTCACAGGCCAATCCCTCCCCCTGCTCCAGGGCAAAGGTATGTACCCCATGTCCATCGTCGGCCAGCAGCCCCGCCAGCGCCGCCTGACGGGGATCCCCTCCGATAACCCAGAAATTTTTTGTCCGCAGCATAAAAACCTCCCTGTCAGACGGTGGAATGGACCCCATCCGGGCCCTCAAGCCAGTGTATTCCCTCCTGGAAAAAAAGTTCCCCCCTGCCTTGCCCGGCCGATCTGCCAGGGGCGGGCGTTCTGGGCAAAGCCGCCCCCCCTGCTTCTGGGCGGCACCACTTCGTCCGCCAGATCCGCGCCCCCCTTACTGTTAAAAGGCGCAGGCCGCCGCGGAAATCCGCGGCGGCCTGCGCCTTTTTGCTTGCTTTTCCTTCCAAGTCAGCATATAATATGCCTTAATATTGTAAAGGGGGCATCCCTGTGAAACACGACGTAAACTACACCATGCTGGCCGACTTCTATGAGCTGACCATGGGGAACGGCTACTTTCAGACCGGGCTGAAGGATCGGATCTGCTACTTTGACGTATTCTTCCGCAACGTCCCCGACGGGGGCGGCTTCGCCATCGCCGCGGGACTGGAACAGGTCATTGCATACATTGAAACGCTGCGCTTTGACCCCGAGGACGTAGACTTTCTGCGCACCAAGGGGCTGTTCAGCGAGGAGTTTTTGCAGTTCCTGCTGGACTTCCGATTCACCGGGGACATCTGGGCGGTGCCCGAGGGCACCCCCATCTTCCCCCGGGAGCCCATCCTCACCGTCCGGGCCCCCGCCATCCAGGCCCAGTTCATCGAGACCTACCTGCTGTTGGCCTTGAACCACCAGTCGCTGATTGCCACCAAATCCAACCGCATCGTCCGGGCCGCGGAGGGCCGGTCGGTGTCCGAGTTCGGCTCCCGCCGGGCCCAGGGGGCGGACGGGGCCCTTCTGGGGGCCCGGGCCAGCTATATCGCCGGGTGCTCCGGCACCGCCTGCGCCATGGCCGACCAGATGTTCCACACCCCCGCCACCGGAACCATGGCCCACTCCTGGGTGCAGATGTTCCCCGACGAGTACACCGCCTTCAAAACCTACTGTCAGGTGTATCCCAACTCCCCCACTCTGCTGGTGGACACCTACAGCGTGCTCCACTCCGGTGTGCCCAACGTGATCCGGGTATTTCGGGAACTGGGCATTTCCAAAGGGGCTATCCGCATTGACTCGGGGGATCTGGCCTACCTGTCCCGGAAGGCCCGGAAGCTGCTGGATGACGCGGGTCTGACCGGGGTGAAAATCATCGCCTCCAACTCCCTGGACGAGTATCTCATCCGGGACCTGATCACCCAAGGGGCCCGGATCGATGGCTTTGGCGTGGGGGAGCGGCTGATCACCTCCAAGAGCGAGCCTGTGTTCGGCGGGGTCTATAAGCTGGCCGCCATTGAGGACGGGGACGGACAAATCATCCCCAAGATCAAGATCAGCGAAAATCCCGCCAAAGTGACCATCCCCCATTTTAAAAAGGTCTACCGCTTGTTTGAGAACGCCACCGGCAAAGCCATGGCCGACTATGTGTGCCTGTTTGAGGAACAGCCTGATTTTACCCAGCCCTTGGAGCTGTTTGATCCGGAGGCCACCTGGAAACGCAAGACGGTAAGCGACTTCACCGCCGTTCCCCTGCTGGTGCCCATTTTCCAGAAGGGACGGCTGGTGTACCAAAAGCCGTCCATCGACGACATCCGGGCCTACTGCGTGCGCCAGGTGGACACCCTCTGGGACGAGGTCAAGCGGTTTGAAAACCCCCACAACTACTACGTGGACCTGTCCCAGAAGCTGTGGGATGTGCGCGCCCAGCTGCTGGCCCCCCGCCGCTGATGCGCCCATGAGAGCTTTACTCTTCGCCATGCATAAGGAGGTTGCGCCCCCCTTTACCGGCGGCCGGCCGGTGGAAAACCGGGCGGGGCTCACCCTGCGCCGGGTCAGGGAAGATCTGCTGGTGTGCATCTCCGGGGTGGGCAAGGTGAACGCCGCCCTGGCCGCCCAACTGCTCATCGACCAGTTTCAGGTTCAGGCGCTGTGGAATGCCGGGGTGGCCGGCTGCTTTCAGCCCCTACCGGTGGGCACGCTGATCTCCGCCACCGCCTGCGTGCAGCATGATCTGGATATATTTGGCGATCCTCCAGGGCAGGTTCCCGTCTTGGATCAGGTCTTCCTGCCCTGTGCCGCCCCGGAAGAGGCCGCCGCCCGGCTGGAGGTGGCAGGCCTGCCCTGCGCCACCGGCGTGGTGGCCACCGGGGACTGGTTCGGCCGGGATTTCCAGCGGGCGCGGCACATCCGGGAGCAGTTTGGCGCCCTGGTGTGCGACATGGAGGCGGGGGCCGCCGCCCAGGTATGTCTGCGCAGCCAGGTTCCCTTTCACTGCCTGAAGGTGGTGTCCGACCACTTGGATCACCCCACCCAGTACGATCAATACCAAAACAATCTTCCGGCCGCGGTGGCAGGGCTGAACCGGGCGCTGGAAGTTCTCTTGCGGGAGGTATAATGCATGGATCCCATTGCCAGTTTTCAGGTGGATCACCGCACCCTGCGCCCTGGGCTGTACCTGTCCCGGCGGGACGGCAGCGTGATCACCTTTGACCTTCGCTTCAAGGCCCCCAACACGGGAGATCTGCTCTCCAACGCCCAGATGCACTCGGTGGAGCATATCGTCGCCACTCTGCTGCGCAACAGTCCTCAGAAGGACGCAGTGGTCTACTTCGGCCCCATGGGCTGTCAGACCGGGTTCTATTTCCTGTTTGACGGGGACAAGCTGTCTCTGGCGCAGGCCGTGGCGCTTTTGCAGGACATTTTTTCCGCCGGTGCCGACTGGCAGGGGGAGATGCCCGGAAAGAGCGCGGCCGAGTGCGGCAACTACCGCAACCTCAGCATGGCGCTGGCCCGGGAGCAGTGCGGCCAGTACGCCCGGCTGATCCGAGGCTGGAGTGTGGAGCAGCTGTCCTATTGAGCCGTTTTTTCCGCTAAGGAAAGCCATGAACGGCTGCTTTCTGTCTGGCAGCCGTTCATGGTCTCTTTTTCCTTTTTGCGCTATGGCGCAGAGCTCAGCCCGCCTTCTTGCTGCGCTCCAGGGAGATGCGGTCGGCAATCATGGCGATGAACTCGCTGTTGGTTGGCTTGCCTTTCGCGTTGGAGACGGTGTAGCCAAAATACTTTTGCAGTGTCTCCAGGTCCCCTCGGTCCCAGGCCACCTCAATGGCGTGGCGAATCGCCCGCTCCACCCGGCTGGCGGTGGTGCCGTATTTCTTGGCTACCGCCGGGTACAATACCTTGGTCACGGCATTGATTACATCCATGTCCGCCACCGCCAGTCCAATGGCCTCCCGGAGGTACTGGTAGCCTTTGATGTGGGCAGGTACGCCGATGTCGTGGATGATGGCCGTCACCCGGCGCTCCAGCTCCCGGTCATCCCCGTCCCCAGAATGATCCTGGACAGCCTGACCATGGGCCAGCTGCCGCACCCGCTCGGCCACCGCGGACAGCCGGCAGGGCTTGAGCATGCAGTAGTCACCACCCCGGGCGGCCACCTCCTCGGCCAGGGAAGGGGTCGCAAAGGCGGAGAGCACCAGCACCCGGGGCCGCTCTTTACCCAAACGCTCCAATACCTCCAGGCCGTCCACTCCGGTGAGCAGCAGATCCATCACCAACACATCCGGCCGGAGCTGTTGGACCAGACGCAGCAGCTGCTCTCCGTCCCCGGTCTGTCCCACCATTGTCAAATCCGATTCCCCGTCCACCATATCTTGAAACATCCCGCGAAACTCCTCGGATGCGTCTGCCAGCACAACCTTGATTTGCTCGTCCATTACCATAACCCTTTCCGGTCATCGACCTGTGATATTTTCCAGTTTTTTACTGTATTTCTAAAATACCACAAGATGTTCCACCTGACAAGGTCATTTTACCAATTTCTAGTAATTATTTTTCGACACCCCTGTCGGAAAATGGCCTCTACTGGGCCATCGTGCCACTTACAGCGCCCCGCATTCTTGGAGCATCCGCCCGGCATAGATGCCGTAGCCACTGGTGGGGTCGTCCACCATGACATGGGTCACCGCCCCCACCAATTTTCCATCTTGCAGGATGGGGCTTCCACTCATCCCCTGGACAATGCCGCCGGTGGCTTCCAGCAGCCGCTGGTCTGTCACCTGGATGAGAAAGTCCCGGCAGTCGCTCTCACTCTCGGGGTAGACTTTGACAATCTGGATGGAGTACTCCTCCACCGCGTCACCGGAGATGTTGCTCAAAATGGTGGCCGCGCCCGCCTTCACCTCGTTGCGGGGGGCCACCTCCACCTCCTGCCCGGTCCATGGGCTGCCGCCGGACAGAGTTCCAAACACTCCGTTGTCGGTGTTCACCGCCAGCTGGCCCAGGGTGACGGAGGTGTCAAAGATCCCCTTGAGCTGCCCCGGCGTTCCCGCCTTGCCCGGCTCCACGCCGCTGACACTGGCCGGCAGGATGGAGCCGCTCTCCAGAGGCATGAGCAGGGCGGTATCCACGTCGCTGATGCCGTGGCCCAGCGCGCCAAAGGCTCCGGTGTCAGGGCAGTAGAAGGTCACGGTGCCGATACCCGCCATGGAGTCCCGGATCCAGGCCCCCAGCTTATAGGCCCCATCAGAGGCACACAGCGCCGCCTGGGCGGTCAGCTGCACCTGTTTGTCGTCCCGGATCGCCCGGATGCGCATAGACTGCCCTTCCAGCTGCTGGAGCAGGGCGGACACTTCTTCAATGGTATCCACCTCGGTGGAGTTGATGTGGGTGATCACATCTCCTTCCTTCAGCCCGCAGTCCTTGGCCGGGTTGACCAGGCCGTTTTGGGTGTCGATCTCCGAAGTGCCCACCACCACAACGCCATCGGAGAACAGCTTGATACCCACGGCACGGCCCACTGGCACCACGGTAAGCGCGTCGGCTCGGGCCGTTAGCGGCCACAGGAGCATCAGCCCCAGAAGTCCCAGCAGAACCACCCGGAGCAGCGCCATGCCCATCCAGGTCCTTGTCTCGTCGTTCAATCACAATCACCGCCTTTCCCAAAAAATCGCGGGACTTGCCCCGCATGGTTAATATGCCGGGGAAGCGGCTCTTCCACCGTGGCAAAGTCAGGGGCAGCTGGCAAGGGGAGATTTCCAGCGCACCCGCTTTCGCGTCGTTGGAGTTTTATGCTGGGAAAGATATGGTTTCCATCCTATTTTTTCTTCTTTCCATTTGAGAACGTCCGCCCGGTATGCATAGCCTGCCCAATCCGCCGCATAAACTGATCCTGTAAACAGGATGCAATGTTTCCCGGCGGCCAGCGGCCGCTTCATTTTCGGAGGTGGCGCTGTGAAAAAAATTTCATGGAACTTGTGGATCACGTTTTTTGCCGCCCTCGCCCTGGGGGTGCTGCTTCATTTTCTGTACCAGTGGTTCCCCAATCCCCTCACCGCCCTGCTCTCTCCGGTGCGGGAAAGCCTGTGGGAGCATGAGAAAATTCTGTTTTACCCCCTGTTGGCCGCCGCCCTGTTGCTCACCCGGGGCCAGCCCGCCCTGCGGACCGCCCGGCTGCTGGCCATGCTGCTGGTATGCGCCCTCATGCTGGCCGTTGGCTGGGTGTACCACATCGTCCTGCGGGGGGAGGCCATGACCTTTGACCTAGCCCTCTACGGCTTTCTCATGGCCCTGGCCTTCCTGCTGCCCCGGCTGCTGTGGCCGCTAGGGGAGCGGGCCTGGATGCGGCGGGCAGTCAGCTTGCTCACCGCGCTGCTGTGGGTGCTCCTGGTGTGGTTCACCTTCTTCCCCCCGGATCACCCTCTGTTCGCGGATCTGCATGGCGCGGTACGTACATTTTTTACCATTCCAGTGTAAAAAGACAGGAGACACGGGCCGCCCGGCAAACAGCCGGGCGGCCCGTGTTCAGCTTTTACGGCAATACCCCTGTCAGGTCAAAGGCGGGGATGAAGCCCTCCCCCGCCGAGGACTGCTCCTGGACGTATCCGGGCAGACCCAGGTTTTCCATGTACGCCCGGGCGGCGCGCAGCTCGGAAGGACGCAGGGTGCGGCTGAGCTCGGGGCAGTTCTTCAGCTCCCCCACGGGGGTGTACTGGGCCATGAGGGAGAACAGTACCGTCCCCCGGGAAAAGGTCTCCGACACCCAATCCATCACCCGCTTGGCCTCCGACACCTGCCCGGGGAGGATGAGGTGGCGGATGATCACCCCGCTCTTCAAAAGCCCACCCTCCAGGCGTACCGGCCCCCGCTGGCGGACCATCTCCGTGATGGCGGCCATGGCCGCCCGGGGGTAGTCCGCCGCTCCGGAGTACCGCTTTGCCAGCTCCGGGGTCACATATTTCAGGTCGGGCAGATACACATCCACCTTGCCCTCCAGGGCCCGAAGGGTTTCCACCCGCTCATACCCTCCGCTGTTCCACACCACCGGCAGGCCGCCGGGGGTTGGCCTGCCCAGCACCCGAGCCAGGATGTGGCTGTACTGGGTGGGGGTGACCAGCTCGATGTTGTGGGCCCCCTGGTCCGCCAGGCGCTGGAAAATATCCAGCAGACCGTCCTCGCTCACCGGTTCGCCGAAGTTCCCGTGGCTGATGGGGCCGTTCTGGCAGAACACACAGCCCAGAGTACACCCGGAGAAAAACACGGTGCCCGCCCCCCGGGTTCCCGAAATGCAGGGCTCCTCCCAGTGGTGCAGGGCCGCCCGGGCAATCCGCAGGCCCTCGGGCAGGCGGCACCAGCCCGCCGCCCCAACCTCATCCCGCAACGCCCTGCATTTTCTGGGACAGAGCGCGCAGATCATGCCTTCCGCTCCGGCCCGTCCGGCCCCAGGTCCCCCGCCTTCCAGTGCTTCCGGCACAGGCCGATGTAACAGTCGTTGGCCCCCAGCACCACCTGAGCGCCCTCCTTAAGCACCACGCCGTGCTCGTCGAACCGGGCGTTGCAGGTGGCCTTCTTGCCGCACCAGCAGATGGTCTTGACCTCCTCGATCACATCCGCCCAGGCCAACAGCGCCTCTGATCCGGGGAACAGATCCCCCTTAAAGTCCGCCCGCAGGCCGTAGCAGATGACGGGCACGTTCATACCGTCCACAATATCCGTCAGGTACTTCACCTGCTCCCGCGTAAGGAACTGGGCCTCGTCCACGATGACGCACTGATAGGAGCAGATCTCCTCCCGGCTCATCTGCTCCAATTCCTCAAACCACACACAGGGGTAGCGCAGGCCGATGCGGGAATTGACAATCTGCTCCCCCTCCCGCTGGTCCAGCATGGGCTTGACCATCAGGGCCCGCTGGCCCCGCTCCTCGTAATTATAGCGCACCATCAGGGCGTTGGCCGACTTGCTGGAGCCCATCACCCCGTAACGAAAATACAACTTTGCCATCTCTCACGCTCTCCCTCTGTGTCCCATTTTCAACCGCTCCTCCACCAGCGCTGCCCCGCTTTGAAAAGCATTGGGGATGGCGTAGCGGCCTTGCCAATCCTCCAAATCGGCCCACACCCAGCCCTGGGGCAGGGGTTGCGTTTTTGTCTCCACCTTATGGTAGGCAAGGCGCCACTCCACATGGGTGAAGATGTGCTTCCCCTGTCCGCCATATTCCATGGACAGGGGTTCGATGCCCCACGCCGGGGGAAGGGAGCTGTCCCCCAGCTCATTGGGGTACTCCCACAGCCCAGCCAGCAGTCCCTTCTCCGGGCGGCGGCGCAGGGCCACCAGATTCTCCCGGAAGATGAGCCACACGGTGCGCGCCTCCACCCGGCGCTCCTTTTTGGGCGCCTTCACCGGAAGCTCCGCCGTGCACCCTTCCAGATGGGCTACACAGAAATCCCTGGCGGGGCATTTTTCGCACAATGGCGCGCCGTTGGGCAGGCACACCGTAGCCCCCAGCTCCATCATGGCCTGGGTAAAGCTCCCTGGGGCCTGGAGCGGGATCACCCGCTCCAGCGCTTGGGTCACCCGCCGCTTGGTGGCCGGAGCGGTGATGTCCCCGGTATCTCCCGTCAGGCGGGCCACCACCCGCAGCACATTGCCGTCCACCGCCGCCCGTGGCTGCCCAAAGGCGATGGAGCAGATGGCTCCGGCAGTGTAGTCCCCCACTCCCTTCAGCGCCCGGACACTGTCATAGTCCGAGGGAAATACCCCGCCGTGCTCTTCCATGATCTGCCGGGCGGCTCCCTGGAGGTTCCGGGCCCGGTTGTAGTAGCCCAGCCCCTGCCACAGTTTCATCAGACGTTCCTCACTCAGGGCAGCCAGCGCCGCCACATCGGGCACTTCAGCCAGGAAGCGCCTGTAGTAGCCCAGCACGGCGGCCACCCGGGTCTGCTGGAGCATGATCTCAGACACCCACACATGGTAAGGGGTGGGATCCTCCCGCCAGGGCAGGGTGCGGGCATTGTCCCGGTACCACTCCAGCAGGGGGATGGGCAGTTGTTCCAGCTCCGTCATAGGTCACCTCCCGGCGATACTCCGGCGTGGCTTCCCCCGCCGGGCATTGCAGTCATGGTACCACATTTCCCCCGGTTTTGCAATCGTGGTGCCTCTGCCCCCTTCCCCCCCAAGGCGTGTTTTTTTCATTCCTTCCCCGGGTTTCAGCAAAATTTTCCCATGGGCCGGTATATAATCCGCTCAAACCAACTCAGGAGGACAAGCCATGCCCATCACAGTGAACAGCCAGGCCGGCAGCGCCACCATCGCCCTGTCCGGCGAGATCGACCACCACGGCGCCCGGACCATGATGGGGCAGCTGGAGGACGCCATCGCCCAGATTTTGCCCATGCGCCTGACTCTGGACTTGTCCGGCGTCACCTTTATGGACAGCTCTGGCATCGCCGTGCTGCTGCGGGCCCTGCGGCAGATGCAGCAGCTGGGGGGCTCCCTGCGGGTGACCGCCATTCCTGTCCAGGCCCGCCGGGTACTGGACGCGGCCGGCGTGGGCCGGCTCATCCCATTGGAATAAGGAGGGCTACATAGTGAAAGCCATTGATCAGACCACCATTGTCTTTTCCTCCCGCTCGGCCAACGAGGGGTTTGCCCGCTCCTGTGCCGCCTGCTTCGCCGCCCAGCTGGACCCCACTCTGGACGAGGTGGCGGACATCAAAACCGCGGTGAGCGAGGCGGTGACCAACTCCATTGTCCACGCCTACCCCGACCGCCTGGGCCGCATCACCCTGCGCCTCCGGCTGCTGGAGGGCAATGTACTGGAGGTACAGGTCAAAGACTCCGGCGTGGGCATCCCCGACGTGGAGCGGGCCCGCACCCCCCTGTTCACCACCGGCAGCGAGGAGCGCTCGGGCATGGGTTTTACCATCATGGAGAGTTTTATGGACAGCCTGAAGGTGCGCTCCGCCATTGGCAAGGGCACCACCGTCACCATGCGCAAACGCATCGCCCGGCGCACGGGCGGGGCACGGTGAAGGGGCTGGACACCCCCTCCCTACTGGAGGCGGCCCAGGCGGGCGACAACGACGCCTGCGAGCGGCTGCTCATCGATAACAGCGGCCTGATCTGGTCGGTGGCCCGGCGCTACTACGGCAGGGGGGTGGACCCGGAGGATTTGTACCAGCTGGGCTGCCTGGGCTTTCTCAAGGCGGTGCGGGGATTTGACTTAAACTACGGCACCCAGTTCTCCACCTACGCCGTACCAAAGATCGCCGGGGAGATCCGCCGGTTTCTCCGAGACGACGGGATGGTGAAGGTCAGCCGGGGGATTAAAGAGCGCTCCGCCGCCCTGCGGCAGGCCCGGCAGGATTTGAGCCAGCGCCTGGGCCGGGAGCCCACCCTTTCCGAGCTGGGCGCCGCCACCGGGCTGGAGCCGGAGGATATCGCCGCGGCGGACACCGCCGCCCTCACCGTGGCCTCCCTCCAGAGCGAGACGGGCGAGGACGGCTTCACCCTGGAGTCGGTGCTGGGCTCGGACGGCATGGAGGAGGAAGTGGTGGAGCGGCTCACCCTGCGCGCGGCCATCGACGCGCTGCCCGAGCGGGAGCGGAAGGTCATTTTGTTGCGTTTTTACAAAAATCTCACCCAGGACCGGGTGTCCCGGGTGCTGGGTGTGAGCCAGGTACAGGTGTCTCGCATCGAGCGCCGGGCCATCGGCCGGTTGAGGGAGGCGTTGTCGGAGAAACAGGAGACTGGATAGCCGGGCGGCGGAAAGGGCGCGCTTTCCGCCGCCCGGCTTTTTCCGGATTTCATTTATTTGTGTAATTTCCCTGATTTTGTTGACATGAAACAGGTTTTGCTGTATAATATTTTTGTAAGCTTTTAGATTTTCATATATGGTAAAACCGGTTGCAAAGGAGAGGGTTCCAATGGCTTATTCTCATTCTTCCTTTATGTACTAACCCAACCATTACGGCTGCGACTAGTAAGGAGGGCGCCATATGAAATCATCACGAAAAGGCTTTCGAATTTTTGTTCTGGCAATAACCCTTTTCCTATGTATTGGGCTAAACTTCGCATCCGCAACCTCTGGTACATTGACATTTCCTTACTCTACATCTCTATCTGCAAGCGCCGCATCTTCTTCGCTGTTTCAAGTAAGACTTTTGGGTATCGTAGATCCGGATGGAGGTGACCGTACCTCTTGGCAATCATCAGCTTCTAGCTATTTACGTAATATAAATAATTCCTCAATTTCTCG
Source organism: uncultured Oscillospiraceae bacterium (assembly GCA_944387095.1). Classification (GTDB taxonomy): domain Bacteria; phylum Bacillota; class Clostridia; order Oscillospirales; family Oscillospiraceae; genus Enterenecus. The sequence continues at coordinate 43,612 of CALXDP010000010.1, forward strand.
CTATACTGCTTTCACTGCAAGTCAGTTCTTAACTTATCTAAAATCCTCCGATTTTTTTGTTGTGCATACACACGGCAATCAAACTGAACTAAAAGCTGTTGCTTCAAACGGAAATATATCTACCGTACGGCTTTCTGACATCACTTCATTGAGTAACAGTTCACTTGACGATTTGGATGTGGCTTTTATCGCCGCTTGCTTATGCGGCAAAGGTGGTAGTTCCGCAAGCAACATAATAAACGCTATTTTTCAGAAAGGTGCTAGATGTGTAATTGGTTATAAAGACAGTGTCTATACCAACGCTAATTACATTATGATAAAGTCATTCTGTCAAGCGATCGGCTCTGGGTATACGATAAGTGCAGCCCTTGCTTTTGGTGATACAATGGTATTATCACAATATGGTTCAAGTGGGAAAACTAATGACCGCCTTGTGCGTGGTGATACAAGCACAAGTTTCGTTGACCGCTCTGTTATTCTCGGTCTAACGAGCGACACGGTTTCCGATGTGATTTATCTGACCGATTCCGCTGGTGACACTGTTGGCTTCTTTGATCCTTCAAAACTATCAGCTACCTCTGATGCCCCCAAAGTCAATGTTGCTTCAGAATTCCCAGGGAATCATGCTCAATCGTCTATCATTTATCCATTTAATCAAGATAAATATGCTTTAGTTGAAAATTATTATACTGCTGATACTGGGCTGTGGACAAAAATTTATAATTATAGCATCAATGGCATAAAAACCAGTGATTCCGTTATCTTTGTTCAGAATAGTAGCGGTGATATTGTATCCTATATGCATAACAATGCAGGAGCATTTGATGACATTTCTATTGACAATATTGCTGTCGATGCAGCAATTTCCCAACTTGAACAACAACTATCCAGTGCCGAAATGAGTGGTTACTCCATTGCAGATATTCGGCTTGTCATTCAGAATGAGGCCCCTGCATTTCGTTTTTCTATTCAAACTAGTTCCACGGCTGAAATTCAAGATTACTACGTTCCCCTGACAGGAGGTTCTACGCTATGAAACGGACCCGATTTCTGGCTATTTTGACCGGCTTCGTCCTGCTGGCGGGATGCACCTCCCCCGCCCCTACCGGTTCTGGGCCTCCCGCCCTTGCAGACAATCCGCTTTTTGAGAACGCTGAAGAAGACGTCCGCACCTTCTCTGTAACCCGGCTGGCTGGCAGCCTCATCCCAGATGAATATCTAGAAGGGGAAGTGGAGCTCTACGCCACCCAGGACGCCGCCCTGGTCCGGGAGCTGATGGCCATGTTCAACGGCTGGAACCCGGAGGACCACGATGATTTCGGCGGGGTTGACGGGCCTCCCAGCCACGCCGTCCATTTTGGAAATGAAGTGACGATCCTATATTTCTACCATGCGGGGGAGCCTTACCCCTGCATCATAGACGGCACATACTACTGTCTTCCCCAGGCGTTTGGGCGGTATTTAGACAATCTTTTGGCCGAGTATGAGCTATGACCTATAACCTATGACCATGGAAAAACTGCCTGAACAGGAATCTCTTTCAAATTCCTCCATTCCGTACTATGATGTTGATACCGGGCGGAGAGGGGCGACCTTCCGGCCCTCTCCCCCGCCCAGTTCCCGGCCTCAGAGGAAGAGGAAAAGAGCCCGTTGCAACAAAAATTGCAAAAAACAGGCCAAAGAAAAAGCTGCTGAGAAACCGTCGTTTTGGCGGTTCTTAGCAGCTTTTTATGCGTCAATTTTTTGCTTGAGTCAGAAAACTGCATTTTGCAACAGGTTCTTCTGTCTCCTCCGGCGCAACCGTCTGGGGCGGCGGCTGCTCCTCCTGCTCCTGCCGGCCGGTCTCCTCCTCCAGAGGCAGGAACACCGCAAAGGTAGTTTCCCGGTCTGCGCTCAGAGCCTGGATGGCGCCTCCGTGGAGTCGAATGATCTCCTGGGCAATGGCCAGCCCCAGCCCCGCCCCGCCGGTGCCGGTCCCCCTGGCCTCATCCCCCCGGTAGAACTTTTCAAAGATAGCCTCCAGCTTTTCCCGGGGGATGGTGGGCCCCTGGTTGCGGATGGTAACCACCGCCTTGTCCCCCTGCCGCTCAGCGGAAATCACGATCTGTGTGTCCGGATCGCTGTAAGACGCGGCGTTCTTCAACAGGTTGTTGAACACCCGGGCCAGCTTGTCTCCATCGCCCCACACCGCCAGCTCATCCCGAAGGTTCAGCACGGCGGTGTTCCCCCGCTGGGACAGCAGGGGATAGAACTCATCGGCCATCTGCACCAGTAGATAGCTCAGGTCCACCCGCCCCTTGCTGAGCTGGATCTGCTGCAGGTTGTAGCGGGTGATCTCAAAGAATTCGTCCACCAGATGCTCCAGCCGTTCTGCCTTATTCAGGGCGATGCCGGTGTACTTCTCTCTCTGGACCGCCGGCATATCCGCCGCCTCGCCCAACAGGCTGAGGTAACCGATCACCGAGGTCAGTGGCGTCTTCAGGTCGTGGGCCAGGTAGGTGATCAGATCGCTCTTCCTGCGCTCCTCCTCCCGCAGCCGCTTCTCCTGGAGCACCGCCTTGGTCTTCAGTTCGGCCACCTGGACCCCGATCTCCCCGTACTCCTCCCGAAAGATGTCTGAGGCCTCCCGGTCGGAGGCAAGGTACTCCCGGATCTTCTCCCCCAGCTCCTGGACGGTTTCCCGCAGCTGCCTTCGTCGGGCCCGCCGGGCGGCCAGAAAGCAGAAGATCACCCAGCTCACGCACACAGCGGCCAGAGCCGCCAGCAGCAGGTATTTGATCTGCGTCCAGTCCGGCCGAACTATCACATATTCCCTGCCGCCCGGGCCCGAATAGTCCAGCGTGAGCATGAAGTTATCGTAGAACCAGTTGGACACCGCGCCCGACAGGTCCATGCCGTCCACAACAGCGAACAGGATTGCGCACATCAGCACCACAACGATCACCACCATGCGCAGATCATATGCCCGTTTTCTCTCTTTATCCTTCAATTTTATATCCACACCCCCATACGGTTTTGATGTATTTGGGCTGTTCAAAGCTGTCCCCCATCTTCTCCCGGAGATGGCGCACATGCACTGTGATGGTGCTGCTGTTCTTGGCATAGTACACGTCCCCCCAGATGGCCCGGAACAGCGCCTCGGCGTTCACCACCTCCCCCTTGTGCTCCAGCAGGATGCGCAGGATGGTAAACTCCGTAGGGGTCAGGTTCAGCTCCCGGTCCCCCAGCAGGCACTGGTGCGCCCGCGGGTCCAGCTCCAGCTCCCCGCAGGCCAGCAGCCCGTCGGGCTGCTGTGTCTGGGCGGGATTGTAGCGTTTGTACCGCCGCAGCTGGGCTTTACCCGTGCCACCAGCTCCAGGGGGCGGAAGGGTTTGGTGACGTAGTCGTCCGCCCCTAAGGTGAGCCCTGTGATCTTGTCCATCTCCCCGTCCTTGGCGGTGAGCATGATCACGGGGTAGTTTCCCCCCAGCTCCCGCAGGCTGCGGCACAGGGCAAAGCCGTCCATACCGGGCAGCATCAGATCCAGGATAGCCAGGTCCAAAGGCGTGCTCTGGATGCAGTCCCAGGCCTCCTGCGCCGTATAGAACTTGCACACCTCAAAGCCCTCGTTTTTCAGGTACACCTCCACCAGGTCGGAGATCTCCCTCTCGTCGTCCACAATCAGAATCCTGTCCGCCATCCACGCCCTCCTTTCTCCGGGGTCTTCCCCGGGACAACCGGTTGTACCTATACTATATCAGAATACCGCTCCCATGTCCTTGCTTTTTTCCTGTTTTCCCCTTAAGATTCTCCTAAGAGCCCCCCTCCCCCGTCCCGGAAAGAATCCTCTTGCAAATCCTGCCTCTTCGTACTATGATAATGGTACTGGCGGAGAGGGCCGTCTTTCCGGCCCGCTCCGCACTTCTTTGCGCTGTGACGGAGAGAACGACATGGACAATGTGCTTTATATCGTCGTGCCCTGCTACAATGAGGAGGAGGTTTTGCCCGAGACCTCCAAACGCTTGAAGGAAAAGCTGGAGCGGCTCATGGCCTCCGGCAAAATCAGCCCCAAAAGCCGGGTGCTGTTTGTCAACGACGGCTCCAAGGACCGCACCTGGGAGCTGATCTGTCAGCTGCACCGGCAGTCCCACCTGCTTTGCGGGGTGGATCTGAGCCGGAACCGGGGCCATCAGAACGCGCTGCTGGCGGGACTGATGACCGCCAGGGAGAGGGCGGACATGGTCATCTCTATGGACGCCGACCTCCAGGACGACGTGGAGGCCGTAGACAAGATGGTGGACAAGTTCCTGGAGGGGGTGGACATCGTCTACGGGGTGCGCTCCTCCCGGAAACGGGACAGCTTCTTCAAGCGTACCACTGCCGAGGGTTTTTACCGCCTGATGAACGCCATGGGGGCGGATACGGTGTTCAATCACGCCGACTACCGGCTGATGTCCCGCCGGGCGCTGGACGGTCTGGCCCAGTTCCAGGAGGTCAATCTGTTCCTGCGGGGCATCGTACCCCTGATTGGCTACCGCACCGACGTGGTGGAGTACGAGCGGGGAGATCGGTTTGCCGGGGAGAGCAAGTACCCTTTGAAAAAAATGCTGGCCTTCGCCCTGGAGGGTATCACCTCCTTGTCAGTCAAGCCCCTGCGGATGATCACCGCCCTGGGCTTTCTGGTCTTTCTGATCTCCCTGGTGATGATCGCCTACAACATTGTCCGCTGGATCGGCGGCAACACCATCACCGGCTGGGCCAGCCTGGCCTGCTCCATCTGGCTCATCGGAGGGCTGATCCTGCTGGCCCTGGGGGTAATCGGCGAATATATGGGCAAGCTGTACCTGGAGAGCAAGCACCGGCCCAGGTTTCTCATCCGGCAGGTGCTGGAGGATGACGGGGATGAAAAAGCTGTTTGACGCCACAGTGTGGAAGTTTTTGCTGGTGGGGGCGGCCAACACCCTGGTGGGCTCCGGGGTCATGTTTTTGCTGTACAACCTGGCCCATGTGAACTATTGGGTGGCGGTATGCGCCAACTATGTGGCGGGGGGCATTCTGAGCTTTTTCCTCAATAAGTATTTCACCTTCCGGAATCAGGAGCGCTCCGCCGCCCAGGTGCTGCGCTTTATCCTGACGGTGGCCGTGTGCGCCGCTATCGCCTATGGCCTGGCCCGGCCCGCGGTGCGCTGGGCCCTGGCGGGGTATGGCTCCACCATCCAGGAAAACGTGGCCATGCTGGCGGGTATGGTGCTGTACACCGGTCTGAACTACTTTGGCCAGCGGTTCTTCGCCTTCCGGGAGAGCGGCGAATCTTAACGGTTTGTGAATTCTCCCCGCCTACCCCTTGCAATTTCCCCTTTGCCAGCATAAAATGTGTGCAAGGATCCACGTAAAACACTCCCCCACAAGACATGATAAGGAGGCTGTCAATATGAGCATTGATTTTGACCGTTTGAAGGAGCGGGCCGGCGAGTTGGCCCAGGCCGGGGTGGCCAAGGCCAAGGAGATCACTGACGCCGGTATGGCCAAAGCCAAGCAGCTGACCGAGATCGGCAAGCTGAAGGTGCAGAATTCCAGCGAGCGGGATTCCATCCGCCGGGCCTATCTGGAGCTGGGCAAGCTGTACTACGCCGAGCGGGGCTCCGCCCCTGAGCCTGGCTATGCCGACCTGTGCCAGAAGGTGACCAGCGCCATGGCCAAGATCGAGTACAACAACGAGCGCATTGCCGACATCAAGGCCGCCGGCCACCTCACTGACCAGGAGGTGGAGGACGCCTCCTACGAGGAAACGGAGGACGGCCAGGCCGAGAATGACGGCCAAGAGTAAGCAGAAAAACGAGAAAGGCCCCCGCGCTCTCCCATCTGGGAGAGCGCGGGCCTTTTGTCCCTGAGTCAGACTGTTTTCAGGCAAAAAACTTCCCCTTGAAAAAATTTTCGTTCCCCAAAGGTCTGGCCGTCAGCCGGAACAGGACGCATCCATCGGGGCACACGATATCCTTGATATACCTCCCGCTGCCGCCGATTCTCTCCAAGTCGCCGCCGCTGCGCACCGCCTCCATGATGGGATAGAGCAGCATCATGGTCTTGGAGCAGATGCCATACCCCTGGGCGTTGACCGGGCAGCCGTAGGTGCAGGTATACCGGTCTCCCACCTCTTCGCCGTTGCGGCAGCAGCGCTCCGTGCGCTCTCCCCGGAGAAAGCCGGTTACCTCAATCTCAAACTCATATTCCTCGTCATACCACTTTTTCATGGTTCTCCTCCCCTCAGGCCCCACCTTTCTGTATGGGTCCTCACATCTCCCGGCGGCCCTCCAGCGCCCGGGTTAGGGTGGCGTCGTCGGCAAACTCCAAGTGACTGCCCACCGGGATACCGTAGGCCAGCCGGGTCACCTTCACCCCGAAGGGCTTGAGCAGGCGGGACAGATACATGGCCGTGGTCTCCCCCTCGGTGTCCGGGTTGGTGGCCATGATGACCTCCTGGACGTCTCCGGCGGACAAGCGCTCCACCAGCTGGGGGATGCGCAGATCGTCCGGGCCCACATGGTTCATGGGAGAAATCACCCCGTGGAGCACGTGGTACACCCCCTGGTACTCCCGGGATCGCTCCAGGGCCACCACGTCCTTGGGGTCGGCCACCACGCAGATCACACCGTGGTCCCGCCGGGGGGAGGCACAGATGGGACAGGGCCCCTCCCCCTGCGTCAGGTTCTGGCATACGGGGCAGCAGGAGATGCCGGCCTTGGCCTGCAAAATGGCGTCGGCGAAGGCCTTGGCCGCCTCCTCCGGCTGGTTGAGCAGGTAGAAGGCCAGGCGCTGGGCGCTCTTGCGGCCTACGCCGGGCAGCTTGGCAAACTGCTCCACCAGGTTTTCAAGGGCAGGGGGAAAATAGTCCATGGGAACCTCCAAAGGTGTGAAAATTCAAGCGTGACAATCAGGGATTGGAGTCCGGGCCACCCCGCAGAATCTGGATGGCCAGATCAATATCCGGCGCGCCGTACACCGACGAGCCGGCCACCAACACGCTGGCCCCCGCCTCCACCGCCCGGCGGGCGGTGACAGGGTTGATCCCCCCGTCCACCTCCAGCTCACAGGCGGGGTTGTACTGGTCGATCAGCTGCCGCACCCGGCGGATGGTGTCCAGCTGGTGTTCCAAAAACGCCTGGCCGCCAAAGCCGGGCTCCACCGTCATCACCAGCACCATATCCAGCTGTTCCAGGTAGGGCAGCACTGCCTCCGGGGCAGTGATGGGCCGCAGGGCCACCGCCTTTTTCACCCCGCACTCCCCCATAATTTCCAGCGCCCGGGCGATGCGGGTGGGGTGGTCGGCCTCCAGATGGACGCTGAGCAGGTCTGCCCCCGCCTGGGCAAAGGCCCTGACGTACCGCTCCGGTTTGTCAATCATCAGGTGGACGTCCAGAAACATATCCGTGTGGCTGCGGATGGACTTTACCACCGGCACCCCGACGGTGAGGTTGGGCACAAAGGCCCCGTCCATCACGTCCACATGGACCCAGTCGGCGGTGCGGACCCGGTAGATCTCCTGCGCTAAATTGCAAAAATCCGCCGACAGGATGGAAGGCGCGATCTTAACCATGTGATTTTCTTCCTTTCCGCCCCAAAGGGGGTCTTTCGCTGGCCGGGCGGCGGGCCGGACGGCGCACCGTCCCGCCCCGAGGCACATAGGATACACCGAGCGGAAGTCGCCGCCGGCAGGCCGGGGGGCTTCCCACCTCTCCCGCTCGCCCCCGGCACTGGCCGCCAGGCGTGCCGCACCGAAATAGCCGTCCGGCAGGGTCTCAGCCCTGCCGGGCGGCACTGTGATATTTCAGGCAGGGCTCACCAGGCTCTCTCCGCTCAGGAGAACGTCCCGGTGTAGGCCACTTCCCGCACATCGTAGCCCGCATCCCGCAGACTGCCCAGGATCTCCTCCTTGTGGGCCTTTCCAAAGGCCTCCAGGGTCACCTTCAGCTCCACGCCGGACTGGCGGTTGATATTGACAAACTGATTATGGTCCAACTTGATGATATTGCCGCTCTGCCGGGCCACCAGCTCGGCCACCCGCAGCAGCTCACCGGGCCGGTCTGGCAGTTGCACCGAGAAGGTAAAGATGCGGCTGCGGTTGATCAGCCCGTGCTGCACCAGGGAGGAGATGGTGATCACGTCCATATTGCCCCCCGACAGGACAGGCACTACGTTGCACCCCTTGCAGTCCAGATGGTACAGCGCCGCCATGGGCAACAGCCCGGCGTTCTCCACAATCATCTTGTGCCGCTCCATCACGTCCAGGAAGGCGTCCACCAACTCATCGTCCTCAATGGTGAGAATGTCGTCCACATTCTGCTGGATGTAGGGAAACACCTTCTCCCCCGGAGTCTTCACCGCCACGCCGTCGGCAATGGTCTCCACCCGGGGCAGGGTGACCACATGGCCCGCCTCCAGGCTGGCCTTCATGGAGGCCGCCCCCGCCGGCTCCACCCCGATCACCTTCACATGGGGGTTGAGCAGCTTGGCCAGGGTGGCCACCCCGGAGGCCAGCCCACCGCCCCCGATGGGCACCAGGATCACATCCACATCAGGCAGGTCCTTGAAGATCTCATAGGCGATGGTGCCCTGCCCCGTGGCCACGGTGAGATCGTCAAAGGGATGGACGTAGGTCAGTCCCTCCTGCTCGCTCAGCTGGGCGGCCAGGGCGGCCGCGTCGTCAAAGGTCTCCCCCTGTAGGATGACCCGGGCGCCGTAGTCCTTGGTGTTGTTCACCTTCACCAGGGGGGTGGTGGTGGGCATGACCACAGTGGCGGGGATGCCCGCGGCCTGGGCTGCGTAGGCCACCCCCTGGGCGTGGTTGCCGGCGGAGGCGGTGATCAGGCCCCTGGCCTTTTCCTCGTCGGTGAGGGTGGAGCATTTGAAGTAGGCCCCCCGGATCTTATAGGCCCCGGTGACCTGCATATTTTCCGGCTTGATGTACACGTTATTCCCTGTTGCCTTGGAGAAAAAAGGGCTGTATATCAGGTCGGTGGTGTGCAGCACCCCGTCCAACACCCGACGGGCCGCTTTAAAATCTTCCAATGCCATCATGGCAACCAGGCCTCCTCGCCCATCGGCGGCCCAGTCCCCTGAGCGCTGATGAAAGCAAAATAAATGCTGGTTTGTATTTTAACCCAACGCAGGATAGAAGTCAATGCCGTGGGGCCGGCTCCTTCCCCGGCCGGGGAAGGAGCCGGCCCCCGCCCTTTTTCTTGACAGCGCGTGCCCCGCTGGGGTACAATAAGTGCAATGAAAAACACTGTCCTGGGCTGTCAGCCCCCTGCACTTTTCATTCGGGAGGGATTCCATCGCATGGCTTATGTGCGGAAAAAGAGCGTATTGCCCATCTATTTCGTGGGCTTTGTGTGGCTTTTGTGGGCCGTCTTCGGCTCTCTGCGCCGCCCCGCTGACTATATCATGGCCGCCCTGGTGTCTATCATCGCCTACCTCTTGGGCAAGCTGATCTTCCCTGACCGGGGATACGCTCTGCCCGACGAGGATGAGGAACGGGACGCACCTCCCCATCCGGAGGCCCAGGCGGCGAAGGAGCCCCGCTCCCAGGCCCAGGCCAAACCCCAGTCCACCGGCAACCCGGAGATCGACAAGCTGATTGCCGAGCGGGATCGGGCCCTGGGCGAGATGCGCCGGCTCAACAACACCATCGAGGACGAGGTTATCTCCCAGCAGATTGACCACCTGGAGGCAGTGACAGAGAAAATCATCGGCGCGGTGATTGATAAGCCCGCCAAGCTGCCCCAACTGCGCCGCTTCCTCAACTACTATCTGCCCACCACCCTGAAGCTGCTCAACGCCTATGACCGGATGGACGCCGCTGGAGTGTCAGGTACCAACATCGACGGCACCAAAGGTAAAATCGAGAACATCATGGGCACCATCTGCACCGCCTTTGACAAGCAGCTGGACGCCCTTTACGGCGAGGAGGCGCTGGACATCTCCACGGACATCGCCGTGCTGGAAAACCTGCTGGCCCAGGAGGGGCTGGGCGGGACAACCCTCGGTTCTCAGCCGTGACGGCCCACCCGGGCCGCAGGCTTTTCCCCATAATGAAGCACAGGATCCCGACAACACGATCACAATGAGGAGGAAACCACCATGTCCGACAAGATTGACATGACCCCGGAGCTGACCTTAGACCCCTCCGGCGCCGCTGCCCAGGCCCAGGCGCCCGCCGCCCCCGAGGCTCCCACCCTCACCCTGGAGAACAACCTGACCCCCGCCGACGTGGCCGCCGCCCAGGCCGCCCGGGACGCTCAGGCGGTGCAGCTGGACGAGAGCCAGCTGAGCGACGCGGAGCGGAAAATGGTGGACGACTTTGCCCAGAAGATTGACATTACCGACTCCACTGTGGTGCTTCAGTACGGCGCGGCGGCCCAGAAGAACATCGCCAGTTTCTCGGAGAACGCCCTGAACAACGTGCGCACCAAGGACTTGGGGGAGGTGGGCCAGGCCCTGTCCGCCCTGGTGGTGGAGCTGAAGAGCTTCGGCCAGGAGGAGAAGAGCGGCATCTTTGGCTTCTTCCAGAAAAAGAAGAACGAGGCCATGGCCCTGAAGGCCAGCTACGATAAGGCTGAGGTCAACGTGGACAAGATCGCCTCCATTTTGGAGAACCATCAGGTGACCCTGATGAAGGACATTGCCATGTTGGACCAGATGTATGACCTGAACACCAAGTATTACAAGGAACTGACCATGTATATCCTGGCGGGCAAAAAGGCGCTGAACAAGGCCCGGACCGAGACGCTGGAAGCCCTGCGCAAGAAAGCCGCCGAGACCAGCGCTCAGGAGGACGCCCAGGCCTATAACGACTACGCCAACCTGTGCAGCCGCTTTGAGAAGAAGATCCACGACCTAGAGCTGACCCGGATGATCTCCATCCAAATGGGCCCCCAGACCCGGATGATCCAGAACAACGACACCCTGATGCTGGAGAAAATCCAGTCCTCCCTGGTCAACACCATCCCCCTGTGGAAGAGCCAGATGGTGCTGGCCCTGGGGCTGGAGCACTCCCGCCAGGCCACCGCCGCCCAGTCCGCGGTGACCAACATGACCAACGAGCTGCTGCAAAAGAACGCGGAAATGCTCAAGATGGGCACCATCGAGACCGCCAAGGAGGCCGAGCGGAGCGTGGTGGACATCGAGACCCTCCAGCACACCAACCAGCAACTCATCTCCACGCTGGACGAGGTCATGCAGATCCAGAAGGACGGCGCCCAAAAGCGCAAGGAGGCCGAGCTGGAGCTGGGCCGCATTGAGGGTGAGCTAAAGCAGAAGCTGCTGGAACTGAGAGGCTGACTGCCGGCCAGCCCGGGCCCCGCCGCAGACGGGATGGCAGTTGATGCCGCCGTACAATTGTTTTGCCCAGCAAAATCTTAGCGCAAGGGCGGATGAATCCGCCCTTGCGCAAATCAAATCCGGGTCCCTAGGGCGGAAAGGAGCACCCCATGAATTTTCTCAAGAAGCAGAGCGTGGCCTGGGTCATCACCATCCTGATGATCCTGTTTTCCGTTGGCTTCGGTCTGGCCAAATCCCCGGACAACCAGCCCAGCAGCTATTCCGACGGTTCTGACAGCTGGTACGTCTATGACGATGCCAATGTGCTCTCCGACAGCACACAGCGCGTCCTCCGGGAGCGTAACCGCCAGCTCTATGAGCGTATGGACGTGGTTATCGCCTGCGTCACCACCAATTATGGCCGGAACGATCTGGGCTCTTTCACCATGGACTACGCCGAAACTATCGGTTTGGGTTCCTATGACTTCATCGTGGTGCTGGATATTGCAGGAGAAAACTACTGGCTGACCCAAGGCAGCGGCCTGGTGGAGCTCTTCTCCGACGACGACTGCCAGGCTTACGCCTGGAACTATATGGAGGATGCCTTCGCCCGGGGAGACTATGACTCCGCCCTGCTCGACCTGACCCAGCAGTTGGCGAACTGGTATGCCGACCACTATTTGACCTGACCGCACACAAGGAGCGCTGCATATGGAAATTCTCATCATCATTCTTTTGGCCATTGTGGTAATTGCCCTGTTGGAGGGCACTCACCGCCGCCGCTATCACAACGGCTACTATGGCCCCAACTACGTATACCGTCCCTTCTTCATCTTTCGGCCCCGGCCTCCACGGCCGCCCAGACCCCGGCCCCACGGCCGGCCCTTTGGCGGCCCACGGCCCGGCCCCGGTCCACGCCCCGGGCCCAGACCCGGCAGTTTTAGCGGCAACCGCTCCTTCGGCGGTGGCGGACGCCCCTCCGGCGGCTTCGGCGCCAAGCGTCCTGGCGGTTCCTTTGGCGGCGGCCGGCGGGGCGGCAGCTTTGGCGGGGGGCGCTCCTTTGGCGGGGGCGGGCGCGCCGGCGGCGGCCCCCGGGGCGGTGGACGGCGCTGAGCTCCCCTCTCCTTCCTTATTACCCCCTGCGCCGCCCCAGTCCACAAAAATACACACCGCGCCGTCAGGGACTTCCCTGGCGGCGCGGCCTGTTTCCGGCAAAATGGCGTTTCTTTCTCCCAATGGGCGGGCGTCCCCTGCCCTACTGGCCGCTCAACGACCTTCTCCGGTACTCCCGGGGCTTCCACTCGGGCAGAGGCAGGCGCTGCATGGCGCCAAACACATAGTCTTTCAGCCGGGGATAGGTCTTGGACAGTTCCACCACCAGCTCCTTCACCTCCTGCCGCCGGGTGGAACCGTCGGCAGGGCAGGGATTGTGGACGATGGGCAGGCGGTGGCGCAGGGCGGCGTTGCGGACCATTCCCTCCCCGCAGTACAGCAGGGGCCGGATCTGGGTGATGCCCGTCCGGTCCAGCCAGGTCACCGGCTGAAAGCAGGAGATGCGCCCCTCGTAGAACAGGGACAAAAAGAAAGTCTCCACCGCGTCGTCAAAGTGATGGCCCAGGGCGATCTTGTTCAGCCCCAGCTCTCCCATGGCGTTGTGGATGGCCCCCCGGCGCATCTTGGCGCACAGGGAGCAGGGGTTCTTCTCCTTCCGCACATCGAAGATGATGGGAAAGATCTCAGTCTGGATCAGATGGTAGGGCACCTCCAGCTCCTCACACAGCCGGGCCACCTGGGAAAAGTCCATGTCCGGGTTGCCGGGATGCACAGTGATGGCATGCAGCTCGAAAGGCAGAGGATAAAATTTCTTGAGCTTGGCCATGGCATACAGCAGGGTGAGGGAATCCTTGCCCCCGGACACCCCCACAGCGATCCGGTCCCCCGCCTGAATCATGTCATAGTCCTCTACGCACCGGCGCAGGTGGGACAAAATCACTTCCATGAAAAGGCCTCCAAAAAAGAAAATCAAAACGAGAATTTCAGAGATTATCTGAGATATTAAGAGAATAAGCGAGGATTCTCTTCCAAATATAAAAAAAGTCGTTTTCCCCGTTGACAGGGTGGAACGAAGGCATTATAATACATCATGCTCCGTTTTGTAAAGCGGAGCTTTCCCTATGTTTTCAAAAGAAACTATCACATAAATAATGGAGGAACCCCATCATGTCTACCTTTATGGCAAACAAGGGCAACATCCAGCGCAAGTGGTACGTGCTGGATGCCGCCGGCAAGCCTCTGGGCAAGACTGCCGCCACCGCTGCCGTGCTGCTGCGTGGCAAGCACAAGCCCGAGTACACCCCCCACGCCGACTGCGGCGACTTTGTGGTCATCATCAATGCGGAGAAGGCCATCCTCACCGGCAAGAAGCTGGACCAGAAGTACTACCGCACCCACTCCGGCTGGGTGGGCGGCCTGAAAGAGACCAAGTACCGCACCCTGATGCAGAGCCGGCCCGAGCTGGCCATGAAGGTGGCCGTGCGCGGCATGATGCCCCGCAACATCATCACCAAGGATTCCCTGACCCGCCTGAAGGTCTACCGTGGCGCTGAGCACAAGCACGCCGCTCAGAAACCCGAGGCCTGGACCGCGGAATAAGGAGGTAAGCGACCATGTACAAGAGCAAGAAGCCTTATCATTACGGCACCGGCCGCCGGAAGTCCTCCGTGGCCCGTGTCCACCTCATCCCCAACGGCACCGGCACCATCACCATCAACGGCCGGGACATTGAGGAGTACTTCGGTCTGGAGACCCTGAAGATGGTGGTTCGCCAGCCTTTGAACACCACCAGCACCATCGGCAAGGTGGACGTGGAAGCCACTGTCACCGGCGGCGGCGTCACCGGCCAGGCCGGCGCCCTGCGCCACGGCATCGCCCGTGCTCTGCTGGAAATGGATCCTGAGTTCCGCGCCTCTCTGAAGGCCGCTGGTTTCCTCACCCGCGATCCCCGTATGAAGGAGCGTAAGAAGTACGGCCTCAAGGCTGCCCGTCGCGCGCCTCAGTTCAGCAAGCGCTGAGTCTTATCCCCATGCCCTTCAAACTGCCGTCCAAATGGACGGCAGTTTTTTTATGCTCCTTTCGGCCCCATGACAAGTGGTCCTTGAAGCGCGTCGGCGCCAATTTTTTCGTCCGCTGACGGTTCTTTTCCAGGAAAGCCAGCAGATCCCGCGCATAGAACCGGCGGAAACTTCACATGCTGAATCCAAACCCTGAGGAAAAGAGGTTTACGTCATGAAACGAATCACCGCCCTGGTGCTGGCCGCCGCCCTGCTGTGGCTGGCCCCGGCGTATGCCCACGCGGACGCCGGCGGCGCTGTGGCCATCACCGCACCCAGCGCCATTCTGATGGAAAAGTCCACCGGCACCGTACTCTATGAGCAGGAGGCCCACGCCCAGTACGAGCCCGCCTCGGTAACCAAGGTGATGACCCTGCTGCTGGTCATGGAGGCCATCGACTCCGGCGCCCTGTCCTGGAACGACATGGTCACCGCCTCCGCCTACGCCTGCTCCATGGGCGGCTCCCAGATTTGGCTGAAAGAGAACGAGCAGATGAGCGTATCCGACATGGTCAAGGCCGTGGCGGTGGCCTCCGCCAACGACTGCGCCGTGGCCCTGGCCGAACACATCGCCGGCAGCGAGGGGGCCTTTGTGGAGCGGATGAACCAGCGGGCCCAGGAGCTGGGTATGGAGCACACGGTGTTTCTCAACTGCACCGGCCTTCCGGCAGACGGGCATGTGTCCTGCGCCTATGACATCGCCCTGATGAGCCGGGAACTCATCCTCAACCACCCGGACATCCGGCAGTACACCACCATCTGGATGGACACTCTGCGGGACGGCCAGTTTCAGCTGTCCAACACCAACCGGCTCATCTTCTACTACGAAGGGGCCACAGGGCTGAAAACCGGCTCCACCGATTCGGCCCTGTACTGCCTGTCTGCCACGGCGGAGCGGGAGGGCATGGAGCTGATCGCCGTGGTCATGCACGCGGCCACCTCCAACGACCGGTTTGAGAGCGCCAAGGCCCTTCTGAGCTACGGTTTTGCCAACTGGGCCCTCACTCCCGTCTACCCAGACCAGGCCATTCCCCCGGTGCGGGTGGCCCTGGGTCAGGCGGACACCGTCCAGCCTCTCCCCGCCCGGGAGTGCGTCATTCTGCTGGCGAAAAATCAGGCCGGAGCCGTCACCACCCAAGTGACCCTGGCCGACAGCGTGGAAGCCCCCGTGGAGACGGGTCAAAAACTGGGCGAGATCGCCGTCTTTGTGGACGGGCAGCAGGTGGACACCATTGATCTGGTGGCCCTGGAGGGCGTGGAGCGGCTCACCGTGGGCGCCATCTTCAAGGGGCTGCTGGGCCGGCTGTTCCTCCAGGGAGAGGGCAGCTGAACCCACCCCCATTTTCCCCCCAGCCGGCCGGGTCCGGCTGGGGGGTTTTCTCGCCCCGGCTCAGTCAGAAAAATTCAAAAAACTCCATTTCCCCCCTTGCTTTTTTCCCGTTTTTGATATATGCTTGGGATGAGCTGGAAGTAAACACCGGGCTTGGTAAAGCGGTCTTTTCCCGTATCCAATTTCCCTCTCCCTTTCCCTCTCCCTCCTGTGTGCTTCCGGCCAATTTTAAAGGAGGAGAAATATATGAAAAAACGCATTTTGTCCTCATTGTTGGCGCTGGCCATGGTGCTGTCTCTGGTGCCATTTTCGCTGGCGGCAGATGCCACAGGGGAAAAGGGTACTGAAAGCAACCCATATACCACTGTGGAAGAGTACAATACCGCCATTGCAGATGATAGCAAAAATGGCGAAGACGTCTACTTAACCATTGATGGGGAGGAATTCAGCAGCACTAATCTGTTTAATCTGACCAATGTGCAGTCAAGACAAGATCCCCCAAAACTGCACCTGACGCTTACATACTGTACTTTTACTGGCAATACAGCCAATGACAACACAAATAGTTCCTTCATGTATCTGCCCAACTGCCAGTCCCTGGTGATTGACAACTGCACCTTTGATACTGGCGATACTATATTAAAGTATGGCATTAACTGGAACCTGATTCAAATTCAGGGTGCTGAGGTGTCTATCACCAACAGCACATTCAGCGGCAATTATGAGAACAACGCCGTCAAGCTGAACCAGCGCAACGGCGAAGATGACGCGGCGACAGATGTGAAGCCTACAGGAAATTCCGCAACACCTGCCACCATCGCTTCCGCTACCATTTCGAACTGCACCTTCAATGGTGATAGCGCCATCATTGCCCTGGGCAGCAAGGGTAAGGGCACGGATGGTGCCGCCTCCCCCTCCACCGGCGCGTTCCCTGTGACCATTACGGCCGCTGAGGGTTCCGGCGTCACAGTGAAGCTGGACTACCAGGCGGAAGAGAATGCCACAGTCCAGACCATCCAGCTGGATGCTGGCGAGACCGGTGAAAAGACGGCGAGCGGTGATTTCGGCTCTGAGGACGATTTTGTGGCCGAGATCAATGGTGAGAAGTATGTCTCCCTGCCCTATGCCGTGTCCCAGGCCGGGGATGGCGACACCATCACCCTGCTGAAGGATGTGACGCTGGACGCTACTGGCGTTGAGAATACTACCGGCGGGGCCGTTCTGGTCATTGACAAGGGCCTCACCATCAACGGCAATGGAAATACCATTTCTGGCGCGAACTTCACTACATCTCAGGGCAATCTCAGCCTGATCAACATCCTGAATGGCGCCGACGTCACCCTGGACAATGTGATCATCGACGGAGGAAAGAGCGGAGCTGATGACCAGGAGGTTGGCCCCCGCCACGGCTTGAATATCTGGGAAGCGGGCACGGTGACCCTGAATGATGTTACAGTCCAGAATAACCGCTGGTACGGCGTGGTGAGCAACGGCTCTGATTTGGTGATCAATGGCCTGACCACCACCGGAAATGCCTGGGGCGTCAACGTGGACGGCGACTCCACGGTCACCGTCAACGACGCCAATATCGGCGAGACCTCCTCCATCGTTTATGAGAACACTGGGAGTGATGGTTCTCTGACGGTGAACGACGGCACCTTCCAGAATATCGTCGTGAAGGCGGAAAATTCCGGTGACACCAACACCGGCACCATTCGCCTGACCGGCGGTACTTTCAACGGCGTCACCACTGAAGGCTCAGGCACGACCAATGTCGGCGGCAACAGCAACATCGTCACCATCACTGGCGGTACCTATACACATACCGAAGCCAACACGGAAGAGGGCACCACCTATGCTGGCATTGAAGGCCTCCTGGCCGATGGCAGCGACCTGAACGACGAGGGCACGGTCGTTCCCGCTGAAGGTTCCGTGGCCAGCATCAACGGCCAGGGCTTTGATTCCCTCCAGGAAGCGATTGCCGCTGCCCAGGACGGCAATACCATCGTTCTGATGGAGAATATCACCAATGATAATGTCGGCACTTCCACCCAAAGCGATGCTGTTTTGTCTATCGATAAGAGCATCACGATTCAGGGCAATGGCAACAGCATTACCGTGGATCTTTCTGTGCCCAATACCTTTGGAGACAGAGACCAGATCTTCAGCATCGGCGAGACCAGAGATAGCACTGCGGAAGTGACATTGGACAATGTTACGATGACTCTGACCGGCAAAGATGATGGAAAGGGCGACATCTTTGATATGTATGGCACCCTGAACATCAACAACGGCTCCAACATCACCATCAGCAACGCCCAGAGCGCGTTCACCATGCAGGGCGGCACGAACGCCAAGGTCAACCTGAATGCGTCCACCGTCACCGCCAATGATATCACCGGCAACTTCTCCAACGGCGGCGTGTGGGAAATTAAGGATCAATCTACTCTCAGCATCGACGGCTGCGGCAGCCACGGCCTGAGCGTGGAAACCCTGACTGTGGACAACTCCACTGTCACTGTGAATGGCGCTGCTTACTCCGGCATCGTGGCGGCGGATCTGACCCTGGCGAATGGCGCCACCGTGAACGTCACCAACAGCGGCAACCAGTTGCCCTATCCGGATGGTGGCGGCAGCCAGTGGGCTCCGGATGGCGAGAGCTACAAGAACGCCGTGGAGATCAAGGCAGACGGCAGCCTGAACGTCTCCAATTCCACTCTGTCCCTCACGGGCAACGTGGACAAAAACAACCAGGCCATCAACACCGTATATGTGGGCGAGATTCAGGATACGGATGGCGCTATCTCCATCACCAACTCCACCTTCAACGGCGAGCTGGTGTATAAGGAGGCAGACCCCGATGCCACTGCTCCCCTGACGGTCTACTTCAAGGACAGCAATGGCCTCACTTACACCACCTTGGTGGTGAATGCTGCGGACGAGAAGTACACCTTCCAGGCGGCCGCTGGCCCCCTGAAGTCCGGGTATACCTTCCAGCACTGGGCCTATAACGGACAGACCTATGCAGAGCAGGCATCCGTCGAACTGGCAGTTGCGGATATCACCACCACCTCCATCACCTTCACCGCGGTGTGGACGTCTGGCGGCGGCACCCCCAGCGACCCCGGCACTCCCGGCGACTCCTACACCATTACCGTGCCCACCCCGGTCAACGGTACCGTGACCGTCTCCCCCTCCGGCTCCGCCCAGGCGGGTACCACTGTCACCGTCACCGTCCAGCCCAACACTGGCTACACCCTGGGCACCCTGTCCATCCGGGACAGCCAGAACAACACCGTGAATTACACCTCTCTGGGCAACAACCGCTACTCCTTCACCATGCCTGAGAGCGGCGTCACCGTGCTAGCCGTCTTTACCCAGGCCTCCCTGCCCTTCACCGATGTGGCCACTACCAACTGGTACTACGAGGCGGTGCGTTACGTCTGGGAGAACGATCTGATGCAGGGCACCAGCAGCACCACCTTTGGTCCCAACGTCACCACCACCCGCGCTATGGTGGTCACCATCCTGTGGCGGCTGGAGGGTGAGCCCACTGTCGACTACACCCTGAACTACAATGACGTGGCCAGCGGCGTGTGGTATACCGAGGCAGTGCGCTGGGCCACGGCAAACGACATCGTGCTGGGCTATGACGGCGGTTTCCACCCCAGCGACTCCATCACCCGGGAGCAGATGGCCGCCATCCTGTACCGCTACGCGGACTACAAGGGCTATGACCTCACCGCCAACGGCGATCTGTCCGGCTTCGCGGACGGCAGCCAGGTGTCCAGCTGGGCCCAGACCAATCTGGAGTGGGCCGTGGGCAAGGGCCTGCTGGTGGGCTCCGCCAATCAGGTGGATCCCCAGGGTTTTGCCACCCGCGCCCAGGTCGCCCAGATTCTGATGCGGTTCTGCGAGACCATCGTGCGCTAACCCTCCCCCGCGGAGAAAACAGCCGAAACTAAGGGCCCGCCCCGGCATTCGCCGGGGCGGGCCCTTTTCCTGTCCTTTTGCGGGGAAACTTACGACACCCGCTCAAACTGGCTGTTGTACAAATCCGCGTAAAAGCCGCCCTGATCCAGCAGCTGCTGGTGGGTGCCCTGCTCGATGATGTCCCCATCCTTGAGCACCAGAATCAGGTCTGCATTGCGGATGGTGGACAACCGGTGGGCGATGACGAAGCTGGTGCGATGCTGGGTGAGCTGGTCCATGGCCTGCTGGGTGATGAGCTCAGTGCGGGTGTCCACCGAGGAGGTGGCCTCGTCCAGGATGAGCATGGGGTGATTCTGCACCATGGCCCGGGCGATGGTGAACAGCTGCTTCTGCCCGGCAGAAATGGCCACGCTGTCATCCAGCACCGTGTCAAAACCCTGGGGCAGGGTCTGGATAAAGTGATAGATGCCGCAGGCCTTGCAGGCCTCCTCCAGCTGCTGGTCGGAGACGTTGGGGTTGTTATACACCAAGTTTTCCCGCACAGTGCCCTCAAACAGCCAGGTGTCCTGAAGCACCATGCTGAACAGGTTGTGAACGCTCTGCCGGGTCATCTGGGTGGTGGGGATTCCGTCGATCTTGATGGTTCCCGAGTTCACCTCGTAAAACCGCATGAGCAGATTGACCAGGGTGGTCTTGCCCGCGCCGGTGGGCCCAACGATGGCCACCTTTTGCCCGGGCTGCACATGGGCGGAGAAGTCCTTGATGATGGTCTTTTCCGGGTTGTCCGGGTAGCTGAAGCGCACATGGTCAAACTTCACTTCCCCCCGGATCTGCTCCGGGACGGGGCGGCAGTCCACTTCCTGGGACATCTCCTGCTCCTGGAGAAAGTCGAAAATGTGGTCGCCGGCAGCAGCGGCGGTCTGCATCTGGGTCATGCCCTGGGCCAAGGTGCTCAGGGGGGAGGTGAAAAGGCGCACATACATGATAAAAGACACGATGACGCCAAAGGAAATCTCCCCACCCATCACCAGGGCGGAACCCAGCACGCACACCACCACATAGCCCAAGTTGCCCACAATATTCATCAGCGGCTGCATTACCCCGGACAGGAACTGGCTCTTCCAGTCCGCATTGTACAGTTCGCTGTTCATGCCGTTGAACGTGTCCTTGATCTTCTTATTGGCCCGGGAGATGCGCACCACGTCGTGACCGGAGTACATCTCCTCGATATACCCGTTTAGCTCGCTCAGCCCCTTCTGCCGGGCAGTAAAGAATTTCTGGGAACGGAGCATCACCAGGGCCATAATGGCAAAGCCCAGGACGGTCACCCCGATGGCCGCCAGGGCCATGCGCCACTCGGTGACAAACATCATGATCAGGCAGCCGACAAACTGGGCCAAGGCGCTGATGATGGAGGGCATACTGTTGGCCAGGGCCTGCTGAAGGGTACTCACGTCGTTGGTGACCCGGCTGAGGATGTCACCGTGGGACACGCGGTTGAAGTACTCCATGGGGACACAGTTGATCTTCCGGGACAGGTCCCGGCGCAGGTCTCGGGACAGGCCCAGGGTGATGGTGGACATGATGTAGTGCTCGGCATAGGTGAACAGGGCGCTCAGCCCGTAAATCGCCAGCAAAATGGCGCCAATACGGCCAATGGCTGCCAGGTCGATCTCCCCTGCCAGGGAGTCCTCAATCAGGTTGGTGATCTGGCCCAGGAAATCCGGCCCGATGATGGTGAGCACCGCCCCCACGGCGGCAAAGATCAGGGCAACGGCAGTGGGAACCACCAGCTTGCGAGAGTAACCGAACAGCTCCCGCAGCACTCCCAGGATGCCCCGCTTGCTCTTTTCCGTAACGCCCATCCCTCGATGGGCAAATCTACTGCTCATGACAACTCCACCTCCTTATGCCCCCAGCTCTTCGCTGGAGAGCTGAGAGCGGGCAATTTCCTGATAGACCGGACAGGTCTTCATCAGCTCCTCGTGGGTACCCATACCCACGGCCCTGCCCTCGTCCAGCACAAGGATCTGATCCGCATCCCGGATGGTGCCGATGCGCTGGGCCACAATGATCCGGGTGGTATCCTTCAGATCCCGGGCCAGCCCCCCGCGCAGCCGTGCGTCGGTGCGGTAGTCCAGAGCGGAAAAGGAGTCATCGAAAATTAAAATCTCCGGCTGCCGGGCCAGGGCCCGGGCAATGGAAAGCCGCTGCTTCTGGCCCCCGGACACATTGGCGCCCGCCTGGGCAATGGGGGCGTGGATGCCCTGGGGCAGTTTGGCCACAAATTCCGTGGCCTGGGCCAGGTTCAGGGCTTTGTATACCGCCTGCTCCGAGCTGTCCCCCTTGCTTTCGCCAAACAGCACATTCCCTTCAATATCCCCGGAGAACAGCACCGCCCGCTGAGTCACATAGCCCAGCCGGTCGTACAGCGCGTCAAAAGTGTACTCCTTTACGTTGACTCCGTCCACCAGCACCTCTCCCCCAGTGGCGTCGTAAAACCGAGCGATGAGGCTGATGAGGGTGGTCTTGCCGCTGCCGGTGGCCCCGATGATGGCCAGGGTACCGCCCTGCTCCACCCGGAAACTGATATGGCTGAGCACATCCTTCGGGGAATTGGGATAGTGAAAAGACACGTCTTTAAACTCCACGCTGCCCCGTTCCGGCGCGCCGGTCCGGCTGCCCTGGACTAGGTTGGGGGTGGTGTCCAGCACGGCGTTGATGCGCTGGGCGGACACCTGGGCAGAGGGCAGCAGCATGATTATCATGACCATCATCATAATGGTCATAACCACATAGGTGGCGTAGGTGCCAAATACCACCACATCGCTGAAGGCGGTCAGCCGCCGGGTCAGATCCGCCGCCGGCACGTTGTTGACAATGGAAGCCCCCACCCAGTAGATCACCAGGGACAGCGCGTTCATGGCCAGAGTCACCCCGGGCAGCAGAAGGGCAAAGGCCCGCTGGTTGAAAAGCTGGGTCTTCATCAGCGTCTCATTGGTCCGGCCAAACTTCTCATTCTGATAGTCCTCAGCATTGTAAGCGTGGACCACGTGGATGCCCGTGAGGTTTTCCCGGGCCACCAGGTTGATCTGGTCCATAAGCCGCTGTACCCGCTTCACCCGGGGCAGCACCACCACAATGATCACCGCCATCATGGCCAGAAGCGCCACCACAAATCCGGCGGTGATGGCCGACAGGGTCCAGCTCTTGTTGACAATTTTAATGATGGCCCAGACCGCCATAACAGGGGCCTTGATCAGAATCTGGTTGCCCATGGCCACCAGCATTTGGACCTGGGTGATGTCGTTGGTGGTGCGGTTGATGAGGCTGGGCACGGAAAAGACCATCATCTCCTGCTGTCCGAAGTCGGCGATTTTGTGAAAGACCTCCTCCCGGATGGCATAGCCGTACCCCGCCGCCACCTTGGCGGTGAGGTAGCCGCAGATCACCGCCAGCAGGGCGCTGGCCAGGGCGCAGCCCAGCATCTGCACCCCGGTGTTCAGAATATCCGCGGTGGTGCTCCCCGGCGTATTGATGAGCACCGTGAGATTGCTCATATAGTCCGGCAGACTCAGATCGAAGTAAATCTGGCCCAGGATCAGCACGGCGCAGACGATGGCCATCCCCCACTCCCTGGGCCGCATTTTACCAAGCAGTTTCAGCATATCCATTCTCCTCGTCAGGTTTTCAGGCGCCGGGACGGGGTGGAATGCTCCGCCCCGTCCCGGCTCCATGGATGAACTTCGGAACCATTCAGCCGGAAGTGGCCTTCCGGTTGAGGATCTCCATAAACTCCTCCCCGGTGATGGTCTCCTTCTCATAAAGATGCGCTGCCAGCTCGTCCAGCTTGGCCCGGTTCTCCTTTAAAATGTTGGCGGCCTTCTCATGCTGCCCCTTTACCAGCTCCACCACCTCCTGGTCAATCTGGGCAGCGGTCTCGGCGGAGCAGACCATCGTGGCATCCCCGCCCAGGTACTGGTTGTTCACCGTCTCCATGGCCACCATGTCAAACCTGCGGCTCATGCCGTACCGGGTGATCATGGCTCGGGCCAGCTTGGTAGCCTGCTCAATGTCATTAGACGCCCCGGTGGACGCGGAGTGGAACACCAGCTCCTCGGCGGCCCGGCCGCCGGTGAGGGTGGCGATCTTATTTTCCAGCTCCTCCCGGCTCATAAGGTAGTGGTTGCCCTCGTCCACCTGCATGGTGTAACCCAGGGCGCCGGAGGTGCGGGGCACAATGGTAATCTTCTGCACTGGGGCGGAGTTGGACTGTCTGGCCGCCACCAGGGCGTGGCCCACTTCGTGATAGGCCACCACCTTCTTCTCCTGGTCAGTGAGGATGGCGTTCTTCTTCTGATATCCGGCGATGACCACCTCGATGCTCTCCTCCAGGTCAGACTGGGTCGCAAAACGCCGCCCATCCCGCACCGCCCGCAGGGCAGCCTCATTGACGATATTGGCCAGCTCCGCGCCGCTGGCGCCCGCGGCCATCCGGGCGACCTTGTTCCAGTCCACGTCCTCCGCCACCTTGACCTTTTTGGCGTGTACCTTGAGGATATCTTCCCGGCCCTTCAGGTCGGGCAGCTCCACCGGTACCCGTCGATCGAACCGGCCGGGGCGCGTGAGGGCGGGATCCAAGGATTCGGGGCGGTTGGTAGCAGCCAGAATGATGACACCGGTGTTTTCCTCAAAGCCATCCATCTCGGTCAGCAGCTGATTGAGGGTCTGCTCCCGCTCGTCGTTGCTGCCGTATGCGCCGGAGTTCCTCTTCTGGCCGATGGCGTCGATCTCGTCGATGAACACGATGCAGGGGGCCTTCTCCTTGGCCTGCTTGAACAGATCCCGTACCTTGGAGGCGCCCATGCCCACAAACATTTCCACAAACTCCGACCCGGACATGGAGAAGAAGGGCACGTTAGCCTCCCCGGCCACCGCCTTGGCCAGCATCGTCTTACCTGTACCCGGCGGCCCCACCAGCAGCACACCCTTGGGCATATGGGCACCGATCTCCCGGTACTTGCCGGGGTCGTGGAGGTACTCCACGATCTCCTGCAAGCTCTCCTTCGCCTCGTCCTCCCCGGCCACATCGGAGAACCTGATGCCCTCAGAGGACTTCACATACACCTTGGCGCTGGACTTGCCGAACATCATGGCATTGGGCCCCCCGGCATTCTTCATCAGCCGCTTGGACATGTACTGACCAATGGCCACAAAGATAACGATGGGCAGCACCCAGGTGAGCAGAAAGCTAAGCAGCGGGTCAGTCTGCTGGATCTCCTCCCCGTAAAAGGACACCTGCGCATCCAGCAGCCGCTGGGTCAGCGTATCATCTGGGACCATGGGGGTCTTATATACCCTGGTCTCGTCCGTGTCGGTGAACAGGATGCGGTTCTCCTGCTCCTGGAGTTCCACGCGGCCCACCTGGCCCTGCTCCACCATAGAAATGAACGTGTTGTAGTCCACCTCCACGATCTGTCGCTGGGCCATCCAGGGCATGGCCAGGAAATTGAACAGCATCAGCGCCAGAAGCACAATGATATAGTAGTAGATCAGCGGCTTCTTTGGCTTTTTCACCTCTTGCATCTCGTTTCTCTCCTTTCCCAAAGTAAGTTGGCTGTGATATTATATCATCCAAATATGAATAAATAGTTTCCGGTCATCAGGATTCTTCTGACAAAAAAGGAAGTATGTCAATCTTGCCCCTCTATATCAGGACAAATATTCCAAAAACACAAAATCACGGACATATGCCCCCACCTCTGGAAAGCAAAAGCGGACGGCCTTCAGCCGTCCGCTTGGATTTCTACTTGATTTTCCTTTGGGCACAGCACAGCGCCCAGGGCCGTGGCGAAAGAGGGGCGCTGCGGGATGTGGAAACGCAGGCCAAACAGATCGCCCATCAGTCTAAACTGCTCCCCCGCCTGTTGGAGCAGCGCCAAGGTTCCGGTGAGCACCACGTCCTTTACCGTGGTGTACTCCAGGGCGAAGGCCGCCTGCCGGCCCACGCTCTGCAAGATCAACGTGACCAGCCCCAGGGCGATGTCCCCCCGGGTGGCGTCAGAGGCCAGCTTGCCAAAGTTAGCCGCCGTCAGGTTGAGTTGCAGCGTGGGGATATCGGAGCGGCAGATGTCCCCCACCAGCAGGTCCACCTTCTCCGGCCGTCCCTGGGCGGCCAGAGCGCCGATTTTCTCCATATCACTCTCCCCCAGCAGTAGCCGGCCCAGCCCACACAGGGTGCCCCCGCCGATACCGCTGCCTCCCAGGTGCGTACATGTCCCGTCCCGGGCCATCACAAGGGCAGTGCCCGTGCCCATGCTCACCACCAGAGCCTCTTCCAACCCAGAGACGTACAGGCCGCCCCGGCCAATGGCCTCAAACTCGGGCACCGTAAAGGTGGGCAGATTCAAAATGGGCCGGGTCAAAAAGGAGGTGCGCACTCCGGTGAGCACAATACGGCCGATGTCCTGCCGGGCAATCCCCGCCCCGGCCAGAAAATCCTCTGCCGCCCGCTGGGCAAAGCCCAGATCAGGCTGGGTGCGCAGTTGTTTTCTTGCAATCAGGCCGCCCTGCCGGTCTCCGGCCACCAGTTTGGTGGTGGTGCCGCCCAGGTCGATCCCCAGGGTATAGCCCACTGTCATCCCCTCCCCGCTCTTTCTCTATCCCTTCTCTTCGGCGTCGGGCTTCCTTCCCGCTTTCACCAGCGCCTCGCCCGCCAAATAGATGTCCCCCGCCCCCACAGTGAGGATCAGGTCACCAGGCCGGGCAATCTCCTTGAGCTTTTCCGCCACGTCCTCCAAGGTGTGGCAGTAGATGCTGCCCGGAATTTGATCCACCAGGTCCTTGGAGGAAATCCCAATGGTGTTGTCCTCCCGGGCGGCGAAGATCTCCGCCAACAGGGTGACATCCGGCTTTTTCAGCACCCGAACAAAATCGTCAAACAGTTCGTGAGTGCGGGAGTAAGTGTGAGGCTGAAAGGCCACCACCACCCGCTGGTAGTTCAGCTGCCGGGCGGTGTCCAGCAGGGCCTCTACCTCACTGGGGTGGTGGGCGTAGTCGTCGCACACCTCCGCGCCATGGTAGCTGCCCTTGTACTCAAACCGCCGTCCGGGCAGACGGAAGTCCCGCATGCCCTGCTCCACCGCCTGGCCGGGCACCCCCAGCACAATGGCCGCCGCCGCAGTAGCCATGGCGTTCTTCACATTGTGCATCCCCGGTACAGACAGCTCCAGGTGCGCGTATTTCTCCCCCCGGTAGACCACGTCAAAGCTGGCAAAGCCTCCCCGCACCGTAAGGTTGGCCCCATGCACGTCCCCCTGTTCCACCCCAAAGGTGAGCATGGGCCGCTTTTCCCCCTCCAGGGCCTTCATGGTGTTGGCGTCCTCACAGTTGGCCACGATCATGCCGCTGTCCGGCACCCGGTCGGCAAAGGCCCGGAAGGAGTGCTCCACATCATCCAGATCCTTGAAAAAGTCCAGGTGATCGGCCTCGATGTTCAAGATCACCGCCACTGTGGGGTAGAAGGACAGGAAAGAGTTGCAGTACTCGCAGGATTCCAGAATGATGGTGTCCCCGTGGCCCACCCGGTGCCCCGCCTCCAGCAGGGGCAGGGTACCGCCGATCATGACCGTCGGATCCATCCCAGCGGCCATGAATACATGGGTACACATGGAGGTGGTGGTGGTCTTCCCGTGAGTGCCCGAGATACACAGGGCGTTCTTGTACCCCCGCATGATGGCCCCCCAGGCCTGGGCCCGCTCAAATACGGGAATGCCGGCGGCATGGGCCGCGGCGATCTCCGGGTTGTTGTCGTGCACGGCGGCGGTGCGCACCACGCAGTCCGCCCCGGCCATATTCTCCGGGAAGTGACCGATGGCTACTGGAATGCCCAGGGCCCGCAGGTGGAGTACCGTAGCACTCTCCCGCTGGTCGGAACCGGTGATAGCCACCCCGGAGCCCATCAGCACCTCGGCCAAGGAGGCCATGGACACGCCCCCAATGCCCACCAGGTGGACCCGCTTCCCCGGCTGAATATAGTCGTAGATGTTGTTGACTGACATGCAAACACCCCATATAATAAAACCATGGAGGCCCGCAAACCGGAACCCCCGTACGCGAAGCAGAAATCTCTTTTGTGTAAAGCAATTTATTATACTACAAGGCGGAAAAAATGGCAACCTCAATTTGCCCTACCCCCTCCCGCAGCTGAGGTCCGGCAAACTCCTAATTCAGTATAGTCACCCCCTCGGAGATTTAGACAGGAGGGACAGCCCATGAGAAAAATATCCTCTCTGCCCAGCCCCGTGGCAGCGTGCTGCGCGGCTCTGCGCCGGGCGGGGTTCTCCGCCTATCCCGTGGGAGGCGGAGTTCGGGACTTGCTGCTGGGCCGCACTCCGGAGGACTGGGACGTGGCCACCTCCGCCTCTCCCCGGCAGGTGATGGCGCTCTTCCCCCACGCAGTCCCCACCGGCCTGCCCCACGGCACTGTCACCCTACCCACAGACAGCGGCCCCATTGAGGTGACCACCTTCCGCCGGGAGGGAGGTTACTCCGACGGCCGGCATCCGGATCAGGTTTCTTTTGGCGTCGGGCTGGAGGAGGACCTGGCCCGGCGGGACTTTACCATCAATGCCATGGCCCTTTCCCCCGACGGCGCAGTCATCGACCCTTGGGGTGGCCTGAAAGACCTGGAAGCCGGGGTGCTGCGGTGCGTGGGCGACCCGGTCAAACGCTTTTCGGAGGACCGGCTGCGGCTGTTCCGGGTCCTGCGCTTTGCCGCCCAACTGGGCTTTGCACTGGACGCGTCCGTCACGGACGCCCTGGCCCATGCTTCCTCTTCCGCCCCCTTGGCCGCGGAGCGAGTGGGGAGCGAGGTGGAGAAAACCCTTCTCTCCCCCCGTCCAGCCTGGGTGGGGGAGATGCTCCGGTACGGCCTGCTGTCACCCTGGCTGGGGGCCGCCCGGGCGGACACCGCCCCCCTGGCATCCCTCCACGCCCGGCCTCTTCCCCGCTGGGCGGGGCTGGCCGCCCTGCTGGACGACAGGGCCCTGCCGGAAACCCTCCGCCGACCCCAGGCGGTGGCCCGCCCCGTGGCGGCGGGGCTGGAACTGCTCCACAACGGGCTGCCGGAGGATGCCCGTCAGTGGCGTCACGCCCTGGCAACGTATGGCCTGGACTGCTGCCGGGCGGCAGCCTATATGGCCATGGCCATGGGGGACATGGAACCGGAGCGAAGGTTGGTGTCCACCCTGGCCGCGCGCCCCTGCCTCACCGTCAAGCAGCTGGCCCTGTCCGGGGGGGAATTGGCCGCCCTGGGCCTGTCCGGCCCAGCCATCGGGGCGACCCAGACCAGGCTACTCACCCATGTGCTGGACCGGCCGGAGGACAACCGCCGGGAGACGCTGCTGGAACTGCTGGGGCGGTGAGCCCCGGCGGCATCCCGGTCGGTATCCCCTGCTATACCAGGTATTTTTCAGAATCGCACTTGTCTTTGCCGCTCATTCCGCTATAATTGGTTCAGGCTCAAAAAAGTAAACCACGACAGAAAATCATCCTGCTCTTTTCTTTGAACCGGGCGCAGGATAGCATCAGGAGTGAAGTTGGAATGACAGGCGCAGAAAAGATCAACGAGTTTCTTAACCGGGCTGGAGTGTGGTACTTTTTGACCACAGACGGGGATCAGCCCAAGGGCCGCCCCTTTCGTTTCCACCTTTTGCGGGATGGGACGCTCTATTTCGGAACGGGGACGTTCAAGCAAGTCTATCAGCAGATGAGAGCCAACCCCCGCGTGGAAATTCTGGCTGTGGCCGGAGACGAGTTTCTCCGCTATGACGGGGTGGTCGTCCTAGAGGAGGACGAGCGTCTTGCCCAGGCAGTCCTGGCCAAAGCCCCGGCGATGCGGAAGCTGTACAACGATGATACAGGCTTTCAGCTGGGCATGTTCCACCTGGCCGATGGAAGGGCAGAGATCTGTACTGCCATGGGGCGGATGGAATCCTTTGACGTATAAAAACTTCTCTTGAAGGGAGAAAGAGATCCATGGAGGAACGGTTTGGGCGATGTCCCTTCTACACCACCCAGAAGCTGATCCAGGGCAAGTGGGCCATTCTGATTCTTCACCACTTGAGCGACGGCCCCGTCCGGTTCAATGCGCTGCAGCGGAAAATGCCCAAAATGACCCATGCCACTCTGTCCAACCAGCTCAAACAGCTGGAGGCCGATGGGCTTGTCTGCCGGACGGTCTACGGCGACATTCCTCCGAAGGTGGAGTACTCTCTCACCGCACTGGGGGAGAGATTTCAGCCGGTGCTGGACAGCATCCGGGCCTTTGGCCAAGCGTATATCAAAGCGACTGGGGCAGACCAGAGATCAGAGCCATCCTAACCCAGCTCGCTACCTCTGCCGCCAAAGCGCAAACACCCTGAGTACGTCAAAACGCCCACCTGGTAAAACCAGGTGGGCGTTCCCGTCAAACAGCCTTGCAGAATTTGCGCCCACAGGCGCGAATCAAATGCAATTTGTTTTTCCCGGCGACATACGCATCGGGAAAAACACTCCTCACCTCCGCAAACGTGTGCCGCCACGCGCTTTGCAGCGGTGTGCGCTGCGGCGGACTGCGTTCCCGTTTGGAATGGCGCTGCCTTTTCAAATAGCTCTTACAACATCTGCCGGCTCCGGGAGATGTTCATGGTGCCGTCCTGCATGTCCCCGATCCACTCCAGGCTCTTGCCGGTGCCGTGGGCCACGCAGGAGATGGCGTCGTCCGCCACATAGGTCTCGATGCCGGTGTGGGACTCGATGAGCTTGTCAAAGCCCCACACCAGGGAGCCGCCGCCAGTCATGACGATGCCGTTGGTGGAGATGTCAGCCACCAGCTCGGGGGGAGTGCGCTCCAGCACGCCGTGGATGGCCTCCAGGATACGGGCACAGGGCTCCTCAAAGGCCTCGATCATCTCGCTGGAGCTCACCGAGAACACCCGGGGCAGCCCGGTCATCAGGCACCGCCCTTTGATCTCCATGGTGATCTCCTCCGGCCGGGGGAACACACAACCAATGGTCATCTTCAGCTCCTCCGCGGTGCGGTCCCCGATGAGCACGTTGTGCCGCTTGCGGATGTATTTCACCACCGCCTCGCTGAAGGCGTCGCCAGCCACCTTGATGGAGGCGGACTCCACAATGCCGGACAGGGAGATGACAGCGATGTCCGCGGTACCGCCGCCGATATCCACCACCATGTGACCGTCGGGCTGGGTGATGTCGATGCCCGCGCCGATGGCGGCGGCCAGAGGCTCCTCGATGAGGTACACCCGCCGGGCGCCGGCCTGGATACCCGCGTCGATGACCGCGCGCTCCTCCACCTCGGTAATGCCCGAGGGGACGCAGATGACCACCCGGGGCTTGAACAGCCGGATGGGGGCAACTTTGCGGATAAACTCCCGGAGCATCCGCTCGGTCATGTCGTAGTCGGAGATGACCCCCTCCCGCAGCGGGCGGATGGCCACGATATTGCCGGGGGTACGCCCCAGCATCTGCTGGGCTTCGGTGCCCACCTTGAGCAGCTTGCCGGTGTTCTTATCCAGCGCCACCACGGAGGGTTCCCGCAGCACAATCCCCTTGTCTTTCAAATACACCAGCACGCTGGCGGTGCCCAGGTCAATTCCAATATCTTTCGCGAACATAGCTTTCACCCCATGAAGATATGACTGCTCCGCGCCGGCCCATTCAGCCGCAAGGCACGGGAAATAGACAATTTCAACGCCATTATGTTACCCATTATACTGAACATTTTTCCATTTTGCAATGGTGTTTCTCATATTTCTTTGCCATCGGGCCCATGGGGCTTTGCACGTCCGGCGCAGACCGCTCCCCTCTCCGCCGCAAGCTGGGTACCGCCACAGAAAAAATCCCGAAAAAAACACCAGGCCCCCAGCTGTCCCACACGCAGCTGGGGGCCTACTTCTGATTCGGATTTTCCAATGGACTGTTACCTCTTTTCCTCAAGTTGCTTTGGGGATCCGCCTGAAATGCACGCTTCCCGTTTCCTCAAACCCTTGGACCCTTCCGGAATTCCCGTCCTTCACGAACCTGCCGATCAGAGGCATTTCCTTCGGTCCTGACGCTTACTCAAGCCTGTTTGGAACGAAGTAAGACTTCATTTCACTTTGCGTTCCCAATCGCCAAAAGTTGGTGTTTCTTGCCTTCCTTTTTCTTGGAAAGCTGTACTGCTTAGTACATTGGACTCACCCTTCCTTTCTGTCTGTATTGTACTACACCCACCTGTTTTTGTCAATGCTTTATTATACAATTTTTATAAATTTTTTTGGTGCAGTTCGCTGAAACAGGAAGTATTCGGGATCCGTCGGGGCGAGTTTCCTTTTGTGCACTTGCACTTATGTTGTAAATGCTGGCGTGGCAAAAGAAACCCGCCCCGCGGGTAAAACCGCACCCCGATGGGACGCCGCCCGGCGGCCTGAACGAGGAGCCAGCCCTCCAGGTGAAGCGGGAACAAGAACCCCCTACGGCTTCCAGGTGGCCAACTCGTACCAGGTCTTTCCGGTGTCCATCGCCCCGCCCCAGGTGTCCACCAGCCCGGCCAGCTCATCCCAGCTGTTGTACCAGAACACATAGGTGATCTCCAGGTGGCAGGGCAGAATCTCTTCGATAATCAGGCGCAGCTTTTCAAACCCCTCCGGGATGCCCGCCACGTCGGGGAAGTACACCTCCACATACCCCGGGGTGTCCGTCTCCGCTGCCTTGGCGTTGATACCGCACCCAGCCAGGGTGTCATTGATGGCCTTCAAAGTAAAACTGTCTCCCCCGATGCGCAGCAGCGCTGCCAGGGCCGCTCGGCGCTCTTCCACTGTGGGGCTCACCGGCCGATAGGGCAGCAGGGCCTCCACCAATTCTAGGCCGAAGCTCTCCGCCGTGTTCAAAGACATCTCCCGGGCAGTCTCCCCAATTTCTTCTAGGCCGCCATCCAGTACCCGGCCATATGCCTCAAGCTCTGCCCTGTTCCGGGTGCCGGAGCGCAGGTCATACACCCCTAGGGGCCGCAGCAGCCCCACCAAAAATTCAATGTGGTTCACCGCTCTCCCTCCCGTCAGGTGGCCTTCGTCACAGTGAGCTGCCCCAGTTTAGGCAGGGTGACGCTGTCCACCGTCACATCCGCAGCGGGCTGGGTGACGGCGCAGTTGGCCACCCCCTCGATCTGAAACAGCAGGGCGGTGAGCTGGGCCCGCAGTATACTTTGCCCCAGCCTCTGGCCGGTGAACCAGCCCTGAAGGGCAGTCTCCACCGCCTGAGCCACCGCGTCAAAATCGCGGTCCGTGTCCACTGTCAGGGTGACGGCCACGTCCACTGTCTCCACCTCGGGCGCTTGCACCTGTACATCCACGGCGATCTCCCGCACCTCATTGAAATAGTCCTGCACCGCGGCCACCAGCGGCTCATCAGGCAGACCTCCCTGGGCGGCGATGACCACATCCACCGTGCCCACACCCCGGCTGCGGGGCAGCACCGTCACCGCCGCCACCCCGTCAAATGACATGGCCTGCTGTTCGTAGAATACCTTGTTCGCCCCATTTGCCAGCCGCCGGAAGGTTTCCATCACCCGTTCCCGCAGGGCCTCGTCACTCTCTGTGTCCTGGCCATTGGAAAAGGCCTCCAGATTGGCGCACGCCGTCACCCCCACCGGAGGCACCGCCAAAAATACCACGCTGCCAGCCGGCACATTGCCCGATGCCCCCGGCTCCGCCGCCTCCACGCTCAGGTCGATCTGGGTTCCTCCCGCTTCCACGCTGCCCCCCTGGGTCGTGACGAACCGCACCCCGTCTGCGGTCATGCATACGGTACCCTGAGGCACCTGGGTGGCAAAGGTGCGCTCCCCATCTATATAGAACCGCACAGTGCCCGTCGCCTTGGCCGCCTGGCGGCGGCTCAGGCCCCGCAGCTGGGCGTGGCCGTCCAGCTGCTCCCCTTGGGCGCTCTGGGGAAAGCATTGCCTGCGAGTCCAGTCCGCCTGGACATACAGGCCGTAAATCTGGGCAGCCACCGCGTAGAATCGGGCC
The DNA here is from genome assembly GCA_944387095.1 of uncultured Oscillospiraceae bacterium. Classification (GTDB taxonomy): domain Bacteria; phylum Bacillota; class Clostridia; order Oscillospirales; family Oscillospiraceae; genus Enterenecus. The sequence continues at coordinate 77,346 of CALXDP010000010.1, forward strand.
GCCAGGTCGCCGTTTCCCCCCGCGGCCACACCAGTTCCGGTGAGAAAATCCGCCGCTAGCGCCTGATAAATTTCCTCCACTGTCCTCATGTTCACGCCTCACATTCCACACTCAATGGCAGTCCCTGCCACGTCAGGGCAAAGGCCAGCCGGATCCGGTCTCCCTCCCGGGTGACCACCGCCCCCGTCACCGCCACCTCCAGCCCGCTCAGGGCCTCGGCGGCATACTGGAGGGCCAGACTCTCCCACTGCCCTGGCTTCTCGCCGCGCAGCAAGTACATCCGGCTGCCCAGCTCTGGCAGGAAGGGGAAACTGCCCCGCCGGGCGGCAAGCCGGAACAGCACCTCATGGAGCAGCTCTTCCGCCCCGGTCACAGAGCGCAGTTCCCCTGCTTCATTCAACGCATAGTCCCTGTCTTTTAAAAGCAGCGCCATGCTCACCCTCCCATCATGCCGGCCAAAATTGTCGCGATGTAGGTCTCCAGCGGGATGCCGTCAATGAGCACCTGTCCTTTCAGATCCACCACATCCGCCGCCACCGTCACCCGTTCCGGCGCGTCCTCCCCCTGCCTGACTCCAATCACGCAGGGATCCTCTCCCTGATTCTTCAGCACCAGTACCCGCTGCCCCACTTTGGGCGTCCACCGATATCCGCCGGGGCCGTACAGCTCCAGGTTGCGCCGCTCGCTGTCCAACTGTACCGCCAGACCCGTCCCGCTGATGGTCACCGTGCCCGTCTGCCCCTCTCCGGTGGGGTTTGGCCGCTTCTGCTGTCCGCTTAACCACATAAAAATCCCCCTAAATCATGCTGTCCGGCTCACCTAAAACCAAGGTGGTGGTCAGCCCCTCCTGACCGCAGGCCGCCTCCGCCTGGGCCACCCGATACAGACCATTGGCCCCAAAGTCGGGCAGAGCCACCTGCACCAGCTGCCCTGGCCAGGCCAGAAACGCCCCCGCCACCGTCATGGTCAGCCGCACCCTGCCGCTGCGGGAGGCCCGCAGCTGATAGTCTCCGGAGTACCGCATGGCCGCCGAGCCGGTGGCGTTTGGTACTGTCACCACCCGCCGAGCGTTTCCTCCCTCAGCAAGGAAGGCCGGGTCAGACACCCACTGCGTGTCCCAGGAGGAACGGCGGCGCACCGCCACCTGGCTGAGTACACCGTGGCGCTCCTCCCGATATTCCCATCCGGACACCGCGGTGCCCTCTCCAATGCGCAGCGTGCCCTGGCCGTTGTCGTGTCCATTTAGTACCAGCCGCCCCAGCCGGTCAAAGCGGGGCATTACTCCGCCATAGTAGCAGGCAAACTCCTGCACCACGCTCCACTCGCTCACACCGCTGGTCACCGTAAACTCGCTCACCGCCGGCAAGCTCCAGCCACCCACGGTCTCAATTCCATAGGGAGCCACATGATCGGCCACAATGTCCGATCGGGTGGCCATCTGATACTGGGCGGGCATGGCCTCGTTGTCCAACAGCAGCGCCGCCATTCCCCGCCCCGATATCTCCAGGTACAACCCCTCTTGGCCGCATACGCAGGAGAACTCGTCCACTACGCCGGTGAACACCCGTTCCCCCTCCCATTTGGCGCAGAACCGGCAGGCCTTGGACAGTATCCGTTCCTTTCCGCTCTCCCACAGGCACCGGACAAAAAAGCTGTCGCAGGGCACGCCGGTACCATAGCAGAACTCCCAGCGTACCGCCTGGGGCAGCGTCACCACGCTGCCGTCTCCCAAAATGACCCAACACGTTATCATGTGACCCTCACCCTCTGTCCCGGATAGATGAGATTGGGGTTGCGGATGGACGGGTTGAGGCCCACAATGTCCTCCACCGTCACCCCATACTGAACCGACAACCCCCAGATGGTCTCTCCGCGGGCCACCGTGTGCCAGATCTGCTCCGCTGGGGCGGCCGCTTCCCCGCTGCCGCCTGTCCCGCCCTCCTGGAGGGCCGTCTGCTCCAGGGATGCAGTCACCGTGGTCACCACATCCCAAAACTCAAAGGAATATCGCACATAATCCGGCCTGGGCTCCTGGAGCACCTCCAGATGGACAAACCAGGCCACGCTGGTCATCCACACCGGATGGATCAGCATCCCCGGCGTCTCCTCATAGAAGACGTTGGCCAACCGCTTAAAGGTGTCGTAAGCTCCCTCGCCCACGAACTCTCCCTCCCCCCGGAGCACCCGCCGGGTCTGCCCCAGGCTCTGGAGGTAATACCGGCCAAAGGGCACCTTGTGTACCGCCATGTTCCGCTCAAAGGTGATGGCATAAGTCTGTGGGTTGTGAGGCCAGACAAAGCTCTTAAACCGCATGGGTGAAAGAAGCACGCTCCCACCCCTCCTCTCAATATATGCTCATACCGCCATCATACCGCCGGCTGTCCCGGCGCATGGCCCGGTCCAGCTGACCCATGGTCAACCCCGCCTCGGGCAGCGCCGACTCCCGGGTCACCGCCACCCCGGCCTTCTGCACAGCGTTCTCCCGCCAGGTCTCCGCCCGCACTTGATGATACAGCATCCGCAGTCCGGCGTTCTCCTCCCCAGTCTTTCCACCGGGCCGAGCCTCCGGCACCGGGGCGGACACGGCAGTCCGGCTGAGCTGGGCCGCTGTGCTCTCCCCCGCAGACGGCAGAAGGAGCTGTGCCTGCTCCAGCAGCGTCTCCGCCACCCCGCCGACCGGCGCTCCCGGCGCCGCCGGGCTGGGCAGGGTCACACCGCGGTCGATGGCCCGCCATACATCTGTTCCGGCATTTTCGGACAGGGCCTCCGGACTATGGCCAGCGGTCTGGGGTGGCTGTGCCCCGGCTTTCTCCCGGCCATCAGGGCCGGAGCGCACCCGCTCCAGGTGCCCCTCTTCCAGGATGGGAAGGGTTTCCTCTTCCTCATCCCGCTCCTGCGCCGTCCTGGCCTCCTGAAGTAGTTGCTCCAGATAGTCCACCACTGGTCATCCCCCCTCTCATCCTCTCAAAGCGGCCCAGATCAAAGGCGGGGTTATCCCCCCAGTTCTCCCGCCGCTGGCCGCACCCCGGGCAGGGCTCCTCCTGGGCCCGTGCCCGGCAGTCAGGACACAGCCGGGCCAATTCCTCCTCCTGATCCAGCAGCAGGTTCAACGCGCACCACAGGTAATCCCGGTCGGTCATTTGCTGGGGTTAGATAGCGATACTTTTTACATCTACCATGTTACGGCGGTCATGGTTGACAACTTGCGTCGGCTCC
>CALXDP010000011.1 GCA_944387095.1 uncultured Oscillospiraceae bacterium
GCGATGGCCTCATGCTTGAAGTAGTCCCCGAAGGAGAAGTTGCCCAGCATCTCAAAGTAGGTGCCGTGGCGGGCGGTCCTGCCGATGTTCTCGATGTCGCCGGTGCGGATACACTTCTGACAGGTGGTCACCCGGCGGCGGGGGGGCTCCTGCTCCCCGGTGAACCAGGGCTTCATGGGGGCCATGCCCGAGTTGATGAGCAGCAGGGACGCGTCGTTCTGGGGAATGAGGGAAAAACTGGGCAGGCGCAGGTGGCCTTTCGTCTCGAAGAACTTCAGGAACATCTCCCGCAGCTCGTTCAGCCCAAAGGGCTTGGGGTCTTTCATGGGAATCTACCTCCGCTTATCTATCCTTTTATTTTACAAAAAGAAAAAGCCCCGTCCGGCTCAGGGGCGAAGTGCTCTGTCTCCGCGGTACCACCCTGATTATCCCGGCAGGGACATCTCACGTCATCCGGTAACGGGGATGGGCCGTCCCGGTCGTCCCGGGCTGCTGGTGAAGTGGCGCGTCCGGCCGTCTGTGCCGAGGGCTCCCACTCTCCCCTCTCGCTTGCGGCTCCGTACCGGACTTGGCTTCGTTTCGCGCTTTTTGTTGTTTCATTCTACCACAGTTTCCGCCGTTGTCAAGCCCACTTCCCCAGGTTCTTGGGGAAAAAGCGGGGGCCGGCTCCCGCCGGCCCCCGCTGGGCTTATGGTATTATTATCCTGCGCAGGCCGCTTTGTGGCTGTCGGTGAAGGCCTTGATCTGGCTCAGCCCGGCCAGGGTGACGGTCTGCCCCCTCTCCTGCGCCACCAGGGTGGGAGCCTGACGCACCCCGTACCGGGTGGTCAGCTCAGGGTGCTCCTCCGCCAGCACCTCCCGGTAAGGGATGCCCGCCCCCTCCAGCATGGCCCGGGCCAGCTTACAGTTGGGGCAGGTGGCGGTGGTGAACAACAGAGCTTCCTCCGGCTGGGCGGCGGCCTGGACATGGCCGTCCACCGTCACCCGGCTGCCAGCCATACCCGCCCGGCGCAGGTGGGAATGATTCAAGTCGTACACCTTCCGGTCCTTGAATTCCTGGGCCTTGCCGTCGTTCCAGTTCTGGACTGGGCGGTAGTAGCCGGTGATGCGGCTGTACACCTCCGCCTTCTCTCCACAGACAGGGCAGGTATACTGTTCCCCGGACAGATAGCCGTGGTCCTTGCACACGGAATAAGTGGGGGACATGGTGTAGTAGGGCAGTTTATAGTGCTCCGCGATCTTCCGCACCAGGGTGGCCGCCGCCTTCCAGTCGGGCAGCTTCTCCCCCAGGAATGCGTGAAACACCGTGCCGGAGGTGTACAAAGTCTGGAGCTCGTCCTGCACATCCAGGGCGGAGAAGATGTCCTCAGTGTACCCCACGGGCAGATGGGAGGAGTTGGTATAGTAAGGGGTGCCGTTCTCGTTGGCAGTGATGATATCGGGGAACTGCTCCTTGTCATGCTTGGCAAAGCGGTAGGTGGTGGACTCCGCCGGGGTGGCCTCCAGGTTGTACAGGTCGCCGTACTCCTCCTGGTAATCGCTCAGGCGCTCCCGCATGTGGTTGAGCACGTCCACGGCGAAAGCCTGGGTGCCGGCATAGGTCAGGTCGCGGCGCAGCCACTTGGCGTTCAGCCCCACCTCGTTCATGCCGATCAGGCCGATGGTGGAGAAGTGGTTGTCAAAGGTGCCCAGGTACCGCCGGGTATAGGGGTACAGCCCCGCCTCCATCAGCTTGGTGATGACGGTGCGCTTGGTCTTGAGGGACCGGGCGGCAATGTCCATCAGGTGGTCCAGCCGCTGGTAGAAGTCCGCCTCGTTTTCCGCCAGGTAGGCGATCCGGGGCAGGTTGATGGTGACCACGCCCACGCTGCCGGTGGACTCCCCGCTGCCGAAAAAGCCGCCGGATTTCTTCCGCAGCTCCCGCAGGTCCAGCCGCAGGCGGCAGCACATGGAGCGCACATCGGAGGGCTCCATGTCGGAGTTGATGTAGTTGGAGAAGTAGGGGGTGCCGTACTTGGCGGTCATCTCGAACAGCAGCTTGTTGTTCTCCGTCTCGCTCCAGTCAAAGTCCCGGGTGATGGAGTAGGTGGGGATGGGGTATTGGAACCCCCGGCCGTTGGCGTCCCCTTCGATCATGATCTCGATAAACGCCTTATTGACCATGTCCATCTCTTTCTTGCAGTCCCCGTAGGTGAAATCCATCTCCTTCCCCCCCACGATGGCGGGCAGGTTTTCCAGATCCTTGGGCACCGTCCAGTCCAGGGTGATGTTGGAGAAGGGGGCCTGGGTGCCCCAGCGGCTGGGGGTGTTCACCCCATACACAAAGCACTGGATGCACTGCTTGACCTCCTTCTGGGTCAGGTGGTCCACCTTGACAAAGGGGGCCAGATAGGTGTCAAAGGAGGAGAAGGCCTGGGCCCCCGCCCACTCGTTCTGCATGATGCCCAAAAAGTTCACCATCTGGTTGCACAGGGTGGACAGGTGCTTGGCAGGGGCGGAGGTGATCTTTCCGGGGATGCCGCCCAGCCCCTCCTGAATGAGCTGTTTCAGGGACCAGCCGGCGCAGTAGCCGGTGAGCATACTCAAATCGTGGATATGGATTTCGGCGTTGCGGTGGGCGTCGGCGATCTCCTGATCGTAGATCTCGCTGAGCCAGTAGTTGGCGGTAATGGCTCCGGAATTGGACAGGATCAGCCCGCCCACAGAGTAGGTGACGGTGGAGTTCTCCTTCACCCGCCAGTCGTTGATCTGCAGATAATTGTCCACCAGCTCCTTATAGTTAAGCAGGGTGGAACCCACGTTGCGCACCTTCTCCCGCTGCTTGCGGTAGAGGATGTAGGCCTTGGCCACATCGGCATAGCCCGCCTCGCTGAGCACCGCCTCCACGCTGTCCTGAATATCCTCTACGCTGATAAGATCGTCTTTGATCTTGGGCTCGAAATCCGCTGTCACCCGGAGGGCCAGCATGTCCATGACGCTGGGATGATACTGCTTGCCCAACGCCTCGAAGGCCTTGGTGATGGCCGCGCTGATCTTTCCGATCTCGAACTGGGCGACGGCGCCGTCCCGCTTGACTACCTGATACATACCGGGTCCCTCCTGCGTTCTCTTTCTTGTGGTGACCGGCTTGCAATAGGCCGGTCCCGTAAATACTACTATAGCACCCGGAGCAGCTATCGTCAATATGTTGTGATCATTTATTTTTTAACGCCCTATATTTTGTGGCGACAGCGGGCATAAACGCCTCACAGAATTTACGGCGCACCGTGATCCGGTGCGCCGTAAACATTTTGATCCGCTCTCGGCTGCGCCCCGGAGTACCTCTCCGTGCGGCATAGCCGCTGCGGCCTACGTTAAAATATATCGCAGACCGCAACAACGTCACCTTTTTGACGGCCATGGCCTTCAAAAGGCTGGCTTCTATCCCCCCCGCAGCTCCACGCTGTCCACAAAGGGCTGGACCAGGGAGGCAAAGCCCTCCAGCTCCTCCTTTTCAAAGCCAGACAGGCCGGCATAAGCCACCGTGTCCCGGTCAGTGAAATTCTGGATGTAGTAGCGGGCTGCACCCTGGATCCACGCTCCAATGTCCCGGAAAGAATCTGCGTCGTGAAATTGACGCACCGCGGTGGTGCGCAGCTCATAGTCTACGTGGCCTGCCAACAGCCAGGCCACGCTCTCCCGGATCGGCCCCAGATCCAGGCCGGGCACGCCTGCCGTTTCCCCATACCGTGCAGGGCTGTTCTTCACATCCATGGCCACATAGTCCACCAACCCCCGCTCCCACAGGGCGATGAGGCGGGCGGGATGGGTGCCGTTGGTGTCCAGTTTTACCGGATAGCCCAGCGTCTTGACTTCTTCCAGCAGGCCGTCCAGGTTCGGGTGCAACAATGGCTCTCCCCCGGTGACGCACACCCCGTCCAGCAGACCCCGGCGCTTTTGCAGGAAGTCAAACAGCTCTCCCTGAGTGAGGAGCGCCGGGAGACTGCCGTCCAGCAGCTCGGCATTGTGGCAGAAGGGGCAGCGCAAATCGCACCCGCCCAGAAACACCGTACAGGCCACCTTCCCCGGCCAGTCCAGCAAGGTCATCTTTTGCAGTCCCTGGATGTCCACCGTTATGCCTCCCCGCTTTTTTTCTTATTGTATCGCCGGGGGGATACGCCGTCAAGGGGTGTCAAATTCGAGGAATCTCCGCGGCAGATGCGGCAAAGCCGCCCCCAGCTTTACACCGGGCGCGGCTTTGTGCGTTTACAGGATGACCAGCTCCCCGTCCTGCACGTCCACCACCAGGGTGGCGTCAGGGACCACGTCGCCGGAGATGATCCTCCGGCCCACCAGGTTCTCCACCGTATGCTGGAGGTACCGGCGCAGGGGCCGGGCGCCATACATGGGGTCGTAGGCGGCCTCCAGAACGTGGTCCTTGGCGGCCCCGGTGAGCTCCACGCTCAGTCGCTTGTCCGCCAGGCGACGGTTCAGGTCGGCCAGCATCAGGTCGATGATGTGGAAGATGTTATCCCGGGTCAGCGGCTTGTAGAACACGATCTCGTCCAGGCGGTTAAGGAACTCCGGGCGGAAGGACCGCTTGAGCAGCTCCTCTACCTGGTCCCGGGCGGCCTGGCTGATTTCCCCGTCGGGGCCGATGCCGTCCAGCAGGTACTGGCTGCCCAGGTTGGAGGTCAAAATGATGATGGTGTTCTTAAAGTCCACCGTGCGGCCTTGACTATCTGTAATACGGCCATCATCTAATACTTGTAGTAACACATTGAACACGTCGGGATGGGCCTTTTCCACCTCGTCAAACAGGATGACGCAGTAGGGGTGGCGGCGCACCGCCTCGGTGAGCTGTCCCCCCTCCTCATAGCCCACATATCCCGGAGGCGCCCCGATGAGCCGGGAGACGGAGAACTTCTCCATGTACTCGCTCATGTCGATGCGCACCAGGTTCTTCTCGCTGTCAAACAGGGCCTCAGACAGGGCCTTGGCCAGCTCCGTCTTGCCCACGCCGGTGGGGCCCAGGAACAGGAAGGAGCCGATGGGCTTGTCGGGGTCGGCGATGCCCGCCCGGCTTCTCAGAATGGCCTCGCTCACCAGGCGCACCGCCTCGTCCTGGCCCACCACCCGCTGATGGAGGATGTCCTCCAGGTGGAGCAGCTTCTCCCGCTCCCCCTCCATCAGCTTGGCCACGGGGATGCCCGTCCACCGCTCCACAATGCGGGCGATCTCCTCCTCGGTAACCTTGTCCCGGAGCAGGTTGTCCTCCTTGGACTGGGCGGCGTACCCCTCCTGCTCCTCCAGCTGCTTCTTCAGGCCGGGGATGGTGCCATATTGCAGCTCGGCGGCCTTGTTCAGGTCGTATTCCCGTTGGGCCTTCTCCAGCTGAGCGTTGGCCGCCTCCAGCTCCTCCCGGAGCTTCTGCACCTTGCCGATGGCGTTTTTCTCGTTCTCCCACTTGGCTTTGCCCGCGTTGAACTGGTCCCGCAGCTCGGCCAGCTCCTTCTGGATGTCGGCCAGACGGGCCTTGGACAGCTCATCGTCCTCCTTCTTTAACGCGGCCTCCTCAATCTCGCACTGGATGATCTTCCGGGAGATCACGTCCAGCTCAGTGGGCATGGAGTCCATCTCCGTGCGGATGAGGGCGCAGGCCTCGTCAATCAGATCGATGGCCTTGTCAGGGAGGAACCGGTCGGTGATATAGCGGTTACTCAGGGTGGCGGCGGCCACAATGGCCCCGTCGGTGATCTTCACCCCGTGAAACACCTCGTAGCGCTCCTTCAGGCCCCGGAGAATGGCGATGGCGTCCTCCACCGTAGGTTCGTTGACCATGACAGGCTGGAACCGCCGCTCCAGGGCGGCGTCCTTCTCGATATACTGGCGGTACTCGTTCAGGGTGGTGGCGCCGATGCAGTGCAGCTCCCCCCGGGCCAGCATGGGCTTTAGGAGGTTGCCCGCGTCCATGGCGCCCTCGCTCTTGCCCGCCCCCACGATGGTGTGCAGCTCATCGATGAACAGAAGGATACGCCCTTCGGACTTCTTCACCTCGTTCAAAACGGCCTTCAGCCGCTCCTCAAACTCGCCCCGGTACTTGGCCCCGGCAATCAGCGCACCCATATCCAGGGCGAAGATGGTCTTGTCCTTCAGCCCTGCGGGCACGTCCCCCTTGACGATCCGCTGAGCCAGGCCCTCGGCGATAGCGGTCTTGCCCACGCCGGGCTCGCCGATCAAAACCGGGTTATTCTTGCTCTTTCGGGACAGAATGCGGATCACATTCCGGATCTCGTCATCCCGGCCGATCACCGGGTCCAGCTTGTTCTGCCTCGCCCGCTCCACCAGGTCGGTTCCATACTTCTTCAGAGCCTCGTAGGTCTCCTCCGGATTGTCCGAGGTCACCCGCTGGTTACCCCGCAGGGCGGCCAGGGACTGCATGACCTTCTCCCGATCCACGCGGTAGGTGCGCAGCAGCTCCTTCAGCGGCCGCTCCGCTGTGTCCAGCAGGGCCAGGAATATGTGCTCCACCGAGACGTACTCGTCCTTCATGCCCCCTGCGATGGAGACGGCGGTATTCAGCGCCTTGTCCACCCCGCCGGAGACGTATACCTTATCCGCCTCCCGGCCGGAACCGGACACCTTAGGCAGCTTTTCCACCTCGTGGCGGGCGGCGGCCCGGAAGGACTCAATGGTCAGCCCCATGTTGGTCAGCAGCTGGGGGATGAACCCCCCCTCCTGCTCCACCAGGGCACACAGCAGATGGGGCTGCTCGATCTGCTGATTACCGTATTCCACGGCCAGGGACTGGGCGGCCTGAATGGCCTCCAGAGATTTCTGGGTAAACTGGTTCATGTTCATATCGGATCTTCCCTCCTGTCGGGCCGGAGCAGATCCAGCCCAGAACTGTTGTTTGAGCTTATTATACCCTTTCCATAGGTTTTTTCATGAACTGATTGTAAACTTTTAGCACTCTCGATCAGAGAGTGCTAAATCCCCCTTTAAAATTTTCCGTGACATCCAGCGGGAAACGTAGTATGATGGAGGCCGCTTGCCACATCCCAGGGCGGGTAAACATCTCAGTCCCCTCCCATTTCCTGTATGGAGCGTGAATCTCACCATGAGCAAAACCAAAGACCTGGGCCGGGCCCCTCTTCTGCCCCTGGTGTTCGGCCTTGCCATCCCCACCATGATGGCCCAGTTTGTCAGCGTGCTGTATTCCATCGTGGACCGCATCTTCATCGGAAATATCCCGGAGATCGGCGCTGTCGCCTTGGCCGGGGCGGGGGTGTGCGGCCCCATCGTCACCCTGATCTCCTCCTTCGCCACCCTGGTGGGGTTGGGAGGCTCCCCCAACGTCGCTATGAAAATGGGGGAAGGGGATCACAAAACCGCCCACCAGCTGCTGGCCAACTGTTTTGTGCTGCTGGCCGGGCTGTCGGTGGTGCTCACCGCCCTGTTTCTGATCTTTCGGGAGCCCCTGCTGATGTGGTTTGGCGCCAGCCAGCAATCCTTTCCCTACGCCAACACCTATCTCACCATCTATACCGCCGGCTCCTTCTTCGCCGTGATGGCCACAGGGATGAACAGCTTCCTCATCTGTCAGGGCTATGCGGGACTAAGCATGGGCACGGTGGCCTTGGGGGCGGTGCTGAATATCATTCTGGACCCCATTTTCATTTTTGTCTTGGAGATGGGGGTGGCCGGGGCCGCCTGGGCCACGGTGCTGTCTCAGATGGCCTCCTGCGTCTTCGTGCTGGCCATGCTCCGGCGGAAAAGCATGCCCGTCCGGCTGGAGCGGGACAAGCTGTCCCTGCCCCTGATGGGCAGCGTGCTGCGCTTTGGGCTCACTCCCTTTCTCACCATCTCATTGGACAGCGGCATTCTCATCCTGCTCAACGCCGTTCTTCAGCGCCAGGGCGGGGCCGTCCTGGGGGATATTCTGGTGAGCTGCAACACCATCGTGCAAAGCTATATGCTGCTCATCACCATGCCCCTGGGCGGCATCACCGGGGGCTGTCAGCCCATCGTCAGCTACAACTACGGCGCGGGGGATACCGGGCGCATCCGGACCGCCATCCGGTATGTGGCCGGGCTGTGCGTGGCCTTCACCGCTGTTATGACCCTGTGCACCTTCACCCTGTCCCCCCTGTTCGTGCGGCTGTTCACCCAGGACAATAGGCTGGCCACCCTGTCGGTCAAATATATCCGGCGGTTCTGCCTGTTCGTCATTCCTCTGGGGCTGCAGTACACCGCCGTGGACATGTCCACCGCCATGGGACGCATCCGGTTCGCCCTGTCCTGCTCCCTGACCCGAAAGTTCTGCTTCACCGTCCTCACCCTCGCCCTGCCCCTGCTGCTGGGCGCGGCGGACGCGGCCTTCTGGGCAGAGCCCATCGTGGATCTGTGCTGCCCCATCCTCACCTGCGGCATCCTGTTGGCCACCCTGCCCGGCTACCTCCGGCAGCGGGAGCTGCATGCCCGGTCATAAACTGTCTGAACGCGGACGCCCCCCGGCAAAAGCCGGAGGGCGTCTATGTTATTTATCATACGCCTTCTCCTTCCAGGCCACCGCGTACCTGTCAAAGGCCTCCACCTGCCAGCCCGCATCCTCCAGCCCCGTCGCCCGGCTCACCGGGATCAGGTAGGCCGAGCCCTCATCCAGGTCGGCATAGTCGATTCCAAAAGTATACCGGCTAAACCCCTCCACCTCCAAAAAGGTGGAGGGATAGTTGGCGTAGCGTACCGTATCCGCATACACCTCATGGGGCGTCTGGTCGTAGAAGAGGATCTGGGAGTAATAGACGCTGCCGTCCACGCATACCCGTTCAAACTCCCGTTCCCGGAGGAAATCCACCGCCTCCCCAATGCCCTGGTTGAAGTATCCGCCAATTTCCTCATTGTAGGAGGTGAAGTACACCCCGGTGAAAGCCAGGAAAGAGCAGGCGTAGGCCGCCGCAACCACCGCCGGGACCACCCGGGCCTTCCGGCACAGGCGGACCAGCCCGTCCACCCCCGCAGCGATGAAGATCAGGGTAAAAAAGTGCAGGGAATTGGACTTGGTCATATTCAGGTTGCCGATCATCAGGCAGGTCAGCACCGAACAGCCGGCTGCCAGCAGCACCAGGCACTCCCAGCTGTATACCCGGACCCGGAGGGCGTTCACTCCGCCCGCTACCAGCCTGACCGCCCCCAGCAACTGGAAGGGCAGGCTGATGAGATAGAACATGCCAAAGCCGTCCATGGCGTTCCAGGGCAGGCCGTCCCGCTGCAGGAAAATCACGCCACCCAGATTCCCCCAGGAGCGCAGCGAGAGCAGGTTGCGCAGGGAGAGTTCAGACCCCCGCATGGCCGCCAGCCTGGGAATGGAGAACCAGGGAGTGACGATCTCCTCTATCACATTCAGATTCACCAGCAAAAACAGCATCAGCGGCAGGGCCAGCAGAAACAAAATGCCCACGGCCCCAAGCAAATACTTGACCGGCAGACGCCTCCCCGACGCCAGCAGATAGGCTCCGCACACGCACAGTGTGAGGGGGACTGCCACCCAGTTGATGGCGTAGGCGTACAGGGACAGGCCGTAAGTCGCGGCGCTGGCCAGCAGAAACCGACCGTCCTCCAGCCCCCGCACCAGAAAGTAGAATCCGAACAGCAGAAAAGCGGGGGCCAGATTGGACTCCAGCCCCCACCGGCTGAGCAGGATATGCCAGGGTGAGATGGCCAGCAGCCCCAGCCCAATCAGCGCCGCGCGGCGGGAGATCATACGCCTGAGCAGGTCATAGAACACGGGCAGGCACGCGCAGGCGCACAGCAGCTGGGGCAGGCGCAGGGCTGTTTCCGTGCAGCCCAGCAGCGCCATGAAGGGGATGGCCAGATAGCTCTCCAGCACGTTCATGCCGCTGCCCCAGGAGATGAAATAACAGGGAAAGGGATACCCCCAGGAATCCACCCCCTCGGTAAGCAGGGACCAGGCCTCATAGCCCGCGAAGGCCTCATCCTGGTTCACCCCGGCGGGGACGGAGCCAAAGGCAATCGTCCGCACCAGAATGCCGGCGGCGATCAGGCCTAGGGGAAGGCAGAACTGCATCTTCCCTGCGGACATTTTTACGGGAGCTATCCTCCGCTCACCCATTCCCCGCCATTTGCTTTTTCCGCTGCCGCTCTACCAGGTCGGCCAGGGTGGTGCGATCCACCACCTGGGACACCGCCCGGTGGATCTCCTGCCACAGCTCCACGGTGACGCACTGGTCGCTGCGGCTGCAAAAATCTGCGTCGGTGGCGCACTCCACCGGGGCAAGATCCCCCTCCAAGGGGCGCAGAATCTCCCCCACAGTGTAGTCCTCCGGCCGCCGGATGAGCAGATAGCCGCCCCCCGCGCCCCGCACCGAGCGCACCAGGCCGGCCCGGGCCAGCGGCGTGACAATCTGCTCTAAGTACTTGTCGCTCAGCTGCTGCCGCTGGGCCACATCCCGCAGAGAGACGGGTTGCCCCTGGCCGTACATGGCCAGATCCACCATCAATCTCAGGGCATATCTTCCTTTTGTAGAAATTTTCAACGCTATCACCTCAGTTCTGTCCTATTTAAAATACCACGATTTTTGTATGATTTCAAGGGGTTACTTTTTCTTTTGGGCAAAATTTGCGCTGCCGCTGGAAATATGGTATACTGATAATAACTCCTATGCCAATCTGGTCAGAGAGAGGAATATATGTATCATGGAAATCAACGGCGAAGTTGTATCTGACATCTATTACTATCGGGATATGGGCCTGTCTGAGGCGACCATGAAAGCCCTGGACAAGAAGGGCTATGTCCAGGCCACCGCCATTCAGGGAGGGGCCATCCCCTATTTCATGCAGTGGCGGGACGTGGTGGCCAAGGCCCCCACTGGCACCGGCAAGACCTTTGCCTTCGGCATCCCCATGGTGGAGCATGTGGACCCGCAATCCGATCAGGTCCAGGGGCTCATCCTGGCCCCTACCCGGGAGCTGGCCATCCAGATCCGGGACGAGCTGCGGGATCTGTGCGCCTTCCGGGAAGGCGTGCGGGTGGTGTGCCTGTACGGAGGCCAGCCTATTGACAAGCAGATCACCCAGCTGAAAAACCGCCCCCAGATCGTGGTGGCCACACCAGGGCGGCTCATGGATCACCTGAAGCGGCGCACGGTGAAGCTGGACCAGGTGCAAACCGTGGTACTGGACGAGGCCGACCGGATGCTGGACATGGGCTTCATCCAGGACGTGACCCGCATTCTGGACAGGATGCCCCGCCGGCGCAACCTGGGTCTGTTCTCCGCCACCATCAGCCGGGAGGTGATGGACATCTCCTGGGTATATCAACAGGACCCAGTGGAGATCACTGTGCGTCCGGTGGAGGAAAACCGCCCGGATATTCAGCAGTACGCCATCCAGCTCACCGGCCGGGAACAGAAGCTGGACACCATGGTGGCCCTGCTGAACGCCGGAGGGTATGAGCGGGCCATCGCCTTTTGCAACACCAAGAACATGACTGACCGGCTGTCTGGCCTTTTGCAGATGCAGGGCATCTCCTGCCAGGCCATCCACGGGGATATTCAGCAGAGAATCCGGGAGCAGACCCTGAAAAAGTTCAAGGAGGGCAAGCTGCGGGTGCTGGTGGCCACCGACGTGGCTGCCCGGGGGCTGGACATCGACGATGTGGACGTGGTGCTCAACTACGATGTGCCCGATGAGCAGGAGTACTACATTCACCGCATCGGGCGCACCGGCCGGGCCAAAAAGCACGGGGTGGCCTACACCCTGATGGCCACCGTCACCGAAGCGGTGAAAATGCGGGACATCGCCCGGAACACCCGCACCCAGATTCAGCTTCTGAAATACGATCCGGACGGCTGCCTCATTCTGGTGGACAACCCGTCCTGACATGGGAGGCGGACGGGCAGGGAGGCCCGTCCGCCTTCTTTCTTTGCCCTTTGAAAGATCTCAATATGTACTGGAGGAACAGCTCTATGAACCTTCGTGTTTTGGCTGTGGGCGACGTGGTGGGGGACTCCGGCCTGGAGTTCCTGTGCCGCCACCTGCCCGCTCTGCGCCGGCTCCACGATGTCCACTTCACCGTGGTCAATGGGGAGAACGCCGCCTGTAACGGCCTGCTCCCCGACCAGGCCCAGGCCATCTTTTCCGCCGGGGCCGATGTGATCACGCTAGGCAATCACACCTGGGACAAGCGCCAGATCGTACCCTACATGGAGGGGTGCCCCTACCTGCTGCGCCCAGCCAACTACACCAGCCGGGCACCCGGCCGGGGCTGGGGAATTTTTGACGGCCCCCAAGGCCTGCGCGTCCGGGTGGTCAATCTCATCGGCCGGTGTGAGATGGATTCCAATTTTGACAACCCCTTTACCAAAATGGACTTTATTCTCTCCGAGGGGGAGGCGGATCTCACTCTGGTGGACTTTCACGGCGAGGCCACCAGTGAAAAGGGGGCCATGGCCTGGTACCTGGACGGCCGGGTTCAGGCCCTGTGGGGCACCCATACCCATGTGCCCACCGCCGACTGCCAGGTGCTGCCCCAGGGTCTGGGAATGGTCACCGACCTGGGCATGACGGGGCCGGTCCATTCCGTCATCGGCATCACGCCAGAGCAGGCCGTCAACCGCTTTCTGGGCGGCCTGCCCCAGCGGTTCCAGCCTGCCCCCGGCCCCTGCCGGATGGACGCGGTACTCTTTGAGATCGACACCGCCAGCCGCCGCTGCACCGGGGTGCAGCGCATCGACATCTCCTGAGGAGGGCTGTGCTTGAAACTGCTCCACGCCGCCGACCTTCATCTGGACTCCCCGTTCCGCCAGCTCACCGCGGCCCAGGCCGCCCAGCGCCGGAGTGAACTGCGGGACGTCCCCGCCCGGTTGGCCCGGCTGGCCCGGGAGGAAAAGGCGGACCTGGTGCTCCTGCCCGGCGACCTGTTTGACGGGGAGCGGGTGTATCCGGAGACCGTCCGGGCCCTGGCCGACGCCTTGGGCGATATTCCCGCCCCGGTGTTCATTTCCCCGGGCAACCACGACTTCTACCACGCCGCCTCCCCCTATGACACCGCCCTGTGGCCGGAGAATGTACACATCTTCACCTCCGCCGCCCTCACGGGAGTGCCCCTGCCCGCCCTGAACTGCGTGGTCCACGGCTGCGCCTTCACCGCCCCCCGGCGGGAGGACGACCCTTTGGCGGGATTTTCCGCTCCCCGGGACGGGCGGATCCATCTGTTATGTCTCCACGGGGAGCTCTCTGCTCCGGGCGGATTCTACGCCCCCATTTCCCCCCAGTCCCTGGCCGGTTCCGGCGCCCGCTACGCCGCCCTGGGCCATATTCACGTCTGCACCGGGCTGCAATGGGCCGGAGCGGTGCCCTGGGCCTATCCCGGCTGCCCGGAGGGAAGGGGCTTTGACGAGACGGGCCCCAAGGGGGTCCTTCTCGTCACGCTGGACAGCGGGGAGGTCCAAGCCCGGTTCCACCCCCTGTGCCAGCGGCAGTACCGCATCGAGGCGGTGGAACTGAGTTCCTTTGAGGCGGCTCTGCCCCGGGAGCCGTCCCCCGACCTGGTACGCCTGTGCCTGACCGGGGAGAGCGCCGCTCCCCCGAACCTGGCCGCCCTCACCGCCCAGGCCGCCCCCCGATTTTTCCGTGTGGAGCTGCGGGACGAGACCACCCTGCCCCAAGACCTGTGGGCCCGGCGGGAGGAGGACTCCCTCACTGGACTCTTCCTGCGGGAGATGAGCCGGCGGCTGGAAGGGGCGGACGAGGGGGAGCGCCCCGCCCTGCTGCTGGCCACCCGGTTTGGCCTGGCCGCTCTGGAGGGAGGGGAGGATATCCGCCCATGAAGATCCTGAAAATGGCCGCCACATTCGGCCGGCTGGAGGAGGCTGTTCTATCCCCCGGTCCCGGTCTCACCGTCATCACCGCCCCCAACGAGGGGGGCAAATCCACCTGGTGTGCCTTCCTCAAGGCCATGCTCTACGGCCTGGACACCCGGGAGCGAGACAAAACGGGTTTTTTGGCGGAAAAGAACCACTACCAGCCCTGGTCAGGGGCCCCCATGTCCGGCCAGCTGGAACTGGAGTGGCGGGACCGGGACATCACCCTGCGCCGCACCTCCACCAAAGCCGGCCCTCTCCAGGGTTTTGAGGCGGTGTACACCGCCTCCGGCGACCTGGTACCCAGCCTCACCGCCGCCAACGCGGGACAGGTCTTGGTGGGGGCGGGCCGGGAGGTGTTCACCCGCTGCGCCCTCCTGTCCCAGAATGCCGGCCCCCTCACCTCCTCCCCGGAGCTGGAGCGGCGCATCGCCGCCCTAGCCACCGCCGGGCAGGAGGACGCCTCCTTCTCCGACACCCAGCGCACCCTGAAGGACTGGCGCAACCGCCGGCAGGTCAACCGCTCCGCCGGGCTCATCCCCCGGCTGGAGCGAGAGCTGGACCAGGTACAGGCTCAGCTGGGGGCTATGGCGCGGGCCCGCGCCCTTCGGGACCAGGCCATGGAACAGCTTGCCAGACTGGACGCGGCCCAGGCCCAACTCACTCAAGAGCTGGAGCTCCACCACCGCCTGGCCCGGAAGGAGCTGAACCGCCGGTACGCCCAGGCCCTGGAGGCCCTCTCCCACGCCCAGGCTCAGCTGGACGCCCTGCCAGACCCCGATCCGGAGTTTGCCGGTCTCACCGCCGGGCAGGCTCGAGAGCAGGCCAGGCTGACCATGGCAAAGCCCACCTCCCGGGGAGACCGGGGGCGGTCCCCCTCCGGGAAGCAGTTTCCCCTTCTCCCCGGCGCCCTCCTGCTGGGGGCGGGGGGGCTGTTGGTCCTCCTGGCCAGTTTGGCCGCCCGCTTCCCACCCGGGATAATTCTCGGTGCCGTTCTGCTCCTGCTTCTCCTTTTCCTTCTGATCCGGAATCACCCCGCCTCTTCTGGGCAGGAGGCTCCCGCTGTCTCCCCCCTGGACCGGGCGGAGGCCTACACCGATTACCTGGCCCTTCGGACACGGCTGGAGGACGAGGCCCGTCACTGCCAGGAGCGGGTGGACGATCTGCGGGCCCAGGGAGGTCAGAAAGCGGATACCCTGGAGTTCCTCTCCCCTCCCGCCCGCTCCCTGGAGGAGACCCAGCGCCTGCTGGAGCAAAACCGGCAGGCGGCCGCCCGGTGGCAGTCCCAGCTGGACCAGGCCACCGGAGTCCTGGGGTGCGATCCGCTGGAGCTGGAGGCCCGCCGGGATGAGCTCCAGCGCCAGTTGGAGGAACGCAGCCGGGAGGCGGCCGCCCTGGACTTTGCCCTGGAAGGGCTGGAAGCGGCCAATACCGTGCTTCGGGAACGGTTCTCCCCCGCCCTGAACCAAAAGGCTGCGGAAATCTTTTCCGCCCTCACCGGAGGGAAATACGGCCAGTTATCCCTCCGCAGGGACTTCTCCGCTCTCACCGGCGGTGAGGGCCAGCCCCTTCGCTCAGGGCTGTACCTGTCCGCAGGCACTGCCGATCAGCTCTATCTGGCCGTGCGGCTGGCCCTGAGCCAGCTCACCCTGCCGGGCATCCCCCTGGTGCTGGATGACGCTTTGGCCGCCTTTGACGACCAGCGGGCCGCCCTGGCCCTGGACTACCTGGCCCGACTGGGGGAAACGCGGCAGATCCTGCTCTTTTCCTGTCACAGCCGAGAGGCCCAATGGGCCCGGGCACATCAAATCCCCGTACTCCCCCTGTCCTGAGCTTTCCCCCGGGCCAAAAGACCCGGGGGAAAGTCCGTTTTATGGGACTTTCTTTCTGGTATCCTTTTCTTAGAAGAAACCAGAAACCGCCCTCTTTAGAGTGCGGTATCAGAAAGGAAGGGTTCCCAATGTATGAACTGAAATTTGTGCGCGGCCATGTGGAGGTCTATCTGGACGGCCGGTTCTGCTTCTCTGCGGACACCCGGAGCGAGGCGGAGGCAGAAATCGAGGCTCTCACCGCGTAAGGCCAGGGCCACCTGCAAAAACAACCGCGCAGAGCCGTGATAACGCGGCTCTGCGCGGTTGTTTGATGGAAACGTTTATCCGAAGAAATAATCCCAGGGGTTGCCGTAATACCACTGGCTGCTGGTCTGCTGGGGCTCCGGATCCTGCTGGGTGGTGCTGTCCTGGGTGGTGACCGCCTGCTCGTCAAAGGTGAGGGACAGCTCCAGATACTGTCCGGCCCGGTAGACCGTCACGGTGACGGTGTCCCCCGCCCGGTAGGAGTTCTTCACCGAGGTGAGCTGGGACACGCTGGTGATCTCAGTGCCGTCGATGGCGGTAATGATGTCCCCCTGCTGGATACCGGCGGTATCGGCGCAGGATCCCTCGGTCACCTCCATGACGTAGGCGCCGCTGGGCCAGCCGAACCGCTCGGCCATGTCGCTGATGTCCTGTACGGACACACCCATGCTGGGCCGGTCGGTGACGTAGCCGTACTCCATGTAATCCGTGATGATATCGATGACGTCATTGATGGGGATGGCAAAGCCGATGCCCTCAATGGCCGCGTCGGAGCTGTCCCCGTTGTTGGACAGCTTGGCAGAGGTAATGCCCACCACCTGGCCGTATTGGTTGAACAGGGGACCGCCGGAGTTGCCCGAGTTGATGGTGCAGTCGGTCTGAATCATGTTCATCACAGTGCCGTCGCTCATGGTGACGGTGCGGCCCACACCGGAGACGTAGCCCGAGGTCTGGGAGAAGGAGTAGCTGCCCAGGGCGTTGCCGATGGTGGACACCTGCTCCCCCACCACCAGGGTATCCGAGTCGCCCAGCACCACGGGCTTGAGCCCGGACACGTCGATTTTCAGCACCGCCACATCATTGAGCTCTTCGCCGCCGATGTAAGTGGCGTCATAGGTCTCCCCGTTGTACAAGGTGACCTGGATGGAGGAGGCCCCGTTGATCACGTGATAGTTGGTGACGATGTAGCCGTCCTCGCTGAGGATAAAGCCTGATCCGGCGGAGGTGGCCTGGTACTGCTGCCAGCCCTGCTGCACCGTGATCTGGGCGTTGATGTTCACGCAGGAGTTGGCGTAGGCCGCGTAGATCTCCTCCAGGGTCATCTCGGTCACCCCGTCCACCTCTTGGACGTTCACCTGGGTGGTGGGGGTGTTGTTCTGATAGATGGTGCTGGAGTTGGAACTGCCGCTATCGGTCAGCGCTTGGAACGCCGCCGCGCCGCCGATGCCGGCCCCGCCGCCCACCAGGGCACAGCACAGCACCAGGGCCGCCACTCTGCCCGCGCCGTTGCTCTTCTTCGGCTTCTTGGGCTCCGGCGGGGTCATCCCGCTGTGGGGGTTCGGGTTGTAGCTGTAATGATAGGTCGTGCCGTTTGTCTCAAAGCCGTTGTACCCGGTCTGGTTGCTATCTTCATACATAAAGATCACTCCTTACGCAATCGCGGATTGTCTGCGCGGGCCTGTATGAGAGACCGCTTCGCTTTTTACAGTACAAAGCATACAAAAGAATTATGTCCATATTGTGACAGACTTTCAAAATGATTTTTAACAATCCCTGAAATATTTCTGAAATTGTTTCCCAATCACCTTTTGTCCCCCGCCCGCAGAATGGATATCACATCCCGGGCTGCGGCCCGCAGATCGGCCGCCGCCGGACGGAATACCCCCAGCTTACCCAGATTGAGGAGCACCAGCAGCAGGATGGGTCCCACGATCATGCCCAGCACACCACCCAGGCGCATGCCCACATAGATCCCCACCAGGGACAGGATGGGAGGCAGCCCGGTCTGGTTCCCCAGGATTTTGGGCTCCCCCAGCCGGCGAAACAGGGCGATAACACCCCAGATGACCATCAGCTGGGCCGCGCCCACATAGTTGCCAATGATCAGATCCACCACCGCCCACGGAACCATGACGGTGCCCGCGCCAATGATGGGGATGAAGTCCAGCACCGCGAAGAGA
This sequence comes from uncultured Oscillospiraceae bacterium, assembly GCA_944387095.1. Classification (GTDB taxonomy): domain Bacteria; phylum Bacillota; class Clostridia; order Oscillospirales; family Oscillospiraceae; genus Enterenecus. The sequence continues at coordinate 17,899 of CALXDP010000011.1, forward strand.
ACCGCCAGCAGCAGTCCATAGGGCTGGTCAATGATCAAAAATCCCACCGCCAGGATAAAAAATACTACCAGGGACAACAGCAGTTGGCTCTTCAGATAGCCGCCGAAGGCCTGGACAAACATCCGCTTCACCGTGGCACAGAAGTCCCGGGTATCTGCCGGCACCCGGTCGGTGATGAGAAAACGCAGGTGGGGATAGTCGGCGGTGATGAAATAGCTGGCCATGACAAAGACCACCGCACTGACGGCGAAGGCGGACAGGCTGGACACCAGGGAGGGCGCCTGCCCGGCCAACGTGGTCAGCCAGCCGGAGAGGTCAAGGCTCTCCAGCCAGCTGCCCAGCCATTCCATCAGGCCCTCGCCGGTGGACAAAAGCCCCTCGGGCAGCAGATCCTGAAATCCACCCAGCCAGGCCGCCACACTGTTCACCGTACCCACCACAGTCTCCATCACCGACGGCCAGTTGTCGATGAGGGAGCGGATCTGACTCACCGCCATGAATCCCAGACCGTACAACGCCGCGCCAATGGCGCAGAAGATCAGCACGATCAGCACCATGGAGATGGCGCTGCGGGAGATGGACAGCTTCCGGTGCAGCCAGCGCACCAGAGGGTTGAGCAGCCAGGCCACGATCAGCGCCAGCACAAAGGGGCCAAGCAGCGTCCACAGCGGCGGCACCACATAGATCAGCAGCAGTGCCACAGCCACGACCAGCGCGGCGCGAATGCCGATACGTACCCATAATGCACCCCGTTCCCTCCAGCTCAAAGGCCCTTGTCCCATCATCATCGCCCCTTTGACCTTTCTGTTCTAATCTATTCCAATTATACTCCCGCCACCTGCCCGGCAACCACCGCCACCAGCGGCAGGGTGAGGATGCTCAACAGAGTGGACAGAGACACCAGACGGGCGGCCAGCCCCGTATCCTTCCCCATCGTCTGGCTGAACAGGCTGGTTGCCCCTGCCACTGGGCACCCGGACAGGATGGCCAGGGCCATGAACACGGTGCCGTCCACATGGAAGGGCAGCAGCGCCAGCATGGTGACGGCAGGGATGATCAGCAGTTTCAGAGCGCACACCTGGTACAGCCTCCGGTCCCGCACCAAAGCGGGCAGGTCCACCGCCGCCATCTGGGCCCCGATGACCACCATAGCCAGAGGGGTGTTCAGGTCGGCCAGATAGCCCACCGCCGCCTCCGCCGGGACGGGCAGCCGCAGACCGGTGAGAAACATCACAAGAGCGGCAGCAAAGCCCAGAGAGGCCGGGTTGCAGATGGCCTTCCCCACCGACAGGTGCTCCCGCCCGCCGATGATGACGATGCCATGAGTCCAGATGACCACGTTGAACACCGCCAGGGCCAGCGCCGCCACCATAGTGGCCTGGCTGCCCAGGGCGGCCTGGATCAGGGGCAGGCCCATGAATCCCTTGTTTCCATAGATGGAGGCAAAGCGCAGGATCCCCCGCTCATCCGGGTCCCGGCGGCGAAACATTACCGTGGACAACAGCATATACAAAGCATAGGTCCCCGCCAGGGCCACCCCAGCGGTCAGCAGCTGGCGGTCCAGCGCCGGGGTGCGCTCCATATCAAAGCTGTCAATGATAATGGCCGGCGTCACCACGCGCAGCAGCAGCTGGGACGTCTGAGACAGGGTCTGTCCGGTCAGCAGTCCCCATTTCCCAAGGGCAAACCCCACCGCCATGAGCAAAAACAGGGTGAGTACACTGCCTCCCACCACCTGGACGCTCTCCCATATGCGCTCCAGCATCCTCTCTCACCTCGCGATTTCATCCGGTGTACCCTGTGTATTATAATGCCCCGGAGCCGGATTGACAAGCCCAGTCAGTGGGGTTATACTATAGCTTCAACATAAAAAGAGAATGTCAAAGGAGCTTTGCACCATGGATCAAAGGCGGTTTCAACGCAGTCACCTCGTGATTTTCCTCTCCTACTACCGGCCTCACCTGAAGCTGTTTCTGCTGGATATGTGCTGCGCCCTGGGCATCTCCCTGGTGGATCTGGCCTTCCCTTACGCCTCCCGGACAGCTCTGAACGAGCTTCTGCCCCAGAACCTGTTTGGGGCCTTCTTCGGCGTCATGGCCATCCTGCTGGCGGCCTACGGCCTGCGGGCGGGCATGCAGTATGTGGTCACCTACTGGGGCCACATGATGGGGGTACGCATCGAGGCGGACATCCGCCGGGATCTGTTTTCCCACATGCAGGACCTGTCCTTTTCCTTCTATGACAAAAACCGCACCGGCCAGCTCATGAGCCGGGCCACCAACGACCTGTTTGAGATCACCGAGCTGGCCCACCACGGCCCCGAGGATCTGTTCATCTCGGTCATCACTCTGGGGGGCGCCTTCACCCTGATGTGTACCATTCAGTGGAAGCTGGCCCTTATTGTGTTTGCCGTGGTGCCGGTGTTCGTGCTCTTCACGGTCTTTCAGCGCCGGAAGATGGTGCGCGCCTCCCTCCAGGTCAAACAGAACATGGCGGGCATCAACGGTCAGCTGGAGTCGGCCATCTCGGGTATGCGCACCGCAAAAGCCTTTGCCAATGAGGAGGCGGAGGGAGAGAAATTCCAGGCCTCCAACAACCAGTTCAAGGGGGCCAAGCGGGGCTATTACCAGGCCATGGCAGGTTATATGGCGGGGCTGGAGTTCGCCCTGCCGGCGATGAACGTGCTCACCATCGCCGCCGGCGGCTTTTTCATCATGCGCGGCGAGATGGACCTGGTGGACCTGGTGACCTTCTCCCTGTATATCTCCACCTTCCTCACCCCAGTGCGCAAGCTGGCCGCCTTTGTGGAGCAGTTCCTCAACGGTATGGCCGGATTCAAGCGCTTTGTGGAGCTGATGCGGGTGGAGCCCGAGGTGAAGGACGCCCCCCACGCCAAGGTCATGGGCACGGCCCAGGGGGATATCCGCATTGAGGACGTGTCCTTTGCCTACAGCAATGGGGAGACGGTACTCAGCCACATCTCCATCCACATCCCCCAGGGGGAGACGGTGGCGGTGGTGGGCCCCTCCGGGGGCGGCAAATCCACCCTGTGCCAGCTCATCCCCCGGTTCTACGATGTCACCGGTGGGCGCATCCTGGTGGACGGCGTGGACGTGCGGGAGGTCACCCAGCACTCCCTGCGCCAGAACATCGGCATTGTCCAGCAGGATGTGTTTCTGTTCGCCGGCACCATTCTGGACAACATCCGTTACGGCCGGCCAGACGCCACCGAGGCGGAGATCGTGGAGGCGGCAAAGCGTGCGGAGATTTATGATGACATCATGGACATGCCCGACGGATTCCAAACCTATGTGGGCGAGCGAGGGGTCATGCTGTCCGGGGGTCAGAAGCAGCGGGTATCCATTGCCCGCATCTTTCTGAAGAATCCGCCCATCCTCATTTTGGACGAGGCCACCTCCGCCCTGGACTCCCTCACCGAGGCCCGCATCCAAGGGGCCTTTGACGAGCTGGCAAAGGGCCGCACCACCCTGATCATCGCCCACCGGCTCAGCACCATCCGCAACGCCCACCGCATCATCGTGGTGGATGAGCACCGCATCGTAGAGGAGGGGACCCACGCCCAGCTCCTGGCCTCCGGCGGGGAGTACGCCCGGCTGTATCACGCCCAGAAAAGCGTGGCGGTATAGGCCTCCGGCTGGGCAGTTTCTGCCCGTGAAGAAAACAGGTCGCCTTTTGGCGAAACAGGAAGAGAGGCCGGATCCGCCATGAACAAAACAGAACTGCTCAACAAATTCTCCAAGGACCCGGAGGAGCGGGTGGCGCTGGCCCGGGTGCTGGACCAGATGGAGCGGGCCCAGCGCCGGTCCATCCCCTGCGCCACCCAATTCCTCTCCCCCGCCCAGAAGGCGGCGGCGGAACCCCTGCTGGCTGCCTGCGGCCACCCCAGGCACCTGTTTGCCGGGGGGTATGAGGGGGCGGAGCGCACCATCTGCGTGTTCCTCCCTGACTGGCAGGAGCCGGAGGACTGGGATGCGGGGGAGGAGCTGGCCGCTGTGGAGGCCTCCTTTCCCCCCAGCGCCGAGCTGAGCCACCGGGACATCCTGGGCGGGCTGATGGGCATTGGCCTGACCCGGGAAAAGGTGGGGGACATCCTGGTGCTGGAGGGCAGGGCCCAGATCATCGCTTTGAAGGAATCCGCCCCCATCATCCTGTCCCAATTTGACCAGGCCGGGCGGCACCGGCTGAAGCTGGGGGAAATCCCCCTGTCCCAGCTCTCCCCCGCCCCCGTCCAGATCAAGGTCATCCACGACACGGTGGCCGCCCTGCGCCTGGACGCGGTGCTCTCCGCCGGCTTCTCCATTGCCCGGGGCAAAGCCGCCGACCTGATCTCCGGCGGCCGGGTGAGCGTCAACCACCGGGAGTGCGTCAAGCCGGACCGGGCGGTGTCAGAGGGAGACGTGCTCACCTGCCGGGGGCTGGGCAAGTGTTTGCTGAAAACCGTGGGCGGCCAGTCCCGGAAGGGCCGCGTTATCATTGAGATTGAGAGGTATGTGTAGATGGAGCAAGTCAAGATCGACCGCATCAACGAGTTCGCCCGCCGGGTGAAGGCGGGAGAAGTCCTGACGGAGGAGGAACAGGCGGAGCGGGCTGCCCTGCGCAGGGAATATATCGACAGCGTCAAGGCCAGCCTGATAGCCCAGCTGGACAACACCTATCTGGTGGAGCCCGACGGCACCAAGCACAAGCTGCCCAAGAAGCCCTCTTAGCAAGTCGCTCACAAGATAAAAAAGCAAGGCCCCCACCCAGGGACCTTGCTTTTTCTGTCCTGCCGCCCGGGGGGAAATCCCGCCGCAGGCTCTGTCTGGACAAAAAGGGGCCGCCCGGCGCAACCGGGCGGCCCCTCTGTCAATGTGTGTCCCAATTAGTCCTCAGGCTGGGCCACCACGTTGGTGGCGCGCACGCCCTTGGCGCCCCGGGGATCGGGCTCGGTCTCAAAGGTGACCTTCTGACCCTCCAGCAGCTTCTTGTAGCCGTCAGCCACAATCGCGGAAAAGTGGACGAACACGTCCTCGGAGCCGTCATCGGGGGTGATGAAGCCATAGCCCTTCTCGGCGTTGAACCATTTTACAGTGCCAGTCATTTGAATTCCTCCTATAGAGATTAGATTGGAGTTTTGGAGCAGAGTAGAAAAGCCCGCCCTTTCATGTACGAAGGGCGGGCATACACAGTTCATACACTCAAAACAACGGTTTGATTATAGCACGCTTCTCCTATACTGTCAAGAGCTAACAGGTCTGCCCTTTTCTCAGGGAAAGTGGCGATTTCACGGAACGCCGGAATTTATGGACGAATATATACAAAAACAAGGCGCTCTGCCGTTTTAACGGAGAGCGCCTTGCTCTGGCGATAGGTGCAATTACTTTCTGCTTCTTTTTGTGTTTGTGAATCAGATATTTTCTTTTGTTCGTTCCATGCCACTGCCCGATAGCTTTGCAGCTTTGTTTTTCTGATGCCGTTCTATGACGATACCTATGACCATCGATACAAGAAAAACCGCGCCCCAAATAGCCCAGCCATAGTGATCATGTCCCCATTCCGCGCCTTCAGGATAGGGGCCAAATGCCATTCCCAACAGAACCCCAAGTACAAACCCGGCCAATGCAGCATAGGAAAACCTAAGCTTTCCAAAAAGCGCGGGGATGACAGACAGTGCCATTGCATACCAGAACAAGTTGCTGCTGAGAAGCCATCCGTAAAGGTAGCTGTGTTCGCCGATTGGCTTTGCCGTAAAGAGCCATCCCACGAGATTTCCCTGCGGCAGATCACACCAGATGACGCGGCCAATCAAATAGAGGAGCATATATCCAGCGGCAATCAGCAGGGCAGTCAGAATATTTCGCCTTTGCCGCCGCTTCTTTTCAACAGCTTTCCTCTCTTCTTCCATTTTATACAGAGCGTAAATTTGTTCTGCCGGAGATGTTTTATCTTCCTGGGAAGCAAGCAGTAAGTCAACCGTTGTACCAAAGATCTCAGCCAACTTAAACAGATTTTCTGTCGTAGGGGCAGACTGGTTTGCTTCCCATTTCGTAACAGCTTGGCGACTTACCCCAACTAATTCGGCAACCTTCTCTTGCGACATGCCTGCATCTTGCCGGCAAGTTTTTATTTTTTCTCCCAATGTCATCATCCGCACCTCCTTTTCCCTGTCATCATACCGGAAATTTGTCCTCCTGGCTACCAACTATATGGCAACTATCAGTTGCCATATAAAAAATTTATTCTTTTTCCATAACACCCTGCTGCCGTTATCGTCGCCTATCATACAAGGACTACGACTCCGTTTCCACGCTGATGCTATTTTTTCGTTCCGGCCTGCTTTTTGGTGAAACCGCCGGAGTCTGTCTCACCACTGCTCATCTCAAAAAGGGACCAGGACTGCGCCCCGCGGGAGCAATCCGGTCCCCTGTTTTTACTTATGGTCAATTAGATCAAGCAGTTCTTGCACATAGGCGGACGCATGGCTTAGGCTAAATTCTCCATGGGAATATCCCGGAAAAATTTTCAGGGTGGAGTTTCCCAATACCCGCGCCATATCCTCGGCTGACTGCTTCATAACCCCCTGCTCCCTGCCGCCCACCACTATGAGGGCTTTGGCCTGGCACTCCGAGAGGGTCCTTTTCAGCTTATATCTGGAATTTTCCAGCAGAAAGGCGATCATATCTTCCTTCCGAACTGCCGCGCTGTCCGCATAGTATTCCTCAAAACGGGATGACGGGATCCGCAAACTACGGCACTGCAGCTTTGCAAACCAGCGCAGCTTGACCAGCGGATAGCACAGGGAAAAGACTGGCTTGACCAGGGCACAAGTCACCGGGCGTGGCCGGACCAAGGCGTTTTCGATCAGCGCGTACCGGCAAATATCTTTCCGTTGAGACAGCATTTTCACCAAAATCTGTCCCCCCAGGGAAAGCCCCCCAATCAGGAGGACCTGCCCGCCAAAGCGTGCGTCAATCCAGTCCACCAGGGCGCGGGCATTCTCCTGAATGGTGGAAAAGGGTCGATCACTCCCCGCATGCCCGTCCAGGATCGGAAGAACCACACGGAACGTTCCCTTTAGCCGCTCCGCCTCGTCCCGATAATTCCAGGGAGACAGCCCGCCGCCATGCAGAAGGATAATCACCTCGCCGCTCTCCGCGCCGTATTCCATTGCTCGCATTGCCTTTCCTCCATCCCCGGTCCTGGTCCCGGAGGACCGGCACTGGCTGGTTTCTGGAAATTATGTGGCGTCCTGCCGCCGGGAGATCTGGGTGTCAGTCCCGGATGGAGAAGAACCGTTTCCCGTTCTCCAAGGTGATCCGGGCGCACTCCTCCAGGGAAATTCCCTTGATCTCCGCCAGGCGGGCGCAAGTGTGGACCACCAGGCTGGAGTCGCACCGCTTGCCCCGGCAGGGCACGGGCGCCATGTAGGGGCTGTCCGTCTCGATCATGATGCGCTCCAGCGGCACCGCCTGGGCCGCCTCCACCGCCTTGCGGGCATTCTGATAGGTGAGCACCCCAGTGAAGGAGATCATCCACCCCAGACGCACCAGCTCCCTGGCCATCTCGGCGCTGCCGGAAAAGCAGTGGAACACTCCCCGAACCTTTGGGTAGTCCCGCACAATGTCCAGGCAGTCCCCGTGGGCCTCCCGGTCATGGACGATGACGGGCAGACGCAGAGACTGGGCCAGCTCCATTTGCCGGCGAAACACGTTCTGCTGCAGAGCCCGGGGCGGGTTCTCCTTCCAGTAGTAGTCCAGGCCGATCTCCCCGATGGCCCGCACCTTCCGGTGGGAGGCCAGCTGGCGCAGCTCCAGCAGGCAGCCGTCCTCCCAGTCGGCGCAGTCCTCTGGATGCACCCCTACCGCCGCATAGACATAGGGATAGCGCTCCGCCAGCTCCACCGCCTTCCGGCTGGAGGGCAGGTCACAGCCTGGGTTCAACACCAGGCTTACGCCCTGCTCCGGCAGTCCGGCCAGCACCGTGTCGCGGTCGCGGTCAAACTGTCTGGAGTCGTAGTGGGCGTGGGTGTCAAACAGCATTTTCCATCCTCCTTTCGCGAAAGCAGGGGACGCAGCACGTCCCCTGTCTCACGGTCACCGCGCGTTTTCCTCCGCGTTGAAGGAGACCCGGAACAGATCCCCCACCGTATCATTGGTGAAGTATTCTTCAAAGTAGATGGCGTAGTCCCTCGCCCCGGCGGGCACCGCGTAGAGCAGAATACCGGTGCGCTCCTCGTTGATCCCCAGGTCATAGGAGGCGGGCAGCTGCTGCTCACTCAGGGAAATGTACTCCTCCTCCCCATCCGCGTTGATCTCGCTCCCGCACAGCGGGAAGGCATAGTTCTCGTCAGGGTCCTCCCCCTCCTGCACGTCCCACTGGACCTGGAAGTCCACCACAGTCATGGGTTGGGTAGACAGGGTGTTGTTGTGCAGCGTGATCTCCACCACCAGGAATTTGCATCCATCGGCGGGCGCCGGCCGGTCGTAAAACTCTGTCAGATAGTTCGCTCCGTCCTCCTGCGCGGTCAAGCCGTCAAATTCCTCACAGGTATAGGCGCTATTAATGGTAAAATTAAAAAATGCCGTGTCCAAGGTATCCCCCAGATAGCCCATGGCATAGCCGTCCTCGTCCGGGGTGATCACATCGCCCGAATCATCCTGGCCGGGCTGGGAAGACTCCTGCTCGTCCGGCGTTTCCGTGACGGAACCCGGCGGGTCGAAGCTGATGGGGGGCTCAAAACTGCCGGTGCAGGCGCTCAGGGCCAGCAGCGCGGCCGCCAGCAGGGACAGGGTCATTTTTTTCATGTTTGTTTCTCCTCTCTCATGGGTTATCATCATTCATTGGGCCGGCATCATAGCTTGCCTGCTGCCGGGCGCGGCTTCCCTCCAGCTCGGAACACAAACATCCGAACCTGCGGTCCTCCTTGATTTGCATGCCGCGCTCCGGTCCATCCGCGCTGCTCGCGACGGCTCGGGCGCTTAGCCGCATCAAGCCTCACCTACTGCCGGACGCGGCTTGCGCCGCGGCAAAGTCCGTCCCGCTCCATTTTGACTGGGCAAAATTCGGGAACTGCCTTGTTCCGCCTTGCCAGGCTGAACCCGCTTCACTGGGCTTCAACTTGGTTTTTCCCCGCGCTGCTCGCCACAGCTTGGGCACTTGCCTTCAGCACAGCTTGGCGCCGGCGGGAATGGCGTCGTCCACCATGATAAGGTGAAGTCTCTCCTCCCCGTGCTCGGTGTGCACCGCGGAGAGGAGCATGCCGTTGGACTCCAGCCCCATCATCTTCCGGGGGGGCAGATTGACAATGGCCGCCAGGGTCTTTCCAATGAGCTCCTCCGGCTTATAGTACATGGCAATGCCGGACAGGATCTGCCGGTCGGTGCCGGTGCCGTCGTCCAGGGTGAAGCGCAGCAGTTTGTTGGATTTTTTCACGCTCTGGCAGTCCTTCACCTTCACCACCCGGAAATCGGACTTGCAGAAGGTGTCAAAGTCCACGGTTTCCGTCAGCTGGGGCTCCACCTCGATGGGGGGCAGGTCCGCCTTTCGCGCGGCCTCCTCCGCCCGCTCCAGCGCCTCCAGTGCCTGGTCCAGGTCCACCCGGGGGAAGAGATTCTCCCCCTTGGTGACGGCGGCGGTATCACTCAGCCGGCCCCATACCCCGGCGCTCTCCCAGTTCTGGCACCCCTCGCAGGCTCCGATCTGGGCGAAAAGCTTGCCCATGCTCTCAGGCATGAAGGGAGTGAGCAGCACACCGCAGATCCGGGCTGCCTCCAGCAGGTTGTACAGCACATGGGCCAGCCGGGGGCCGTTGTCCTCCATATCCTTGGCCAGGGTCCAGGGTGTGTTCTCGTCGATATACTTGTTGGCCCGCTGGATGAGGGCAAAGACCTCCTCCAGGGCCTTATGGGGGGCATAGGCGTCCATAGCCGCCTGATAGCGGTCCCGCAGGCCAGCGGCCAGGGAGACGAGCTCGGCATCGAACTTCTTCTCCCCTTCCGCAGCTGTCAGCATCCCTACGGATGCCGGCGCGGCGGCCCGGCCAGCCAGCTCCTTCTCTTCCCCTGTGGCCCCGCAGCCGGCGGGGAGCTGCCCGCCGAAGTACTTGCCCACCATGGCGGTGGTGCGGCTGACCAGATTGCCCAGGTCGTTGGCCAGGTCGGTGTTGATGGTCTGGATGAGCAGCTCGTTGGAAAAGTTTCCGTCAGAGCCAAAGGGGAAGGTGCGCATGAGGAAAAACCGCAGCGCATCCACCCCGAACATCTCCGAAAGGATATAGGGATCCACCACGTTGCCCTTGGACTTGGACATCTTCCCCCCGTCCAGCAGCAGCCATCCGTGGCCGAACACCTTCCTGGGCAGGGGCAGCCCCAGGCTCATAAGCATGGCGGGCCAAATGATGGCGTGAAAGCGGACGATCTCCTTGCCCACGATATGCACATCGGCGGGCCAGAACCTGTCAAAGTCATCATACTTGTCGTTGGCATAGCCCAGGGCTGTGATATAGTTGGACAGCGCGTCGATCCACACGTATACCACATGGCCGGGATCAAAGTCCACCGGCACCCCCCAGGTGAAGGAGGTTCGGGACACGCACAGATCCTCCAGCCCCGGCTTGATGAAGTTGTTCACCATCTCGTGAACCCGGCTGCGGGGCTCCAAAAAGTCCGTGTTCTCCAGCAGGTCCTGGATGCGTCCGGCGTACTTGGACAGGCGGAAGAAGTAGGCCTTCTCCTGGGCGTCCTGAACCTCCCGCCCGCAGTCGGGGCATCGGCCATCCACCAGCTGGGACTCGGTCCAGAAGGACTCGCAGGGCTTGCAGTACTTGCCCTGGTACACCCCCTTATAGATGTCCCCGTTGTCGTACATCCGCTTGAAGATCTTCTGGATGGCCTTCACATGGTAGTCGTCGGTGGTGCGGATGAACCGGTCGTTGGAGATGTTCATCAGCTTCCACAGGTCCTTGACCCCCCGGGGACCCTCCACAATGTTGTCCACAAACGCCTTGGGGCTGACCCCCGCCTCTTTCGCCTTGTCCTCGATCTTCTGCCCGTGCTCGTCGGTGCCGGTCAAAAACATCACATCATAGCCCTGCAGCCGCTTGTACCGGGCAATGGTGTCGGTGGCCACAGTGCAGTAGGCGTGGCCGATGTGTAGCTTATCCGACGGATAGTAAATGGGCGTTGTCAAATAAAACTTCGGTTTCTCACTCATGGGGTTGTTCCTCCTGTATCTCCCCCGCCGGGCTCTCCCCAGACGGTTCTTCCTCTTCTCCCTCGTCCGGCCACTGCTTTTCCGGCTCCGGGACGGATACCCGGGTAGCCCAGGTGGGGTGCTCTAAATTGACGGGCAGGCGGCTGAGCACTACAAAGGACGTCACCAGCTGGGAGAGCAGCAGCAGAGCCTCCCCCAACTGCCAGTCTCCCGCCAGGGCCACAGCGGTGAGCACCGCCGTCATCCCCGCCATCCACAGGGTCCGCCGGGGCCTGGGCTGTCCGGAGGACAGCCCGCCCCAATCCATATACATCAGCATGCCCGCCACCACCGAGAGCAGCAAGGGCACATAGTCCCACAGCACTGGGTCGGCGGCGTGGCCCCGATAGAGCTCCATGAGCCACACACAGCCGTTGACGGCGGGCAGCACAATGGCGCTTTTCCCGTGGCCCCTGCCCCGATAAGCCGCCCGGGCCACCGCCATCAGCCCCACACCCCCCGCCAGGGAGGCAGCCGCGGTGGCCATGACCAGGATCCCGTTGTTGCCGGTCTTCTCAACGCTGTCCCGGAAGGTCCGCCACAACTCCCAGCCGTCCCGAAACAGCAGGGGGGCGGCGGCCAGCATTAGGAAGGCGGCCAACACCATCACACCCAGTCCCAGGGAATCCCCCGGGGCGGCCAGGGCCCGGTCCCAGCGGCCCTTCCGTTTCTCGCCCCTGGGCGGCTCCACCACCCGCTGGCCCGCAGCCAGCAGTCCAAAGGCCGCCCCGGCAATCACCAGGGTACAGCCCAGGGCCATGCTGGCCGGCGCCATGGGGACGGCCAGATTCAGCTCCCCCTCAAAGGCGGTGGCCAACTGCCAGCGGCGCAGGGTCGCGGCGACCAGGGCCAGGGCCAGGGTACACAGCAGCCACAGAGGTCTGCCGGATCGCTGCGTTTTCATCCGCGTACCCCTCCCATCACAGCAGTCCGAAGTCGGAGAAGGGGAAGAGCACCATGACCACCCGGCCAATGACGCACCGCTCGTCCACGATCCCGATCTCCGGATAGCGGCTATCCGCCGACTGGTTTCGGTTGTCCCCCATGACAAAGATGCAGCCCTCGGGCACAGTGATATGGTTGACCACATCCCCGTAGTTGGGGATCTGCATGGGCTCCTTGATATAGTCTTCCTCCAGGGCCATGCCATCCACATACACCGTGCCGGTATCGTAGTCAATGTCCACGCTCTGGCCCCCGGTGGCGATGACCCGCTTGACGATGGAGTCCTCCTGGTAGGAGCGCTTGGTGAGCACCACGATGTCCCCCTGCCGGGGGGCATAGCCCAGGGTCCACACCAGCATGGCGTCCCCGTTCTGAAGGGTATTTTCCATGGAGGGGCCGCTGACCACGATGATGCGCAGCACAAAGGTAAACAACAGGATGAGCACCGCCAGCACCGTCACCAGGGTACGCACATTCTGGTACATCTCCCGGCCCACGCTCTGAGGCTCGTTCTGGCCCTGCCGCGCCACCCGCTTTCCGCCCCGGTTGGCGGCAGGCTGGCTTTGAGTCTCCCACTCCCAATCCACTTCTTTTTCCATCGCTCTGCTCCCTTATGCCTGTATCTCCCCGGCCAAAGCGGCGGGATCTTCGTATACTTTCTGGAACTGCCCGGCGTCCATGGTCTCATACTTCAGCAGATACTGGGCCACCAGCTCCAGCTTATCCCGGTCCCGGGCGAGAATCTCCCTGCATCGGGCATAGGCGCTGTCCAGCAGGGATTTTACCTCCTCGTCGATGAGGGCCGCCGTCTCCTCGGAATAGGGCTTGGCCTGGGCCATGGACCGGCCGATAAACACCTCGTCATGGCCGGTGGTGAAGGTGACGTTGCCCAGCTTCTCACTCATACCGTACTTGGTCACCATGTCCCGGGCGATGGCGGTGGCCCGCTGCAAATCACTCACCGCCCCAGTGCACACAAAGCCCAGGGCGGTCTCCTCCGCGCACCGTCCCCCCAGCAGGGTGGACAGGGTCTCCACCAGCCTCTGCCGGGTGATATGACTGCGGTCCTCCTGGGGCCGGTTGATGGTCATGCCCGCCGCCTGCCCCCGGGGGACGATGGTGATCTGATGCACCGGATCCTGGGTGGGCAGGGCATGGCTGACCACCGCGTGGCCCGCCTCATGGTAGGCGGTGATCTTCCGGTCCTCCTCGATCTGCGCCCGGCTCTTCTTCTCCGGGCCGGCGATCACCTTGATCACCGACTCCTGGATGTTGGCCAGGGTAATGAAGGGCTGCCCCTTCCGGGCGGCCAGCAGGGCCGCCTCGTTCATCAAGTTCTCCAGATCGGCCCCGGTGAAGCCGGTGGTCTCCCGGGCGATCTCCCTCAGGTCCACGTCCTCCGCCAAGGGCTTGCGCCGGGCGTGGACCTTCAAAATTTCCTCCCGGCCCTTCATGTCCGGCCAGCCCACATACACCTGCCGGTCAAACCGGCCGGGGCGCAGCAAGGCAGGGTCCAGAATGTCCTGCCGGTTGGTGGCCGCCAACACGATGACCCCCTCGTTGGCCGCAAAGCCGTCCATCTCCACCAACAGCTGGTTGAGGGTCTGCTCCCGCTCGTCGTGGCCGCCGCCCAGGCCCGCGCCCCGCTGGCGGCCCACCGCGTCGATCTCGTCGATAAACACGATGCAGGGGGCCTCCTTCTTGGCTTGGTCGAACAGGTCCCGGACCCGGGACGCCCCAACGCCCACATACAGCTCCACAAAGTCGGAGCCGGAGATGGACAGGAACTTCACCCCGGCCTCGCCCGCCACCGCCTTAGCCAGCAAAGTCTTGCCGGTGCCCGGCGGCCCCACCAGCAGCACCCCCTTGGGGATGCGGGCGCCCAGGTTGGTAAACTTCTGAGGATCCCGGAGAAAATCCACCAGCTCCTGCAGCTCCGCCTTTTCCTCGTCCGCTCCGGCCACGTCGGCAAAGGTCACGCTGCTGCGCTCCTGGCCGCTGACCACCCGGGCCTGGCCAAAGCGGCTCATGCCCCCCTGGCCGCCTCCCTGGGCGTTCTGCTGCCGCATGGCCATCATCCACCAGATGACCATCACCAGCACCACCGACACCACCGCCGGCAGCACCACCAGCGCCCACTGGGGCAGCTCCATCTTCTGCTGATATTCATAGTAGGTAATGACGCCCGCGGTGCTCTGCTCCTGGATGAGCGCGCCCAAGTCCGCGTGGAACAGCTCCAGGCTGGCCAGGGCGTGGTAGCGCACGCTGCCGTCCGCCAGGGTCATGGTCACCACATCGTCATCCCCCACGCTGAACTGCCGCACCTGCTCCTGCTCAAAGTAGCCCACCATATCGGAGTAGGACACATAGCCCTGCCGGTGAGCCCCGCTGAAGGCGCTGAAGCTCCAAAGGAGCAACAGGATGACGATTACATAGAGCAGTATGCCCCGAAATCTGCTTGCTTGCTTCACAGTCGTTTCCTCTTACTTCCCGCCGTGGTCCCCACGGCTTCAAATTTTAAACTTCTCTTTTTCGCCCGCCGTATCCGCCGAGCTCTAAAGTCCCAATGTATGAAAGATTCCGGCATTTCTCATCATAGTCCAGCCCATAGTCTGCCCCATGGAAGGGGCTCTTTCCTGAAAGGCCCCGTCCACGGGGGCCCCGTCAATTTTATCTATCGCCGGGCGGAAGTGAATCCCACCCTGGCGCCGCCGCATCTGCGGCGAGGGTGGTGGGCTATGGCCTTAACCTCCGTATACGCTGGGTTTCAAAATCCCAATGTACGGAAGATTCCGGTATTTCTCATCATAGTCCAGCCCATAGCCCACCACGAAGGCATCTGGGATCTGGAAGCCCACATAGTCCGCGGCGATGGGCTTTGACCGGCGCTCCGGCTTATCCAGCAGGGTGCAGATGCGGATGGAGGCCGGCTTTCTGGCCCGGAGCACGTCCATGAGATAGTACAGGGTGTTGCCCGAGTCCAGGATATCCTCCACAATGATGAGATCCTTGCCCTCGATGGAGTCGGACAAGTCCTTTTTGATCTCCACCTGGCCAGAGCTGACGGTACCAGAGCCGTAGGAGGACACCGCCATGAAATCCACTGTGATGGGCAGCTCAATGGCCCGGGTCAAATCTGCCATGAAGATGTACGAACCCCGAAGCACCGAGGCCACCGCCACTTCCTTCCCGGCGTAATCCGCCGTGATTTTCTCTCCCAGCTCCTGAACCCGGCGGCTCAGCTCCTCCTGGGTGAACAGGATTCTCTCCACGTCCTGGTGCACGCTTCATTCTCCCTTTCTCATGGTGATATACAGGCACCGCTCCCCCGGTACGGCCAGCGCGTCCTGGTCT
This sequence comes from uncultured Oscillospiraceae bacterium, assembly GCA_944387095.1. GTDB lineage: Bacteria > Bacillota > Clostridia > Oscillospirales > Oscillospiraceae > Enterenecus. Next base: position 33,448 of record CALXDP010000011.1, read on the forward strand.
GGGCCCAGCCCGCCTGCCGCAGCCACGGTCTCCCCCGCGGAAAGTACCGGCACGGCCGGGCGCTCCTGTCGGGGAACGCGCTGCTCAATCATCAGTTTTTTGATCGTTTTCCAAGGTCTTTGGCCCAGCCGGAGCCCATCTCCCGGCTCTCGGGCTCGGATGACATACCCCCCGGGCTTCAGATAAAATTCTCCCGGATGGACATAGGCCTTAGGGGGGCATATCCCCTCCTGGGCAAAAATCATCCAGCCCCCCCAGCGGTTCTCCCCCTTCTTCAGGGGGCGCTCCTCCAAAACCGGCTCAGCCGCCTTCGGGGAAAAGACCAAATCCTCATAGGCCCGGTATACCCGTCCTCCGTCCACGTCCAGCCCTGCAGAGGGGTCCTCCCCTGCCGCCAGAGCCAGCGCACCCTCCCGGTATACCGCCTGGTCTCCCAGTCCCGCCCGTTCCAGCAGCATCCCCACCACCCGCAGGGCAATGGGCCGGGGAGCGCCCGCCAGGGCGCCGGCCGGAACGGTCAGCCCTTGGCCTTTCTGCCGGGCCTGGTTGGCCAACCGGGCAGCCTGGGCCGCCAATTCCTCCTCGTCCAGGGTCAGCCGGGCTGCTGTGGCGGCGATGTGCTCCGCCGCCCGGGGATTGATCTGCTCCAGCAGCGGAAGCACCTGGGTGCGCATCCGGTTGCGGGTGTAGGCCGGGTCGGCATTGCTCTCATCCTCCACATGGGGGATGTGACGGTCAATCAGATATTGCTCCGCCTCCTCCCGGGTCAGGGTGAGCATAGGGCGGATCAGGATCCCCCGCCGTTCCGGGATACCCGTCAGCCCCTTCAGCCCGCAGCCCCGGATCAGATTCATCAGCACCGTCTCCGCATTGTCTCCGGCGTGATGGCCGGTGGCGATGAGATCACAGCCCAGCTCTTCGGCGGCCCGCTCCAGAAACTCATAGCGCAGGCGCCGGGCCCATGCCTCCAGCCCAAGGCCCTCCCGGCGGGCCCTTCCCGCCACGTCGCCAGTGCCCACCGCCAGGGGTATCCCCAGCTTTCCGCACCAGTCCCGGACAAAGGCCTCGTCCCGGCCGGCGGAGGGGCGCAGGTTGTGGTTGTAGTGGGCAGCCCGCACCTGGTAGCCGCCCACCGCTGCACCCTCCAACAGGCGGCACAGCAGATACATGGAGTCTGTGCCGCCGGACAGAGCGCACAGCACCCGGCTGCCCGGGGGGATCAGATCATAGCGGAACCGCCCCGGCATCAGTACTCGTCCTCATCGTCCCGGTAGGCCAGATTGCGGAAGGTGGTGAATTCAGGCCGCCACTCCAGCAGAACGGTGCCCGTCTCGCCATGGCGGTTTTTGGCCACAATGCACTCGGCCACATTGGGATTTTCCGTATCGTTCTCATAATAGCTCTCCCGGTAGATGAACATGACAATGTCCGCGTCCTGCTCAATGGAGCCGGACTCCCGCAGGTCAGAGAGCATGGGCCGGCGCTGTCCGGCCGACCGGCTCTCATTGGCCCGGGACAGCTGGGACAGGCACAGCACCGGCACATTCAGCTCCTTGGCCATGAGCTTTAAAGAACGGGACATGTCGGACACAATCTGCTGGCGGTTGTCATTGGCCCGCTGGGGCCCGCCCGCAGAGGTCATCAGCTGGAGATAATCCACCACCACCAGCCCCAGGTTCTTCACCCGGCGGCACTTGGCGTTCATGTCCGCCACCGACAGGGTGGCGTCGTCATCGATATAAATATTGGCCTGGCTCAGAGTGGCCACCGCCATGGCCGCCCGGGTCCACTCCTCCTCACCGCTCAGCCGGCCGGTCAGCAGCTTCTTGTTGTCGATCAGGCTCTCCATGGAGATCAGGCGCATGCCCAGCTGTTCCCGGCTCATCTCCAGGGAAAAGACCGCCACGGCCTTGCCCGCGCGCTTGCCCGCCTCCAGGGCGATGTTCAGCGCCAGGGAGGTCTTGCCCATGCCGGGGCGGGCGGCCAGGATAATCAGGTCGGAGTTGTTCAGTCCCGAGATCCGCCGGTCCAGGTCAATCAGGCCGGTGGAAATGCCGGGAAACTCCTCCCCGGAGGACTGCCGTTCCTTGATGGTGTCCCACACCTGGCCCAGCACTGTGGCGATGTGGGCCATCTCCCAGGAGGACTTCCCCTGCCGAATGGCGTAGATGCGCTGCTCGGCCGCCTCCAAGATCTGCTGGGCGGTGCCGCTCTCCTTGCGCACCATTTCCTCCAGCTCCCCGGCGGTCTCCCCCACCCGGCGCAGCAGCGCCTTATCCGCCACGATGTCCGCGTATTCCAGCACATTGGCGGCGGTTGGGGTGATCTCCATCAGCTGGCTGAGATAGGGCAGGGAGGCGTTCTCGTCGTACACCCCCGCCTGTTTCATCCGGTCCAGTACCGTCACGGGATCGATGGTCTCAAAGCGGTTGAACATGCCGTAGAGCACCTGGTAGAGCTCCCGGTTCTGGCGCAGGTAGAAATCGTCCGGGGACAGGCGGGCAATCACGTCGGGCACGCACCGTTCATCCAGGAGCATGGAGCCCAACACCGCCTGCTCCGCCTCCACCGAGTGGGGCAGGGCCAGATTATCCAATTCGTTCATGGCTTCGCCTCCCGGAACCGCAGGTTCTCCTTACTTCTCCTCAATCACCAGCACATGGATCGTGCCGGTGACCTCGTAGCCCAGCTTGCACTTGACCTCAAAGGATCCAAAGGACTTGATGGGCTCGGGCAGGACGATCTTGCTCTTGTTCACGTCCATCTGCTGCTGCTCTTTCAGGGCCTGGGCAATCTCCTTACTGGTCACCGAGCCGAACAGGCGGCTGCCCTGGCCGGCCTTGGCGGAGATTTTCACCTGGCAGCGCTCCAGCCGCTCGGCCGTGGCCTCGGCCTGGGCCTTCTCCTCCGCCTGCCTGGCCTTGCGGGCCTTCTCCTGCATCTTCATGGTGTTCACGTTTTCCGCCGTGGCCTCCACCGCCAGCTTCCGGGGCAGGAGGAAATTGCGGCCGTAGCCGTCGGATACCTCCACCATCTGGCCCTTCTTTCCCTGGCCTTTCACATCTTGCTGTAAAATCACTTTCATGACAGATACCTCCTATGAAAACACGAAACGGTCTTGACACCGTGCAGCCCCGCAGTCACTGCGTTTTTGCCGCGCGGCTCAATCCTCCGGATCCTGGGCCTCCTCTTCCGCCCCCTCAAAATACTGGTCCAGCACGCCGCGCAGCAGCGCTTCCACTTCCTCCACCGCTTTCCCGGGAATCTGGGCCCCTGCGGCGTTGGCGTTGCCCCCGCCGCCCAGGGCCTCCAGGATCACCTGCACATTGGTGTCATTCATGCTCCTGGCGGACACCACCACCTGGTCCCCGTCCTGGTAGAGCACGAAAGAGGCCTGGATCCCCTCGATGTTCAGCAGCTCATCCGCTGCCTGGGCAGCTGTCACCCTTCCCACCGCGCGATCTGTCGCCGCAATGGCGATGTCCTGCCCGTAGGGCTTGGCGTTCTGGATGATGCCGTACTTGGCCACCGTGTCGGCCAGTCCGGTCTGAAACAGCTTTTTCACCTCACCGGTGTCCGCGCCGCCCCGGCGCAGGAAGGCCGCCGCCTCGAAAGTCCGGCCCCCTGTGCGCATGGTGAAATTCTTGGTGTCCAGCATCAGCCCTGCCATGAGGGCCTCCGCCTCTCCCCGCAGCAGATCCGCCGGCTCCATCAGATAGCTGAGCAGCTCCGTGACCAGCTCGCTGGCGGAGGAGGCGTAGGGCTCGTGGAAGTTCAGCGCGGCCCCCTCGATATAGGTGGCCGCCCGGCGGTGGTGGTCGATAACCGCCACCTTGTTGCAGGAGATGAGCAGCTCCCGGCTGGCCACCTGCTCGGGCCGGTTGGTGTCCACCACCACCAGCAAAGAACGGGAGTCCGCCCGGAGCAGGGCCTCCTGGCTGTCCAGGAACAGGTCCTGGTACTCCTCCATTTTTTCTACCCGGTCATACAGGTCGTCGGCAGGTGTGGGTCCTTCCTCCCGGATGATGTAGTGGGGAATGCCCCGCTTGCGGGCAATGGCGCACACCCCCACCGCAGCGCCCACCGCGTCCATATCCGCCACCTTATGCCCCATGACCAGCACGCAGGAGGCGTCGGCCACCAGCTCCCCCAGGGCAGAGGCCATCACCCGGCTTTTCACCTTGGTGCGCTTCTCCGTCTCCTTGGCCCGGCCGCCGTAAAACTCAAAGTTGAAGCGGTTTTTCACCACCGCCTGGTCGCCTCCACGGGACAGGGCCATCTCCGCGGACAGAGAGGCAAAGCGGAACATCTCCGCCAAGCTGTCCCCATCCACCCCCACACCGATGGACACGGTAATGGGGATGCCGTTGGGGCTCTGGATGGTTCGGACACTATCCAGCAGGGAGAACTTCTCCGCCTTGTAGCCGTCCAGGTACTGCTCCTCGAACATGTACAGATAGCGGTCCCGGTCCAGCCGGCAGAAAATGCCGTTGGTGTCCGCCGTCCACTGGGTAAACTTCTGGCTGACGGCATTGAGCAGGGCCGAGCGCACGCTGTCCTCCTGTCCCTTGATGGTATCCTCATAGTTGTCCAGCAAAAGCAGGGCCACCGCCGGCCTGGTGGCCTTGTAGATATCCCGGGTGTTGGCCAGCTCAGTCACATCCACCCAATAGGTGGTGGCCAGTACCCCTTCCTCCTGCCCCGCGGTGCGGGCCACACTTCCAAACACCTGATAGCGCCGCTGACCCACCTGCACCTCCTGGGGGCATTCACTCTTGCCCTCCAGCAGCCAGCGGGCGTCAAACCCGGGCACCAGATCCGCCAGCTTGGTGTCAAACACCCCCTCCTGCTCCTCCGTCAGGTGCAGGAAACGGTCGTTGGTCCAGATCACCTCGTCAGTGTCCGGCCGGAACATGGCCACGGGCAAAGGACAGTTCAGCATGCTGTCCCGGGTGGCCCCGTCCATGCTGCCTACCAGCTCTTCCAGGTAGCTGGCGGCCGCCCGCCGGCGGCGGACCATGGTGCCCCAATAGACCCCATACAGAACGGCCACGATTACCAGTTCGCCCACGGCCACATCCACCCGGCCCAGCAGGAGGGTAATCAGGCCAAAGACCGCCATCACCAGAAAGTATAGCCCAAAACGGGGAGCCAGAAGCTGTGATAGTTTCTTGTTCACACAGTCCACCTCTCTCCATTCCACAATCTGTCTGTCCCGCACAGGGCGGGAAACGCTTATAGCCGGGGGACATGGCGCCCGCGCCGACAGAAAATGCTCTCGCATTTTCAATAGACATTATTATACCAAATGCCATCCATAAAAACAAGAATAATTCCCCGGAGCAATTTGAGGGCATAATTTGGGGATTTCGCCATTGCGCCGGAATCTGCACACTGCTATAATATAGGTATTCAACACTTTAATGCAAAAGGAGACGAGTCCCATGCTGGAGATCCAAGTCACCCGCGCCGGCCAGGGCAAGCCCCACCCCGATCCCGATACCCTGGTGTTCGGCAAGCTGTTCACCGACCACATGTTTCTCATGGACTACCACGCTGGCCAGGGCTGGCACAGCCCCCGCATCGTGCCCTACGGCCCTTTCTCCCTGGATCCCTCCTGCATGGTGTTCCACTACGCCCAGGAGGTCTTTGAGGGGCTCAAGGCCTACCGCACGCCCGAGGGCAAGGTGCAGCTGTTCCGGCCCGTGGAGAATGCCCGGCGGCTAAACTCCTCCTGCGACCGGCTGTGCATCCCCCAGATTCCCGAGGAGGATTTCGTCCAGGCGGTGAAGGCGCTGGTCCAGATCGACCGGGACTGGGTGCCGGACAAGAAGGGCACTTCCCTGTATATCCGCCCCTTCATCTTTGCCACCGACCCCTCTCTGGGGGTTCACGCCTCCCACAGCTACCGCTTCGCCATCATCCTCAGCCCCGTGGGCGCCTACTACCCCGAGGGCATCAACCCGGTGAAGATCTATGTGGAGGACGAGGACGTGCGGGCCGTCCGGGGTGGGACCGGCTACACCAAGTGCGGCGGAAACTACGCCGCCTCCATCCGGGCCGGAGAGCGGGCGGAGGCGCAGGGCTACTCCCAGGTACTGTGGCTGGACGGCGTCCACCGCAAGTACATTGAGGAGGTGGGGGCCATGAACGTGCTGTTCAAGGTGGACGGCACGGTGATCACCCCCGCCCTCACCGGCTCGGTGCTCCCCGGCATCACCCGGAAGAGCTGCCTGGAGCTGCTGCGGGACTGGGGCGTCGCCGTGGAGGAGCGGCTGATTACCGCCCAGGAGCTGTTTGACGCCGCCGACGCCGGCAAGCTGGAGGAAGCCTGGGGTTCGGGCACTGCGGCGGTGGTCTCCCCCATCGGCGAGCTGGCCATGGGAGGCCGGAAAGCGATCCTCAACAACGGCAAGATCGGCCCCCTCACCCAGCGGCTGTACGACACCCTCACCGGCATCCAGTGGGGCACCGAGCCCGACCCCCACGGCTGGACCGTGCCGGTGGAATAGCCGGAACACAGGGCGAACATCACGGCACCGCCGGCTCCGATACCACTCCCGCTCTCCGTACACCACCAGCGGATCTCCCTCCCCCTGAACCAGGCAGTTCTCCCTCGGCCAGAGGATTACGATCCGCTCTCCTCGCAGGGCAGGAAAGGTTCCGCCCTGTGCGCTCAGCAGCGCCGCGGCCCGCTGGAGCTCCGGAGTAATCTGGCTGGCGTGAAGCACGGCATAGGGCTCTACACAGTCCGGGGACAACTCGATCTTTCCCTTCACAGTGGCCAGCTCCCTTCTTTTCTCTTTTCCGCCAGTCCATTATAGCAGATGCGTTTGGAAAGGGAGTATCCGGCAAGCGGCGCAAATCCGGGGGTGAAATGCGCCTATCGCCCACTCTCCCACACCTTGACAGAGATAGACGGGCCATATTATACTGAAAACATCTAAATGGAAAAGGGTAAAAGAATGCGCAAGTAAACTGAACTTCCAGTCATGAACCATACCATCGGTCAGGCCCATCCCGGATGGGCCCGGGTCTTCGTGACGAGAAGGGCAGTTTACGGACTTCTGCCGGACAGGTGCGCCCTGCCCCGGTCTTCTTTCGTCACGTAACGCCTGCCTTCGGTCACGGAGGCAGGCGTTTTTGTTCCAGCGGGGGAATGTGCCCCGGTAAAAAGGCAGCACCTTTTGCCGGGATGTCGCGGCCCACCGCGGCGCACTCGCTGTCCGATGGATGCGGACAGCCCACACGTTTGTGGGTCGGGCCCCGTTTTCGTCCACGCACATGTCGCGGCCGAAAACATATTGCAATGTTTCGCACCCATTGGGGCGCGAACTCTGCCAGGCTCTTACGCGAGAGGAGGAATGCGCTATGCTACAGATTCAGAACCTGACAATCACCCATCGACAGGATTTGACCACCCTGGTGGAGGGGCTGTCCTTCCTCCTGGCCCCCGGGGACCGGGCGGCCCTCATCGGGGAGGAGGGCAACGGGAAATCCACCGTGTTGAAGCTTCTGTATCACCCGTCCCTGGTGGAACCCTACGCAGAGTGGACGGGGGAGATTTTGGACCAGGGGCTCCGGAAGGGCTACCTGGCCCAAGAACTGGGGCCGGAGGAGCTGGCCCGGCCCGTGCTAGAATTCTGCCAGGCTAGCCCCGCCTTTGGGACCGCGGACCCCGGACAGCTGGCCCGGCGGGCCCGTCAGGTGGGGCTGGATCCGGAGATTTTTTACCACTGGCGGCCCATGGCCACTCTGTCAGGCGGGGAGCGGGTGAAGCTGCGCCTGGCCCTGCTGCTGCTGGACGACCCGGACGTGCTGCTGTTGGACGAGCCGTCCAACGACCTGGATCTGGCCGCCCTAACCTGGCTGGAGGGCTTCCTGTTGTCCTGCCCGGTCCCTGTGCTGTATATCTCCCACGACGAGACCCTGCTGGAGCGCACGGCCAACGTGGTCATCCACCTGGAGCGGCTACGCCGCCGCACCCTCCCCCGGTGCACGGTGGCCCGGACGGGGTACCGGGACTATGTCAACACCCGGCAGGTGGGCTTCGCCCATCAGGAGCAGGTAGCCCGGAAGGAACGGGCGGAATTTGACACCAAAATGGAGAAGTTCCGCCAGATCCGGGACAAAGTGGACCATCGGCAGGCCGCCATCTCCCGGCAGGACCCCCATGGGGGGCGGCTTCTGAAAAAGAAGATGCACGCCGTTCAATCTCTGGGCCGCCGGTTGGAACGGGAGCGGGAAAACATGACCCAGATGCCCGAGTGGGAGCAGGCCATCCTCACCGCCTTTGACCGGCAAGCCGCCGCCCTCCCCGCCGGAAAGACGGTGCTCCACCTGGACCTGCCCGAACTGCGGGCGGGGGAGCGGCTGCTGTCCCAAAACCTGCGGCTGTGGGTCACTGGACCGGAGAAGATCGGCATTGTGGGGGCCAACGGGGCGGGCAAGTCCACCTTGCTGAACATCGCGGCGGACGAGCTGCTGCCCCGGACAGATCTCCGCACAGCTTACATGCCCCAGGACTACGGCGGCCAGCTGTTGGGAGATAAGACCCCGGTGGACCTTCTGGCCCCCTCGGGGCAGAGGGATGATATCACCCGGGCCCGGACTCTGCTGGGGGCCATGAAGTACCAGGCGGAGGAGATGGAACACCCGGCGGCGGGCCTCTCAGGCGGGCAACGGGCCAAGCTGCTCTTCCTGGCCATGGTGCTGAACGGCTCTAACGTGTTGATACTGGACGAGCCCACCCGGAACTTCTCCCCCCTGTCCGCCCCGGTGGTCCGGCAGGTGCTGTCAGATTTTCCGGGCTGCATCATCAGCGTGTCCCACGACCGGCTGTACTTGAAGCAGGTGTGCCACCAGGTGCTGGAGCTCACGGAGCAGGGACTGCGGCCCGTCTGCCTGGACTGACCCCGTCCTCTTGCCTTTTCTCCCCCCTTCTGATATGCTGAAATTGAAAGATGTAAACCCCAGGTTAGCAGGATTCCTCCCCCAGGTTGGTGGGCAGACGCGGGGTTTTCTGATAGGGTGGGGTTGAAAGGAGGTGTTGGCCATGACCGTGGGTCAACGCATTGCCCAGAAGCGCAAGGAGCTGGGCCTGTCCCAGGAGGCCCTGGGGGAACAGCTGGGGGTGTCCCGGCAGTCCATCTACAAGTGGGAATCAGACACGGTACTGCCCGAGGTGGAAAAGCTGGTCTCCCTCAGCCGTCTGTTCTCCGTCTCCGTGGGGTGGCTGCTGGGGGTGGAGGACGATCCCGATCCGGAACAGCTGGGGCAGTCCCCTGAGCTCACCGACGCCCAGCTGGCCATGGTCAAGGAGATCGTGGAGCAGTACCTGGCCGCCCTGCCCAAGCCGGAGCCTGAGCAGAAGGCCCCGCAGGAACCCCCTCCGGCCAGGCCCCGCCGCCGGTGGCCCCGGGTGCTGGCCGGGCTGGGGGCGGCGGCGCTGGTGGTGGCGCTGTTCAATCTTTTTGAGCGGTTGGACCGGGTGACCCAAAATTATCAGAGCCTGCAAAACGCTCTCAGCCATGTGCAGAACACCGTGGATCATCAGATCGGCTCCATCACCAACCGGGTGGAGGACATCCTCCAGAGCCAGAACCAGCTGACGGCGGAATATCACACCGAGTATCTCTCCAGCGACCTGGCCGCCAACACCGCCACCTTCTCGGTGTACGCCGTCCCCAAGACCTATGTGCCGGGGATGACCGCCGTGTTCCAGGCCCGCAGCGGGGAGGATACCGCCGAGCTGGCCGTGACGGAGCCGGACGGGAACAACGCCTTTTCCGGCACGATTACCTGCCCCCTCACCGACGGCATCACCCTGTCGGTGGTGTTCGTCACCGGGGACAAGGAGGAGACCCAGTGGCTGGAGGACTGGGATGGCCTCTATTCCAGCTCCTTCCCCATGCTCTTTTTCAGTTCCGGCGGGCTGTTCTTTGAGGAGGAGGAGGGCGTCCTCCCCGCTCAGACACCCCGGGACGGGATAGCGGTGGAGGACATGGACTTGTCCGATGGGAGCCCCTTATTGATCCAGGACATGGATCTTCAGATCGGCCTGTTCCGGGACAACAAGCTGCTGATGTGGTATGAAGAAGCCACCACGAATTGGAACATCGACGGCGTTCTCACCCCGATGCGGGTGTGGATCCGCCCCCGGGAGGTGGCCCTGGAGCCGGGACACGAGTACACCGAAGCCATCGTATACACCGATGAGTACGGCCGCCAGCGGGTCTACCCCGATGCCCCCCTGGTCTATGACGAGACGGACGGGACCTGGAACGGACCGAGACAATACACCACAGAGAACGACCCCGACGCCTGGGAGTTCTGACCTCTTTGCCCCGCCGGGTGTCCCCCGGCGGGGATTTCCCCGTTTCGCCGGATTTTTTCCCGGTGGCCGACTTTCCCTTGACTTGCGGCGGGCGGGAACGTAAAATAATTAAGTTATCTGACATGAGAAAAACCGGCAGGGGCGGACAAGGGCGTCCGGGGGCGAGGGAGCCAGGCCTGCCATGTGGGAGGAATCGTTATGGCAACCGGCACGAAATTCATCTTTGTCACCGGCGGCGTGGTGTCCGGCCTGGGCAAGGGGATCACCGCCGCGTCTCTGGGCCGCCTGCTCAAGCAGCGGGGACTGCGGGTGCGGGTACAGAAGCTGGACCCCTATCTCAATGTGGACCCGGGCACCATGAGCCCCTACCAGCATGGGGAGGTGTTCGTCACCGACGATGGGGCGGAGACCGACCTGGATCTGGGTCACTACGAGCGGTTCATCGACGAGAATCTGACCTTCAACTCCTCGGTGTCCTCGGGCAAGGTGTACTGGAACGTCCTGAACCGGGAGCGGGCGGGGGACTACCTGGGGGGGACGGTGCAGATCATCCCCCACATCACCAACGAGATCAAGCGCAACATCTACTCCCTGGAGGGGGAGGACACCGACGTGGCCATTGTGGAGATCGGCGGCACCGTGGGCGACATCGAGTCCCAGCCCTTTCTGGAGGCCATCCGTCAGGTGGCCGCCGAGCGGGGGCGGCAGAACGTGATGTTCCTCCACGTCTCCCTCATCGTGTCCATCCCCGGCTCCGGGGAGCTGAAGAGCAAGCCCACCCAGCACTCGGCCAAAGAGCTGCTGGGCCTGGGCATCCAGCCCGACGTCATCATGTGCCGCAGCGATTCCCCCATCCCCCAGGACATCCTGGACAAGATCGCCCTGTTCTGCAACATCCCTGTGGACCACGCCATCCCCAACCTCACCGCCCCCATCCTCTACGAGGTGCCCCTGATGCTGGAGCGGGAGGGGCTGGCCGATGTGGTGGTGCGCCGGCTGGGCCTGATCTGCCACGCCCCCGACCTGACCGAGTGGGCCACCATGGTCCACCGGGCCAAACACGTCCACGGCACGGTGACCATCGCCCTGGTGGGCAAGTATGTGGCCCTCCACGACGCCTACCTATCGGTGGTGGAGGCCCTCACCCATGGCGGCATTGAGAACGACGTGAAGGTGGACATCCAGTGGGTGAACTCTGAGCTGGTCACCGACGGGAACGCCGCTGAAATCCTCTCCGGCGTCCAGGGCATTCTGGTGCCCGGCGGCTTTGGCGACCGGGGTGTCGAGGGGAAGATCTCCGCCATCCGGTACGCCCGGGAGCATAAGGTGCCCTTCCTGGGCATCTGCCTGGGGATGCAGATGGCGGTGGTGGAGTTTGCCCGCCATGTGTGCGGCATGGCGGACGCCCACTCCAGCGAGCTGGACCCCACCACCACCCACCCGGTCATCGACCTGATGCCCGACCAGGTGGGGGTCACCGCCAAAGGGGGCACCATGCGCCTGGGCAGCTACCCCTGCCGTCTGAAGGAGGGCAGCTTGGCCGCCCAGGTCTACAGCGGCCTGGAAATCCAGGAGCGCCACCGCCACCGCTACGAGTTCAACAACGACTACCGGGAGGCGCTCACCGCCGCGGGTCTGTCCCTGTCCGGCCTGTCCCCCGATGGGCACCTGGTGGAAATCGTCGAGCTGCCCGGCCATCCCTGGTTCGTGGCGGGCCAGTTCCACCCGGAGCTGAAAAGCCGGCCCAACCGGGCCCACCCCCTGTTCCGGGGTTTTATCAGCGCAGCCAAGGAGTTTGAACGCCAGCAGGCATGAGCAGCGCTTGCCGGCTTTTCGCCATCTCCGGCGGTTCCCCGCAGGGGGAGCCGGAGGGCCTTGAAAAAACGGATGCGGCGCCAGCCGCTGTCCGGCCCAACCGGGCCCATCCCTTGTTCCGGGGTTTTGTCGGCGCGGCCAAGGAGTACGGCAAAGCCAACTGATTTCCTCGAATTTAAGTTAAGTGTTGCCGGCTAAAACATCGAATAAATATGTATCATATGTAAAAATAGTGAATGGCGCTGGCTTTTTGCTGGCGCTATTCCCCCTTTGCCACTTTAGATATGTTTCCTGTCTTGTTTTATGCATTTCTATTTGAAAAACTATCAAACCAATGGCATGATGCAGGGGCCCAGAGGTCAACTAACTTCTGGACCTTTCTTTACACCTTGCAAGTTTAGGGCAAAAATGCTATACTAAATTCGCAAAAATCGCAATTGCCCTTATGCTTAAAACATACATTGGGAGGATACTATGGCGAACTACGAATTGCAGCCTGAAGAAGTTGTCCTGTATGAAGGTGCAGTTACTTGCAAAGCATACAAGGGCAATTTGCTGATGGCGTTGACTTCGAAGAAGGTGATTTTTGAGAAGGAGAAGGGACTGTTCAAGAAAGAGCGTGAACTAGTTGATACAATCCCGCTTGAAAGTGTCAAGTTCTATAATGATGCCGCTCAAATTAAGCAGAAGGGCTATGAGGTCGAAGTACAGACAGTATATAAGAACCTCACAATCATATTTTCTGGTATGCTTGAAGCCAGAAAGTTTACTGGAAAGATTGTCGACGCAGTAACGGGGACTACGCTTGCAAAGCGAAGCTCTAATAAAATCAAAGATGCCTTCAACATGGTTGATGATACCTTGGGTTTAGATACAAGAGGAACTATCAAGGGTGTACTTGAGAAAGGCGTTAAAGGTACTATCTTAAATGGTATAGGAAAGAAAAAGTAAATATTTCTGAGAATACCAGAGGCTCCACCCGATAAGGATGGAGCCTTTTTATGTCCCCCTAATAAATGTTTCTACATTAGGATTGTTGGGGTAAGCTTTAGTAACACTTAACTTAAAAGGGAGTTTCTTTTTTCCGCTGTGCTTCATGGGAAGCTCAACTCGCTTTCACCGCAAGCATCCCCCAAAACCCGCAAATCTGTATGGAAACAGCCAAAATATTCCGAAACTCTTAAATTCTCTCTGTCGGCCGTCCCTCACTTGTGAAACAGCTGATTGGTCTGATACTGAGGGGAGCAGGTCAGGCGCAGGCCCAGCCGGGAGTAGATGCCGCTGTCCACGGCGGAGAGGATCACCGAGGAGTGGGCCTCGCAGTCCCGCAGAGCGGACAGGCTGTCCAGCGCCTTGGCCGCCAGTGGGTCGGTGGCGGCGGAGATGGCCAGGGCGATGAGAATCTCATCGCTGTGCAGCCTGGGGTTGTGGCTGCCCAGGTGGTTGACCTTGACGGACTGGATGGGCTCGATGGCCGAGGGGGAGATGAGGTGTGCGCGCTTGTCAATGTCCGCCAGCCGCTTCAGGGCATTGAGCAGGGCCGCCGAGGACGCCCCCATCAGCGCCCCGGTCTTTCCGGTGACAATCTCCCCGCCGGGCAGCTGGATGGCCACGGCAGGTTCCCCGGTCTCCTCCGCCCGGGCGGTGGCCGCAGCGATCACCGGGCGCAGCTCCTCGGCGACCTCCGCCTGTTTCATCAGCAGCTCCAGCTTGAACACGATCTCGTCGCTGCCCTGCCCCCGGCGGCGGTCACACAGGGCGGTGTAGTACCGGCGCAGAATCTCCTGCCGGGCGGCGGCGCACACCGACTCGTCGTCCACGATGCAGCTGCCCGCCATGTTCACCCCCATGTCGGTGGGGGACCGGTAGGGACTCTCCCCGCCGGTGATCTTCTCGAACATGGCCGCCAGCACGGGGAACACCTCCACATCCCGGTTGTAGTTCACCGTGGTCTCCCCATAGGCCTGCAGGTGGAAGGGATCAATCATATTCACGTCGTTCAGGTCAGCGGTGGCTGCCTCATAGGCCAGGTTTACCGGATGGTTCAGCGGCAGGTTCCAGATGGGGAAGGTTTCAAACTTGGCGTAGCCCGCCTTCACCCCCCGGCGGTAGTGGTGGTAGAGCTGGCTCAGGCAGGTGGCCATCTTTCCGGATCCCGGCCCCGGCCCGGTGACCACCACCAGGGGCCGGGCAGTCTCGATGTAGTCGTTCTTCCCATATCCCGCATCGGAGACGATGTGGGCGATGTCGTGGGGATAGCCGGCGATGGGGTAGTGCAGGTACACCTTCACCCCCAGCTCCTCCAGCCGCCGTTTGAAGGCGTCCGCCGCGCTCTGCCCGGCATACTGGGTGATGGTGACGCTGCCCACATACAGCCCCTCCTCCCGGAAGGCGTCCACCAGCCGCAGCACATCCTCATCATAGGTGATACCCAGGTCTCCTCGCACCTTGTTCTGCTCGATGGCGGCGGCGTTGATGACCACCACCACCTCCACGCTATCCCGCAGTTCCAGCAGCATGCGGATCTTGCTGTCCGGGGCGAAGCCCGGCAGCACCCGGGCAGCGTGGTAGTCGTCAAAGAGCTTGCCGCCGAACTCCAGGTACAGCTTGCCGCCGAACTGGGCGATCCGCTCCCGGATGCGGGCCGACTGGGTGTCCAGATATTTCTGGTTGTCAAATCCGATCTCTCTTGCCATGCGATCTGTCGGCGCCGGAATCTTCCGGCGCCACCCCCTCTCTCCTCATTCCTCAAAATTTTACCACAGCTGCCGGGATGGGACAAGGGGTTTTCTCCCAGGCATATAAAAAGGCGGCCCCCGGCAGGGACGCGACCTGGAGTGTCTCTCCTCGCAGCATAGCCGCAGGGGCCTGCGCCAAACCTGTGCCGACGGCACAGGTTCTTCACGCCGCGGCGTCAAAAAGGCACTTCTCAGCCCACAAATGCGCAGGCGGTTCGCCCTGGGGCCCCGTACAAACCCAGCCCAACGGTTTACGCGGGGAGAGGCAGCGCAAGGAAGCGCACGCAGTTTTCGCCGGCAGGCGGAGCCGGAGAGAAGCGAACTTTGCACCGGCAAAGTGTGCTGGGGCAGACCGCTTTTCCGCAGCAGAAAGCCTGCCTTTTACGTGAAAAGGCAGGCTTTTTCAAATAGAACAGATTTTAATCGGTCACATAGGGCAACAGGGCCACATAGCGGGCCCGCTTGATGGCCTCGGTCAGCTGGCGCTGATGCATGGCGCAGGTGCCGGTGGTGCGGCGGGGCAGAATCTTGGACCGCTCGGACAGGTACCGCTTGAGCTTGGCCGCGTCCTTGTAGTCGATGTGTTCCACCTTGTCCACGCAGAAGGCGCAGACCTTGCGGCGCTTGCGGTTGCCGCGGGGCTTCCCATTATCCATAGCCATGATGGCAAAACCTCCTTATTGGGCTCCTTCCGGTCAGAAGGGCAGATCGCCGTCGTCATCGGCAAGCTCGGCAAACTGGTCCTCGTTGCCGGAGGGGATACCGTAGTCGACAGGCGCGGGAGCGGCGGGCCGGGCAAAGCTGCCCCCGCCGCTGTCGCCGTCCCGCTTGGAGTCGCCGAAGTAGATGTTCTCGGCAATGACCTCCGCAGAGCGGCGCTTGCCACCTTCCCGATCGGTCCAGTCCCGGATCTGGAGGCGGCCCTCCACCACGGCCATGCGGCCCTTGGTGAAGTATTTGGAGACGAATTCCGCGGTGGCGCGCCAGGCCACGATGTCAATGAAATCCGTGGCCCGCTCGCCGCCGTCGCGGCTTTTGAAATCCCGGTCCACCGCCAGTGAGAAGGAGGCCACGGGGGTCCCCGTCTGGGTGTGGCGCAGCTCGGGATCACGGGTCAGCCGACCCATGAGAATGATGCGGTTGAGCATGTTCCCTTCCCTCCTCACACGTCCTTGCTGACGAGGATGGAGCGCATGATGCCGGTGTTGATGCGCATCAGACGGTCCAGCTCCGCAGGGAAGGCGGGGTCGGCGGTGAAGGTCATCAGGACGTAGTAGCCCTCGTCCAGGTCATTGATGAGATAGGCCAGCTTGCGCTTGCCCCACTCCTCCACCTCAGTGACTGTGCCGCGGCTCTCGGCCAGCTCCTTGAAACGGGCCACCAGAGCGGCGGTCTCCTCCTCGCCCAGGGTGGGGTTGATCACGTACAGCACTTCGTAGTTGCCGGTCAGTTTTGCCATTTTCTTTGCACCTCCTTTTGGACATATGGCCTCCGGTCTCCTGCCGGAGGCAAGGATGTCGCTGCCGCCTGTTTATGAAGCGGCAGGCTAAATTATTATAGCTGAATTTCCCCGTTTGTCAAGGCTTTGTTCCATATTTTCTTCAATCGGGACAGATTTTTCCCCTTTTCTCCCTTGCCCTTGCCTTTCCGGCCTGGAGCGGGTATGATAATGAGGCTGAAACCACTCCACCGGAGGCGCCCCTATGTCAAACCAACCGCAGCTGGACCAACTTCTCGCCCAGGTCATCGCTCAGGCCAAAGCGCTGGGCATCCCCGTCTCCCCCCACATCTCCCCGCGGGTGCAGATCAACCGCCGGGCCAAAACCCGGTTGGGCTGCTGTCGCGCCACCCAGTCGGGCCATACCATCGAGGTGGCCGCCGTCCTGTGCGACGCCGGAGAGGCCGCCATCCGCCAGGTGTTGGCCCACGAGGTGCTCCACACCTGCCCCGGCTGCGCCAACCACGGTCCCCGGTGGCGGGGCTGGGCCCAGCGGATGAATGCAGCCTGGGGCTACCGCATTCAGCGCACCGACAGCTATCAGGCCCTGGGGCTGAGGGATCCCCGCCCGGTGCACTACCTGGTGGTCTGTCAGTCCTGCGGCCATCAGATCCCCCGGATGAAGCGCTCCCCCCTGGTAGATCATCCGGAGCGGTTCCGCTGCCGGTGCGGCGGCAGGCTTCAGGTCTTTCCTTGCGGCGGGAACACTGACCCCACCTGAGCGTTTACCGCCCGCCCCGTTTGCCGCAGCCGGGCGGCCACCTCCTTTTTGCAGGGCCCACGCCAGAATTCGTCATTTTTCTGACGATATTTCACCACCACTCCCAAGTGAACAAATGCAATCTTGATGTAAAAATCGTCGTGTTGCAATGGTTTGATACGACAACATCCGGTGAACAAAAAATTGTTCACCGGATATTGTTTACTTTCCTGCGGTTTCGCCCCAAAATCTTGTGCAGGTTTTCCTTCAAAACCCCTTTGACGTACCGCATAATAGGGGATATACTGACGCACATTGAGAACAGTTATTTTCTCTCATGGATCTGGCCGCAGCAAGATCCGGTGGTCTCGCTCCGGGTCATAGTCCAGGGACATCAGTTCCATGGCCACCTCCACCGCAGCTGCTGCCCGGGCGCGGTTGGGCACCGGAATGACCGTCAGCCCCGGGGGGAACAGCCCGTCCTCTCCCAGGGCGGAGATGACCGCCAGATCCTCCGCCGGGAAGTACCGGCAGGCCTTCACGGCCAGCAGATCTCCCACCACTACGCCCTTCCGGCCCCGGTGAGCCTCCAGGAAGGGGCGCAAATCCCGGCCCACATAGATGAATACATCCTCCGCCGGCGTGGTCCCCGTGAGGCCCTGGAGCAGCGCCCCGCTGCGCATCCCCTCCAGCAGGAGGAAGGGTTTAGGTTCTCCCAGCAGGTCGGCCGCCCGCCGCAGCAGGGACGGATAGTCGGGCAGCACCTTATAATAGAGGGGGTCGTTGTTGTCGCTGTCCACAAAGATGATGGGCTGCACGCAGGGGGGATCCAGATGGGCCACCGCGCCGCTTCCCCGGTCCAGCATAAACAGCAGCCCCGGAGAAAGCGCCTGGATCTGCCGCCACCGCTGGGGCAGGCTGTCCCCCTCCAGGATGCAGGCATCCAGCCCCCGGGCGGCCAGCTGGCCGGCCAGCTCGCTGGCCAGGTCCATCAGGGCTACCCGGCGTCCCAACGACTGCCCGGGCAGCGTACTGACCAGGATGACCACCCGCCCGGGCCTGCTCCTGGCAGCTCGGGCCGGGGAGTAGTTCAGCCGTTTGGCCGTGGCGATCACCTTCAGCCTGGTGGCGCTGCTGATCTTGGCCCCGCCAGAGTGATTCAGAGCATAGGATACCGTGGCCACGCTGCAGCCGCACGCCTTGGCGATCTCCCGCATGGACACTCGCTTTTTCTCCATATTGTTCCCCCACCTCTCCCGTGGCAGCCTCATCCCTGTCCGCCGCAATCTCTGGATCCCTGCCGGTCGATTCTATCATAACAGACTTTTCCCCCCAGGGAAAGTAAAATTCTCTGCTTTCCCCTTTAGAAAGGAGATTTTTTATGGATATCCAGTCCCGCCTTTCGGAGATCACTCGGGCCCGGTACGGCCTGGAGGCCAATGGGTGCGACAACACCCAACTCTACCACGCCCTGCTCCAGCTCACCCAGGAGGTGAGCGCCGCCCACCCCGCCCCCCAGGGAGGGCGCAAACTGTACTATTTCTCCGCGGAGTTTCTGCTGGGCAAGCTGCTGAGCAACAATTTGCTGGCCCTGGGCCTCTATGACCAGGTGGACGAGCTGCTGCAGCAGTGGGGCAGCTGCCTGTCCGCCGTGGAGGAGGCCGAACCCGAGCCCTCCCTGGGCAATGGCGGGCTGGGCCGGCTGGCCGCCTGTTTCCTGGACTCTATCGCCGCCCTGGGCCTGACGGGGGACGGGGTGGGCCTGAACTACCACTACGGCCTGTTCCGCCAGGTGCTCTCGGACAACCGCCAGCGGGAGCTGCCCAACCCCTGGATCGAGGGGGACAGCTGGCTGATCCCCACCGGGACATCCTTCACCGTCCCCTTTGGCTCCGGCCCCCTGAAGGCGGTGCTGTGGGACATCGCCGTCCCCGGTGCCCGCACCGGCATCGCCAACCGGCTGCACCTGTTCGACGTGGAGCATCCCGCCCCCGCCCCGGAGGACGGCATCGACTTTGACAAGACGGACATCGCCCACTGCCTGACCAGCTTCCTCTACCCCGACGACAGCGACGAGAACGGCCGGCTGCTGCGGGTGTACCAGCAGTACTTCATGGTGTCCGCCGGCGCCCAGCTCATTCTGAAGGAACTGGACGAGCGAGGGGTGGATCCCCGCCAGCTGTGCCAGCACGTGGCCATCCAGATCAACGACACCCACCCCTCCATGGTCATCCCCGAGCTGACCCGGCTGCTGCTGGAGCGGGGGCTGAGCATGGACGAAGCCCTGCACCAGGTGGCCCACGCCTGCGCCTACACCAACCACACCATCCTGGCCGAAGCCCTGGAGAAGTGGCCCATGGCCTACATCCGCACGGTGGCCCCCCAGCTGGAGCCCATCCTCCGGGAGCTGGACCGCCGGGCCAAATCGGTCTTCCCCGACCCCCGCCTGGCCATCATCGACGATCACGACACCGTCCACATGGCCCATATGGACATCCATTACAGCTACTCGGTCAACGGCGTGGCCGCCCTGCATACCCAGATCTTGTGCAAGTCCGAGCTGAAGCCCTTCGCCGATGTCTACCCCCACAAGTTCAACAACAAGACCAACGGCATCACTCTGCGCCGCTGGCTGGAGGCGTGCAATCCCCGGCTGGCCCGACTCATCGACCAGTGCGTGGGCCCAGAGTGGCGCCGCGACGCCAGCCGTTTGGAAAAGCTGCTGGACTTCGCCGGGGACGGCCAGGTGCTGCGCGCCATGCTGGAGATCAAGCGGGAGAATAAAGAGGCCCTGTGCCGCGCCCTGCGGGAGCACCAGGGTATCACCCTGGATCCCGAGTCCCTCTTTGACATCCAGGTCAAGCGGCTGCACGAGTACAAGCGGCAGCAGATGAACGCTCTGTACGTCATCCGCAAGTACCTGGAGATCAAGGCGGGCCACCTGCCCCCCAGGCCCATCACCGTTCTTTTCGGGGCCAAGGCCGCCCCCGCCTATGTGATGGCCAAACGGATCATCCACCTGATCCTGTGCCTGGAGCGGCTCATCAAGGACGATCCCCAGGTGCGCCCCTGGCTGCGGGTGGTGATGGTGGAGAACTACAATGTCACCTGGGCCGAGCGGCTCATCCCCGCCTGCGACCTGTCTGAGCAGATCTCACTGGCCTCCAAGGAGGCCAGCGGCACGGGCAACATGAAGTTCATGGCCAACGGCGCCGTCACCCTGGGCACCATGGACGGGGCCAACGTGGAGATCGCCCAGTTGGTGGGGGGCGAGAACATCTACACCTTCGGCGCCTCCAGTGACCACGTCATCGGCCTGTACGCCCACAACGGCTACCATCCCTGGCAGTACTACGAGCGCTCCGCCGTCAAGCCTCTGGTGGACTTCCTCATCTCCCCCCAGCTGCTGGCCATCGGCAGCGAAGCCGATCTGCGGGCCCTGTGGGAGGACATGAAGGGCAAGGATTACTTCATGGCCCTGCTGGACGTGGAGGACTATATCGCCGCTCGGGACCGGGCGGTGCTGGACTACGGCAACCGCTCCGCCTGGGCCCGGAAGGCCCTGGTGAACATCGCCAAGAGCGGCTACTTCTCCAGCGACCGCACCATCGCCCAGTACAACCAGGACATCTGGCACCTGGGATAATTCTTTTCAAACGCAGCACGCCCGCCCCTTCCATCCGGAGGGGGCGGGCGCGTTTCTCGTTTTGATGCTGGTTTCCAGTCCGGCAGGCGCTCAGCCCTCCGCCATCACGAAGCTCTCCGCCATGGCCTGGAGCACCGCCGGGTCCGCCGCCGCCTCTGGGATCCCATCCGCCTGGGAGGGTTCCCAGCGGAGGTCCAGCCGCCAGATCCCGTCCTGGGCCAGGTGGAAGTAGACCCGGTGGGCGGTGGAATATCCGTCCGGATATGCCTCCTGGAATTCCCACACCAGGCCGGCGCCGTCCACCGCCACGTAGCCCAGGTTCCGCAGGTTCTCTCGCTCCCACTCCAGAGGGGTCTCCATCCAGCTCACACCCAGGGTGGCACCGCTCAGCGGGGAGTTCCACTGCCAGTATTGCTGGGAGCCATCCCCTTGCAGATCCCACCAGAAAGGATCTCCACAGGGGATCAGCAGGCTCCAGCCCTCTCCCTCAAAGCGCCGGGCCGGGAAGCTGTCGTACCCCGCCTGCCGCAGCTGGGGCAGGCGGTCGATCCACTCCTCCATATAGCGGGGCTCGTCCAGCCCCCGCTCCGTCACGTACCAGTCGTGAAGGGCCAGGGCCTCATTCTCATACCAGATGCCCCAGCCCTGGAGAGAGCTGTGCTCCCGCAACACGTCACAGCTGCCGTCGCCATAGCGCAACAGGATGGCCATCTCCGGCTGAGAGCCCAGGGTGTACCAGCCGTCCTGGCCGGTCACCCCGTCCCCCTCCACGGTCCGCAGGCCCTCTCCTTCCAGCCGCACCTGGTAGGAGAACTGCCAGGTCTCCAGTGTCCCCTCCGGGGCCAGGCCGTCCACCTGGGCGGCCCGGGTCAGGGAGGTCAGCCGCGCTTCCTCCACTGGAACGGTGGAGGTACCGCCCCGGGGATTCTCATAGGAGACAGATCGGATGAGGGGGAGGACTTGGTTCACATAGTCCTCTACGTCGGTATACTGCCCCGACGGCGCTTCCCCGCCGGGCTCCTGAGAAGCCGCCCCCGCCGGATTGGCCACGCAGGCCGCCCCCACCGCCAGGCAGGCCGCGGCGGCAGCGACGGAAATCCACACCTTGGGCCGGCGCCAGCGCAGCAGGTTCCGGATCCGTCCGGAGGTCTCCCCCTCCCCGAAGGCCAGGGGCATGCCGGGCAGCCCCCGCCGCCCGGTGGCCAGGCTGAGCAGGGAGGCGGAATAGTCCGCCCGGATCCCCTCCCCCAGCCGTTTCACCACCGCCTCGTCACAGCTCATCTCCATGTCCTTCCCCGACAGGAGGAAAGCCGCCCACACCAGGGGGTTGAACCAGTGCAGGGCCAGGGCCAGAAAGGCCAGCAGCCGCCAGATGTGGTCTCCCCGGCGGATGTGGTGGCGCTCATGGGCCAGGATGTAGGGCAGCTCCTCCTCCCGCAGGGTGGCGGGCAGGTAGATCATCGGCCGGATCAGCCCCAGCACAAAGGGAGTGCCGATCCGGTCGGAGAGGTATAGTTTCCCCGACAGGTGGGCCGCCTCAGCCAGCCTGTGGCGCAGCCGTAGCCAGGACGCCGCCGCGTACCCCGCCGTAGCCAGCGCCCCCGCCAGCCACACGCAGGCCGCCACCTCTTCCGGAGAAACTCCCCGGGCGGCCGCGGGCTGCTGATTTTCGGCCTGGGGCTGTCCCCCATTCTGCTCCTGGGCTGGCCCCTGACCGGCGGTCTGCTGCCCCCCGTCCGGAACCGTTCCCTCCTCCCCGCTCTGGGCGGGGATATCCAGAGCGGGTTCCCCCTCCGGCAGCACATAGGTCACCGCGGAGCCCATCCCTCCGGTGACGGCCTGGGCCGGGGCATCCAGCGCCCCCATGAGAGAGACAGGCAGCGGGATGGACACCGGACACAGCAGCCGGAAGAGCACTACCGCCCACAGAGCGTAGGAAAAGATCTTGGGCGCCCGGCGCAGGGCCAGCCGGGCCAACAGCACTGCGGCGATGACCGCGCTGGCGGTGAGGCTCATGTTCAGGATCAAAAAGAACAGCGTTTGCACATCATCCAGCATAGCCGCTCACCCCCTGCTCCGGTCGATCAGCTCCTGCAGCTGGGCGATCTCCTCCTGGGACAGCTTTTTCCGCGCGGTGAAAGAGGCGAGGAACGCCGGCAGGGAGCCACCGAAGGAGTCAGCGATGAATTCCTCACTTTGCCGGGCCTGGAATTCCTGCCGGGAGAGCAGAGAGGTCACCGTCCCCTCCTGATTCTGGAAGATACCCCGCTGACACAGCCGCTTGAGTACGGTATAGGTGGTGGACTTCTTCCATCCCAGCGCCTCTCCCGCCAGCTTCACCAGCCGGGTGGAGGACACCGGCTCGTTCTGCCAGATGATGTCCGCGAACCGGGACTCGATCAGCCCCATTCTCCATTCCGCCATGGACTTCCCTCCTCGGTCTACACTTTGTCATTCTGCTCTCAGTTTATAGAAGTTAGCCCCTTTTGTCAAGCGCTGTTCCCCCTGCCGCTACCCCCGGTTCCAGCCGGCGATCCGCACCAGGGAGAAGACAGGATAGCCGTACAGACTGGCGGGGTAGTTCTCCATGTCGTTGGTGTTGGAGTGAATAAGATAGTCCACCGTCTGCCCGGATGAGCCGGACACCAAACTGCGGATGATCACGGTATGGCGCAGCCCATCCTCCATGCCCATCTGAATGAGGTCTCCCGGTTGCCCGGAGTAGTAGGGTGCGTCCACCAGGGCGGACAGCCCGAACCCACTGTTCTCCATGGCGTACTCCCGGAACTGGTTCACCCCGCTCCAAGAGGGGGAGCGCCCCTCCTCCCAAACCGTCTCCGATGGGTCAGGGCCATACCATTTCCAGATATTTGGCCCCACCGTGTCCATGGGGATTCCCCCCGCCAGCAGGCACTGGGAGGCGAAGTTCTGGCAGTTGCCCCCATACTGGGAGTAGTCCGGCCACTCCCCGTTGCGCTCCATGGCGTACCGGTCCGCGTAGGCCAGCGCCTCCTCCCGGTCATAGGGCACATCCGCCCGGGGAAGGCTGATCTGCCCTCCCCGGCTCCCCTCCCGGGCGGTCCAGGCCAGACGCAGCTGGGACAGGTAGTCCGGCACCGCCTGGATATAGGCTTCGGAGGCGTTCTCCTCCCCCACCCACTCCGCCAGCTGTGTAAAGAGGATGTCGTACTCCCAGTGGGCCCGCAGCCGCCAGCTCGTCCCGGTCTGCTCCAGCACAAAGACGTGGGAGTTGCTTCCCCGCCGGGAGTCTACCCCCGGAAACTGGGCAAAGTTCTGCACGCTGGCCTCCTCCGCCCAGACCTCCAGCCGGCCGTCCTCCCGCCACACCGTCTCCCGGCAGGTCAGAGTGTAGGAGTAGCCGGTGAGGGAGTAGTCCACCTCCGGGATTAAGGTGCGCAGCCCAATCTGCAGCGCGATGGCGCTCTCGTTGGCCTGGGCCTGGACAGGATCGGCAAAGAGGGCGGAGAAATCGGGCTCCTCCAGCCGGGCCAGCGCCTTATAGGCCGCGGTCATATAGCCATGGAGCAGCCCCTCCTGCTCTCCGGTCAGGGGAACCACCTCCTCCCCGTACACGATCTTCCCCACCTCGGATACCGTCTGCGCGCCCCCGGGGTGGAATGCGGCGCTCTCCGCCGGCTCCTGCCCCCCACCCGGCCCCGTCTCCAACTGGCAGGCCGCCAGGGCCAGCAGCATTCCCGCCGCCAGCCACCCGGCCCAGATTCTCCGGAATTTTCTGTCTCTACGCTTCATCGCGCACGCCTCCTGTCTTGATCTCTCTCGGCCATTCCCGCCGCCCATCCGATCTACATTTTGTAGTCCTATCGAATAGTTTACATATAGTAGACCTTTTTGTCAAGACGGAGTTTCTATAAAAGAAATTCCACCGGACAGCTCGAAATGGGCCGTCCGGTGGCGCTTCTTCATATACTTTTTTCCTGGTTCAGCAGTCGGGCCATCGCCCGGTTCACCTCCCAGTCATTTCTGCAAACCAGGAGCTTGTCCCGGTGAGGGGCGAGACAGCTTTTGAACTGGGACTTTCGTTTTTTGGTGCGGGCGTCCCACAAAATCCAGCGGATGAACTCCCAGTCGAATTTTTCCGGGCAGCCCTCGGCAGCGCTCTCACGGACTTTTCCCTGGTATTTCACGCTCCTCCGCCAGGCCCGCCAGAAACAGCGCAACCGGGGAAAATTGAGAAATATGATGTAGTCGGCCTGTTCCAGGCGCTGTTCGTAATAAAATTTGCTGTAATTGCCGTCAATGACCCAGGAGTCATTTCGCTCCAGAAAATCCCACACCATCCGACGACTCTCCTCCCGGTCCCGCTCCACCCAGCCGGGGAGAAAGTTCACCGTGTCCAAGTACAAATGGGGAATTCGCAGCCCCTTGGCCAAGTTCTTGGTCAGGGTAGATTTGCCTGAACCACTGTATCCGATAACGGCGATCTTCATGGCATATCCTCCCGGATGATTTGTCCGGCCCAGCCAATCAGCAGGAGCGAGCGGACCTCCAGATTCTCTTCCGTCAGGTCCTGGCCGCCCTGGAGCACGGCCCGGTCCGGCCCAGCCAAAGCGGCGGCCAGGGCCGTTGTCTCACGCAGAAAACGCCCCGTCTCCAGAAAACATTTGGCCCGAAGTGCGAAGGCGGCGGCCTTGAACTGCCCGGCCAGCACCTCCAGGCTCCGGCCGTGGAGCAGGTTGTGCCCAGTGATGTGGTACAGGTCGCAGGCCGCCCGGCCCAGGGCCCGCTCCACATCCGCCCGGCCGATGGGCGGGACAAGGGCGCCCAGGTCCCCTGAGATGGGGGTAGTGTCGTGGATGAACTGGAACAGGTCGGCTCGATCCCAGCCCGCCAGCTCGTAGGCACCGGAGAAAAAGCCGCAGGCCCGCTCCGTGTAGGGCAGGGCAGCCAGTACCTCCCGGTAGGTCCCCCAGTCCGCCTCTGTCACCCGGTCCAGGATGACCACCAGGTCGATGTCGCTGCCCTCCCGGGCCTCCCCCCGGCCATAACTGCCCTGGAGCCCGAAAAAGCGCAGCCTGGGGCCAAAGGCGGCCTGGAGCCCGGCTTGGGCCTGGCCCAGCCAGACGTAGATGTCGATGGGCATAAAAACGCCCTCCTTTCCAAAGTTGGGATGGAGGGCTACCATACCACGCCGGCCCGCTCCTGTCAAGCGCATGGGCCGCGCCCTTCCGATAGAGCACCCTAGCCCCCAAGGCTCTGCCGAGCCAGGCGCTCAACTAGGTGCTTGAGCCTACCCCGATCCTGTCGGAAGCAGGGTAAAGCCCGTCAGTGGCACCTGCGTACCGTCATGTCCAGGACGCCGGAAAGCTATCGCCACACCCCCACTGACGCCCCGTTCCCTTTTGGGGGTTCTTGGGGGCAAATCATAAGGGCACGGCCTTCGCCCGCCGATTTGCACCCCTAAGCGACTCTTTGCCTACTTTCTGTTCGCACAGAAAGTAGGTCATCCTCCGATGAAAAGAAAAAATGCTGCCTGCCGGGGCAGGTCCTGGCGGCTGAACCCCCTTCTGTCGGTGCGGGAACCAACAAAAACGCCCCCTCCCCGCTGTGGGGAGGGGGCAGCGGGGCCTGCGGCCCCCTTACTTTCTCAAACTCTCCGCCCAGCCGGCATACCGCTCCACCTTGTCGTCGCAGTCCGCCCGGTCCCTGCCCTGGGCCAGGATATACACCTTGACCTTGGGCTCGGTGCCCGAGGGGCGCACGATGACGCTGGTGCCGTCAGCCAGCTCGTAGCGCAGCACGTTGGAGCCGGACAGTTCCATGGCGGACTTCTCCCCGGTGTGGGCGTCCACCACGCTGCCGTCTTGATAATCCTTCCACTGCTTCACGCCGGTGCCGCCGATTTCCCTGGGGGGATCGGCCCGGAGGTTTGCCATCAGGTCGGCCATTTTCCGCAGGCCGTCCAGGCCGGGCATCACCAGGTTCAGGGTCTTCTCCCCGTAGTAGCCGTACTTTTCATACAGGGCCAGCAGGGCGTCGTACAGGGTCATACCCTGGCCAGCGTACCAGGCGGCCATCTCGGTCAGGCACACCGCTGCGGTGACCGCATCCTTGTCCCGGACATAGTCCCCCAGCATGTAGCCGTAGGACTCCTCGTAGGCGAAGATCACCTTGCCCTCTCCGGCATTCTCCAGCCGGTCCTTCTTCTCCGCCAGGAACTTGAAGCCGGTAAAGGTATCATAGCAGGCCAGGCCATTGACTTCGGCCACCTTCCGGGCCATCTCGGTGGTGACGATGGTCTTGAGGGCCACGGGGTGTTCCGGCATCCTGCCCGTGCGGTTTCTGGCCCCGATCAGGTAGTCCAGCAGCAGCACGCCGGTCTGGTTGCCGGTGAGCACCTTGTACTCCCCATTGCCCGCGCTGACCATGATGCCCACCCGGTCCGCGTCCGGATCGGAGCCCAGGATGAAGTCCGCTCCATGCTCTCTGGCCAGCTCCACCGCCAGGGCGAAGCCCTCCGGGTTCTCCGGGTTGGGGGAGGCCACGGTGGGGAAGTTGCCGTCGATGACCATCTGCTGGGGCACACAGATGACGTGCTTCATCCCCAGCCGGCGCAGGGCCTCAGGGATGAGCTTGTAGCCGGTTCCGTGGAAGGGGGTGTACACCATTTTGAAGGTGTCGGCCACCTGCTCCACCGCCCCCTTGTCGTTGACCTGGCCCATGACGTTGGCCAGAAACCGCTCGTCCGTCTCCGCCCCCATGAGGGTGATGCGCCCCTGGGCAAGGGCCTGGTCATAGTCCATGGTCTTGACACAGTCGAACACGTCCAGCTCCCGCATCTTCTTGGCCACCTGGTCGGCGTGGCGGGGGGGCAGCTGGGCTCCGTCGGACCAATAGACCTTGTAGCCGTTGTACTCCTTGGGATTGTGGCTGGCGGTGATGTTGATGCCGGCGGTGCAGCCGTACTCCCGGATGGCGAAGGACAGCTCGGGGGTGGGGCGCAAAGACTCGAACAGCCGCACGGGGATGCCGTTGGCCGCCATAACGCAGGCGGCCTGCCTGGCAAACTCGTCGGAATGATTCCTGCAGTCATAGCACACGGCCACACCCTTGGCGGCGGCCTCGGCCCCCTCGTCCAGGATCACCTGAGCAAAGGCCTGGGTGGCGTGGCGAATGACGTGGACGTTCATCCGATATAGGCCCACCCCCATGGTGCCCCGCAGGCCAGCGGTGCCGAATTCCAGCTGGGAAAAGAACCGGGACTCAATCTCCTTGTCGTCCCCGGCGATGGCGGCCAGCTCCGCCTTCTCCTCCTGGGACAGGGCGGGCGCGTGGAGCCATTTCTCATAGGTTTCCTTGTAGGTCATTGTGTTTCCTCCTCATATTCTTCCTCGGCGGGTTCCACCGGCGCGCGCAGCACGGCTTTTGCCTCCTCCATGCGGGATACCGGAACATAAATATGCTCTCCCATGGGGACAGCCAGCCCACGGGTATAGGACAGTCCACCCACATCCGGGCGTCTGGTGAAGTAGGGAATCTGAAAGCTCTCCAGCATGGAGCAGCACAGCTCCGCATATCCCACCTCATGGTAGTCCACCGGCAGAAGGGCGGCCTCCTCCGGCTCCCCGGCGGCATTCTTCGGCCAAAAGTACAGCAGGTCGCTGTTTTTCATCCCATCCCCCTCCATTTCATCCAGACCGTTTCCCCTCGTGTCTATTCTCCGCGCTTCTTCTCAGAACGCAAAGTTGCCGTCCACAAACACGGGAACTTCTCTCCCATCGTGGGTGCAGCCCACGATGGACAGGTCCCGGGTGCCCACCATGAAGTCCACATGGTTCATAGACTGGTTGAGCCCCGCAGCCTTCTGTTCCTTCTCATCCAGCTCCTCCCCGCCCTTGACGCAGTTGGGGTAGGCGGAGCCGAAGGCCAGATGGCAGGAGGCGTTCTCGTCAAACAGAGTGTTGTAGAACAGGATGCCCGTGTTGCGGATGGGGGAGTCATAGGGCACCAGCGCCACCTCGCCCAAATAAGAGGAGCCCTCGTCCAGGTCGATGGAGTTTTTCAGCACTTCCTCCCCTTCCCGGGCGTAGACATCCACAATTTTACCGTTCCGGAAGTCCAGGTAGAAGTCCCGCACCAGATTGCCGTTCAGGGCCAGAGGCAGGGCGGCGTACACCCGGCCGTCCACCCCGTCCCACCGGGGGGCGGTGAAGATCTCCTCCGTGGGCATGTTGGCCACGAACTCCACCCCGGCAGGGGTGACATCGGCGCCGCCCATCCACACATGGCGGTCCGGCAGCTGGATGGTCAGGTCGGTACCTAGGGAATTGGTGTAGTGCAGGAATTTGAAGTTGTAGTCGTTGAGAATCTTGGCCCGGCGGGCGGTGGCCTCGATGTGCTCCTTCCACCGCTCCACTCCCTGGCCGTCCCCGGTGATGCGGCACACGGAGAAGATAGCCTCCCACAGGGCGTCCACGGCCTCCTCCCCTTTTTTGCCCGGGAACACCTTCTCCGCCCAGGCCCGGGTGGGATTGGCCCCGATGGACCACTGGAAGCGATTGGCGGTCATGGCGTCGTAGTAGGGTTTAGTGGGCTGGGCGCTGGCCCGCTGCCAGGCCTGGATGCGGGCGGGGTCCACCCCCCTGAGAGACTCCGGGTCGGAGCCTGTGATGGACAGGGCCGGGGCCTGCCGTTCCAGCAGCCAGTGGAATTTGGCAGTCAGATAAGAGGGGAATTCCGAGAACACCGCCTCGTCCGCTTTCAGGTAGTGCTGGCGGGTGATGAAATCGTCCGTCCAGTCCACAACCACATCCCGGGCGCCGCAGTCATAGGCGGCGGCCACGCACAACCGGGCCAGAGGTGCGCACTCGATGGGAGCGGCGATACGGGAGGTCTGGCCGGGCTGGACGTTCATGCCCACCTCCACCAGCAGGTGGGCGTATTCGTTGAGCTTGGCTTCAAAATCCTTCACCATTGGGACACGTTCTCCTTTTCAGCTTTTGGTGCCTTCATTATAGCCCGTCCCCCGGGAAAAAGCAATTCTGGTTTGCATTTTTTCCCTAGCTGTCGTATAATCTATTCTGTTAAAGCGCCGGCCTGCCAGCCGGCCGGAATCCAGCCAAAGAAGGAGCTGCCGCCATGCTGAAAACCGTCATCCCCGCAGGGTATGCCCCCTGTTTAAACCTGTACGACACCCAGAAGGCCATCGGCCTGCTCAAGCGTCTGTTCGAGGACAGCCTGGGGGGCGCCCTCCATCTGCGCCGGGTGTCCGCCCCCCTGTTTGTAGATGCCTCCACCGGCCTGAACGATGACCTGAACGGGGTGGAGCGCCCGGTGTCCTTTGACATCCCCTTCGCCGGCCGGGAGGCCCAGGTGGTCCACTCCCTGGCCAAGTGGAAGCGCATGGCCCTGTACCGCTACCAGTTCTCCGTGGGGGAAGGGCTGTACACCGATATGAACGCCATCCGCCGGGACGAGGAGCTGGACAACATCCACTCGGTGTATGTGGACCAGTGGGACTGGGAAAAGGTCATCGCCCCCCGGGACCGCACCACCGATTACCTGAAGGCCACGGTGTCCACCATCGTGGGGGTGTTGGCAGATACCCAGGCCACCCTGCGCTCTGTCTTCCCCCAGCTCACCCCTCTGCCCGTCCTCAGCCGGGAGGTATCCTTCGTCACCACCCAGGAGCTGGAGGACCGCTGGCCTGATCTGTCCCCCAAGCAGCGGGAGGACGCCTGGGTAAAAGACCACCCCACCACCTTCCTCATGGGCATTGGCGCCCCGCTGAAGTCCGGCAAACCCCATGACGGCCGGGCCCCGGACTATGACGACTGGGCGCTGAACGGGGATATTCTGGTGTGGAACAGCGTACTGGGCCGGGCCTTTGAGCTGTCCTCCATGGGCATCCGGGTCAGTCCTGAGTCCCTGGACCGGCAGCTGACCGCCGCCGGGTGCGACAACCGCCGGACCCTGCCCTTCCATAAGCTGCTGCTGGAGGGTAAGCTTCCCCTGACTATGGGGGGCGGCATCGGCCAGAGCCGGGTGTCCATGTACCTGCTGGGCAAGGCCCATATTGGCGAGGTCCAGGCCTCTGTGTGGGACCAGCAGACGCTGGACGCCTGCCGGGATGCCGGGGTCATTTTGTTGTAACTCCTTTTGTGCCCTGCCCAGCATCCGCCGCAGGTGCGGCGTGCCAGCAATTTTATTCCATAATTTTATTCCATTCAATGGAACCTGGGAAACCGAATGTTTTTCCAGGAGAGGACGAGCAAGGCCGTGCAGCGATGGCCCTGCCGCAGGGCGGGGCCTGAGCGAAACGGATTTTGCGGAGACGAGGCCCAGGGCGAATTCAGTTCGCCCGAGCAATTCCACGACAGGGCCCTCGCGGGGCCTGCCCCGTGGGGATGCAAGGCCCCCGTCGGACAGGGGCAGGTCTCTGTGTGGGGCCAGCAGGCGCTGGGCGCCTGCCGGGACGTCGGGGGCATTCTGCTGTCATTCGGGTGAATACGGAAGGAGGATTTCCATGAAGAAATTGGGCTTTGGCTGTATGCGCTTCCCCCTGCTCAACCCGGAGGACCCCACCTCGGTGGACCTGGAGCAGGTCAAGGCCATGGTGGATCGGTTTCTGGAGCGGGGCTTTACCTACTTCGACACCGCCTGGTTCTACCACAAGGGTACCAGTGAGGGTGTCCTCAGGCAGACGCTGGTGGAGCGGCACCCTCGGGACCGCTTCACCCTGGCGGACAAGCTGCCCCTGTCCATGCTCAAGGACAAAACCCGGGAGGATCAGGCCCAGACCTTCCGCACCCAGTTGGAGCGGTGCGGGGTGGACTGCTTTGACTACTACCTGCTGCACAATGTCAACGCCGAGTCCTACGAAACCGCCCAGCGGCTGGACAGCTTTTCCTATCTGCTGGAGCAGAAGGAGAAGGGGTACATCCGCCACCTGGGCTTTTCCTTTCACGACAGTGCCAAGGTGCTGGATCGAGTGCTGCGCGAGCACCCCGAGATGGAGTTTGTCCAGCTCCAGCTGAACTATCTGGACTGGGAGAGCCCCAGCGTTCAGTCCCGCCTGTGCTATGAAACCGCTGTAGGCCACGGCAAGCAGGTGGTGGTGATGGAGCCGGTGAAGGGGGGCAAGCTAGCCGACCCCTCCCCGGCGGTGGCCGAGCTGTTCCGGGGGTATGACCCGGCGGCCTCCCTGCCCTCCTGGGCCATCCGGTTTGCCGCCAGCCTGGACCACGTCATGGTGGTGCTCTCCGGCATGTCAAGCCTGGAACAGGTGGAGGACAATACCAGCTACATGTCCCACTTTGTCCCGCTGAGCGCTGAGGAGCTGGCCCTCACTGAACAGGCCGCCCAGCTCATCCGGGGGGACGGCACAGTGCCCTGCACTGCCTGCTCCTATTGCACCGAAGGCTGTCCCAACCACATCCCCATCCCCGCTATTCTCGCCCTCTACAACGGCTCTATCCTGGCCCCCGGGGAGAAGGACTACCGGGAGGAGTACCGCTCCCTGCCGGTGAACGCCGACCCCTGCGTCTACTGCGGCCAGTGCCGCCGGGCCTGTCCCCAACACATCGATGTGATCACTGCCCTGAAGGACGCCCACGCCGTCCTGGGGGTGGACGGGGGCTGATCCCCGGGACAAATTCCAACCGGGCCCTGGCTGTTTTTCTCCCGGTATATTGCAATCTGCGGCCCCCGGCTTTTGCCGGGGGCCGCAGATTATACTTTGCATCTTCCCCCAGCGCACCGGGGACGCAAGCTATCCGCCGTGCCGCCTTCTCCCGCCGTGCCGGTACTCTTTCTGAAAGCAGTCCTGGCACAGCCGTCCCCGGTGGTGCAGGGGCAGGGCCTTGCCACAGCGGTCGCAGAAGCGGATATTATTGCGCAGCCGGTGCAGCAGAATCTCGTTGATCTCATCGGCCACCCGCTCCCTGGTGTCATACAGCCTGTCCTCATCCACCGGGCAGCCGAAGGCTTTGGCAAACGAGAAGTAGAGGTCCAGCTTCCGGTAGTACTGCTCCAGTTCCGGCAGGGTGGCCTCCTCCGCCAGGCCGGGCTGCTCGATGGTCTCTCCCCGCTGCCACTGGCTCAAAAAGCGGAAGAATAGCTCCCGCAGGGCTTCCTCCGTCTCGTCAAAGGGGATGTTGGCCGCCCGCAGCTCCTGCTCCCGGGTCAGCACAAAGCCCATCTCCCGCATCTTGGAGATGAGAGAGATATACCGGGAGATATCCAACTTGCGGTAGGGCTCCACCGTGGGCATCTTGTTCCACTGGGTGAGCACCTCCAGCAGATCGAAGTCCACCTGAAGCACCAGGTCGGAAAAACCCACCACAGCGTGTTCCAGGGGTGGGATCACCGCCTCCAGCCCCGCCCGGATCAGCCCCAGGTTCTGGGTGGCGCCCACATACCCCTTATTGTACATCCCATACCGGCCCGCCCGGCCGGCGATCTGACGGATCTCTTCGGGCTTCAGCTCCCGGCGCTCCATCCCATCGAACTTCTCCGTCTCCATAAAAATGATTCGCCGGATGGGCAGGTTCAGCCCCATGCCGATGGCGTCGGTGGATACGATATATTCCATCTCCCCTGCCAGAAAGCCCTCCATCTGCTTGCGCCGGGTGGCATAGGGCAGGGCGCCGTAGATGATGGCCGGTTCCTTGCCGCTCTGGCGCAGGTCCTCCGCCACGCTGAGCACCCCCACCTTGGAAAAGGTGATCAGGGCGTCCCCGGGTTGAATGCGGTGGTAGTCCACCGGGTGGGACATACAGATCAGCGGGGTGGTGCGCCGGTGCTCCACCACCTCGTAGCTGTCACCACAGCTTTCGATGAGCCGGATCAGGATCTGCCTGGCCTCCGGTGCGGCGCACAGATGGACCTCCGGCGACAGCACACCCAGGATGGCCCGGGTCCAGGCGTAACCCCGCTCCCGGTCAGAGATCATCTGGCACTCGTCGATTACCGCCACGTCAAAGCGCCGTTCCAGGGACAGCTTTTCCGCCGTGGCGGCCACATGGGTGTCCCCCTCCCGGATGTCCTCTTCCTCTCCGGTGGTCAGGCTGCAGTCCACCCCCCCGTCTATCAGAGTCTCCTGAGCCTCAAGGGCCAGCAGGCGCAGGGGCGCCAGGTACACCCCCGTCTTCGCCCCCATCAGGCGCTGAACCCCAGCGTAGGTCTTGCCTGTGTTGGTGCCCCCCAAGTGGAGGATAAAATGCCGGTGCATAGCTCGGGCCTGCGGGTACTCGTCCTTGGGGTTCAGGGCAATGAGCAGGGACAGGCTGGTACGGATGGCCCTGGGCACATACCACACCGACCACACCGTGCCCAGTCCCTCCCCGATCAGCTGCCCCTCGGGAAAATCCTTTGCCTTCAGCAGCGTCTCCAGGTCCGCCTGGGGCTGGGTTTGGCGGAAGTCCTCCAGCACCCGCTCCGAAATCTGGAGCAGCACCTGGACATAGCGCTGGCCCAGCCGCCGGGCCAGCGGGTGATTGGGGTTCCTCCCCATCCAGATCCCCGCCTGGAGGAAATTCCGCAGGATCTCCGGCAGCCGCTTGACCTCGCATCGCTGCTCCAGGGCGAGAAACTCCCCAATCCAGGCCGTGGCCTGGGCGGGGCGCGCCCCTCTGGCCCGCTTGGACCTAGCCGCCTTGAGCAGCCCGTGGGCGAGCCCGCCGTGATAGCGCTCCGCCAAAAGCCACAGCGGGGTGTCCTCCCGTGCGCTCGCTTCCCAGACTCGGGCCAGGGCGGCCTGGGCCCGCTTTGCCTCCGGCGGAGGCGGCCCGGAGGCGTCAGCCTGCCCCGGCCCCTCCGGGACAGGAGTGGGGAAGCGCGGATCGGCCTCCGCCTGGCGCACCCGCTCCTTGCTCCAGACCCGGACAGTCCGCCCGTCCCTGACGCGGTACCACGGCTCCGGGAGCAGCTCCCGCGCCAGCTCCTTTGTCCACCCCCGGCTCTTCAGCACGGACATGGTCCAGTATTTCCCTCGATTGCGTCCCGCCACGGCACGGTCTCCTCTCCTGGGGCATTTCTCATACTGTAATTAGTATAGCCCAAAAAAGGGAATCCTTCAACCACTGCCGCTGAGCCCCAGTGTGTCACTGGCGCCAGGGTTTTCCAGGGCTGGTCAGGGGCAGGTCCTGCTCCAACTCGGGGAAAGCCGCCTGAAAGGCCCCGCCGCAAGCTCAGCGCAGAGGGCCGGGGTTGGAAGCCAAATGCGGCAAAATGGTGGGGCGCGGCGCTTTGCAAGGAAAAAAGCTTGCCGCAAGCGATATGACGCTTGCGGCAAGCTGGAAACTGCTGGCCAAAAGATAGCCCCCACATACTTGCTCTTAAATCCTATATCTCAGCCTGTAGTGTGGTTGAACTTTTAGAAGAGAGGAGCCTATTCGTTTATGAATACACAAAACCCATTTGTACCGAGCATCATCATACCGCCTGGGAGACGATTCTCCGATTGTAGTCATCGATTGCTTCATATAACCTCACGCCATCCATACTTTTCCGTGCATCGTCACTTGGGCGGGTATGCCATTCGCCGAGGTATGTGAGATTATCTAACGGCATCTGATAAATCTATTTCAGCCGGTCGGGCAGACTGGCGCAGCCCCTATAAAAGAGGTTGGCGAGAAGCACTATCCCTCACTTATAAACAATGTAGACACGCCTTCTTGTTATATCATATGCTCCAAGGAGGACACCACCAGTTTCATTTGGCAAAGCCTTTGCGCGATCATCTCGCATTTCATCAAACAGCGTTGCGGACACTTCTACTTGCCACCGGTTATATTTATCAGAAATCCATATTTTCTGAAGGCTCAGTCATAACTTCGCCTTTCTCACCAGAGAGCCCCATATGGCTGCAACAGGCAAGATTTAGTTTTGATAACAACGATAGATGCAGTTTGCAACTTCATATCCATGGCGAAGCAATAACTGATAGTCAGATTTTTTGGGCTTCTGGAGCGTTGTCTTATAGTTCATGGCTCTTTCTGCTTCAGAATTAGGCAGACACGCTTGCAACAAAAACTTTTTTAAGTCATCGGAACACTTACTGTCTGCGGTAATTTTTTCCGCGCTGCTGCCTATTTTCAAGTACATCCCCTGGTTCGTCCGTTTGATAAAATCCACAACCATGCGGCTGCGCAGGGCAGTGACTTGATCCATAGAAATATCCAATAAGCGTTTCAGGTTGGCATAACTAAAACCTGTTTGGCGGCGATAAGGACTAATCGATGCAGAGGCATTGCTGACAATCATGAAATCCAAACCACTGCTCAGAGTGCCTGCATCATTTGGTTTGAATATCGACTCTAACCCCAGATTGTCATAAACACCGCCATCCCATAAGTGGATGGTTTTATTTTGGGCGGAATAATCTGTACTGGAATATTTGGATGGGCTCCACTGATACTCACGTGTATT
The DNA here is from genome assembly GCA_944387095.1 of uncultured Oscillospiraceae bacterium. Taxonomy (GTDB): domain Bacteria; phylum Bacillota; class Clostridia; order Oscillospirales; family Oscillospiraceae; genus Enterenecus. The sequence goes on from CALXDP010000011.1 coordinate 69,589, forward strand.
CATGCAATATGGGCCAATCAAAATGGGGAATCCAGCTGATGCCGCCATCACATGAGACAGGGGAATACTGGGCCATTTCACATACCCAATTTTATAATCACCCATATCCTCTTTGCAAAAACGAAATCGTTTCCCAGTTTCATACGTGGTACAATTCGTGTACCACATAGGGTCCCCTGAAAGATCGGTCAGATTCCCATAAACTCCCCATTGCCGTTCCAACTGCTTTGCAATAATATTCACTTTTTTGTTCCAGTAGTATGGTGTGAAAATAAGCTTCAGAATGGCAGAGGTTTGTATATCTTTGGCCAATATAACTTTTTCAATCGAGGGCAAGACAGCAGAGAGAAATGCCTCACTGGAGGGCCATGTCAGATGATTATGGGAATAAATCAATCCAATACAAAGACTGGCACCAGAAACAGAGGACACTCGCTTTACTTTTTCCAATAAACCATTCTCAGCCAACCATTTAAAAAGTCCAAGGTGAAAGATTGTAGCCCTGATACCGCCGCCGGATAGGGCAATACCTATATTTTTCAATTCCATAGCCATCTTATAACCCTCTATATATAAAGTCTTTTTCTCTGGGTTATGCCATTATATCATGCAAAATCGCCAGTTACAACCAAAATACTTCTAACATTTTCCAACCACTTAGCCCTTTTGTGCTCCCGAAGCGTCATGTTCTGTGGGCTGTTCCCGGCAGACAAGCTCAATCAGACCTGGGCCAACGACGTTACCAGCTTTCCGTTGGGGGGCATTATCTTTATGATTTCATTTGTCGAGGGCAGCGGCCTGCCGCTAGGACTCCTCAACCACGGCCTCCTTCTGCAAACATAAAAAACGTACTCGTCCCAGGACGAATGCGCATAATCAGGCGATCTCATTAAAAAATCCACAATATGGATGTTGATCTCAAAGTAATAATGCTCGAAAACGGGCCGCAGCTTCCGGTGAAACAGTAGCCCTTTCGTCGTGCGGTGATCGTTGCCCCATTGCCAACACCCCGCCTGTACAGAGGAGGATGCCGGCAACTTTATAGCACTTCCCGTTGCCAAAATGGAGATTCAAATGGAAGCGGAATGTCCAAGGAAACTGCGTCATCCTGCTTCAAAGCCGAAAGGCGTCTCACGTCACATAGTTTATTGTCATATGCCCGAGGTAATAATCGGTTTGAGCCCGGAACAAAATTAATCGAAATTTGGAATCTCAATTAGCTTCCTTTGTTCCTTCATTGCGTAGCCCTGCCGTATAGGTGAAGAATGGTCCCATGGTTTGGTCATCTTGCTCTATGCTCAACTGGATAGGCTCCCCCATATCTACCAGTACTGGAACAGGCTTAAACACAGTAACAGCTAAAATAGCCACGATGATGCCTGCCGCTACCAAAGCGCAAAGAAAGACGACCAAGATGAGTTTTATCATGCTCCTATTTTTCCCCATGAGAACCCCTCTCCTTTTTCGCATATGCAGTCCGTTGCACACCTGAGACATTCCTTGCGGATATGAGTGGCTCACGCAGACCGGGGTGCATGCTATCCGGCCTGCGTGAGCCTTCTTAGGCTTGTGGTGCGCTGTAAAAACGATTCAATCAGTCTTGAAGGATGGCTCACTCTTTTTGGTCACACACTGAACATATTTATAATTTCCTCGCGGAAACATAATCGCAACCGGCATAAAGATCCTTGGCTTAGGTGGAAGAGGTTAAATAGGGGTAGCTTCCTACAGAATCAGGGCTCCACACGCCGGATACAGACTGGTTTGCCCACGGTTTATATCCTCCAAGTCTTGCGGTACGGTATCCCCGCTCATACACCCATTGGCTGATTAGGGCAGGAGAGTTAACTTTGCTCAAGCGGGGCTGTCCATAGGTTGTTTTGTCCGTGCAATCTACCCATTGCCCAGTTCTTGTGTCAAGGCCGTCTACAAAAACATCCATCCCCCCATGACACATAGAGTAGGCAACCATATACGTGCCGCTTGTGTCCTGCTTTGCCCTACCTTCTGAATTTGCCTTTCCCCAAATGTCAAACTTGAACTCAAAAGTTGTGTCCAAATGGTTTTTATATGGTTGGAGCCAGGTATCAGCCGATGCCGGTACCATCAAAGCACAATGCAAAATTCCAAATTGCAAGGAAATCTTGTCAATTTGCAAGCTTCTGTTTCAGGTGTCCAAGGAATAGCAATATCCCCTCCAATCCCAAACTCACTGTGCATGCATGAAAAATACCGTTCATCTGAACCGCCAAAGCAAGGAAAGCTGCCACACAAATAAAAAGTAGTAACAAATATGAAATCTTCTGGAATTGTCTTTTTTCTTCTCGGTCCAGAGGCTTCTCCTGCGTGTCCAGTGGCGCGAAAGCCAGAATGATCAGAGCAGATACCAAAATCATAAGTAGCGGTATGAGCAGATTGTCACCCATAGTGCTCCATTTTATCAACCCAACCGCTGAAAACAGAGCTATCGAAGTAGAGATTGTGCAAACGCTCTCTTTTTCTGCATGCACCCCACCTGCATAGCTTCGAATCAGAGAAAAAAAGATAAAAAATACAAGGCTCTCCAATACAATGCCAAACAGGATCCCAAATAGCAAGGATAGCAAGAAAAAGAATCCCTGGGCACACATCATGTGAAACCCATACACATATAACTCTTCATCTTCTTTCGATATCTCCGAATGACTGCTCAGCGCATCCACTATTTTCCTGGCTATTGCATTAAACATTCTTTGACTTTTTAAAAAGAGCTAATTTTTCCGGTGCTTTCGGCTGATAGACGGCAAAGCAGGTGGTGCTGTTTGCATCCCGTTTTAGTGTTTGCACAGCCATTGTTTTTGCGACCTTAGCCGCAAGTTTCTTACAACTTTTCATGGTCGATTCACCCCCTTTTGGGGAACATTAACAAAGAATAGCTCGAATGGCAATAGATATAGGAGAAGTGCAATAAAACCATGAAAAAACCTCAATAATACGTCTTGTGCAGAATTATTATATAATTTACTTATTAATAATTGTTTTACAGATATATTCTGTATAATGTTGTTCATTTTCTTGTGCCGCCATGGTAGCGTATATCACGTGGTGATGTGAAATGAAACTTGATAAAAAACTGATCGGAATCAGGATCATGCAGCGCAGGAAAGAGCGGGGCATGACGCAGGAACAGCTTTCAGAGCGCATAGAGATCTCTAAAAACCATCTTTCCAGCATCGAGCGCGGGATTTATATCCCCACGACTCAAATTATTTTTCGCATCTGCGATGTGCTGGGCAAAACACCCGACTATTATCTGATTGGTAAAATCTCCAAAAACACAAATAGAATGTTTGAAATACTTCAAAGTTTGCCAAACGACACACAAAGGATTGTCCTTAAGCTGCTGGAAACTTATTTAGAAGAAATCCACTATAGTTGACGATGTATAATTTGTGATGATAAAATGGGGTTGCTAATGTGGATATAGCAGCCCCATTTTTTGACTTATGGAGACAGTTTATGAATGTTCTAATCTGTGATGACGAAACGACCTTTCTTGATAATTTGCGCGAACATGTACAGGAATATATGAAAAATCATTTTATTGATTGCCATATTTTTGCAACAACTGATCCAAAGGAGGCGCTGTCCGGGGAAACGCCTTATACTCTCGCCTTTCTGGACATCCAGATGAAAGGTTTGGACGGAATCTCTCTGGCCAAGGAACTGAAGCGCCGAAATGGGAAGGTAGCCATTTTCTTTGTCACTGCTTATCACGAATATCAGGATGATGCCATGGACCTTCAGGCCTTTCGCTATTTTGAGAAGCCTTTTGATGTGAATCGTCTCTATGCGGGGTTGGATAAGGCCATGGAATACATTGACGGCGCCTACGTGGACTTTTTCTTATACAACCAACAGTCCCAGATCCGCATCTTGGTGGATGACGTACTGTATGTGACCCGGGAAAACCGCCGGGTGGTTCTGGTTGCGAAGGATAAGCGATATTATACTCGGGAAAGTTTTGACGATTGGTGTGAAAAGCTGCCCAACTTATTCTTTTACCAGGTACACAAGTCTTTTTTGGTCAATCTCCACTATGTAAATAAGTACACTTACACAGAGCTGTATCTGTCCAATGGAGAGCGAATTCCCATCGCCACGCGAAAGCAGGCCGATTTTCGCAAGTATTGGTTTGAATACCTCAGGAGGCGGTGAATATGCTAAACCCCGTTGTTTCCTTTTCTATCTACTTTCTGGAAATGCTGATTTCCTATCTCTTCTTTTCCCGAGTATCAGACCGCAAGGGGCCGCCCTGGAGAATCCTCTTGATCGGAGCACTATGCTTTGGGGCGGCATCGGCGGCAAATCTGCTCTACTCCAACACAGTCTGGATCAATTTGATTTCGTTCTGTTTGGTCAATCTGGTTTTTGGACTGCTGTGCTTCCGGGTAAAAGCCAGTACAGCAGCTTTCTATTCTCTCATCTTAACTGCGTTGATGACCGCCCTGGAAGTGATTGTGAGTTTTCTGCTCTCATCCTTCCTGGGCAACGTCGTTACAGACTATAACTCAAATGTGGTTTTTCTGATCTTGCTTGTTATCATTAATAAGTCTCTCTATTTTTTTACCTGCCTGATCCTGACCAATTTTTTGGTGAAAAAAGCCCCGCAATTCAGGTTGCCCCTGGGCCTCTATGCGTATCCGGCAGGCGTCTTTGTCTGTCTTGCGCTCATCTGGTATATCTGCGCACAACAAACCCTGAGTTATCACGGGCAATTCTTGTTAGCCATTGTGAGCATGATCTTGTTTGCCTCCACTATCATCCTGTTTATCACCTATCAGCACAGCCAGGAGAGGGAAAATGAACTATTGCTGGTCAAGAGCAGATTTGAGCAGCTTGAGACAGAGCGGTCTTACTATGAGATCCTGGAACACCAAAACCGCCAGCTGATGACCTACGCCCATGACGCCAAAAACCACTTAGCCGCTATCAAGAATTTGAACACAGATGCCCGTGTCGATCGCTACATCGAAAAAATGTCCGAACAACTTAGCCGTTACGCCAGGCACTGCCACAGCGGGAATCCTGGCCTGGACGTGATGATAAACAAGTATGTCACCACCTGCCAACTGCGAGGAATCCGGTTTGAATATGACGTGAAGCTGTGTAACCTAAGTCTTGTAGAAGATTTTGACCTGGTTGCAATTTTGGGAAATTTGTTGGACAATGCTTTGACCGCCGCAGAGCAGTCGCAGGCAAAGGAAGTCTATCTTGCCACCGCCCTGCGCAACTCCTATCAGGTGATTGTGGTGGAGAACAGCTGCGATATCCCGCCGGTTTCCAGCGGGGACCGTTTAATCTCCACAAAAAAAGACAGCCGATTTCACGGATTTGGTCTGACAAGCGTTGGGAAAACGCTTGAAAAGTACCAAGGGGATTTCCACTGGGATTATGATGCCGCCCGGCAGAAGTTTGCGGTCACCGTTATGGTTGGCAAAAATCCAAATTGTTTGGTGGCAACCTAACCAGAGAAACAGGATCGCCACATTGAATGATGTCCCCCTGCCCGCAAAAGCCGTACCAAAAGGAGCGAAAACCCCATGTCTTTCCGCAACCAGTGGGAAAATCGCCCATGGGTTTGCGCTTGTGGCGGCCTTTTCGAGTGCCACCCTTATGATTTTCCATGTGAGCCTTTCCCCTCCGAATTGGGGATACAAAAGATTGAAACATTTTCTCATAGCAGAGCGGGAGCGCCGCCTTCGGTTTGAGCCGAGGGTGACGCTCCCGCTTTTTCTTGTTTCACAATCGCTTGTTTCCGTTATGCCAGCGTCCAGTTCTGGCTCTCCGTCTGGAACTTTACCATGTGGGCATAGATGCCGTCCTTTTCCAGCAATTCTCCAGGACTTCCCTGCTCGGCCACGACCCCGCCGTCCAGCACCACGATCTTGTCCGCCCCGGCCACAGTCCGCATCCGGTGGGCAATGACCAGCACCGTCTTGTCCCGGATGAGGCGGGAGAGGGCGGTCTGGATGAGCGTTTCACTCTCCACGTCCAGAGAGGCGGTGGCCTCATCCAGCAGGATGATAGGGGCATTTTTGAGGAAAGCACGGGCAATGGAAATGCGCTGGCGCTCGCCGCCGGAGAGTTCACAGCCGTTCTCCCCGATATTCGTATTGTATTTGTCCGGCAGCTTTTCCGCGAACTCGTCCACATTGGCCAGCTTGGCGGCAGCTAGCACTTCCTCGTCGGTGGCGTCCTTGCTGCCGATACGGATGTTCTCCAGGATGGTGTTGTCAAAGAGGGTCACATCCTGGAACACGATGGAGTACAGGGAGAGCAGCGCCTCCGGATCCACTTTGGAAATGTCCATGCCGCCCACGGTGATTTTACCCTTGTTCAGATCCCAAAACCGGGCGGCCAGCCGGGACACGGTGGTCTTTCCCCCGCCGGAGGGACCCACCAGGGCGGTAACCTCCCCCTGTCTGGCGGTGAAAGAGACATCCCGCAGAACCGTCTCCCCGGTGTTGTAGGCAAAGCCCACATGGTCAAACACAATGTCACAGCCGTCGTTGGTCAGGCGGCTGTCCCCCTGCTGGATGGGGTGATCGAGAATTTCGTTCATCCGGGCGATGTTGATGCGGGTGGAGATCACCGCCGCCAGGTTTTGTAGGGCGCTCTGGAGCGGGTCATACAGCCGGGATACCACCAGCAGGAACAGGAAAAAGGTGCGCACATCCAGCGTCCCCCGCAGCAGCAGGACAGAACCCACCAGGGCCACGGTGGCGATGCCCAGTTTCAGGATGAGGGAGGCGCTGACCACAAAAGCCGCCACCCCAAATTCGTTGATGATGCTCCGGCGCTCCACCGCCCGGATCTTTTGCTCCAGCCCGCGCAGATACTCTCTCCGCGTTGTTGGCCTTCAAATCCTGTGCGGTCTCTATGCACTCCTGGATGCCGTCGGCGCAGGTCATTTTCGCGTCCATGGTCTTCTGGTTCAGCCGCTCCTGTACCCCGGCCGAGCCGCCCACGATGGCAAAGGACAACGGCAGTACCCACAGGGCGGCCAGGGCCATGCGCCAGTCAAAACACAGCAGGCTGATGGAGATCAGTACGGTGGAGATGATGGACCCGGCCAGCTCCGGGATAAAGTGGGAAAAACTCTGCTCCAAAAAGGTGCAGTCTGCCATGATGGTGCTGGTCAGATCGGCCAGGTCCTTCTTGCCAAAAAAGGACAGGGGGATTTTCCTGAGCTGCTCCGCCAGGGTGATGCGGCGCACGCCGCTCTCCACATAGGTGGCGAAGTAGGTGGCATTGTACTGGAGATAGGTGGAGAGCAAAATCAGCCCCACGCACACTGCGCAGCCTGCCGCGTAAAAAGCGGTCTTTCCAGCCGGGATGCCGCCGCCCAGCAGATCACCCACCAGGGAGTACAGAAGCCCCACCGGGAACATGAAGGTGATGTGCTGGAACACACAGGCGAGGCAGCCCTTGACCAGATCCTTGGCGCCCTGCTCTGAGAGGGCATACTTTTTTTGCAGCTGTTTGATCATGGTTTTGACGCCTCCTTTGCGACCTTCCACTGGACCGAAGTCTGATAGTTGTTCCACATCCTACTGAAAAGCCCGCCCTGGGCCAGCAGCTCCCGGCTGGTGCCGTGCTCTGCGATCTTTCCGTCCTGGATCACATAGATTTTGTCCACATTTGCCACCGTAGACAGCCGGTGGGCGATCATAATGACCGTTTTCCCCTGGGACAGACGGGAAAACGCCGCCTGCACGCGGGACTCATTGTCGGGGTCAGCGAAGGCCGTGGCCTCATCCAGGATCAGGATGGGGGCGTCTTTCAGCATCACACGGGCGATGGCGATGCGCTGCTGTTCCCCGCCGGAGAGGTAGACCCCCTTGGCGCCGATCACCGTGTCCATTCCCTGGGGTAGCTTTTCCAGAATGTCGTCGCACTGGGCGTTATGAAGGGCGTCCAGCACTTCCTCCCGTGTGGCATCCGGCCTGCCCAGACGCACATTGTCCAGAATGGAGGCCTTGAGGAGGCGGCTGTTCTGGAACACGAAGGCGACCGTGTTCATCAGTTCCTCCTTGGGAATGTCCCGCACATCCACGCCGCCGATCTTGACGCTTCCCCTCTGGGGGTCAAAGAAGCGGGAGATGAGATTGGCCAGGGTGGTCTTTCCCCCGCCGGAGGGACCCACAAAAGCCACCCGCTGCCCGGCGGGGATGGCCAGGCAGACGTCTTTCAGCACCTCGTTTTCCCCGTCATAGCTGAAATGGATATGGGAGAGCTCTACAGAGCCGTCCTTGGGGTGCCGGGGGTGGCGCGTCTCCTTTAGCGGCTGAAGGTCCAGTACGCTGTCGATCCGCTGGAGGGCGTCATCCACGATCATGGCGTTCTCACTCTGGAACATGATGCGGGTCAGGGTTACAGAGATGATGGGCGTGATGATGATGTAGAACATCAAATTCAGCAGAAACTCCGATGTCACACCATTTTGGGTCAGAAGCAGCACCCCGGCGATGAGGAATACGAACACCCCGTTGACGGCGGCGGTGTAGAGCATCATGGGCAGGCGCAGTTCCTTGGTGTAGGCGATGACCCACAC
>CALXDP010000012.1 GCA_944387095.1 uncultured Oscillospiraceae bacterium
TCATGGTACACGCCTCCTTGTATTCTCTGCCTTTATTGTACCGCGACAGGGCAAAAAATATCGCGCGGGGCGGAGCCCCCCTTTCCCCTCTTCCCTTTTCCCTCCGAATCGGGTATAATATCGCCAGAAGTCTTTCAACCACACACCGAGGTGAACGAGCATGAAACGCCCCACACTGAAGATCTCCTACAACGCGCCGGTGTCCCTGACCTTTGCCCTGCTGGCCCTGCTGGCGCTGATTTTGGGCAACGTCACCGACGGCTGGACCACCAGCCACCTGTTCTCTGTCTACCGCTGCTCTCTGACCGATCCCCTGGCTTGGGTGCGGTTCTTCGGACATGTGCTGGGCCACAGCGGCTATGGCCATTACATCTCCAATATGGTACTTATCCTGGTACTGGGTCCCAACCTGGAGGATCGATTCGGAAGCTGGAACGTGTTCTGGGCCATTTTGTTCACTGCCCTGGTGTCCGGCGTGGTACAGTTCGTCTTCTTCCCCGACACTGCCCTGCTGGGGGCCTCGGGCATCGTGTTCATGATGATCCTGCTATCCTCCTTCGGCGGGGTGCGCAACGGCGTTATCCCCACCACTCTGATTCTGGTGGCCATCTTCTACCTGGGGGGCGAGCTGTGGGACGCCATCTTCGTGAACGATAATGTCTCCCAGCTCACCCATATCGTGGGCGGTCTATGCGGCACCTTTTTGGGCTTCGCCTTGTCGGGGAAGAAACGGCGGTGATCGCCTATACTGCTTTTGGGGACCGGCACTCCGGTGGGAGGGCCGGTCCCTTTTTTCTCTCATCCGGAAGGGGTAAACAATTTGTGAACAACCGCTTCCCTTCATTGACATGATTACCTTTGGCCGCTATTATATGTGAAGCAAATATATTTGGGAGGTGATATTGTGTTGAATCGGAGCCTCGCCATTCTGGAAACCTTTCAGCACTTCAAGGGGAAGATGGCCCAGCTGATTGACCCGCTGGTCCAGTCCGTGGGATTGACTCCCCTTCAGGCCATGACGCTGCTGCTGCTGGCCCAGGGCGACCTGACCGTGGGGGCGCTGAGTGAGCGCACCTGCATGGGCCAGAGCAATACCTCCACCCTGTGCAAGAAGCTGGAGCGGGGCGGTTTTCTCACCCGCTCCAGAAATCCGAAGGACGAGCGGATGGTGACCTTGTCCCTTACCGAGAAGGGAAGGCAAGTATTAGAGCGCATGGACGCCCGTCTCGCCCGCTATTATCAGCTGCTGGACCGTCTGCCCCCCCGCGTGGGGGAGGAGATCCGCCGGGGCGCTCAGGCGGCGCAGTACGCCATGGACTATCTGCAAACACATCTGGAAGGAGAACCCACCCAATGCTGAAGCTATCGCAAATCACAAAACGTTATGTCATGGGCGACAACGTGGTGGAGGCCCTGCGGGGCATTGACCTGGAATTCCGGGAAAATGAGTTTGTCTCCATTTTGGGCCCCTCGGGCTGCGGCAAGACCACCACGCTGAATATCATCGGCGGCCTGGACCGGTACACCAGCGGCGACCTCATCATCAATGGCCGATCCACCAAGCAGTACAAGGACCGGGACTGGGACACCTACCGTAACCACTCCATCGGCTTTGTATTCCAGAGCTATAACCTGATCCCCCACCAGACGGTGCTGGCCAACGTGGAGCTGGCCCTCACCCTGTCCGGGGTGTCCAAGGCGGAACGCCACCGCCGGGCCAAGGAGGCCCTGGAGAAGGTGGGGCTGGCCGACCAAATGAACAAGAAGCCCAACCAGATGTCCGGCGGGCAGATGCAGCGGGTGGCTATCGCCCGGGCCTTGATCAACGACCCGGACATCCTGCTGGCCGATGAGCCCACGGGCGCCCTGGACAGCGAGACCTCGGTACAGGTCATGGCCCTGCTCAAGGAAGTTGCCAAGGACCGGCTGGTCATCATGGTCACCCACAACCCGGAGCTGGCGGAGGAGTACTCCACCCGGATCATCAAGCTGAAGGATGGGCTGGTCATTGATGACTCCAACCCCTACCACGCCGGGGCGGAGGCCCCCGCCCCTGCCGGGGAAAAGCGGGTACGCCAGGCCAAGGGGCAGAAGACCTCCATGTCCTTTCTCACCGCCCTGTCCCTGTCCCTCAACAACCTGATGACCAAGAAAGGCCGCACGGTGCTCACCAGCTTCGCCGGTTCCATCGGCATCATCGGCATCGCCCTGATCCTGGCCCTGTCCTCAGGCATCAACACCTATATCAACCAGGTGCAGGAAGACACCCTGTCCAGCTATCCCATCACCATCCAGGCCGAGAGCGTGGACATGACCGCCATGCTCACCTCCCTCATGGGGGCGGGCCACGAGGGAGATCCAGAGGAGCTGGCAAACCGGGAGGAGGACCGGGTCTACTCCTCCACCGTCATGTATGACCTGATGGACTCCATGCTCAATGCCGAGACCGTTACCAATAACCTGACCGCCTTTAAGCAGTACCTGGAAGAGGGAGGCGGCGGCATCGCGCAGCTGGCCGCCATCCGGTACGGCTATGACTTCCAGTTCGACATCTACAACGAGGACGCCGACGGCAGCATCGTGAAAAGCGACGTTACCAGTCTGATGCAGCAGGCCATGTCCGCCATGTATGGCGGGGATTACTCCTCCTACTTTGACTCCATGGGCTCCATGTATGAAAGCATGAACGTGTGGGACGAGCTCATGCCCGGGGAAAACGGCGAGCTCATCGATCCCCAGGTGCAGGACTCCTACGAACTGCTCTACGGCAGCTGGCCCCAGAGCTATGACGAGGTCATCCTGTTCGTGGACGGAAACAACGAGATCTCCGATCTGATGCTCTACGCCCTGGGGCTGATGTCCCAGGCGGATATGGAGGAAACCCTCACCGCCCTGCAAAACGGCGAAGCGGTGGATACCAGCCCGGTGTCCTGGTCCTATGAGGAGCTGTGCCAGACCACCTTCAAGCTCATCCTCCCGGCGGAGTACTATCAGTATGATGAGCGCACAGATACCTACGTGGATCTGTCCGCCACCCAGTCCGGCATTGAGCTTTTGTATAACAGCGAGGACGTGGGCATCCCCCTGAAGGTGGTGGGCATCGCCCGCCCCGGGGAAAACGCCTCCCTCACCTCCTCCATGACCGCTGGCAGCGTGGGCTACACCAGCGCCCTCACCGACCACGCCATCCAGGCCACGGCGGAGTCTGACGTGGCCCAGGACCAGCTGGCCCATCCAGACACCGATGTGATCACCGGCCTGCCCTTTCCCACCGGCGACGAGGTGGAACCCACCGATGAGGAGAAGATCGCGGACATCACCGAATACCTATCCGGCCTCACCGACGGAGAAAAGGCCGATGTCTATGTGGACGCCGCCGGCCAGGCGGACGAGAGCTATATCCAGCAAATGGTGGACCAGCAGATGGCCGGACTGGCCCGGGAGGACATCGTGGCCATGATCACCCAGCAGTATGCCGGTGAAATGGGGGTAGACGCGAACACCATCACCGCCTACATCGACGAGATGAGCGATGAGGAGTTATTCGCCCAGGTGGAGGAGGCCGTGGCAGCTCAGATACAGCAGCAGTATGCCCAGGCCGTGGCCCAGCGGATGTCCGCTCTGAGTGCCGGGCAGCTGTCCGGGATGCTGGATCTGGCCCTGGCTCAGGGCCCGGTGGAGGACACTTCCGCCGGTGGGCTGACCCAGGCGCAGCTGCTCTACCTCTACGACACCTATATGCCCCCCACGGTGTCCGAGTCCACCTATGAGGACAACCTGGACCGCATGGGCTATGTGGACCTGGACAGCCCAGACACCATCAGCCTGTACGCGGATACCTTTGTGGACAAGGATACCATTGCGCAGCTCATTGACCAGTATAACGCCCAGGTAGAGAACGAGGAGGATCAGATCACCTATACCGACTATGTGGCCCTGCTCATGAGTTCCATCACCGACATCATCAGCGGCATCAGCTATTTGCTCATTGCCTTTGTATCCATCTCCCTGGTGGTGTCCTCCATCATGATCGGCATCATCACCTATATCTCCGTGCTGGAGCGCACCAAGGAGATCGGCATTCTCCGGGCAGTGGGCGCCTCCAAGCGGGATATCTCCCGGGTGTTCAATGCCGAGACCCTCATCGTGGGCCTGGGCGCCGGTCTGATCGGCATCGGCGTCACTCTGCTGCTCATCATCCCCATCAACGCCATTCTGCTCCATGTCACCGGTCTGGTCGGGCTGAAGGCCGCGCTGCCCGTGGCGGGGGGTGTCATCCTGGTGGTCATCAGCGCCCTGCTCACCATTGTTGCGGGGCTCATCCCCGCCAAGGTGGCCGCCCGGAAGGACCCGGTGGAGGCCCTGAGAAGCGAGTGATCCCCTCTCTCCTGCGCAGACAGTGCCGCCCACCCGCAATGAGCGGGCGGGCGGTGCTGTAAGTCTTTCCAAATCTTAAAGAATTCTTTATCTATTGTTTATCGTTTTTTTCGACAGGTATGGTAGGATAGAGTGTATCCAATAGGAGCGTGATATCCCATGTCAAAACCCAACGCGGCAGTGGAAGTCCTGCGGGAAGGCCAGAGTGCCGCGGCAAAACAAATCACTCTGTTTCGCCTGTTCTGGCTGTTTCTCCTCTCCAGTTTTCTGGGTGATCTCATCGAGGTGGCCTTCTGGGCCGTCACCCGGGGTGAGCTGGTCAGCCGCAGCAGCTTGCTCTGGGGTCCTTTCAGCCTGGTGTGGGGCCTGGGCGCGGTGGTGCTCACCCTGGCGCTCCACCCCCTGCATGCCCAGAACAATCTGATTCTATTTGCCGCCGGTTCCCTGCTGGGCGGCGGCTATGAGTACCTATGTTCCTGGTTCCAGGAATGGGCCTTTGGAGCCTACTTTTGGGATTACAGCCATCTCCCCTTCAACCTCAACGGCCGGATCAACCTGGTGTTTTGCCTGTTCTGGGGGCTGGTCGCGGTGGCCTGGGTCCGGGTAGTGCTTCCTCTGTTTATCGTGTGGATCGACCGAATCCAGCGGGGCCGCACCCGGGTCCTCACCGGTTTACTGGCCGCCTTTCTCCTGATCAGCACCACCCTTTCCGCGGCGGCTCTTATCCGCATGCACCAGCGGCAGGAAGCCATCCCCGCCTCCAATCCGATCCAGGTCTTTCTGGACGAGCGCTTTCCCGACCAGCGGCTCCAGGACCGATACCCCTATATGGGGCTGACCGGAGAGCGCTGACAAAGGCGGGCAACTGAACCAGACCAGGCCGCTTTCATTTATAGGCTCTGAAAAGATAAAAAGGCCGGACTCGCATGAGTCCGGCCTTTTTATCTTTTCAGTATTTACTCTTCGTCCTCTTTGCCGCAGCAACAGCCGTCCCCGCACCCCTTCTCCTCTTCCTCAAAAGAGAGGGCAAACTTCTGGCCGCAGGCTGGGCAGTCCACGGTTCCCGCCTCCAGTACATCGTCGTCGATGACCAGATCCTCCCCGCAGTTGGGGCAGGCGACCTCGAAGAAGTCCTCCTCGAGCTCCTCGTCCCCGTCGTCCTCCTCGTCCTCGTCATCCCCGAACACCTCTTCCTCCACATCGGACAGGTCGTCGGAAATGGCGTCGATCTCTTCGCCGAACTCGTCCAGGGTGGCGTCCACATTGTCCAGCTGGTCGCCGATCTCCTTGAGCACATCCAGCATCTCAGCCAGGATCTTCGCCTCGCCGGACTGGGCCTTGTCCAGCCCCATGCCGTCAAACAGGCCCTGGATATAAGCAACCTTCTCGGAAATAGTCATGACGTATTCTCCTTTTTTCTTATACGCGTACGGCCCGGTATTCATCCAGGCGGTTCGCAACGGCTCCGCGCTTTCCTCTCACGCTTTGCCTGCTCCCGACGCCCGGCTTCCCTCCGATTCGGAACACAAACGCTCGGGGCTTCGCCCCTTCCCTGGTTTGTATTCCTCACTCCGGTCCATCCGGGCTGCTCACAGCGGCTCCGCGCTTAATTCTTGCAGCGCTCCAGGTATTCCCCGGTGCGGGTGTCGATGCGGATCTTGTCGCCGGGATTGATAAACAGGGGCACCTTGATCTCGGCCCCGGTCTCCAGCGTGGCAGGCTTGGTGACATTGGTGGCGGTGTCGCCCTTAAAGCCGGGATCGGTTTGAGTGACTTCCAGCTCCACAAAGTTGGGAGGCTCTACCCCAAACACGCTGCCCTTGTAAGACATGATCTTGCAGGGCATATTCTCCTTGACGAACTTGAAGTTCTCCCCCAGCACATCCTTGTTGATGGGAGTCATCTCATAAGATTCCATATCCATGAAGTAGTACAGGTCGCCGTCGTTGTAGCTGTACTCCATCTCTTTGCGGTCTACGAAGGCCTGCTCAAACTTGGCGGTGGGGTTGAATGAAGTCTCGGTGACGGCGCCGGTGATGACATTCTTCATCTTGGTACGCACGAAGGCCGCGCCCTTGCCCGGCTTGACGTGCTGGAACTCCACCACCTGCATCACCTTGCCGTCCATCTCAAAGGTCACGCCGTTGCGGAAATCACCTGCTGTGATCATTGCCATTGGTATCTTCCTCCAGTACTCAAATGTTTTGAATAATCAGAATCGAATCGCTATATTATACCCTATTTTTCTTTTGTTTGCAAGGGCTTTTCCTTGCGTTCCAGATTACAGGATGATCAGCTCCTTGGGGGAGTGGGTGATGTCAATGCAGCCGTCGTCGGTAAGCATGATCACATCCTCAATGCGCACGCCGAACCTGCCCGGCAGGTAGATGCCCGGCTCCGCAGACAGGCAGGCCCCAGAGGGGATCGCCTTGTCCCACAGGGGAGAGAAGCGGGGATTCTCGTGGATCTCAATGCCCAGGGAGTGGCCAAAGCCGTGGCCGAAATAGTCCCCGTACCCCGCGTCGGCAATGACCTTGGCACCGATGTTGTGGATCTCCGCCCCGGTGACGCCGCCACGGGCGGCGGCAATGCCCGCCAGCTGGGCTTTGAGCACCGTGTCGTACACGAGCTTCATCTCATCGGTGGGCTGGCCCACTGCCACAGTGCGGGTCATGTCCGAGCAATAGCCCCCCACCACGCAGCCAAAGTCCATGGTGACAAACTGCCCATTTTGGATCAGGTCTTGCCCAGGCACGGCGTGGGGCTTGGAGCCGTTGGCGCCGCAGGCCACAATGGGGTCGAAGGAGTTGCGCTCCGCCCCTTTGCGGGCCATGAGGTAGGTCAGCTTGGCGGCGATCTCGCACTCGGCCACCCCCGGCTTAACGTCGTTGAGAATCTCGGCAAAGGCCTCGTCGGTGATCCGCTGGGCCTCCCGCATGGCCGCCAGCTCGTCCTCATCCTTGACCATGCGCAGCAGATCCAAGATCTCCGAGGCGGGCACCAGTTCGGCCGTGATCCCCTGCTTCCACCGGTTGTACTCGGCCACGGACATGGAGCTGTCCTCAAAGCCCAGGCGGCAGACCCCCTTGTCCTGCACAATCTCCTGGGCCAGCTGGCGGTAGGTCTGTCCGGTGCGGATCATCCCCACATGAGCGCCCGTCACCTGCTGCTGGGCGACTTCAATGTACCGGGAATCGGTATAGTACCAGGTCTCGTCTTTGGTGATGACCGCCATACCCTCGCCGTGAAACCCGGCGGCGTAGAACTCCCCGGGAGCGGAGGTAACCAGCATGGCGTCCAGGTTGTGCCCGGCAAGCTGGGCCGCGATTTTTCCAAAGTGGTTCATGGTCATATCTGCCTCTTTTCTATGAAAATATAACGAATGCACGTCCATCATTTTATGTCCATCATGGCGCCGCAGCGGGGGCAGCGGAACTTCCCCTCCCTGGTATATTGGGCGATCCCCATGCCGCGGTGACCGCCGCCCCACTGGGTCCCACAGTTGGGGCAGCGCACACCCCCGTGCCGGCTGGCAAACAGGCACAGCACCGCCGCGAGGATACCCACTCCCATGAGGAAAAGCACAATCTTCACCCCGTTGGGAGCGCTCTGAGGAAGCAGCAGAGGCATGCAGAACGCCAGCAGGCCGACCACAGCGCCCACCACCAGCTGCCAGGCTTTCCGCTCTCGTTTCGTGTTTTTCTCCATGTTGATATACTCTTTCAGGTTCCAGGATCGGTCAAAGCCTCTTCAGCGCCTGCTGGTAGGCCTTCTTCATCACCAGCGCGTCCTCCGCCTGCGTGCCCGCGGACTCGCAAATAAACGTGGGACTCCACCCCCTCCGGGCCACGGCGGCGGCCAGCGGCTCCCAGGCGGGCCCAAAGCCCCCGTCATCGGCAAAGGTACGGTGGCACTTCTCTCCGCCCTTTTGGGTGAACTCAATGTGGGAGAAGTGGCTGTGAAATACCCTGGCCCGTTCCTCCCCAAGCACCTCTTCCATGCGCTCCAGCATCCGCTCCATGGCCTGCGCCCCGTCCAGCTCTCCCAAGGTTCTGGCATACAGGTGGCCGAAATCCACACAGGGCACCAGCCGCTGATCCACACAGCACAGCTCCAGCACCTCGTCCAGGTCCCCCAGCTGGCCCAGCTTGCCCATGGTCTCCGGACACAGGGTGATGTGGTCGAAACCCGCGCCGTCGCAGGCCCGGATAACCTCCCGGAGGGACTTCAGGGCAATGTCCAGGGCCTCCCTTCTGGTGCGCTTCATCAAGGCGCCGGAGTGGATGACCACCCGCGTGGCCCCCATCCAATCCGCCACCAGGCAGGCCCCGGTGATATAGCCGATGGTCTTTTGCAGGGCCTCTGGGTCCGGGTTGGCCAGATTGATGAAATAGGGGGCGTGTAAGGACAGGGCAATGCCATCTTCCCGGGCCGCCAGTCCCACCTTCCGGGCCGTCTCCTCTCCCACATGGACCCCCTTACCGCATTGGTACTCATAACAGTCCAGCCCCAGCTCCTTGAGCCACCTGGGCGCGTCCGCCGAAGACTTATAGGGGAAATTTTCCGCGTTACCTGCCGGGCCAAATTTTGCGCTCACAGTCGTTCTCCTCCCTTTGACAGCAATCGGAAGGGCACCTCCGCAGCATACCGCAGATACCGCCCCGGATTGCCCGCCAGCCGGATGGGCTTGACCAAAATGGTGGCCACCCCCGCCCGGTTTCCCCCCAGCACGTCGGTGAACACCTGGTCGCCCACAATGGCGGTCTGGGCCGCCGTCACCCCTTGGCGCTCCATGGCCTTTACAAAAGACGCCCTCTTGGGCTTTCCCGCATGGCCAATATAGGGAACTTCCAGCCCCTGGGCAAAGATCCGGGGTCGGCTCTCGTGGCGGTTGTTGGATAGGATAAATAAGCTCACCCCATGGACGGCCAGATCGTCCCGCCAAGCCTTGAGTTTCTTGTCCGGAAGTGGTACACCGTAGGGAACCAGGGTGTTGTCCAGATCGGCCAGCAGCAGCCGAATCCCCCGCCGCTCCAGGGCCTCGCCGGTAATCTGATAGATGTCGTCGGCCAGGAATCCGGCCTGGAATAATGCCATGTCACACCTTCTATTCTCCCTGGGACGGGCATATATAAATAGGGAATTGGCCACGTCCGTCTCGCACGTCGAGGCAAACCCTTTCACGTTGGCTATCATACCACACTTCATCACAACTCACAAGAGGGGGTAATTCCAATGGAAGAACTGCTGCTGGCCCTCCCCGCCGGACAGGAAAGCCGCGGCGGACCATTCAACCTCATACCGGCTCATATGGCCTACCGCATCGGAATTGGGCCCCGGCTGCTGGGCATCCAACTGCCCGCCTCCCTGCGGGGCGGGTTGATGATGGTGGACTGCCGGGACTTTGACGGCCAGGGCGATCCCACCAACTGCTGCCGGCAGATCCTGGGGGAGTGCCGGCGCCGAGAATTTCACGGCGTGGTATGCGACTTTGAGGGCCCGCCCACCGGCTGTCTGCCCCGGCTGGTAGAGATTCTCTCCCGCAACTGCGCCAGCCAGGGCTGGAATCTCTATGTTCCAGAGGCCTATGCTCCCCACGCCAGCACCGCCCGGATCCTCATCCCCTCCTGCCTCACCTCGGGCACCTTGGAGCGGCGGATCCGGACCGCCCTGGTCCACTATCCCCCGGAGCGGCTGGCTCTGGCGGTGGAGTGGGTGCGGGAGGACTTTCTGCTGCCGGCCGCCGGCCGGGGCACTCCCCTGTCCCAGGCCTCCCTGGAAGAACAGCTTCACCGCCTGGAGCCGGCGGTATTCTTTGACCGGGGGCTGTGCGCCCATTATTACACCTATATGGCCCCTGGAGGGCAGGCCCATTTCGTGCTTTTCGACACCCCCCGTTCCATCCGGGAGAAGCTGGGTGTGGCCCAGCGCTTGGGGCTGACGGCGGCTCTGCTGCCCGGCCCCGAGGTGGAGGACTGTCTGGAGGAGATCTTTGCCCCCTCCTAAAGCCCCGGTCCAGCCGCCGTCTTTCACTTCGTCCCTTTTATCTGCGCATAAAAACAGCGTTCCGCAACCTACGGAACGCTGTTTTCCTATCCTCAATAATACTTCTTTCGGTTCTTCCTGGCGGCCTCGCTCTTCTTGCGGCGCTTGACGCTGGGGCTGTCATAGTACTCACGTTTACGCACTTCAGCTAAAACGCCGGACTTGGCGCAGCTGCGCTTAAAACGCTTCAGGGCGTTCTCCAGAGATTCGCCCTCGCGGACATGAATTTCAGACATCTATATTTCCCTCCCTCCGAGGCATCCGGCTCCATCCAGGATGCTTTAAGGGCCATGAATATGGCATTAACATTTATATTATATGAGAGAAACTGCCGCTTGTCAACCGAAATTTCTTTTCCTTCCGCTGAAATCCGCCCATTGCCTGGCTCAACTGCCGTTTGAGTGGGCTGACGCACAAAGCACTGGAAAAGGCGGCGGATCCAGTTTATACTGAGCTTACCCGGCCGGGAAATCGAACAAAGTGAGGAAACTTCATGGAAATCGGAACCCAGATCAAAGCCCTGCGCACCGCCCGGGGCGTCACCCAGGAGGCCCTGGCGGAGCAGCTGGGGGTCAGTCCCCAGGCGGTGAGCAAGTGGGAGCGAAACGCCACCGTCCCCGATATTGCCCTGCTCCCCGCCCTATCCGCCTACTTTGGGGTCACCATCGACGAGCTGTTCGCCCTGAGCGACGACACCCGGATGGAGCGCATCCAGAACATGCTGTGGGACGAGCGGGTGCTGGACCGGGCAGTGGCCGCCCGGGAGGAAGCCTTTCTGCTGGACAAGGCCCGGAGGGAACCGGGCGACGGCCGGCCCTATGAGCTGCTGGCCGACCTGCACAATCACCTGGCCGGGGAACACCAGGCCTCAGCGGCCAGCTATGCCAAAATGGCCTTAGAGCGGGATGCGGATCTGAAAAACGCCCACAGTGAATTGGTCCGTGCTATGGGCGGCCGTCTGCCCGACTGGAACGGCTCCAACCACTACCAGCTCATCGACTGGTACCAGGACTTTCTGGAGCGACACCCGGACAACTGGCACGGCTATCTCTTTATTCTGGATCAGCTGATGGACGACGGGCGGTTTGACGAGGCTCAGGGGTATCTGGACCGGCTGGCCCAAATCGACCAAACCTTCCGCACCCCCCTGTACCGGGGGCTGCTGCTGTGGTATTCGGGACAGCGGGCCCAGGCCATGGAGGTGTGGGAACAGATGTGCCGGGACTTCCCAGAGGAGTGGTGCGTGTGGCTCCAAATGGGGGACGCCATGGCCCGCTCCTGCCAGTGGGAAAAGGCCAAGGAGTACTACCGCAGGGGGCTGGAACTGCAAAAGCCGCCCCGATTCGTGGATGCCCTGGAATCCATCGCCCAGATTTGCCAGATCACCGGGGACCTTTCCGGGGCCATCGCCGCCTTAGAGGAAGAGCTGGCGCTGCTGGCCCAGGACTGGGACACTACCACCGGGGAGACGGCGGATGGGGTACGCCGGAGGATTCAGGCCCTGGAGGAGCAGGCAAAGCGACAGGCCAAGATTATAATAAGCAAACGGGCAGCTGACATCGTTCAGCTGCCCGTTTTGGCCTGTATTTCGTCTATCTGCGTTACTGGGGCTTTACGATCAGGTTCACCAGCCGGCCGGGCACCACGATGGACTTCACCAAGGTCATGCCGTCGGTAAACCGGCGCACCTTCTCATCTGCCAGGGCGGCGGCCACAATGGCGTCGTTGTCCGCGCCGGCGGCCACGGTGATGCTGCCCCGCAGCTTGCCGCCCACCTGAACGGCCATGGTGATCTGGCTGGCCACGGTCTTGCTCTCGTCATACTCCGGCCAGCTCTGCCGGCAGGCGAAACCCAGCTGGGCATAGAAGCCCAGCATCTCCCACAGTTCCTCAGCAATATGGGGGGCGAAGGGAGAAAGCATCACCAGCAGGGCCTTCAGATCCCCCTTGGAGCAGCCGTTTTTCTGGAAGTCCCCTGCCAGGGTCATCATGGCGGCGATGGCGGTGTTGAACTTCATATTCTCAATGTCGTCGGCCACCTTTTTGATGCACTTGTGGAGGGCAGCGGCGTTGGCGCCCGTCTGCTCCAGGCTGTCCGTACAGTTCTCCGCCAGATTCCAAACCTTGTCCAAAAACCGCTTACAGCCCTTCACCGCGTTGTCGCTCCAAACAGCGGCCTGCTCAAAGTCGCCGATGAACATGATATACAGCCGCAGGGTGTCCGCCCCGTACTGGGCCACGATGTCGTTGGGGTTGACCACGTTGCCCCGGGACTTGGACATCTTCTCCCCACCCTCGCCCAAGATCATGCCGTGGCTGGTGCGCTTCTGGTAGGGCTCCTTGGTGGGTACCACACCGATGTCGTACAGGAACTTGTGCCAGAAACGGGAGTAGAGCAGGTGGAGGGTGGTGTGCTCCATGCCGCCGTTGTACCAGTCCACCGGGGACCAGTAGTCCAGCGCCTCCTTGGAGGCCAGGGCCTTATCATTGTGGGGATCCATATACCGCAGGT
Source organism: uncultured Oscillospiraceae bacterium (assembly GCA_944387095.1). Taxonomy (GTDB): domain Bacteria; phylum Bacillota; class Clostridia; order Oscillospirales; family Oscillospiraceae; genus Enterenecus. Next base: position 12,935 of record CALXDP010000012.1, read on the forward strand.
AGTACCAGCTGGACCCGGCCCACTGGGGCATGGTGTCCGTCTCCCGCCTGGCAGGGCCGCCGCAATGGGGGCAGGCGGTGTTCACCCAGTCGGTCATCTTGGACAGGGGAGATTCCCCGTCATCGGTGGGCTCGTAGCTCTCCACGTCGGGCAGCAGCAGGGGCAGCTGGTCCTCGGGCAGAGGTACCCAGCCGCACTTCTCGCACCATACCATGGGGATGGGCTCCCCCCAGTACCGCTGGCGGGAGAATACCCAGTCCCGGAGTTTGTAGTTGACCTTGGCCTTCCCGATACCCTTCTCCTCCAACCACTTGGTGATAGCTGGAATGGCGTCCTTGACGGTCATGCCATTGAGGAAGTCGGAGTTGACCAGGACGCCCGTCTCGTCCTTGGCGGTAAAGGCCCCCTTCTGCACGTCCTCGCCCCCGGACACCACCTCCACAATGTCGCAGCCAAACTTCTTGGCAAATTCCCAGTCCCTCTCGTCGTGGGCGGGAACGGCCATGATAGCGCCAGTGCCGTAAGTGGACAGCACGTAATCGGAAATGAAGATGGGGATCTCCCTGCCATTCACCGGGTTGATGCCACACACCCCGTCCAGCCGCACGCCGGTCTTTTCCTTGTTCAGCTCGGTGCGCTCCAAATCGGACTTGGAGGCGGCGGCCTTCTGATAAGCGGTCACGTCGCCGGCATTGGCAATGAGCCCCGCCTCCAGCCACTTGCGGATCAGCTCATGCTCGGGAGACAGCACCATATAGGTGGCCCCAAACAGAGTGTCCGGCCGGGTGGTGAACACCACAATGTCGTCCCCGGCGGTGGCCTGGAAGGTGACCTCCGCGCCGGTGGACCGGCCGATCCAGTTGCGCTGCTGAATCTTCACCCGCTCGATGAAGTCCACGTCGTCCAGATCGTCCAGGAGTCGCTGGGCATATTCGGTGATCTTCAGCATCCACTGGGACTTCTCCTTGCGGATGACCGAGGAGCCGCACCGCTCACACACCCCCTCCACCACCTCCTCGTTGGCCAGCACGCACTTGCAGGAGGTGCACCAGTTTACCGGCATCGTGGCCTTGTAAGCCAGGCCGTGTTTGTAGAGTTGGAGAAAAATCCACTGGGTCCACCTGTAGTACTTGGGGTCGGTGGTGTCGATGACCCGGTCCCAATCAAAGCCAAAGCCCAGCATCTTCAGCTGACGGGTGAAGTTCTGGATGTTGTCGTGGGTGACCTTAGCCGGGTGGACATGGTTTTTGATGGCATAGTTCTCCGTGGGCAGACCGAAGGCGTCAAACCCGATGGGAAAGAGCACATTATATCCATCCATGCGCTTCTTCCGGGTGACGATGTCCATGGCAGTGTAGGGCCGGGGATGGCCCACATGGAGTCCCTGGCCGGAGGGGTAGGGAAACTCCACCAAACCGTAGAACTTGGGCTTCTGGCTGTGGTTGTGGCCCTCATAGACCTTGGCCTCGTCCCAGCGCTTTTGCCACTTGGGCTCGATGCTGGCAAAATCGTACTTCAATCCAAACACTTCCTTTATCATCCGGCGGCTTTTGCCGCATTGGTACAATCCCAAATATTATATCGGAAAAGTGCCGGGATTGCAAGGGGAAAGGGCCATCTCCCTGACGGGTACGGAGTCTCCCCCTCCGCCCGTCTCCTGCTCCCTTTTCTCAGGAGCGCAGCCAGTGCCCCTCCCCGCTGTGCCGCCGGCATAGCGGGGGACATACCAGTTGCCCAGGGATACCCCCACGACAGCAGCAAGGTTCCCCGGATTGGGCACATCCAGTACCTCTAATCCAGTTGTCCGCCGCATCCCTGTTCCAGATCTTCACAACAGAGTATCCGACCGCTTTTCTTCCGCGGCCGCCGGGCGCAGTTCGCCGTGATCTGCACCAGCCAAGGGCCAGCTCCCCCAGGATCTCGGAGCCGTCCCCGCTTCTGCCAGGCTGGCAGGACAGCCTCGCCCCCGCGCCCTCGGCACCTGCGTCCCGTCCCACGATGGCCCGGGCTGCCCGGAAACATCACCCGGTCGTGCTCCGTCACCGCCTGGATCCAGTTCTCCTTTGTCAATCCCATTCACATCGCTCCTGTTTCATTGCCCGGCCACCCTTAAGGTACTGAAATGAAGGGGAACGTTCCATCTCTTTTCAAAAATTTTTCTCTTGTCGCAAAAACAGCCTGTTCTCCCCTGTCCCAGCGGTCACTGAGACTGGCCAAAGCGCATAGGCTAACTTGTAATCCAACCTGTGAGGAGGCCTTGGCCATGTCCCAAATTCAATACTTTCTGGGGGGCAACACGCCCTCCGGGTTTTATTCCCTCTACCATGAGCTGTCCAAGCCGGAGCGGATGCAGGCCCTGTACATACTCAAAGGGGGCGCCGGGTGCGGCAAGTCCTCTCTGATGAAGCGGGTAGGTCGCCATGCCCAGGCCGCAGGGCTGGCCACGGTAGAGGTCCCCTGCTCCGGCGACCCCGGATCTCTGGACGCGCTGATCCTGCCCCAGTTGGCCGCCGCCGTAGTGGACGGCACCGCCCCCCATGTTGTGGAGGCAAAATGTCCCGGAGCGGTAGAGCGCTATGTGGATCTGAGCCAGTTCTACCGCCGGGAAGAGCTCCAGCCCATCAAAGAGAATTTGCTGGCCGCCGCCCGCGCCTATCAGGGTCACTACAAGCGGGTTTACCGCTGCCTGGGGGCGGCGGGAGCGCTGCGTCAGGACATCTACGAGTCCGTATCCGCCCCCGCTGTGCAGCAGAGACTGGGTAAGCGGGCCAAGGGGATCATCGGCCGGGAACTGAAAAAGGGCAGCAGCGGCAGCAGCGGCCAGCTGTCCCAACGTTTTTTATCCGCCGTTACCCACCAGGGTTATATCACCCTATGGGATACGGTATCCGCCCAGGCCAGTCGGATCTATGAGGTACATGACCGATATGGTCTGGCCCACCACCTGCTCTCCCCCATTCTCACCGCCGCGCTGGCCTGCGGACATGACGCGGTGGCCTGCCCTGATCCCATGGCCCCCGACCGGCTGGCCCATCTCATCCTTCCCGGCCTGTCCCTGGCCTTTGTCACCTGCGTGCCGGAGCGTACCTGGCCCCGTCATTCCTACCGGCGGCTTCGCCTGGACGCCATGCTGGATCCGGACGCCTGCCGGATCAACCGGCCCAAGCTGCGTTTCACCCAGAAGGTGGTGGACGCGCTGGAGGCCGAGGCGGTATCCGGTCTAGAGCAGGCAAAAGAGGCCCACGACGCGCTGGAGGCACTATATAATCCCCATGTGGATTTCCAAGGAGTCTATCAGACAGCGGACACTCTGGCTCAGGAGATACTGGAACTCCCCGCCGTCCTCCCATAGTCCGCTTGGCTCTGTCCGCACACCCCCGGGCAAGAAAAAGCCCCGGAGCTATCCGCTCCGGAGCTTGCTGCGCAGGCAGGACAATATCGTTTTCCCCTGCCTCCATGTGAAATCTTAAAGCCAATCGCTGATCACATCGCGTAAGGTCAAAGGCGTTACCCCACTGCCCACCACCAGCTCGCACAGCTCATCAATCCGGGCAATGCTGCACGTCACGTTATGTACCGCCTCTGATTCCCCTCCGTCCTGACGGGTGATTCGGATGCCGTAACTCTCACAGGCATAGGCCCCCACTTCCATTTCATCGATGGTGATGTAATAATCGTAGCTGCGCCGCACACCCGATTCATCCGTCAGGCTCAATGACTTCAGAAACAGATCTCGCATGGTTCCATATTCACCTCACTCTCCCTCTTCCCGCTTTAGTATGGGATAAAAAAGTGAGGTGCGCAAGGGTTTCTTTTCGCAAATACCGACAGATCCCGACATGAGCACAAGATATAGAATTTGACTTCCATTTTTCTCCACAATTTCTTGGAACACAGGCGGAAATATTTTATCCTCAAAAAAAACAGGACCGCCGCGGAAAATTCCCGCGGCGGTCCTGTCATATCAATTTACGCTTTGGCCTGATCAGGCTTTCGCCGCCTTATACTTGGCAATAGCCTCAGTGAGCATGGGGCCAACCTTAAACAGATCGCCGGTGATACCGTAAGTAGCCACGTCAAAGATGGGGGCGGAACCGTTCTTATTCACCGCGATGATGCACTCAGAGTCCTGCATGCCCGCCAGGTGCTGAATGGCGCCGGAGATGCCCAGGGCCACATAAATCTTGGCGTGAACGGTCTTGCCGGTCTGGCCCACCTGATGGTCGGCGGCGATGAGGCCGGCGTCCACCACCGCACGGGAGGCGCCTACCACGCCACCCAGCACGTTGGCCAGCTCCTCGGCAATCTCGATGCCCCGCTTCGGATCGGAGCTGATGCCGCGGCCGACGCTCACCACCACGTCGGCGCCCACCAGATCCACCAGCTTCTTGGCAGATTTTTTGATCTCCACCAGATCCACATGGATGTCGGAGGCGTCCAGCTTTACGTCCACCCGCTCCAGCACGGTCTTGGCGGCAGTCTGCTCATTGTAGGGGGCGGTCTGCATCACACCGGGGCGCACCGTGCACATCTGGGGCCGGTAATCCGGGCACACGATGGTGGCCATCAGGTGGCCGCCAAAGGCGGGACGGGTGGCCTTCAGGTTCTTGTTCTCCTCAAAGCGGGTGTTGTCCACATCCACGTTGGAGGTCTCCCGCAGGAACTGCTTGTACTTCTCCACATCCACGTCCAGGTGGGTACAGTCGGCGGTCAGGCCGGTGTGCAGCCGGGCGGCCACACGGGGACCCAGGTCCCGGCCGATGTTGGTGGCGCCGATGAGAAATACCTCAGGCTTCTTGTCCTCCACCAGGTCGCAGATGACCTTGGTGTAGGCATCGGTGGTATAATCCTTCAACAGGGGGTGCTCACAGACGTACACCCGGTCCGCGCCGTAGCCGCCCAAGGCCTTGGCATAGTCCTCGTTGAGCTTGTCTCCCAGCAGCACGCCGCACAGCTCCACGCCCAGATCGTCGGCCAGCTTGCGGCCCTCGCTGAGCAGCTGGTAGCCGGTGCCCAGAATGACGCCATCCCGCTGCTCGCAGAATACCCACACGCCCTTGAAGGCGGCGGTGTCTTTACTGTTAAAAGCCATGTCCAAACGCTCCTTTCCTTAAATGATGTGCTTCTCGCCCAGGATAGACACCAGCTGCTCGCAGGTGGCCTTGTCGGCCCCCTCCAGCATGGTGCCCGCGCCCTTCACCGGAGGGGAGAAGGACTTGTACACCTGGGTGGGAGAGCCCTTCAGGCCCACGGTCTCCACCTGGATGGTGGGGTCGTCGGACAGAGCGTTGAAATCCCACACGGTATAGGGCTTGGAATAGCACTCCATGATGCCGCCCACGCTCATGTAGCGGGGGGTGTTCAGCTCCTTGATGCAGGTGAGCAGGCAGGGGGTGTGTACCTTGATGGTCATGTAGCCGTCCTCCAGCTCCCGGCGGACGGTGAGCTCGCCATTGGTGCAGTCAATGGCGGTGACATAGGTAACCTGGGGAATCTCCAGCTTCTCGGCAATCTGGGGACCCACCTGGGCCGTGTCGCCGTCGATGGCCTGCCGGCCGCAGAAGACCACGTCATTTTTCTCCAGGCCAATCTTCCGGATGGCCGCGGTGAGGGTGGAGGAGGTGGCGTAGGTATCCGCGCCGCCGAACTCCCGGGCGGAGACCAGCACCGCCTCATCCGCCCCCATGGCCAGACACTCCCGGAGCATGGACTCGGTGGGAGCGGGACCCATGGACAGGACGATCACCTTCACATCGGGGTTGGCGTCCTTGATCTGGAGGGCGGCCTCCAGGGCGTTCATATCATCAGGGTTGGAAATGGTATCCATGGCGGCACGGTCCATGGTGCCGTCCTCTTTCACCGCCACCTTGCCGGAGGTGTCGGGCACCTGCTTCACACAGACAATGATTTTCATATGCTCACTCCTCCTTTTACTTTACTCCGAGCGCGCCGGAGATGACCATGCGCTGGACCTCGCTGGTGCCCTCGTAGATCTCGGTGATCTTGGCGTCGCGCATCATGCGCTCCACAGGGTAGTCCCGGGTATAGCCATAACCACCGAAGAGCTGCACGGCCCGGCGGGTCACGTCGCTGGCCGCCTCCGCGGCGAAGAGCTTGGCCATGGCGGCGTCCATGGAATAGGGCTCGCCGCTCTGCTTCTTCATGGCGGCGGCATACACTAAGTACTGGGATGCCTGCATCCTGGTGTGCATGTCGGCCAGCTGGAACTGGGTGTTCTGCTGCTGGCTGATGCGCCGGCCGAACTGGATGCGCTCCTTGGTGTAGGCGATGGTCTCCTCAATGGCGCCCTCACCGATGCCCAGGGCCTGGGCGGCGATGCCGATGCGGCCGCCGTCCAGCGTCTTCATGGCAATGGCAAAGCCCTTGCCCTGCTTGCCCAACAGACGGTCCTTGGGGATGACGCAGTCTTCCATAATCAGCTCACAAGTGGAGGAGCCGCGGATGCCCATCTTCTTCTCGTGCTTGCCCACGGAGAAGCCGGGGTCGGTACGCTCCACGATGAAGGCGGAGATCTCCTTCTGCTTGCGGCCACGCTTCTCCACAACGCCGGTGATGGCGAAGATGACGAACACGTTGGCATAGCCGGCGTTGGTGATGAAGATCTTGGAGCCGTTGAGCACCCAGTTCTCCCCCTTCTCATCCAGCACCGCGGTGGTCTGCTGGCCCTGGGCGTCTGTACCGGCGCCGGGCTCGGTCAGTCCGAAGGCGCCCAGCCACTCGCCCTTGCACAGCTTGGGCAGGTACTTGGCCTTCTGCTCGGGGGTGCCGTTCTCGTAGATGGGGGCGCAGCACAGGCTGGTGTGGGCGGACAGAATAACGCCGGTGGTGCCGCACACCTTGCTCATTTCCTCCACGGCCATGATATAGCTCAGATAGTCCGCGCCGGCCCCGCCGTACTCCTTGGGGAAGTAGATGCCCAGCATGCCCAGCTGAGCCATCTTCTTCACCGTGGTCTCAGGAAACATTTCCTCCTCGTCCACCATGGCGGCCAAGGGCTTGACCTCGTTCTGCGCAAAATCGCGGTACATCTTGCGCAGCATTTCCTGTTCTTTGGTCAGATGAAAATCCATGTAATGGTCCTCCTTGTATAGAATGCCCCGGCGGGGCAGGTTTCTCCGCCCGGGGTTGAGCAATACATTGTCTGTCAGGGGCCGCTCACTTGGCGTAGCTGAAGAATCCCTCGCCGGTCTTGCGGCCCAGCTTGCCGGCCCGCACCATCTTGCGCAGCAGCAGGCTGGCGCGATACTTGGGATCATGGGTCTCGCTGTACAGGGTGTCCATAATGGCCAGGCACACGTCCAGGCCGATCAGGTCGCCCAGAGCCAGGGGGCCCATGGGGTGGTTGGCGCCCAGCTTCATGGCGGTATCGATGCCCTCGGCGGTGGCCACGCCGGTGTAAAGCAGATCCACGGCCTCATTAATCATGGGCACCAGGATCTTGTTGACCACAAAGCCGGGGGCCTCCTGGACCTCCACAGGCTCCTTGCCGATCTCACGGGACAGCTCGGTGATGGTGGCGCAGGTCTCGTCAGAGGTGTGGGCGCCCCGGATAACCTCCACCAGCTTCATCACGGTGGCGGGATTGAAGAAGTGCATACCGATGAACTTGTCGGGGCGCTTGGTGGCCGCGGCAATGGCGGTGATGGAGATGGAGGAGGTGTTGGACGCCAGAATCGTCTCCGGCTTGCAGATCTGGTCCAGCTCAGAGAAGACGCTCTTCTTGATGTCCAGGTTCTCCACGGCGGCCTCCACCACCAGGTCGGCGTCGGCGGCCAGCTTCAGGTCGGTGGTAAAGGTCATCTTGCCCAGGATAGCGGCCTTGCCGGCCTCATCCAGCTTGCCCTTGGCCACCTGCTTATCCAAGGTCTTGTTCAGACGGGCCTCAGAAGCCTGGATGATCTGATCATTGATGTCCCGGACCACCACGTCATAGCCCTTCTTGGCAAAAACCTGGGCAATGTCCAGGCCCATGGTGCCGCCGCCGATTACTACGATTTTTTTCATACGGTTTTCCTCCTGTTCATTTCAGTCCAACATATTTATATGTATGAATTGGTCTCAATACTTCCAAAATGCGGATCAGCGATTTTGGAAATGCTTCTCTGCTCTCTTCTCCAAGAAGGCGCCCATACCCTCATTCTTATCCTCGGTACCACAGGTGACGCCGAAGGCCTCCGCTTCAAAGGCGCTGCCGGTGGCGATGTCGGTCTGCATGCCCATGCGGATGCACCGCTTGGACTCACACACCGCGATGGGGGCGTTAGCGCAAATGGCGTTGGCCAGCTCCATGGCCTTATCCATCAGCTCCTCGGGGGGATATACCTCGCTGACCAAGCCAATCTCCTTGGCCTCCTGAGCGCCGATGGTCTTGGCCGTGAGGATCAGCTCCATGGCTTTGGACACGCCCACGATCCGGGGCAGACGCTGGGTGCCGCCGAAACCGGGGGTGATGCCCAGTCCGGTTTCAGGCTGGCCAAACTTGGCCTTCTCGCTGGCCAGTCGGATGTCACAGGCCATGGACAGCTCACAACCACCGCCCAGGGCAAAGCCGTTGACCGCGGCGATGACCGGCACGGCCAGGTTTTCCAGACGCAGGAAGATCCCGCCGCCGTGGACGCCGAACTTTTTCCCGTCAATGGCGGAAAAGCCCTTCATCTCACCGATATCCGCGCCGGCCACAAAAGAGCGGCCCGCGCCGGTGAGGATGACAGCCCGGACGTCATCAGACTGCTCCACCTTCGTAATCGCCTCATCCAGGTCACAAAGCACCTGGCTGTTCAGGGCATTGAGGGCCTCGGGACGGTCAATGGTGAGGATCGCCACCGGCCCCTGCTGTTCGAACTTGACAAATGACATGGATACATCCTCCTTTGCATGTTTCGTCCTCAGGAGTCGTCCTTCTGGTTCCTGGGACCAGCCTATCACATTTTCCCACCCATGAAAAGCGGATTATAAAAATTCAATGATAACTTTTATAAATGCCTCCATTCCATGTTGCTATGGATGTGACAGTTCGCTGTTCAAAGAGATTTCCCGGCCAAGGCGCCGCTATTTTTGTTATTTTTTTAACGATTTCATTTCACAAAAAAACCAAGCACCCTTGGCTAAATCCAGTATACCGTTCTGGCATTCAGATTGCAAGGAGAATTTGTACGAAATTTTCACGGTTTCCCCAAAAGACACCGCCCTTTTTTTGTGGATTCTGACATTTTCGTTTGATGTCCCCTTTTGTCCGACGGTTCCCCGCATCCAAAAAAGCGGGGCCAATGCCCCGCTTTCCAATACTCACAGCAAGTTTCCCAGCCAGTCTGCCAGGGGCAGGTAGGCGATGGGTAAAAATATGGCAGGCAGCAGATTGCCCTCCCATCAAGCAGGGCTTAATGGATACCCGTTTTCATCCTGCTCGGGGCAAGTAAATTGCCCCTGCGCCAAGGTTTTGCCTTGGGGCAAAACCTTGCACGGCGCACAGCGCCGCCCCGCCTTGCGGGGCCCCAAGGTGGGCAATCCCATTACAGCAGGCCCCCCAGCCAGTCCGCCAGGAGCAGGTAGGCGATGGGTAAAAATATGGCAGGCAGCAGATTGCCCACCTGGATTCTGGTCCTGCCCAGCTCCAGCATGTTGATGGCAATGGCCACAATGAGCGTACCCCCCACAGCGGTCATCTCCGTGACCACCGCCCCAGGCAGATAGGGCCCCACCAGCCCGGCCAGCAGGGTAATGCCCCCTTGGTAAATCAGCAGCGGGATGGTGGAAAAGGCCACCCCAATGCCCATGGTGGCCGCAAAGGAGATGGCGGTCACCCCGTCGATAACCCCCTTGGAAATGATGATCTCATAGTTGTGGTTCAGCCCCGCCTCGATGGAGCCGGTGATGGCCATGGCCCCCACGCAGAACAGCAGAGCGGCGTTGACGAAGCCCTCGGTGAAGCGGCCGCCCCCCTGCCCCTTGAGCAGCCGGCCCCGGATCAAGTTCCCCGCCCCCTCCAGGCGGCGCTCGATATCGGCGGCATTTCCCAGGATGGCGCCCACCACCATGCACACGATGACGCACAGGGTGTTCTGGGTACCCAGCATGTTACTCACGCCAATGCCCAGCACGCACAGGCCCAGGGCGTGGGTCAGGATGGACATGAGCCGTGGGGAAATCAGATTTCGGAAAAGCAGTCCCACCGCGCTGCCGGCCAGTATCAGCGCCACATTGATGATCGTTGCCAACATAGCCTTTCCTCCTCAGCCCCGCTCTTCCACCCCATACCGTACAAAAAAGTCCCGGGTCTGGCCGGCATTGCGCAGGATCTCCGCCTTCAGCTCCTCCACGCCGGCAAACTTTTTCTCTGGCCGGATCCGGGTATAAAACTCCACCCGGATCTCCTGACCGTACAGATCCCCGGAGTAGTCCAGCACCCAGGGCTCCACTGTCACCCGGCCGTCGTGGTCCACCGTGGGGCGCACCCCTACATTGGTCACCGCGATATGGCGCTCACCGCCGGCAACCACCCGGGCGGCGTAAACTCCAAATGCGGGCGGCAGGATGCCCTCCGGCAAAAATAGATTGGCGGTTGGAATACCCAGCCGCCGGCCCAACTGTTTACCGTGAACCACCCGGCCGGACAGCACATGGGGATGGCCCAGGAAACGGTTGGCCCGCTCCATCTCCCCCGCCTCCAGAAGCCCCCGGATATAGGTGGAGGATACGGTGACACCGTCCAGCTCCACCTGGCGGATGACGTCACAGCCCAGGCCCAGGGCCTGGCACAGCCCGGCCAGCCGTTCCGGCGTGCCCTCCCCCCGGTGGCCGAAGCGGTGGTTATGGCCCACCACCACATGGACGGCCCGAAAGCGTCCCACCACCACTTCGGTGACGAACCGGTCCCAGGGCATCTCCATCATGGCTCGGTCGAAGGGCAGCACCTCCACCTCCCCCACGCCGTAATACTCCCCCATCAGCCACGCCCGATCCTGGGGCGTATTGAGCAGCGGAACGGCCCGCCCTGTGATCATTTCCCGGGGGTGGCGGGCAAAGGTCAAGGCTGACGGAACAGCCCCAATCTCCCCCGCCACCTGGACCACCCGGCTCAGCAGCGCCCCGTGGCCCAGATGCACCCCGTCAAAAAAGCCCAGGGCAATCACGCGTTTTTCTTGATCTGTGATATGCAATGTTTACACCTCGAAAAAGCTCTTTACTGTACGCAGCTGTCCGTCTACGCCGCGGCAAACTGCCAGAAATTCTCCCTCCGGGCTATATGCCCGCCAGGTCCCCTCCCGCGGGAAGGTAAATGCCGCGCCGCTGCGCACCCGCTTGGCCTGGGCGGCGGTCAGCTCCAGCGTCGGAAGGTGCCGGAAACAGCTGTCCACCGGCAGCAGCAGTTCCCCCGGGTCCTCCCGCTGCTGTACCTGCTCCAGAGTAACGGCCTCCGCCAGGGTATAGCCCGCCGCCATGGTGCGCCGTAGGCTGCTCATACATCCCCCGCAGCCCAGCGCCTGCCCGACGTCATGGCACAGGGTTCGCACATAGGTGCCCTTGGAGCAGCGCACCCGCAAGCTGTAATCCGCCGGGCCCGTCTGCCCCTCCACCTTCAGGTCGTAAATGGTAACCCGCCGGGGCTTGCGCTCCACCTCCCGGCCCTCCCGGGCCAGCTCGTAGAGCTTCTTCCCGTTGATCTTCACCGCGGAGTACATGGGGGGGATCTGCTGGATCTCTCCCCGGAACCGCTCCAGCACGTCCTCCAGTTCCTGGCGGGAAACCGTCACGGGCCGGGTTTCCAGCACCATGCCGGTGGCATCCTGGGTGTCGGTAACCTGGCCCAGGCGCAGCCCCGCCACATACTCCTTCTCCCCCCCAGCGGCAAATTCCACCGCCCGGGTGGCCCGGCCCACAAACACCGGCAGTACCCCAGTGGCCATGGGATCCAGAGTGCCGGCGTGGCCGATGCGTTTCTCATGGAAAACACCCCGCAGCTTGGCGCATACATCCATGGAGGTCCACTCCTCCGGTTTGTCAATGATGATGATGCCGCTGGGCATTGATCTTCCTCCTCTCAGAAGGACGCGCCGGATTTGTCCACCGCGCCTCAAAGGATCCGGGGCCTTCAGCCCCGCTCTTCCCCCATCTCATCATCAATGGCCCCGATGATCGCTTGCTCCGCCTCAGCCACGCTGCCGTACACCGTGCAGCCGGCCGCAGCCTTATGCCCGCCGCCACCCAGCCGGGCGCACGCGGCGCTGGCGTTCAGATCGGCGGCGGTGCGCAGGGAGATCTTGCACTCTCCCGGGCGCAGCTCCCGGATGGTGGCCGAGTGGCGCACCCCCTCGATCTGACCCACGAAGGCGGCGATATCCTCCGCGTCGTCCTCGGTTGCCTGGGCCTGGGCCATCATCTCCAAGGAAATGGGGGCCACCGCCACCGTGTTGCCATGGTACAGCTTCATATTCTGCAAAATCAAGCTCTCCAGCCGCAGCCGGGCCATGGTCTTGGTGCGGAAGTGCTTCTTGTTCAACCGCTGATAGGGGATCCCCGTCTCCATAAGCGCCGCCGCCACCCGGTGGGTATTGGGGGTTGTATTGGAATAGACAAAGCAGCCGGTGTCTGTGGACACCGCCACATACAAGGGCAAGGCTACCTTCTCATCCAGGCCACCCAGCTCTGCCGCCAGGGCGTATACCAGCTCGCCGCAGGCCGCCTTGTCCGTCTCCAGCCAGGTCTCCCGGGCGAAGAACTCCTGAGAGGGATGGTGGTCAATGGCCAGGTCAATCCGCTCCCGGTAGGGCTGGGCATTGGGCGGCAGCAGACCAAGAGACGCCACATCCACGCTCACCACTGTCTCCGGCGCGAACCCCTCCGGGGCACACCGCCCCTCCAGATACTCCTGAAAGATTTTCGTAGCGTCCCGGCTCTCCAGCAGCCAGGCAGTCTTGCCCATCCCCCGCAGCAGCTCCATCAGGGCGGCGGCGCAGCCGATGGTGTCCCCATCGGGGCGCTTGTGGGTCAAAATCAGGTAGTTGTCCCGCTCCCGCAGGAATTGGGCGGTCTGCTTGCAGTCCATGACTCACTCCTCCTCGTCGTCCAACACGATGTGGGCGTTGGCCGGGTTGGCCGGCTTGACCACATTGGGATCCCGGAGCAGCTCCAGAATGTGGGCGCCGTGACGGATGGAATCGTCCTCCTCAAAGACCAGCTCCGGGGTGTAGCGCAGGTTCAGCCGCTGTCCCAGCTCCCGGCGCAGATAGCCCGCGGCGGACTTCAGCCCCTTCACCACCTGGAGGGCCGAGGACTTGTCCAGCATGGACACATAAACCTTGGCATAGCGCAGGTCGGAGGTGGTCTCCACGGCGGTAACCGAGATCATCCCCGTCACCCGGGGGTCCTTCACATTGGGGATGAGGGCAGCCAGCTCCCGCTGGATCTCCTCATTGATGCGTCCCATTCGATTGCTTGGCATAGTTCGTTCTCCTTTCCGGACAGTGGCCTGCCCGCGGGTTTCCCATCAGATCGTGACCGTCAGCCAACACTGGCCAGGGCAGCCTCGTCCCATGGGAGGGGAGCACAGCTGCTCCAACGTGTCCAGAGCCAGGCCGGCCAGCTCCCCCTGAAAGTGGGGCACCCGGTCCTCCCGATCCACCCCCACCCACAGGTTCCACAGCTCTGCCCGCTCCCCTGGGCGACAGTGCCCCATCAGATAGGAGCGCAGGGCATCGGCATCTTCCTGTGTGGCCTCCAGATCCAGCTCATACTGGAATGGTTTCAGTGCCAGCCCAAGCTCATCCACCGCGCTCCGGTAATATTCATGGGGCCGCACGAAAAAACCGTCCGACTCCACCGTAAATTTACCCGTACACCTGACCCGGCGAAAGGCCGGCTCCAGCAGAGGCAGCGGACGGTCAGCCGCCAGCAGGATCACTCTGCTCATGAAATGCTCCTTTCCGACCGCTCACACCGGTCTGGCAAATTCCAGCCTTACCTCTTTTCTCTCCACATCTGTCTGGGAGTATGCGGTCAAATCAAAGCCGATGAGAGAGAAGCCCATTTTTCGGTAAAAACAAATGGCCGGGTAGTTGCAGCTCTGGGTCTCCAGCACCAGGGAGCGGGTCCCAGCAGAGCGGGCCTCGGCCACCGCTCTTTCCATCAGGCCCCTTCCCACACCGCCCCGGCGGCAGTCCTCCGCCACCCACAGGTTGCTCACTCGCATCCGGTTGTTCCACTGCTCGTGGCTCAGCTCCAGGTAGCCCAGCTCCCGCCCCGCCTCCACTGCGGCGAACACCTGGGGCTCCTCCAGCCAGGGCTCCATCAGGGTATCCTCAAACTGTTTCTCCACCGGGACGGGAAAGGCCCGCCGGATCAGGGCAACGGTGAAGGTATCCTCCCTTTCCCGGAACTCCACATCGTAATAATACTCCGTCTGGTAGCGAAAAACCAGCTTTTCCCCCCCGGCAGGATTCATCCAGTTTCATGAGTTCCATTGTCTTTCCTCAATATGGCGGCGGGGCGGGCGAAACCGCCCGCCCCGCAAAAATTTCACACTTCAACCTGCTTTCTCTGGAAGGCCACCCCATAGGACAGGTTCCATGGGAACCCCGCTTCACCCGCCCGGGGCAAGCAAATTGCCCCTGCGCCAAAGTTTTCGCTTTCCGCGAAAACGCTTGCGCGGCGCTTACCGCGCCGCCCCATCCGCGATAGGGCCTCAGAAACAGGCTTAGACCTCAATCTGTTCCATTTGGAAGGCCTCGATGACATCGCCCTCCTTGATGTCCTGATACTTTTCAATCGTAATACCGCACTCGTAACCCCGGGCCACTTCCTTGACGCTGTCCTTGAAGCGCTGCAGGGAGCTCATGACGCCCTCGTGGATGACGATGCCGTCCCGCACCAGGCGGATCTGGGCGTTGCGCACCATCTTGCCCTCGGTGACGTAGCAACCGGCCACGATACCCACACCGGTGATCTTGTATACCTGGCGCACCTCGGCCTCGCCCAGGGCCACCTCCCGGAACTTGGGGGAGAGCATGCCCTTCATGGCCGCCTCAATCTCGTTGATGGCGTCGTAAATCACCCGGTACATGCGCATATCCACCTTGTTTCGGGCAGCACTCTCGGCGGCGTTCTTGTCCGGCCGGACATTGAAGCCCACAATGATGGCGTTGGAGGTGGTGGCCAGCATCACGTCAGACTCATTGATGGCGCCCACCGCGCAGTGGATGACTCGCACCCGCACCTCCTCATTGGAGATCTTCTCCAGGCTGGCCTTCACCGCCTCGGCGGAGCCCTGCACGTCGGCCTTGACGATGAGGTTGAGCTCCTTCATCTCTCCGGCCTGGATTTGGCTGAACAGCTCCTCCAGGGACACCTTGGTCTTGGCCGCGCCGGTGGTGGCGTTCTTCCGCTCCGCCTTGCGCTGTTCCACCAGCTCTCGGGCCATGCGCTCGTCGGCCACGGCGTGGAAGTCATCGCCCGCCCCGGGCACCTCTCCCATACCGATGATCTCCACCGGGACGGAGGGGCCGGCCTGGGTGACCTTGTTGCCCTTGTAGTCGGTCATGGCCCGCACCCGGCCCACCGCGGTGCCGGCAATGATGATGTCGCCCTGGTGGAGGGTACCGTTCTGTACCAGCAAAGTGGCCACGGGGCCACGGGCCTTGTCCAGCCGGGCCTCAATAACCGCGCCGTGGGCAGCCCGGTTGGGGTTGGCCTTCAGCTCCTGCACCTCGGCGGTGAGGGTGACCATCTCCAGCAGGTTCTCGATGCCCATGCCGGTCTTGGCGGAGATGGGGCAGACGATGGTCTCCCCGCCCCACTCCTCAGGCACCAGCTCATACTCGGTGAGCTGCTGCTTGATCCGCTCGGGGTTGGCCTCCGGCTTATCCATCTTGTTGACGGCCACGATGATGGGGATGTTGGCCGCCTTAGCGTGGTTGATCGACTCCACCGTCTGGGGCATGATGCCGTCATCTGCGGCCACCACCAGGATGGCGATGTCAGTGACCATGGCTCCCCGGGCCCGCATGGCGGTAAACGCCTCGTGGCCGGGGGTGTCCAGGAAGGTGATGGGCTTGCCGTTCACCTCCACCTGGTAGGCGCCGATGTGCTGGGTGATGCCCCCCGCCTCCCCGGATACCACGTTGGCGTGGCGGATATAGTCCAGCAGGGAGGTCTTGCCGTGGTCCACGTGGCCCATGACCACCACCACCGGAGCCCGGGGCACCAGATCCTCAGGTCTATCCTCAGCGGTGTCGATGAGCTTTTCCTCGATGGTGACGATAACTTCCTTCTCCACCTTGCACCCCAGCTCCATGGCGATAAGGGCGGCAGTGTCGTAGTCGATGATATCGCTGAGGGAGGCCATGACGCCGTTTTTCATCAGACACTTGACCACCTCGGCCCCGGTCTTCTTCATCCGGCTGGCCAGTTCGCCCACCCCGATCTCCTCCGGGATCTTGACGGTGAGGGGGATCTTTTTGGCAATCTCCAGCTGGAGGCGGCGCATCTTCTCCGCCTCTTCCTGCCTGCGCTTGCTGCCGAAGTTCTGGTTCCGGTTCCGGCTGTTGCGGTTCTGGAACTTCTGCTTGCCGGTCTGCATACGGCTGGCCTTGTCAGGGGCCAGGTCCTCCAGCCGCTGGTCGTACTTCTCCAGGTTCACCTGGCCGCCCTTTCTGGTATCCACCACCTTCTTGGCGGGCGTGCGGCTGACGGGGGCGGCAGACTGCTTACCCTCTCCGCCCTTTTGGGTGTTGGGCTGGGCCGGCTTGGTCTGCCGCTGATCTGCAGCCGCCTCCTGGCCAGCCGAGGCCCCCTTCTCCCCTTCCGCCGCCTTGGGCGCGGGGGCAGGGGGTTCCTCCTTTTTGGGCTCATGGTACACATCGGCATAGATGGACTCGATGGAGTCCACCTGGTTGTGCTGGGTCAAATGCTCAAAAATGATGCTCAGCTCTCGGTCGGTGAGCACCTTGGTGGGAGACACCGTCTCCTTGGTGTGCTCGGCCAGAATGCCGGTGATGGCTTTGGCTTGCATGCCAAAGTCCTTTGCCACGTCCCGGGCGTTGTATTTCGCAAGGCTCAAACAGGCCACCTCCTATGGTTACACGTCCACATCCGCGGGCTTTTCTTCCACCCGCACTGTCTTATTCCGGTTCGGCCGGCGCTCTTTCCGCCGGCCGGCCTTTTCCTCCAGCTGCCCGGCCAGTTCCAGCAGGCTCTCATCCCGTTGGGCCAGGCGGCGGATCAAGGCCGCGGTCAGTCCCAGATCCGTGGGGGCCAACAGCGCACAGCTGCCCCGGCCCAGCCCCCAGCCCAGCTCCCCCTTGGAATAGGGCAATCGGACCAGGGGAACACTCCCCCGCTGGGCCAGCTTTTCCGCCCGGCGGCCAGTGGCCGCCCCGGCATCCGCCGCCAGCAGCACCGCCTTGGCCCGGCCGGCCTGACAGGCACCAGCTACGGGGTCCTCCCCCACCACCAGATTTCCGCTGCGCAGGGTCAGGCCCAACAGGCCCAATACATTATCCGTCACCGCCGTCACCCGCTCTCATCTGCTCGGCCAGGGCGGCATAGACCTCCTGGGATACCTGAGCGGACAGGGCCCGCTCAATGGCCCGGCTCTTCTGCGCCTTGGCCAGGCAGGCCGCGGTGGGGCACAGATAGGCCCCCCGGCCGGGCTTTTTGCCCCGGAAGTCCAGGGAGATCTCCCCCTCCGGCGAGCGCACCACCCGGATCAGCTCGTTTTTGGGCTTGTGTTCCCGACAGCCCAGGCACTGGCGTATGGGTACTTTTTTCGGCATGTGCCTTCACCCCCCTAACTGCGGCCCCGGCGTACCGGACCCATTCTCTGCTTAAGTTTCCTCCGGCTCCTGCTCCGGCGTTTCTTCTGTCTCATCCTGTGCCAGCACCGGCTCCTCTTCCGGGGGCGGCTCCGGCGCGCTGGCCGGGCGGATGTCAATTTTATAGCCCGTGAGCCGGGCGGCCAGGCGGGCGTTCTGCCCCTCCTTGCCGATGGCCAGGGAGAGCTGGTCGTCGGGCACCACCACCCGGCAGCTCTTGCCCGGCTCCAGCTCGGTGACACTGAGCACGTCGGCAGGGGCCAGAGCGGCGGCCACATATTGGCCAGGATCCTCTGACCACTTGATGATATCCACCTTTTCGCCCCGCAGCTCCTCCACCACGGCGTTCACCCGCTGGCCCCGGGGGCCGACGCAGGCGCCGATGGGATCCACGTTGGGATCCTCGCTCCAAACGGCCAGCTTGGTGCGGCTGCCCGCCTCCCGGGCAATGGACATGACCTCCACAGTGCCGTCGTAAATTTCGGGCACCTCCAACTCGAACAGCCGCTTGACCAGGCCGGGGTGGGTGCGGGAGATGAGCACCTGAGGCCCCCGGGTGGTGCGGCGCACCTCCACCACGTACACCCGGACCCGGTCCCCCTCGTGGATGATCTCCCCCTTCACCTGCTCGTTGGCCCCCAGGAATGCGTCGGTATACTCTCCCCCAGAGGTCAGGCGGATGGCCACCGAGCCGGTGCGCCCGTCCACCCGGGTGACAGTGCCGGTGAGGATCTCGTGCTCCTTGGAGGAGAACTCGTCGAAGACCATGCTCCGCTCCGCTTCCCGCATGCCCTGGATGATCACCTGGCGGGCGGTCTGGGCGGCAATGCGGCCAAAGTTTTTGGGCTTGATCTCAATGCGCAGCACATCTCCCAGCTGGGCCCGGGGCAGGGCCTTCTGCGCATCCTCCAGACTCATCTCGGTGTGGGGATTGTCCACCGCCTCCACCACGTCCTTCTTGACGTACATGCGCACCTCGCCCTTTTCCTCGTTGGCGTCCACCACCACGTTATCCGTGATGCCTTCGTGGTCCCGCTTATAGGCGGCAATGAGCGCCTGGGTGATCTTCTCGATCATATACGCCTTGGGAATGCCTTTCTCCCGCTCAATATCCGAGATTGCCGCGAAAAACTCCTTGGCATCCAGTTCGGTGCTCTTGACAGGGACCTTTTTCTTAGCCATGACCATTACTCCTTCAAAATGAGACGTGCAGGCGCACCTGCGCCACGTCCTTCTTTTCAAAGCGCCTGTCGTCCACCAGCACGTCCCCGTCCTGGTATCCGGTCAGCACGCCGGTATACTCTTTGCTCCCCGCCTGGGGGCGGTACAACTTCACATCCACCTGCTGCCCCATGCACGTTTCAAAGTGCTCCGGCTTGCGCAGCGCCCGGTCCAGACCCGCGGAGGACACCTCAAAGAGGTAGCTGGTGGGAATGGGATCTGCCTCGTCCAACAGGTCGGAGAGGGGACGGGACACCGCCTCGCAGTCGTCGATGGACACGCCGCCCTCCTTGTCGATGTAGATGCGCAGGTACCACTCCCCCGCTTCCTTAACATATTCCACATCCCATAGGGCGCAGCCGCACCGCTCTACCACCGGAGCGGCCAGGGCGGCCACCATATCGGTCACCTTTGCCATGCCAGATCTCCTCTCTTCTCGAAAAGAAAGAGTGAGGCGGGCGCCTCACTCTTCCTAACTACCATACTTACGATGGGATTATAGCATATTGTTCCAGATAACGCAAGCACTTTTTTTACGGCTTGCGCGCCTCCTTCCCCCATGCGGAACGCTCCGCCCGCTCCGCCACCGGCTGGGGCCGGGGGTAGCCCGTCCTCCGCTCCTGAAGTGTTGCCGAAGAATGGTGCCGGATGGGCTTCCACTCCACTCGGCAGAACAGGGCCGCCAGGGAGATGGGTATGTAGGTGAGCATGAACAGGGGGAACAGGATCAGCAGCGTCCCCTTGCGCCAGGCCGGGGCGGCAATCTCCCGCCACTCGGAGATCAGGGTGACCCCGCCGTAGAGCAGCAGGCTGATATAGAAGCTGAACGCGCTTTGCCACAGGAATTGCAGCGTCTGGGAAAACACCCTGGCGGACACGGCCAGCGGCTGGGTCAACCCGGAAAAAATAATGAAGATCTGGAAGCCGAAGATGGCCAGGCTGAGCAGCATGCCGGGGGCCACGGTCATGAGCATGTCAAAACAGGCAAACCGCCCGCCCTTCCGAGTGAAACAGCCCTTGAGCAGGGGCAACCAGTACTTTCCGGCTACCTGATAGATCCCTTTGGACCAGCGCATGCGCTGGTGCCAGGACTGGACGAAGCCGGTGGGCTGCTCGTCGTAGATCACCGCCCTGTCACAGTAGCCGATCTTCCGCCCCTTCACCGCGCAGTCGGCGGAAAACTCAATGTCCTCCGTGAGCAGGTGAAAGGGCCAGCCTCCTTCCTCCCGGATCACCCGGGAGGAAATCAGGTATCCGGTGCCGGATACCGCGCAGCCGGTGCCCAGCTGCATCCGGGGAAAGTTGAGGAACCGGGCCTCCCGAATGAACCACAGGGAGTAGCCGGCAGAGATCCAGTTGGAGGCGTAGTTCTTGGAGTTGCGGTAGCAGGTGACGGCGTCGTACTTCCCGGTGTCGAACACGGCGTTCATCTCGGCCACAAAGTTCCGGTCCACCAGATTATCCGCGTCGAAGATGAGATATCCCGCGTAGTCCTCCGCCAGTCCCTCGTCCTCCAGACGGCGGAACAGCCAGTCCATGGCCCAACCCTTGCCCACCTTCACACTGTCAAACCGCTCGTACACCCGGGCGCCGTGGGAGGCGGCCACATCGGCGGTACGGTCGGTACAGTTATCCGCCACCACATAGACATCCAGCAGATAAGCGGGATAGTTCTGCCCCTTCAGACAGTCGATCACCTCTCCGATGACCCCCTCCTCATTCCGGGCGCAGATGACGGCGGCAAAGCGATGCTGCCGCACCGCCGGGCCGTAGACCGGCCGTTTGCGCAGCAGCACACTGACCACCACATAGAACACCTGATATAGATAAAGCACCGCCAGCAGCAGCGTCAAAAGGCCGCAAAACTTTTGCAGTGTAAGCAGCATAACAAACGCACCCCTATTGCACGTTTTATGGTAACTTTCTGTTTGATTTTATCGAAAACAGGGCGCTAGTTCAACCACTTTCCGCAAAGATTCAGAAAATCTTAAGAAATGAAACGCTCCCCGCGGAACCGCGGCGGCAGCTGCGGCCATTCCGGGCGGAAAGGCCACCCGGCCTGCTGCTGCGGCGGCGTTACATTTTCTCCGGCGCGGAAACCCCTAACAGAGCCAGCCCATTGGCCAGCACCAGCCGGACGGTATCCGCCAGCTTCAGCCGGGCAAAGCGCATCCCCTGCTCCTCTCCCCGGATACGGCAGGCGTTGTAGAACCGATGAAAATCCCCGGCCAGGCCGGTGAGGTAGCGGTTGATCCGGCTGGGGTCGTAGTCCCGGGCAGCCAGCTTCAGCTCCTGGGGATACTGGGCCAGATTTTTGATCAGCTCCCGCTCCTCGCCTGTGGCCAGCAGAGCGGCATCCACCTGGGCCGCAGTAGGCACCCGGTCCCCGTCCTGGGCCAGGTTGGCCAGCAGGGAGCAGATCCGGGCGTGGGCGTACTGGACATAGTAAACCGGATTATCCGAGTCCTGGCGCACCGCCAGATCCAGGTCAAAATCCAGGGGGCTGGTGGCCGCCCGGTTGTTGAAGTAGTAGCGGGCGGCGTCCACGCTGATCTCATCCAGCAGATCGTGCAAGGCGATGGCCTTCCCCGTGCGCTTGGACATGCGCACGGGCTTTCCGTCCTGCAGCAGGTTGACCAGCTGCATGAGCACGATGACCAGCCGGCCCGAGCCGTCCAGCCCCAGCCCGTCCAGGGCGGCCTGGAGCCGGGCCACATGGCCGTGGTGGTCGGCCCCCCACACGTTGATAACCTTGTCAAAGCCCCGCTTCTCAAACTTATTGCGGTGGTAGGCGATGTCGGCGGCGAAGTAGGTGTAGAACCCGTTGGCCCGGCGCAGCACGTCGTCCTTCAGGTCCAGCTTATCCACCTGCTCCTGGCTCTTGCCCTCCCGGAGATATTTCTCCTTGAGCAGCCCTGTGGTGTCCAGCCACAGCGCCCCCTCCTTCTCGTAGGTCCAGCCCTTTTGGGTGAGCAGTTCCACCGTCTCGGCCACATAGCCGCTGTCATGCAGGGAGGACTCGAAGAACCACTCATCATACTCAATGCGGTACTTGCGCAGATCCGCCTTCATCTTGGGAATGTTGCGCTCCAGGCCGAACCGGGCCATATCTTTTTCCCACTGTTCCTCCAGAGCGTCCCGGTAAGCGTCGCCGTAGGCCTCGTAGAAGCCCTGGGCCAGCTCCTTGATGTCATCCCCGTGATAGCCCTCTTCGGGGAAGGGATAGCCCTCTTCCCCCAGCAGAATCTGCATATACCGGGCGTGAATGGACTGGGCAAACTTGTGGATCTGGTTGCCCGCGTCGTTGACGTAGAACTCCTTCCAGGTGTCGTAGCCCTCCCGCTTCAGGACGTTGGCCAGGGTGTCCCCCAGCACACCCCCCCGGGCGTTGCCCATATGCATGGGCCCCGTGGGGTTGGCGGAGACGAACTCCACCATCACCTTCCGGCCATTTCCCTCGTCGGAGCCGCCGTACCCCTGGGGGTCAGCCTCCACTGCGGCCAGCACCCCGCCGTACCACCGGGGATCATAGAAGAAATTCAGAAAACCCGGCCCGGCCAGGTCCACCCGCTGAAAATAGGAGCCGGACAGTTCCAGGTGGTCCAGGATGATCTGGGCCACCTCTCGGGGGGGCTTGCCCAGAGCCTTGGCCCCTGCCATGGCAAAGGAGGAGGCAAAATCCCCGTTGCGGCTGTCCTTGGGCACCTCCACGCTGCCCCGGATGGTCTGCCCGCCGGGCAGCAGCCCCTCCGCCGCAGCCTTTTCATAAGCAGCCTGGGTCAAATGGGCCACCTGTTCCCGGGCGGCCTGGATCATGTTCGCCATTGCATTCACACCTATCTTCCCGTAAAGTTCAGTCCTGATATTCTATGCTCACTGTTTCAGCTTTAATGCCGGGTCCCGCTTCACGCTCATGCGGAACAGGTTCTGCCCGGCCAGCAGATTGTCGATCTCCACGGCGTAGTCGATCTCCAGATCACCGCCGTTCTCCCCCACGGTGTTCTTCATCCGCTTGGTGTTGATCCCCACCGAGAGGGCACCATAGGGCGTCTCATACATAGACAGGTGACGGCAGCCCTCTTCAAACACCATCTGGGAGTTCACGCTGCCCTCCCGCAGCAGGGTCACCCGGCCGCCCTCAATCCGCAGCACAGTGGTGGTCCCTTCCAGGCCGGTCAGCTCACTCTCCTCATAGGAGATGGTATATCCCCCCTGGCCATCCCGAATCAGGCTGCCCGGAGTGACCAGCTCCATCTCCTCAGAGCCGTTCTCCCCGTTGTACTGGCTGCCCTTGATGGAAATAATCACATTGTCCGTCATGCCGTTATCCCCTCATTCCACGTTTTCAATAGATCGTGATGTCAATCTCTTCCACCTCCGCGCCCACATCCTCTCCCAAAAAGGCAGAGGCCAGGGCGGCGAAGTCCCCAGTGTCGTCGCTGATGAAATACCGGTGCCGGCCAGGCCGCGTCCGGCCGGACCGCAGGCCCTGGACGGAGAGCTGTCCAGCCACCCACTGGGCGCACTGCTCCCCCACGTCCACCAAAGTCACCTGGGGCCCCATATACCGGGCGATGAGGGGCTTGAGCAGAGGATAATGGGTGCATCCAAGCATGAGCGTATCCACCCCCTGCTCCCGCACAGGAGCTAAGTACTCCGCCACCACAGTCTCGGCCACAACGTCCCCGGGCCGGTACCGGCCGTTTTCCACCAGGGGCACCAGCAGCGGGCAGGCCCGGGCGATCACTTCGGTTCCAGGCCGCAGGGTGGCCAGAGCCCGCTCGTAGGCCCCGGAGCGGATGGTGGCGCGGGTGCCGATCAGCCCCACCCTGCCATTGGCGGTACACTGGGCGGCCGCTCTAGCCGCCGGCTCCACCACGCCGAACAGCGGCACCGTCCCTTCCGCCCTGAGCACATCCAGCGCGGTGGTGGACACGGTGCCGCAGGCCACCACAATAGCCTTGGGCTGAAAGCCGCTGAGAAAGGCCACGTCCTGCCGGGCATACCGGATGATGGTCTCCCGGGACCGGCCGCCGTAGGGCACCCGACCGGTGTCCCCAAAATAGACCAGGTCCTCCTCGGGCATAATCCTGGCCAGCTCCCGCACCGCGGTCAGCCCGCCAAGGCCGGAGTCAAACACCCCGATGGGCCGGTTGTCCATAGGCCGCCTCCCTCTCTATCGCTCCGGATTCTCTTCTAAAACCATGCTATTATATGCTATCTCTTCTATAAAAACAAGTGGGGATTTTCCCAATTTCTTTTCCGCCGGGCAGACATCCCCTATGAGGTTCTCTCTGGGCGGCGGCCTATTTTCCGGCTTGCAAAATCTCCCTGCCCACATTATAATATCCGGGAATAGAATTCATTTCACACGGAGGTCTTTCTTATGTCTTTGGACAAGCAGTGGTTCCAGGACCTGGAGGCGCGCATCCCCAAAGGAGAGGTGCGCACCCGCTTCGCCCCCTCCCCCACGGGATATATGCACGTGGGCAACCTGCGCACCGCGCTGTACACCTACCTCATCGCCCGCCACGCCGGGGGTAAGTTCCTCCTGCGCATCGAGGACACCGATCAGGGCCGGCTGGTGGAAGACGCCGCCGACATCATCTACGCCACCATGCGCCGCTGCGGCCTGAACTGGGACGAGGGCCCCGACGTAGGCGGCCCCGTGGGCCCCTATATCCAGACCCAGCGCCGGGATCTGTACGGCAAGTATGCCGAACTGCTCATCGAGTCGGGCCACGCCTACCGCTGCTTCTGTTCCGAGGAGCGGTTGAGCCAGCTCCACCAGGATGACCCCAACGCCAAGTACGACCGCCACTGTCTGTCCCTCACGCCCGAGGAGATCCAGGAAAAGCTCGCCGCCGGCACGCCCTGTGTCATCCGCCAGCGCATCCCAGAGGGCACCACCACCTTCCACGATGCGGTGTACGGCGACATCACCGTGGATAACAGCGAGCTGGACGACCAAATTTTGATCAAGTCCGACGGCCTGCCCACCTACAACTTCGCCAACGTGGTGGACGACCACCTCATGGGCATCACTCACGTGGTGCGCGGGGCCGAGTACCTGTCCTCCGCCCCCAAGTACAACCTGCTCTACCAGGCCTTTGGCTGGGAGATCCCCACTTACGTTCACTGTGCCAGCGTCATGATTGCCGACCCGGCCACCGGCTCGGTGCGCAAGATGTCCAAGCGGAAGGGCGACCCCTCCTACGAGGATCTGATGGAGCAGGGCTATCTGTCCGAGGCGGTGGTCAATTACGTGGCTCTGCTGGGCTGGGCTCCCCATGGAGCGCTTTCCGAGCAGGAGTTCTTTACCCTGCCCCAGCTGGTGGACGCCTTCGACATCTCCGGCATCTCCAAGTCCCCCTCCGCCTTTGACCTGGAAAAGCTCAACTACTTTAACGCCGCCTATCTCCGGGCCATGTCCCCGGAGGAATTTGCCAAGGTGGCCCAGCCCTATATCCGCCAGGGAGTAAAAAACCCCGCCTATAACACCACCGCCATCGCCGCCCTGCTCCAAGCCCGGTGCGAAAAGCTCACCGACATTCCGGAGAAGGTAGACTTCTTCGACGCCCTGCCGGACTATGATGTGGAACTGTTCACCAACAAGAAATCCAAGACCAATTCGGAGGTGTCTCTGCAGATGCTCCAGGCGGCCTACCCCCTTCTGTCCGCTCTGCCGGAGTGGAGCCAACAGGCCATCCACGACGCCCTCATCGCCCTGGCTGAATCCCTGGGGGTGAAGAATGCCACACTCCTGTGGCCGGTGCGCATTGCGCTGGCGGGCAAAACCGTGACCCCCGGCGGGGCCGTGGAGATCTGCCACATTCTTGGCCGGGACGAAGCCCTGCGCCGCATTCAGCTTGGAGTGGATAAGCTGAATCAGTCCGTCTCCGCCGGGGATCCCCAGTGATTGATAGGCTCAGGCGGGCTGAATTCGCCCTGCGCCTCCTGCCGCAACCTCATAAACCTGCCCCCCTGCCCGTGGGCAGAGGGGCAGGTTTGTGTATAGCTTATTCCCTTTACCTTTTGTGGCGCTCTAGTGGGTGCGGCCCCACACCCCCGGTCACTCCTTCTCAAACACGCACACCACCATCTTGACCAGCAGCTCCCTCAGCCCCGGCAGCTTGGCCAGCGGAGCCAGAAATCCCCGCAGAGGCACCTGCCGGTAATAGACCTGCTTCATGCCCGCCTGAGCCCGCAGCCGGTCAAAGCGCTTGATGGTCATGTGGTTGATGTAGGAGAAGTATTCCTTCCCCTGATCATTGGTGGAGATCCGGAACGCGATACGCTCCTCCCCATCCGGCACTGTCTTGCACAACTCCTTATAGGCCGCCACCAGAGTGCCCTCCGAGAAGAACAGGTGTACCCATGGAATGCCGATCAGGTCGGACAGATGGGCGCCAAAGGGATGGTAATAGGGCGGAAAATTCACGTATAGGCGGCCGCCTGGCTTCAGGATCCGCTTGACCTCCGCCAGCACCAGATCGGGGCGGTCCACATGCTCCATGGCGTCGTTCATGATGATGGTGTCAAAGCTGTTGTCGGGAAAGCCGGTCTGGGCAGCGTCCCCCACTACGAAGGTGAAGCGGTCGGCATATCCCAGCTCCCGGGCCAAGGCCTCCGCCTCCTCTTTGTAGTGGGCCACGATGTCCATGCCCACAATATGCTTGACACCCTGGGCGGCGTAGTACATCGTCTTCCCTCCCGCGCCGCAGCCCACATCCAGCACAGTCTTGCCCTCAAACATCTCCTGCGTGGTGTACCGCTCCCGGTAAAAGGCGATGGTATCGCCACCCCGTTTGTACTGCCACATAGCGTAGCTTTCTTTTCCCTCGTTTTGCAGATTGAATGGGTGGACCGGCAGAGGGAACAGCCGGTTCACCGTCAAGAGGAGTTTTTTCATAGAGGTCCTGCGCGGAACAGCCCGCCTTACGCTCCCTTCTGTTTTGTCTCTGCCAAGGTGCAGCCCAGGCGCCGCCCCCAAGAAAACCTGTTCGGCACCTTCGGCCCATTTCCCGTCACAGCCGAGGTAAACCACACAGCTTTTGACACAGGATATTCCCGCCTAGTGTATCACAGGAAAAAACTTTTCTCAAGTGCTGTTGACAAAACTCTTTTACGCATTCAGGCCCCTGCCGCAGGGCGGCAGGGGCCTGAATGTGTCTTTTCGCTCTATGGGGCGATACAACCGCTTTCTTTACACATAATCGTAGAATCCATGACCTACCTGCCGGCCGATCCGGCCGCGCTTCACCAAGTCCTCATAGATATCATACATATCGGGCTTTACTCCCGTTTTTTCATACTGGGCCTTCATCATGTCGAAGGACAAGTTGATGCCAGTCAGATCGTTCAAGCGGAATGGCCCCATGGGGTAATGGAATCCCTCCTCCATGGCGGTATCCACGTCTTGGTAGGTACAGTAGCCATGCTCCACCAAGTATTTCGCCCGCTCCATCAGTCCGGCAAACAGATAGTTGCCCGCAAATCCATCAATTTCTTTTTTCTGCCAAATCGGCTTTTTCCCCACGCTTACGCAGAAATCATATGCAGCTTTGGCTGTTTCGTCACTGGTATGTGGGCCTTGCACAACCTCTACAAACCTCATCACCAGTGCCGGATTATAAAAGTGCATATTACAGAGCCTGGAGGGGTTCTTGACGCAATCGGCAAATTTAGACGAAACCATAAAGCTCGAGTTGGTCGCCAGAATTACATTTTCATCCACAATATCGCTAATCTGTTTGAAAAGATCCCGTTTGGCAGACTCAACCTCAACAATACATTCGATGACGCAATCCACCCCTTGACACGCTTTGGCCAGGTCAGTTTCTACGCGAAATAAACTTTTGGTCTTTGCCACCTGCTCTTCCGTGAGCTTATTTTTTGTAATGCGCTCGGCCAAGTACTCCTCAGCCCATTTCGCCACATCCTCACATACCGCGGGATCTAAATCATACACGACGGCGCCGTGCCCATAAATTGCTGCGTTCAGTGCTATCTGACGGCCCATTCTGCCGCCCCCGACAACACAGATTTTGTCAATGGTCATGACAATGATCTCCCTTTCAAACTAAAATCAACCAGCCCGGTTTCAACCCTATGCTTTTTTATACTCTTTTAACGCATGCCGGGTAATGCCAAGCATCGCCCTTGCTTCGTCTGCGGTGGCCGGCTCACGCCCAACCATACGGGCAATGGAAGCGGCGCGCTCCACCAGCTGAACATTGGTCGCCTTGACCCCTCTGGTCAGATAGAGGTTATCTTCCAACCCCACGCGCAGGCCGTCTGCCCCAAGCGCCAAGCCCGCCAGCAGCATTGTCAGGTGTGCCTTGCCGATTCCGGTTACGCTCCAGGTACAGCCTTCCGGCAGTTTGCTGTGCAGGTACTGCAAGTTCTCTACCGTTCCGTCCATGGCGCCCAAAACACCTAAGACAAATTGAATGTGGCAGGGCGTTTTTAGTACACCTTTTTTGATGTAGGCCAGCGTATTGCCCAGCATACCGTAATCAAACACCTCGATCTCAGGCTTGATGTCTAATTCTTGGGTCAGCCTTCCGCACCGCTCCAAAAAGTCTGGGCTATTCTCAAAGATACCGCCTAGTCCCCAGTTAAAAGAACCGGAGTCATAGGAACACACTTCAGGGCGCAGCGCTTTCAGGTGCGCCAGGCGCAGCTGCGTGTCATAGGACCCTCCAGATGTGGTCAGGTTTACAATGATGTCCACCCCGGCCGCCTCCACGGACTCTTTGACAGCCTCAAACGCCTCTACAAAATAATTTGTATCCATGGTGGGCTTGCCATCCTTGTCATGGACATGAATGTGAACCATGGAGGCGCCCGCTTTCGCCACCGCAACCGCTTCCGCTCCGATTTCTTCAGGCGTAATCGGAATGTGTTCAGACAAAGCTTTGGAACCTGCAGACCCTGTAATCGCCGCAGAAATAATCAGTTTTTTCATATCATCACCTATTCTCTGCTTCTAAGTCAGCTTGTGATATTTCAACAGCTCCAGCAGTCCTTTGTCGCGAAATTCCATCAAATCCCGGTTTGTGTAACCGCCTTCTTGCATCAGCCGGTCCACTTCCTCAGGCAGTTCCCCATTCATATAGGCGCGTGCTTCCGGTGGATATTCGGTCCAGTTGCATAATGTCTGCATTACTGTCTGCTTCTGTTCCTGGGTATCATTTGGGCCCCTTCCATACATGTGTCCACCGAACAGGCCGCGTATTCCCAGGTCTCCGCCGGTCAGTTGGTAAACCATGAATGGGCCAAGCAGGGCATAGCGCAGGCCAGGCCCGAAGGTAAAAGCGGTATCCAGGTCTTCTACACTGCACACACCGTTCATCAGCATGCTGATCGATTCCCGGCAAATTGTGTTCATCAAGCGGGTGCCAATATAACCAGGGCACTCTTTTTTGAGCACCACCGGCTTCTTTCCCACGCTGACCAAAAAGTCCTTGAGGACATCCAGATAGTTCTGCTCTACCTTTTCGTCAATCACGATTTCCACCAAAGGCAATAAATAAACCGGCAAATATGGATGCGCGCCAATCACCCTCTGCGGTCGTTTCGCATGCTGCGCAATTTCCCGAATCATAATGGCGGACGTGCTGGATGTGATGATCGCTTCATCTGGGCAAACCGCCTCGATGCTCGCCAGAATGCTTTGCTTGATGGCGAGATTTTCCGGCCCGTTTTCCAAGATGAAATCTGCGTCACCCACAGCCTCCTCCAATTTCGTGGTATAAGTGGGAATCGACAGATAAAGCTCAAGTTGGGCTTCCCCGAAAACGCCGTTATCCTTCAACCACTGAAGGCCTTCCGCAATGCGCTCCTTGGCCCGCTGCAGCGCCTGAGGCGAAGGATCATACAGGCAGATGTGCTCTATCCCGTGATACAAAAACTGGATGGCCCACCCCGAGCCAATCAGCCCTGAGCCTACCAGCGCGACTTTTTTGTTTGAATAATTCCCCATGGCCATTCTCCCATCGGCTCTTAAATGCCAAGATAAGTTTTTTGCAAGTCGGCGTTGTTTCTCATTTCCTCGCCGGTTCCGCTCATGGCATTTTCGCCAGACTCAATCACATAGATTCGGCTTGCCACTTCCAACGAGAAGGACACATTTTGCTCAACCAGCAAAATCGTGACGCCCTGCCGGCTAATATTTTGGATCGTTTCAAAAATACCTTCAACTATAATGGGCGCCAAACCCAACGATGGCTCGTCCAACATCAGCAGCTTGGGATTGGACATCAGCCCTCTGGCAATGGCAACCATCTGCTGCTCACCGCCGGACAGGGTTCCCGCCTGCTGTTTCCGGCGTTCAGCCAATTTGGGAAACATCGCATAGCAGCGCTCCATATTTTCCTTGCGTTTCATACGATTATTCTTGAGGAAGGAGCCTGCGATGAGGTTTTCTTCAATCGTAAGATACGGGAACAGTCTGCGGCCTTCCGGGACCTGAATCACACCCCTCTTTACCCGATCATAGATGGGCATCTGAGAGATGTCTTCCCCGTTAAAGGATATGCTGCCTTTGCTTTGGATCAATTGCCCGGAAACCGTTTTCAGCGTAGTTGTCTTACCGGCACCATTGCTGCCCAGCAGCGCAACAATCTCGCCTTCATTCACATGAAAGGAAATGCCATGCAAGGCCTGAAAATCGCCGTAACTTACATAGATATTATCAACGTTAAGAAGCATAATGTCTCTCCCCTATGTAAGATTTTATCACCTCAGGGTGTTCCATTACTTTCTGCGGCGTATCCTCGGCAATCAAACACCCCTGATTCAGGACATAGGCGCGGTCAGCCAGTGTCATAATTACTTTCATGATATGTTCAATGATAATGATGGAAATCCCCGTTTCCTTAATCTTTTGCATGGTCTCCAGCAGTTCCACCCGCTCCCCCGGATTCAGGCCGGCCATCACCTCGTCCAGCAGCAGAACCTTTGGCTCTGTGGCCAGCGCGCGGGCAATTTCCATGCGTTTGAGCTGAATCAACGTCAAAGAAGCTCCTTTTGTATTCTTCAGATGGCTGATCCCCAACATATCGATGATGCCTTCCGCAACCTCGCGGGCATCAGCCACTCTTGGATGGCGCATCAAGGCGCCGGCCAGTACGTTTTCCAGCAGTGTCAGGGTGGTAAACGGCTGTACGATCTGGTAGGTACGGCCAATCCCCATTTTGCAAATCTCGTGGGCTTTTTTCTTTTGAATCTCAACGCCATCAAATGTAATCGTACCGCTGGTCGGCTTCAACACGCCAGAGATCATATTGAACAGTGTGGTTTTGCCCGCGCCATTGGCCCCGATCAAGCCCAGAGTTTCCCCCCGGTTGAGATGAATGGATACGTCATCCACGGCTTTCAGCCCACCAAATCGCTTGGTCAAATGGTCTACCACAATGATGCGCTCTTCGCTCATTGCACACTTACCTCCTTCGTCTCAGATTTTTTCTTCCCGAGACTCCCCTTGATCTTGTTGATCAGCATCTGGCCAAGCTGATACAGGCCTCCAGGGGCAAAGCGAACAATCAAAATCAGGGCCACGCCATAGAACGCAGATGCCAGGGGCGCAATATCCGACCCCAGTTGAACCCGAAGCGTTTCATTGATAATCCCGAGAACAAGCGCGCCGAAAACAGGCCCCCACAAGGTCCCGGAACCACCAATCACGCAGTAGATCATGATTTCCAGGGACAGATCATACCCAAAAACATCGTAGGGGGAAACATTCAGCAGAAAATGGACGTAGACGGCACCGCCCAATGCCAGGCAAAATGCAGAGATGCACTGCGCCATCATTTTATATTTTGGAACGTTTATGCCAATCGTAGAGGCCGCCCCTTGATTGGTTTTGATCGCCGATAAATAGTATCCCATTTTACTGGTACGGATTACGTTGGAAACAACCAAAATCAGAACCAGCATAACCAAAATGACGTAGTAGAATCCTTCTTTGCCAAATTGCATATCCTGCCACCGGCCAGTATAGGGAATCATGATCCCCATGCCTCCGTTGGTCTCCATGCCGAAGATACTGTTGAAGCCCAGGATGATATAGCGCACAATGTGCAGGAAGGCAACAGTGGCCAGAGAAAAATAAGTCCCCCGAAGCTTGAAGCATGGTTTGGAGATGATGAAGGCAAACATCACGGAAATTACCCCGCCCAGCACCATGCCAATCCACGGGGATCCAAAGCCCTCTTGGTGAAACAGCACCGCAACATAGGCTCCGATGCCGATGTATACGCCATTTCCCAGCGCAAATTGGCCGGCGTAACCGCCAATGATGTTCCAGGCGCTGGACCAGTAGCAGTAAATCAGCACGGTAATGGCAATTTGGATAAAATAAGGCTGGGTGACGATCTGCGGAAACAGAAAGGCCAATACCAACAGCGCAAGAACGAGAATATGCTTTGGCGCAATCTTGTCTTTCAATAATGTTTTACTCATGCTATTACCCCCTATCCTTGGACAGCAACCCATTCGGCTTTAGGAACAGCACCAGGGCGAAAATAGCAAATACAATGATCTGTGCATACAAGGAAGAGAATAGGAACCCGCCAAAGCTCTCCACCAGGCCGACAATGATGCCGCCGAGCAAGGCCCCGGGAACGGATCCCTTTCCGCCCAGCACCACGATGGTCAGCGTTTTGAATCCAAAGGTGGCCCCGGTAGACGGACTTACTGCATAGATTGGGGACATCAGTCCACCAGCTACACCAAGGCATGCAAATCCGATCGCCTGCGCCAGGCAGTACAGCAATTTATTGTTCATGCCCATCAACTGGGCGACCTCTCTGTCCTGGGAAGTGGCCCGCAGCGCCCGCCCCCATTCAGCTTTCTGCAAAAACAGCTGAATTCCAAAGGTCAGTCCCAGCGCCACCACAAACGCGATCAGCTTCGGCGTGGAGATAAACATCGAGGCAATATTGATGCTTCTCCCAGTCAGGGGGGTTGTCACAGACTGGGAATTGGACGTGAACAGGAACGTGGCCAGATTGGACAGCACAAAGGACATACCTGCAGTTGTGAGCAGCACGCTCAAAGGCTCGCGCTCTTTCGCGCGGATCACCAGGGGGTTCAGCAGAAATTTTTGCACGAAAAAGCCGATGACGAACATGACCGGTCCAACGACAAGAATGCTCACCAGCGGATGGATTCCGGTTCCCTGAATCAAGAAAATGGCCATGTACAGCGCCATCATCAGCAGATCTCCCTGCGCCCAGTTGAACAATCTCATTACGCCAAAAGACAG
The DNA here is from genome assembly GCA_944387095.1 of uncultured Oscillospiraceae bacterium. Taxonomy (GTDB): domain Bacteria; phylum Bacillota; class Clostridia; order Oscillospirales; family Oscillospiraceae; genus Enterenecus. The sequence goes on from CALXDP010000012.1 coordinate 46,256, forward strand.
GCTGAGGCCAACTGCAACACAGGCATAAATACCCCCTGTCAACAGTCCGTCTATTAAGGCCTGAAAAAATATCGCCATAATCAATTCACCTCTGTTCAAGCATATGGGTTTGGTAAAGAAACGCAAAAGGGCATTCCATGTCCCTTCATCCCAGTACTCACAACACAGAATGCCCTTTTGCCTAAACTATCGTGAAATTACAGTGAATGACATTTGGAAAGATTCAGCGTTCATCCCAGCTGGGGATGGGCCAGGTAAACTCATACTCCTGGCTGGCCAGCTCCTCCGGCCAAACCACACGGTACTCACCGTCACGGATGCAAGCCCAGGGCACCGGGGTGTCAAAGTTCTGATTGTACACCATCACACCGGCGGCGCCTTCGCGGTCCTCGAACTTGACGGTCTTGCTCCCGGAGAGGAGGGTGGCATAGTGCTCGCCGGAGATGTCCGTCTCCGCCATCGCCTGGGCAATGGCTTCCCGGTCGGCGCTGCCTGCCCGCTCCAGGGCATCCCAGACGCACCAGAAGCCCAGCCAGGCACAGGACGCGGACTCATCAAAGTCATAGCCAAATTCCTCATAGTAGGCGTCCATGACCGTTTGGGCAAAATCCGTGTCCCAGGCGGTCTCCCACATGGAGGGGAACCACATCGAGGTGGAGAACACATAGTCCGCCGCGTCGCCGGCCTGCTCGATGAAGTCGGCCTGCAGGAAGCCGCCGCCATTGCCAAAGATGGGGAGCGCCACGTCATATTCCTTCATCTGGCGCACGAACAGGATGGCGTCGCTCATGTTCATGGACGGCTGCACCCACTCGATCTCGGGATCGTTTTTCAGCTGCAGGATCTGGCTGGAAAAATCGGCGGAACCGGCCTCAATGGGAATGCCTACGATCTCCTCATATCCGTTTTCCTCCATATTGGCCAATGCCGTCTCATAGCTCTCACGCCCATAGTCCGCGGAGTCGTATACATAAGCAAACTTCTTCATGGGCTGGATCACTTCCCGCATCCATTCCGTCCGCTGGTTGGAGAACAGCGTGTTGGTGGCGTTGCACCCATTGGCGTGGAAGACATAGTCATTGGGTTGGGAGAAGGCCTCGTCGCCCACCGCATTCGTAGCGATGGCGGGCACCTGATTGGCGATACAGTACTGAGACAGAGTGTTGGTCACGGCCGTGTTGTAGAAGCCAAACATGACGCTGACATTCTCCACGTTGACCATGCGCTCAAACTCAGTCAAGCCGACCTGGCTGTCCCCCTTGGAGTCGCCAACCACCAACTCGATCTTCGCACCATCCATGGATTGGATCCCCCCGAGTTCATTATTGATATAATCGGTAATCCATTCCACGGCCCACAGCGCCGAGTTGCCGGCTGTCGCTGTACTGCCGGATAGCGGGTACAGCACACCAATCTTGATCGTTTCCCCGCCTTCCTGACCGCTAGACTGGTTGGGCTCTTGGGATTGCTCACCGCTGGGTCCGCCGCAAGCAACCAGGGACAGGCACATCACGATTGCAAGGATAGTTGCGATTAGTTTTTTCATGGGGATCCTCCTTAAAAATAATGTATTTACAATTGGGTATTCACCCGGATTGCCTGAATAGAAATATCACTTCTGCTTGATGATCCTAAAGCGCCCATTGATTGAACGACCCATAATCTCTTGCGGCTATCCAACACGATTCAAACCATTCTGCCATGATTTACCGGCATCAGGACTGCGTCAGCAGGTCCGTCGGCACACGCATACCCCGGGTATTGATGCATGTCCACCACGCAATTCCTTCCCCACCCTTGCAGATTTTCTCCACCCGTCCTTATGCTCTATACATCCCGTCCGGTCATATCATGTCACTTAGCTTTGCTTTGGCTGCATGGACGGTGTAGAATATGCCTACTGCAGTGGCCAAAGCGGAATGGGGTTTTTCCGGGAGAAAAATGTCCGCCGTCATCTGTGTGCTTGTGGCCCCCGTCGTCACCGCCCAAACCCGGACTATTATGTCGGCATTCAAAGGAATTGGCCGGGCATAATTGATGGCCAAAGAAACCGTGGGTGTTACAACATCTTTGCGCGCGCCATAAATGCTGCGGCAGGTAATGCCCATCGTATTATCCAGCAAAGTGGCCACCATACCGCCGTGAACAACTCCGCTGTAATTTGCCATCCAGGGATAGGTGTGATAGCGTAAGCCGACCGTATGAGTCGGCCCATCGCAGAACTCAATGCTGGGTTTAAACACAAGCCCAGGCAGCTCCGGCGTAGGGTTTTCGATATGTGCAAGCAGGTTTGATACGGCCTGCTCAAGCTGTTCTGTTGTGATGTCTTTATACATGTTGTTTGCCCCTTAAACCAAATTATTTCCCAGAAAAATCCGCGGGCCGCTTTTCCAAGAACGCAGTGGTTCCCTCCATCTTATCCTCAGTGCCCAGCAGTGCCATAAATCCCAGTTGCTCCGCCAATATCCCTGATGTCCGGTCTGTATCCAGCGAAATATTGATCACTTTCTTGGCAATATCGAGGGAAACCGGGGCTTTTTTCTTCATGGCACAAGCTACCTCAAAGGCGGTCTTCATCAGCTGGTCCGGCTCAGTCACTTTCATGACCAGGCCCGCCTGGTACGCCTCTTCTGCGCTGAGGATTCGCCCGGCCAAAATGATTTCCTTGGCGCGCCCCACCCCCACAATGCGGGACAGCCGTTGAGTTCCTCCCGCGCCAGGCAGAATTCCCAAATTCACCTCAGGAAGGCCGAATTTAGCTGTTGAGGAGGCGATACGGACGTCACAGGCGAGCGCGGCCTCAAAGCCACCGCCAAACGCCGTTCCATTCACGGCGGCAATGACCGGAATGGATAGATTTTCTAGCCGCTGCAGCGTCCAAAGCGAAATGGGGTAATGCAGCTGATACATTGGCGTGCGGGTCCTTAACGTCTGGATATCTGCGCCGGAAATAAACGCCTTTTCCCCAGCGCCAGTGAAAATCAGAACCCGCAGGTCTGGGTTGCGCTCCACCTCGTCCAGGCAGAGATTGACCTCTTGCCAACATTCCGCGCTCATGGCATTGCGCACTTCCTGGCGGTCAACTGTAATCACGGCAACAGATTCTTTGACTTCATACCGTACATAAAGCAAGTTTTCCACAGCAAATCCCTCTACAAAATTATTTTTTTGCCTTTTTTACCTCGTTGATCAGCACGGGCAGCACCTCAAACAGATCTCCCACCACACCATAGTCCGCAATCTGAAAAATCGGCGCGTCAGGATCCTTGTTGATTGCCACAACAACGTCGGATCCACTCATCCCGGCCACATGCTGGACTGCACCGGAAATTCCACACGCAATATACAGCTTGGGCCCCACAGTCTTTCCTGTCTGCCCCACTTGGTGTGCATGGGTGATCCAGCCGGAATCCACCGCCGCACGGGAAGCTCCTACGGTCGCTCCCAGCTCTTCGGCCAGCATTTGCAGCAGCGCAAAGCCTTCTGGCCCGCCAACCCCGCGCCCGCCGGACACGATAATCTCGGCGCCCTCTAAATCTACATTCTCCTGACCCACTTCCCGAATGACTTCCAGTACCTGCGTGCGGATTTGCTCCTGGGAAACGGGAATATCTTCCCGGATCAGCTTTGCCACACCAGTTGTAGGATCGCTTTTTTTGAATACCCCCGGTCTGACGGTCCCCATTTGCGGACGATGGTCCGGACACATGATGGTCGCCATCAAATTGCCGCCAAAAGCAGGTCGTGTCCAGGCCACGTTGCCGCTCTCCTCATCGATGTCCAGCGCCGTACAGTCCGCCGTCAACCCGGTATTCAGGCGGCAGCTGACTCGGGGGCCTAAATCCCGCCCGTTACTGGTGGCGCCAATCATCATGCTGGTGGGGCCGTATTTCTCCACCAGCGTACACAGTGCGATGGTATAAGCATCCGTGGAATAGCGGCGGTATTCAGGCCTATCCACAATGATAATTTCCTCGGCCCCATGGGCATTGGCCGCCTCTACCGCTTTGTCCACACCGTTTCCAATGACAACGGCCACCAGCTTCCCGCCTTGCTTTTCTGCCAGTTTCTTCCCAGGCGTCAACAGCTCAAGCCCGACATTTTTTGCAGAGCCATCCTCATTGGTCTCAATGAAAACCCAAAAATCCTTTGTCTTTGTCTGCATGGTTACACCCCTCATACAATTCCCGCTTCTCTGAGCAGGCTGTACAGCTTTTGAGCGGAGGCTTCCGCGCCCTCTTCCTGAATCTTCACACCGCCGATTTTCCTGCTGGGAACAAAGGTCTTTTTCACCTTAGTCGGCGAACCGGACAGGCCGGCGCGGCTCAGATCAATATCCGGCAGATCCGCAGCGGTGATTACAGGGATTTCTGCGCGGTTTGCGGCCAATTTGCGCTTGATGTTGGGATACCGCGGATCCCACGCGGGCTTAGTGAAGGTAACCACACAGGGCATCTTCACCCCAATCACTTCACTGCCTTCCTCCGTTTCCTTTTGTACGCTCAGGGTGTCTCCCGCCACTTCGGCCACAAGCCCGTATGTCACCTGCGGATAGCCCAGATGCTCAGCAATTTCTGGCCCTACCTGCGCAGTGTCACCGTCAATGGCCTGCTTCCCGCAAAAAATAGCGTCAAACTTTCCTTCCACCGTCTCAATCTTCCTGACTGCCTGGCTTATGATGTAGCTGGTGGCCAGGGTGTCGGATCCTCCGAATGGTCTATCAGAAATCAGATATGCTTGATCCGCCGCGATGGCCAAGCACTCCTTCAGCGCCGCCATTGCCTGCGGTAATCCCATGGATACCACCACAATTTTCGTATCTGGATTGGCGTCTTTTATACGGGCCGCAGCTTCCAGGGCATAGGCGTCAAACGGATTGACAATGCTGGGTACGCCATCTCTGATCAGCGTATTTTTCACCGGGTCTATCTTGATCTCCGCGGTGTCAGGGACCTGCTTCACGCATACTAAAATGTTCATGTGAATCACCATTGTCGGCCACGCCGCTGCACTGCTCATTCGAAAACAGCGTCCGCAGCCACATAGTCTCCTTTCTCAAAATCCTAACTCTTTTGAAAACTCAGCGGCAGCGCCTGCATCCCGCTCCGGGAAAAGCCGCCTTCAGATCTCAGATTGTCCGGCAGCGCCTGATAAACTTGCCCGGCTTCTCATCTCACGCTCATTTGCGAAGCAAACGCCATTCGTCTCGGTTGTCGCTTTTCATATATGCAAAGGCTGTGCCAACTTCGATTTTGTTTATTTTCCTTAGGATTGCGCGCCCTTGGTGATCTCTCTGCAACATATTTTTGTTTTTTATGCACGAAAGCCGTCGCCAATTTGCGACGGCTTTCGTCATTTTAAGACATTCTGGGTTTCTCTGTTGGTACGAATCTGCCTGTAAGTGACCTCGGCCTCATCAGCTCCGCTTTACGAAGTGTTTTATCCCGGTCACAATCCCCTGCAACATTCCAGATCGAATCTCCCAGTTTTCTCCCGCTCCAACATTGGCATAAATATTGCATAACATTTTGGCAAGCTGTGCGCACTTTCACATTTATCCCCCTCAACCAAGAGAACACGCCTGTATTGGAAAGGAGAAATTTCATGAGAGAAGTTGTATTTGTTGACGCCGCCAGGACGGAATTTGGGAAAATGGGCGGGCTATTGAAGCACCTGTCCTCTACCGAATTAGCCGCCCATGCCATTCGCGGGTTAGTAGAAAAAACCGGTATTCTGGAAAAAGGCGGTCTGGATGGCGTATACATGGGGAACGCCCTTCGTGATTCTAAAACAAATCTGATGGCCCGCTACGCCACTTTGCTTGCCGGCCTTCCGGTAGAGGTCGAGTCGCATTATGTGGAAATGCAGTGCGGTTCTGCGATTACGGCAATCAACCACGCCGCCGGCCAAATTGCTCTGGGATATGCCGACGTGCTGATTGTCGGCGGGGCGGAGTCGTACAGCACGCTCGTTGCCTACTATTCCATGAGCAATGAACCTTATAAGCTGATTCCGCCCACTCCTCTGACCATGCGGCTGGCTCCCACCGATGAGGAAAATATCGACATGATCCATGTCAGCGACAAAATGGCCGCTCGTTGGGGCATTACCCGCGAACAGTGTGATGAATTTGCCTATACCAGCCAGATGCGTTTAGCTGATGCTTACAGAAATGGAATCACCGGCGAGGAGATCATCCCCTACGTGATCCCCGCTACCCGGAAAACTCCTCAGGTGATCTGCGATAAAGATGAATTCCCCAAGCCAAACACCACTCTGGAAGGTCTCGCGAACCTGGCGCCTGTTGTTCCAGGCGGCGTGACCACCGCCGGCAATGCCTCAGGGCGCAATGACGGGGCCGCTTTCCTCCTCATGATGTCTGCGGACAAAGCTCGTGAGTTGGGCTATACTCCGTACGCCCGCTGGGTATCCGGCGCCGACATCGGCGTCCAGCCTAGCCTGATGGGTATTGGCCCTGCCTACTCAAACCTGAAGGCTTTGAAAATGGCCGGTTTGCAGATCAAAGATCTGGACGTGTTTGAATGTAATGAGGCGTTTGCCGCGCAAAATCTGTCTGTCATTCAGGAGATGGAACAGCAAAGCGGCCAACCGATTGACAGGGATAAGTGGAATCCCAACGGCGGCGCCATTGCCATCGGCCATCCCAATGGAGCCTCTGGCGCCCGCATCGGCTGGTTCGCCATGAAGCAGCTGGAAAAAACCGGCGGTAAATACGGCCTGTTCAGCTCCTGCTGCGGCGGCGGCCATGGTACCACCACAGTCATCGAAAATCTGCGACGGTAATGGAGGGTGTTGATATGAAATCTCGTGAGGTAGTTATTGTTGATGGCGCCAGATCTGCGTTTGGCAGAATGGGGGGCGGTCTTCGCAAGCTGGCTGGTACTGACATCGCCGCGTTTGTCGTGGATGGTCTGTTGGAAAAAACAAACATTTTAGAGCGGGGCATGGTTGACAGCCTTCTGGCCGGATGCGCCCTTTCTGACGCCCAATCCCGCGCGATGGCACGTTACATTGTTTTAAAATCAAATCTTCCCCTGGAATGCTCCGGTACTTTTGTGGAAATGCAGTGCGGCTCTGCCATCACCAGTTTGAACCATGCCGCGTGGAAAATTAAAATGGGGATGTCTGACATTGCTCTGGTTGGCGGATTTGAGTCATACAGCACCACCCCGGCCGCCATGTCCACAAGCAATGAGCCCTACAAAGGAATCGCCCCCGCTCCGCTTCAGCGGCACATTTCTCCCTTCCCCGAAAAGGATATCGACATGATTTCCGTCAGCGACAAAATGGCCTCCATTTGGGGGATCTCCCGGGAAGAGGCGGACGCTTTCGCCGTCCGCAGTCAAGAGCGCCTTGACAAAGCGTATCGCACCGGCTTGATTGGCCCTGAAATCATCCCCTACACCATTCCCGCCACCCGCAAGACGCCACAGGTGATTGTGGACAGGGATGAACAGCCCCGGCCTGACACCACAATGGAAGGATTGTCCAAACTCGCGCCTGTCAATCCTGGCGGCGTTACCACCGCCGGGAACGCCTCTGGCCGCAATGATGGCGCCGCCTTTTTGCTGGTTATGACCGCGGAGAAAGCGCAAGAGCTTGGCTATACCCCTTATGTTCGTTGGGTTGGCTGCTCTCACCACGGTTGCAGGGAAGACATTATGGGCATCGGCCCCGCTTACTCCAATCTCGAGGCCCTTAAAAATGCCGGCCTGAAAGTAAGCGATCTTAATGTGTTTGAGTGTAACGAGGCGTTTGCCGCGCAAAATCTATCTGTCATAAAAGAGATGGAGACACAAAGCGGGCTTAAAATCGATCAGGAAAAATGGAATCCCAATGGCGGCGCCATCGCAATCGGGCATCCCAACGGCGCGTCCGGGGCCCGTATTACATGGTTTGCGATGAAGCAGCTGGAAAAGACAGGGGGAAGATATGGCCTTGTCTCCTCTTGCTGCGGCGGCGGCCACGGCACCACTGCTATTTTGGAAAACCTCCGGCGCTGAACACGAAAACGCAGACGGGTGATCGGAGAAAGCGATTTCCCCGCAGCGGCGCTGTCTTCAGCAAATTCCAGAGAAAAGGATGTGATATGCCCATGGCACGCAGCAAGGTCATGCGCGCGTCAGAAGCCGTTTCCCATATTCGGAACGGCGACAAAGTCATGGTGGGTGGTTTTGGTCTGCGGGGCTGTCCCTTTGAGCTGGTGGACGCATTGATCGAGACCGGCCAACGGGAGCTTACCATCATTTCGGTAGGAGGCGATTCCCCCGGCATCGGCTTGGGCGCCCTTCTGCGCAGCGGACAGATCAAAAAAATGATTGGGTCCTTCTATAACGCCAACCGCGAGGTGGCTATGGCCCGCAATTCCGGGCAGATCGAGGTGGTCTTAATGCCCATGGGGAATCTGGCGGAAGCGCTCCGGGCCGGCGGCATGGGAATTCCCGCTTTTTATGTCCCAGTTGGGGCCGGTACCGACCTGGCCGTTGGGAAAGAAGTCCGCGTCTTTGATGGGCGGCCTCATATTTTGGTGGACGCTCTGCATGCCGATGTATCCCTGATCCGCGCCAAGGCCTCTGACGCTCTGGGCAATCTGGTATACAGCAAAACCGCCAGAAACTTCAACCCCGCGATGGCCATGGCGGCTGACTTTACCATCGCTGTCGTAGATGAAATTGTAGAACCCGGCGCCCTCTCTCCTGATGAGATTATCACCTCTCACATCTATGTGGACGCACTGGTCCTTGCGGGAGGATGCCGCCATGATTAAATTACCAAAAGACCAATTGCAGGCCCTCATTGCAAAAAATGCCGCCGCCCTGTTGGATGAGCTCTGCTCAGACCACTCATTTGTGGTCAACCTGGGGGTTGGAATCCCTCTTCTTGCTGTCAATTACCTCCATCGCGACAATATTTATATCCATACAGAAAACGGCATGGTGGGGGTTGGCCCGCTTGCCTATGGCGATCAGGTCCACCCGGATTTGGTCAATGCCGGACGGCAGCCTGTGACGGAGACCATAGGTTGTAGCTACACCGACGCCAGCGAGTCCTTCGGCATGATCCGCGGCAGGCATATCCACGCAGCGGTGTTGGGTGCATTTCAGGTCGACCAACAGGCCAATATTGCAAACTGGATTATCCCGGGCAGCACACTTCTCGGCGTAGGCGGGGCCATGGATCTGGTTGCGGGCGCGCAGACCGTCATCATCGCCATGACCCATTGCAATGCGGGAAAGCCGAAACTGGTGCACCAATGTTCCTTACCCATCACCGCCTATCACGAAGCGGACTATGTCGTGACAGAATTTGGCCTGTTCCATTTTGTGGACGGCACCCCCATCCTGGAAAAAATCCATCCGGAGCTTTCTGTCCAGGACGTGCGAAATGCCACCGAATTTGATTTCTCCGTGGCCGATCAACTGTCCCACACGCTTCTGCTTTAAGCGTATTATACCGTGCAGATGAATCAGGAGGGAGCCGTAATGAAGAAAGAATACTACGAGAATCGGGTCTGTATTGTCACAGGCGCTTCCACCGGCATTGGCTTTGCCCTCAGCAAGGCGCTCTTGGAGATGGGCGCCACCGTTTACATGGTGGCACGCACAAAAGCAAAATTAGCCGAAGCGCAGGAGGCACTTGGCGTTTATGGAGACAGGGCGAGAATCCATGCGGCAGACGTTTCTGACAACGAGTCCGTCCGTCAGCTGATCGATAATGTGTTCGGCCGGGAGGGCAGGATCGATTTCCTGTTTAACAATGCCGGGATTGGCTCCGGCGGGCTGACGGAACACGCCTCGCTCAAAGCATGGAAGCGGGTGATTGACACCGATCTTTGGGGTGTTATCTATGCTGTCCACGCCATTTTACCCATCATGTTGGCGCAGGGCAGCGGCCATATCGTCAACACCTCCTCCATCGGCGGCCTGTTCCCCCTGCCCTACCAGACCCTCTACTGCACCGCAAAATACGGCGTAGTAGGCTTGAGCGAAACCCTGCGCCATGAGATGCTTCCCCGGGGCATCGCTGTGTCCGTCGTCTGCCCCGGGGCAGTGGCCAGCGAAATTTTCCACAAAGGCGGCCAGAAAACCCCAGCCCATGCTATTTCACCAGAGCAGGCCGCAATCGAGACGCTGGAAGGCGTCGCCCGGAAGGAAGGTATCATTGTGGTGGGCGACGATGCCAGACACCGTTATGACCTGCTTCTCCACGATCCCGAGGGCGCTGAACAATATCAGAAAGCGTATTCTCAGAAACGCTATGAGACCTTTGTTCTGGGCGTCAAGCACGACTGGTAACATGAAACCGAAACTATTATGAATAGGAGGAATGCCCACTATGATCAACGATTACGACTTTATGTTGACACAAGACCAATTGGATCTGAGGAATCTTGTCCAAGATTTTGCGCAAAACGTGGTCAAGCCCGTCTGCCGGGTAGCTGAACGCGACGCCATCGTCCCGGAAGAGCAGGTGAAGCAGGCTATGGACATGGGCCTGCATCTGATGACACTGCCTGAAGAATACGGCGGCCTCGGCCTTGATCATTTGACAAACGCCATCATCCGCGAGGAACTGTCCAAAGGGGATGCTGGTTTTGCCTCCCGTGTTACGGGCTTTGGCTTTGCCCCTGTCCAGATCGCGGGAAATGAGTGGCAGAAGCAGTGGGTGGCAGATCTGTTCCTGAACGGCGGAATCATGGCCTTTGGCCTGACAGAGAGTACCGCCGGCTCCAACGCCGCCGCCATGACCACAACCGCCCGGCGAGACGGCGACGATTACATCATTAACGGCGGCAAAACCTTTATCACCAATGGTGACTGCGCCGACGTCATCACCATCTTCGCCGTCACCGATAAAGATAAGGGCTCCAAAGGTATCACCGCCTTTCTCCTGCCCAAAGATACCCCGGGCTTCACAGTGGGCGAGCACGAGGATAAGATGGGAATTCGCTGTGTACACACCAATTCTCTCTTTTTTGATGACATGCGCCTGTCTGCCAAGTACCGCCTGGGTGAAGAGGGCGAGGGCTTTAAGATCGCCATGAAGATTCTGGATGACTCCCGTCCTTGCACCGCCGCCTCCGCCGTCGGGATTGCCCAGGCCGCGTTGGATGAGGCCCTGGCCTACTCCAAGGTCCGGGAGGTGTTCGGCAAGCCGATTTGCGAAAACCAGGCCATCGCCTTTATGCTGGCCGACATGGAGATCCAGATTCAGGCGGCCCGCCGTCTGGTTTGGGGCAACTGTCTTGCCGCTGACGCCGGCGTGATCAACAAGAGGCTGGTCGCCATCGCCAAATGCTTTGCCAGTGACACCGCTATGAAGGTTACCACGGATGCCGTTCAGATCTTTGGCGGCAACGGGTACAGCAAGGAATACCCTGTGGAAAAGCTGATGCGCGACGCCAAGATCTATCAAATTTTTGAGGGGACCAACCAGATCCAGCGCACCATCATTTCCCGAGACCTACTGCGTTGACCTCTACCCGCGTTCCATCAATTTTATGCCTATGGGGGCAGTCACGCCCCCATAGGCAAGTGAGGTGTTTTTTGTATGTACTTGGAACTGATTGCTCCGTACATCGGGACCAGTAGCGAACTGGTTCCCCAGAAGGTAGAGGCAGGGGCCATTCGCAGATTTGCCATTGCCTCCTTGGAGACAAACCCAATTTATTACGATGAGGAATATGCAAAAACGACCCCATACGGCACCATCATCGCACCTCCTAATTTTGCCCGCACCTTTTTCATCCCTCCGGTATGCCCTGTGGAGGGGGAAATTCTCCCCATTCAGGGCCGGATCCACGGCGCTCAGAAGTTTGAGTATCTAAAGCCTATGAAGGCGGGTGACACCGTCTACTTCCGATCCACACTCCTCTCCGCCAGAGAGACACAGGGAAGTCAAGGCTATTCCCTTTTTGTCACCTTTGAGCACGCCGTTCTGGACGAGCAGGGTGATGCTTACAGCCTGGGTTACAGCACCTGCGTCTACCGGGAGTCTTTGCTAAAAAGTACCGATCCCAACCGCTTCAACTCCTGGTACCCACACATCCCCGATGACCGCTGGCTGTCTGGATTGGATGTCTGTGATCCTTCCACCGTCGCCGTTGGTGATACCATTGGTCCTATTCAATTCCCCGAGATCACCCGTACCTGGATCGCGCAGTGGGCCGGCGCCAGCGGCGACTTCAACCCCATTCATCTGGATGATTCCGCCGCCAAGGCCTCCGGCATGGACGGCTGCATCACGCACGGCATGCTCAGTGCCACGGTAGTCTCCAGGGTGTTTAGCTACTGGCTGAGCGAACATGGGCAGCTCGTCCGCTCCTGTACAAAGTTTACTGCTCCTGTAAAACCAGGCGACCGGTTGACCATGACCGCAACCGTCCTGTCCGTCACACCCGAGGAAGAGCGCATGATAATAGAGTGGGAATACATCCTCCGCAACGCCTCCCAGGCAACTGTGCTTTCCGGCAGCTTAACCGGCATATTACCACATACCAATCAATCCGATCTTCAGGTATCACCATAGCATATGATTTGAGCGAGGTGCATTCAGATGGCAGCAGCAACTCTGGCGATTGAACTTCTCCTGATGAATATTATCGGTATCTTTATCCGCAAATCCGGCGTCACAAACAAAGACTTTACCACCAAGCTAACTGCTGTTGTCATGGATTTCTGTATCCCCTGTCTGATTTTTTATTCCATCAGCAACGCCACAGAGTTTTCTATGGATTCCCTGTCCAGTTGTTTGATCGCAGCTGCGTTGGGAACCATCGCCCTTTTTATTTCCCTGTTGGTGGGTCAATGCTTCTATCTCATCAGCAAAAAAAGCAATTCCGGCCGTATCACTCGCTATGGCCTGACCTTTTGCCATTTTTCCTTCATGGGCATTCCGGTAATCGAAGCCCTGTTTGGAGAATTGGGTACCTTTTACTACGCTTTTTTCCAATTCTCCATCCGTATCGCTTATTACGCTCTGTCTGAGCGTTTGATGACTCCTCTTGGCATGAAAAATGAAAAAAAGTCCATCGGAGTATTGCTGAAGTCTATCTTTTTCACACCTCAGATGTTCGCTGTCATACTCGGCCTGCTCTTCTGGATTACCGGCTGGACGCTGCCAGGTCCGATCAACAACTGTGTATACAGCTTGAATTCCATTTCCTCCCCGCTGGCTCTGCTGCTATGCGGCATGGTAATTGCCGAGTTTGACTTCAAACGGCTGCTGCGGCTGGAATACTTGAAACTGCCTTTGTTGCGGACAGTTTTAATGCCCGCCCTATTTTTTGGCATATCCCGCCTGCTCCTGCTGCTCAACATTGATGAAATCCTGTGTCAAATTTTTGTCATCTATGCCGCCCTCCCTGTGGCCTCCCTGATGTCTGTTTACGCGCTGCGGTACGATCCCGACCCAGAGAACCATTTGATGGCTGCCGGAACCAGCGCAATTTCTGTACTTCTTTCCGCTGTTACCATTCCGATCTGGTACATGCTGATAAGCTGAATCACCTTGGTTGACAGCGCAGGCCGCTTCCCATCCAAAATTACCCTGGAACCTGTTTCCACTATACAAAATTATGGTTTCCGTGATATACTGCTTATGTCTCCTTTATTCTATACCACCGATTTGGAAAACGAAATGGACGTTACAAATATGAAAGAATATTGGAATCCAGATGGATTAACGCGAAGCGATTTAATTGAAATCATCCGCTCCATTCCAGATAGCGTTATTGTGTACGACTCTGACGGCCGCCGCGTCATATGCAGCAACCGCGTCCTGAAAAGTCATGTCACAGAGTGTGAAACGCTTTCCAATGGAACGCCGGAGATACGCGCACAGATCCTGCAAAGCAACGAGGAAATGGCCCAGGCCATCGCCTCTGTGATAGAAACCGGAAAGCCCTTATCTTTCATTCTCACCGCCCCGCATTTTATCTATCCTGTTTTATATACGATGCGGCCGATTTTTGACGAAGCGGGTAAGGTCAAATTTGTGATCGCGGATGGCCGTTCTCAGGCAGTTGTGAATAAGTTCAGTGAAGAATACATCAAGCTTGAGCAGGACCTGCAGGCCAACCGCAGCTCTCTTCAACTGTTGAATCAACTTCATCTGAAAAATTTCAATATCGTAGCGGAAAGTCCTGCGATGCAGAAAATTTTGAAAATCATCCACCGGATCGCACCGACAGACAGTACCATTACCATCACCGGCGAAAGCGGCACAGGGAAAGAAGTATTGGCAACCGCGATTCACGAAAGCAGCAGGCGTCGGGAAAACACCTTCGTTCCAGTGAATTGTTCCGCCGTCCCTCACGATCTTATGGAATCTGAATTCTTCGGGTATGCGGCCGGGGCTTTTACCGGCGCAAAAGCCACCGGGCGGATCGGCCTCTTTGAGCTTGCCAACAATGGTACTATTTTCCTGGATGAGATCGGTGAATTGCCTCTTACGCTGCAACCCAAACTATTGCGTGTGATCGAGAGCGGTGAAATCCGGCCAGTCGGTTCCAACCAGACAAAAAAGATCAATGTCCGCATCATTGCAGCGACCAACCGAGACCTGAAAGAAATGGTGCGAAAAAATGAGTTCCGTGAAGATCTGTTTTATCGTCTTCAAATTATTCCCATTCGCCTCCCGCCTTTGCGGGAGCGCCAAGAGGACATCATTCCTTTGGCTCAACATTTTCTAAATATTTACAACAAAAAGTATCAACGCAACTGCTACTTAACGGATACCGCCAAGAGTGAACTCTTGCGATACCATTGGCCTGGCAATATTCGAGAGTTGCGAAACCTGATTGAGCGGCTGGTCATCGTATCTGAAACAGATGCCATTTTGCCAATCCAAATTCTATCCCACAAAACATCCTTCCTTTCCACCGCCGCTGCGGAACCTGGCTTCTCCATCGCAGAGGGAGAAGCCTATTCCGACGCTCTTTCCAAATTTGAAAAAGCCTATATCGAACACATGATTAGCATCTGTGGGGGAAGCGTGACCAAGGCCGCTGAACGTATGGGTATCCATAAAAGCGTCGTTTATCGGAAAATGAAGAAATACAAAGAGACGGAGCCGCCGACAGGCGAAACCAATGCGTAAGAAACATTCGTTGATGACTGTTAACGGGTACGCACAGGCGGTCAACCCTCTCAAGGTTCCAGCATAGTGCATGGTTAAAAAGTCAGAGCGGTCTCCAATGGAGACCGCTCTGACTTTTCTATGCACTTTTGAGCGCTACATCACCTGTCTTGTGGCCGGTCTGCCCAGTGCGCCGGGCTGCCTGGGCCGGCCAACACAAATAGTGGAGTTGGCTCAGGCCAGCGGCACCCAGGGTGTCCCCCTACTGGCCGCAGAGGTCATAGTGATCCGGCCAGGAAAAGCTTCGCTGCTTGGGCCGGCGCTTCATGCAGCTTCCCGCTGCGACCGATTCTCTCGTTTCCTCCGCCCATCCCGGTACAGGACCACTGCCGTGGCCGCCGCCAGCGCCAACAACAGCCCCAAGTGGATCCAGGCCAAAAAGCTGCCCGGGCCAGTGAATCGGAGCACAATAAAAGCGCCTGACCACAGCAGCAATGTCACAGGAAGATAGAGCGCCCACAGGCACCACAGCAGGGTATGCCGCCGCACCGCCAGGCACACTACCCCCGCCGCCAGCAGGGAAGGGGTCAGGAACAGCGGAAGGAAAGTCCGCCACAGCAGCAGGGCGATCAGCCCGCCCACCGCCAGCAGGACGATGCCGGTCACCGTCCGGGCCGAGGACCCCTGGCAGGCAGGCGCTGGCTGCCAGGCCGGTCCCCCGGTTTTTTCCCGGGGCTCCGGGCTTCCTTTCACCAGCTCATCCAGGGACACCCCGAACAACTCGCTCATGGCTGTCAATTTGTTCAGGTCGGGTACCGAAGCCCCGGTATCACATAGTTAAAAATATTGGTGTCATTTAATCAATTTTGCCGATAAAGCGGTAGAAGATTTCTACCTCCTGTTCCCGGCTTCCGTCCTCA
>CALXDP010000013.1 GCA_944387095.1 uncultured Oscillospiraceae bacterium
GAGTTCGCCATCCTGGCCCTGCTCATGGAGCATCCCAAGCGGGCCTTTTCCCGGGCCCAGATCTACGAGTCGGTGTGGGGGGAAGCGTTCATGGGGGACGACAACACGGTGAACGTTCACGTGAGCAATCTGCGTGCCAAGCTGGGCAAGGCCGGCTCCGGAGGGGAGTACATCAAGACTGTGTGGGGCATCGGCTTTAAAATGGCGGAACTTTAAGACTTTCTTCACACTTTCTTTGATCGCCTTTGAGATTTTTTCCCTATACTGGGGCCATCCTCAAAGGAAAGGCAGGAGTCAACATGAGCGAGATCGTACTGGCCACCCACGGCCTGAGCCGGGCCTATGGCCGCAGCAGGGCTCTGGATCAGGTGAGCGTCACGGTGCGCAAAGGAGATATTTACGGCCTGGTGGGCCGCAACGGGGCGGGCAAGACCACCCTGATGCGGCTGGTCACCGGCCAGTCCACCCCCACACAGGGATCGGTGGAGCTGTTCGGACAGACGGGGCGGGAGCTGCTCCCCGCCCGGGGCAGGACGGGAGCCATGATCGAGGTGCCCTCCTTCGCCCCCTTCCTCACCGCCCGGGAGAACCTGGAGTACTACCGCCTCCAGCGGGGCATCCCCGGCAAGGGGGTGGTGGACGAGGTGCTGGAGCAGGTGGACCTGCGGGAGACGGGCAAGAAAAAGTTCAAGACCTTTTCCCTGGGCATGAAGCAGCGGCTGGGGCTGGCCCTGGCCCTGATGAACCACCCGGACTTCCTCATCCTGGACGAGCCAATCAACGGCCTGGATCCGGAGGGGGTGGCGGAGTTCCGTGCGCTGCTGCGCCGGCTCAATCAGGAGCGGCAGACCACCATCCTCATCTCCAGCCACATCCTCACTGAGCTGTCCTCGGTGGCCACCTGCTACGGCTTTCTGGAGCAGGGGAACCTGTTGGAGGAGATCTCCGCCCAGACCCTCCATGATAAGTGCCGCACCTGCCTGCGCCTGAGCGTGGACGACGCCCCCCGGGCGGCCATGCTCCTTCAGACTGGGCTGGGCACCGACAACTTCGAGGTGCTGCCCGGCAGCGTCATCGAGCTGTACGATCATTTGGACCGGCCCCAGGAGGTGTCCGGGACACTGGTTGCCGGCGGGGTGGCCATCCTGGCCATGGAGCAGAAGAGCGCCGACCTGGAGGCCTACTTCTTGAACCTGATTGGAGGTGGCCGGTCATGATGAATTACATGCGCGCGGAGTTTTATAAGGTGTTCCACCGGAAGTATACCTGGATCACCTTGGTGGTGGTGCTGGCGCTAGAGGCCCTGTTGGTGTCCGGCTACCTATTCATCAACGGCCATGGCGGCTTTGAGACATTCTACAGCGGGGCCGCCATGCTGTGTGTCATGCTGTCCATCGGCTTTTACGCCGCCATGATCATCTGCGATATGGTGTTTGCCAGCCAGTATAAAAGCAGCACGCTAAAAAACGAGGTGGCCTTCGGTATTCCCCGCCACCGCATCTACCTGGGGAAGTTCCTCACGTCCCTGGTCCTCTCTCTGCTGTTCCTGGTGGTCATGACGGGGTTCTATCTGGCCCTGTGCTGGCTGACCCTCTACCGTGACCCGGAGCGGGATGCCTATATCATGCAGGTGGTGGGTTACTGCCTGGCCACCGCCCTGCCCCTGTGGATCGGGGTGCTGGCCTGTACCAACGCCTGCCTGTTCCTGATTCGCAGCGAGCTGGCGGCTTCCATCGTTGCTGTGTGCGTCTTTGTGATGATTCCTCCGGTGCTGGAGGTGTGTGGCGCCCTCTTCATCGCCACCCCCGCCTACCCCGTGTTCCAGTTCCTCCACCGGTACATGCCCACCGTCATGGTGGACACCGCCTACACCATTGCGGGGGACTGGGCCTACTGCGGCCAGGCGTGGATCGTGGGGGCCATCTGGCTGGCGGTGTTCACCGCCCTTGGGATTTCGGGCTTCCGGAAGCGGGAAATTCAGTGACTGCCCCGGGCGCGGCGAAGGGGAAAGGAGGCGGCGGTGATGCGCAACTATCTCCGGGCGGAGTGGTATAAGGTACTGCGCCGGTCCTACCTCTGGGTCACCATAGGGATAGTGCTGGCGGGGGAGGTGCTGCTGTTGCTGGGCTATGTGTTCCTCCACGGTGCCGGGACAGAGATGAGCTTTGCCACCGGCTGGACCAATCTGGTGGCGATGCTGGCCCTGGGCCTGTGCGCATCCCTGCTCACCTGTGACATGGTGTTCGCCGGGCAGTATAAGAACGGCACGTTGAAGAACGAGGTGTCCTTCGGCCTGAGCCGGGCCAAGATCTACTGGGGCAAGCTGCTGGCCCAGACAGGGCTGTCCCTGCTGCTGTGCCTGATCTTTCTGGGGTTCTACCTGGCGGGGTGCTGGCTGCTGCTGACCCACGACCCCGCCGCTGACCGGGAGGCCCTCCGGAATGTGGGCCGGGCCCTGGCCTCCGCCCTCCCCCTGTGGCTGGGGATGCAGGGGGTGTGCTGCTGTATGTACTTTGCGTGCCGCAGCGGCCTGGTCGGGGCACTGGCGGCGGTGGGCATCCTCTTCAACCTGCCGGCGGTGTACCTTATCTTTGGCGGCCTGGGGGGCGGCACGCCCCTGGGCTGGGTGATGGACCGGGTTTACGACCTGATGCCGGTGGTGCTTCTCAGCCGGGTGATCAACACCTCGGCCCCCTGGGATCTGTGCGTCCAGTGCTGGATGGTTGGGGCAGGGTGGTTTGCCCTGTTCACCGCCGTCGGCCTGCTGGCCTTCCGGCGCAAAGAGATTTGAGAAGGCCCGGAGGGAAAATCTTGGCGAAAGGAGGCGGCCCCGCCTGTGGAGACCGCGATCATCGTGATACTGGCCGCCCTGTGCGCCATTCTCCTCATCGATCTGTTCAGCCTGGAGCGGGGGCTGCACCGGGGCAAAGAGCAGATCAGGGAGCAGATAGAGGGCAAATCCACCGCCCGCCTCACCACGCCCTGCCCCAACGCCGCCGCTGAGGAGCTGTTGGAGGCGGTGAACGACCTGCTGGAGCTGCGCCAGGCGGAGGGGGCGGACTACCGCCGGAAGGAGCAAGATCTGCGCCGGCAGATCGCCGACGTGTCCCACGACCTGCGCACCCCCCTGACCTCCATCCTGGGCTACCTACAACTGCTGGAGGACGAGAGCCTGACCCCGGCCAAGCGGGGGGAGTATCTGGCGGTTATCCGGGGCCGGGCGGCCATGCTGCAGACCCTCATCACCTCTTTCTACGACCTGTCCCGCATCGAGGGGGGCCAGTGGCGGCTGGAACGGGAACCGGTGGACCTGGGCCGGGAGCTGGCCGACCAGCTGGCCATGGCCTACGAGCAGCTGGAGGGGGAGGGCATTCGGGTGGAAGTTTCCATCCAGGAGAAGCTGCCCCCGGTCTGGGGGGATCGGAAGGCGGTGGTGCGGGTGCTATCCAACCTGCTTACCAACGCCTACAAGCACGGCTCCGATTACCTGGCCATTCGGGCCTGGGAGGAGGATGGCGGCGTGGTCACCGCCTTTTCCAACGGGGCGAAGGCCATGACCGCCGAGGACGCCTTCTATGTCTTTGACCGGTTTTATACCGCCGACCGCACCCGGTCGGGGCAGAACACCGGGCTGGGCATGGCCATCGTCAAGGCCCTGATCGAGCAGATGGGCCACCGGGTGTCCGCCGCCCTGAAGGACGGGGAGTTCACCGTGACGGTGGTTTGGAAACGGGTATAATTGGGAAAACCGGGGGCAAGGTGCCCCCGGTTTTTGCCGCCGCGGGGAAACCGGGGAAAAGGCGTGAGACGGGAAGCAGCACAGAGGACTTTCCCTAATTTTAAAGAAACGTTCATATTCCACCGCTTTACGCCGGAGGGAGTTTGTGGTATGCTGAAGAAAACTGACTGATGGGGGCGAGGAACTTGCAATTCATCTGCTATGAGAAATGCTCCACCTGCAAAAAGGCGCGAAACTGGCTGGACGAACATGGGGTCCCATACGAAGTCCGGCCCATCCGGGAACAGAACCCAACCGTCCAGGAGTTGGACGGCTGGAGCCAGGAGAGCGGCCTGCCTCTGCGCCGCTTCTTCAACACCAGCGGCCAGCTCTATCAGGCCATGGGCCTGAAGGACAAGCTGGACGGCATGACCCGCCAGGAGCAGCTGGAGCTGCTGGCCTCCGACGGGATGCTGGTCAAGCGCCCCCTGCTCGTCGGGGACGGCGTGGTACTGGTGGGCTTCCGGCCTGAGCAGTGGGATCAGGCCCTGAATGGGTAAGGGCCAGCGGTGAGCACAGGATCAAAGGACGGTTCTGCCATGGGACAGGTACAATATCAGCAGCAACCCAATCAGCGCGGCCAGCCGGAGCGGCCCCAACGGCGGGGGAGGCGGGCTCCTGCCCAGCCGGAGGAGACCGTCTCCCGGCGGAAGATCGAGCGGATTTTTCCCGACCCCAAGCAGGGGCTGAGCTGCGCCCAGGCCAGCGAGCTGCTGGCCAACGGCTACGGCAATGAGATGGTGGCCTCCAACGCCAAGACCACCAAGCAGATTGTCCGGGAGAATACCCTGACCTTCTTTAACCTGGTGTTCGTGGTGCTGGCGGTGCTGTTGATCATCGTGGGCAACTTCCGGGACATGTTCTTTCTGGTCATTGCCGCCTTCAACTCTCTCATCGGCATCATCCAGCAGCTTCGCTCCCGGGCCACGCTGGAAAAACTGAACCTGATCTCCGAGTCCCGGGTGAAGGTGTTGCGGGACGGGCAACTGGGCACTGTCCCCCTGCACAAGCTGGTGCGGGAGGACATCGTGGAGTTGGGGGCGGGGGACCAGATCCCCGCCGACGGCCCGGTCATGTCCGGCCAGGTGACGGTGAATGAGGCCCTCATCACCGGCGAGGCCGACCCCATCACGAAAGACCCCGGCGACCAGCTGCTTTCGGGCAGCTTTGTGGTGTCGGGCAAGTGCCGGGCCCGGATGGACCATGTGGGGGCGGAGAGCTACGCCTCCCGCCTGGCCCTGGAGGCCAAGGCCGATCAGGGGGTGGGCAAGTCCCAGATGATGAAGTCTCTGGACCGGCTGATCCGCGTCATTGGCTTTGCCCTGATCCCCATCGGCGTGGCCCTGTTCTGCAATGAATTTTTTGTCCAGGAAGAGAGCTTCGCCACCTCCGTCACCTCCATGGTGGCCGCCCTCACCGGCATGATCCCGGAGGGGCTGTACCTGCTCACCAGCGTGGCTCTGGCGGTGTCGGTGGTGCGTCTGGCACAGCGCAAGACCCTGGTCCATGAGATGAGCGCCATCGAGACCCTGGCCCGGGTGGACGTTCTGTGCGTGGACAAGACGGGTACCATCACCCAGCCGGAGATGTCGGTGCGGGAGGTGGTCTGCCTGGATGAGGAGGAGTACCCCAGCGCCAGGGTGGAGGAGATTCTCAACGCCTATTACAAGGTGATGGACGCGGACAACGACACCGCCCGGGCCATGGCCGAGCGGTTTGACAGGCCCTCTGTCTGGCAGGCGGAGCGCACGGTGCCCTTCACCTCGGCCAACAAGTGGTCAGCGGTGGTGTTTCGGGGCCACGGCTCCTATGTGATCGGGGCCCCTGAGTTCATCCTGGGGGAGGAATACAGGCTGATCCAGCCCATGGTGGCCCCCTACCAGGCCCAGGGCTGCCGGGTATTGCTACTGGCCAAGTGCGATACCCCCCCCACCGCCGACGGCCTGTCCGGACTCATTGACCCGGTGGCCCTGGCGGTGCTATCCAACCCCATCCGGCCCGAGGCGCCCGACACCTTTCGCTATTTTGCCCAGCAGGGGGTGCACGTGAAGGTCATCTCGGGGGACAATCCGGAAACAGTGTCCCAGGTGGCCCTTCAGGCGGGCATCGAGGGGGCACAGCGGTTTGTGGACGCGGCCACTCTGCGCCAGCCGGAGGACTACGCCCGGGCGGTGCGGGACTTCACCGTGTTCGGCCGGGTCACCCCGGATCAGAAGCGCAAGCTGGTCAAGGCATTGCAGAGGGCCGGGCACACTGTGGCCATGACAGGGGACGGGGTGAACGACGTACTGGCGCTAAAGGACGCCGACTGCGGCATCGCCATGGCATCGGGCTCGGAGGCCGCCTGCCAGGTGGCCCAGCTGGTGCTGCTGGACTCCAATTTTGCCTCCATGCCCCATGTGGTGGAGGAGGGGCGGCGGGTCATCAACAACATCCAGCGCTCCGCGGCTTTGTATCTGGTGAAGAACATTTTGTCCTTCTTCTTGTCCCTCATCACCCTGTTTGCCGGTTTCCCCTATCCTTTCATCCCCATCCAGATGACCCTCATCAGCGCCGTGACCATCGGCGTGCCCTCCTTCGTGCTGGCCCTGGAGCCCAATCATGAGATGGTGAAGGGCCGGTTTATGCAGAACGTGCTGCGCCGGGCCTTGCCGGGGGGGCTGACCAACATCGTGCTCATTGTGGGCATCGAGCTGTTCACCATGGCCTTTACCTTTGAGCGGGCCACCCTGTCCACCCTGGCCACGGTGATCATGGGGGAGGTGGGCCTGCTGGTGCTCTACTATATCTCCCGGCCCATGGACTGGAAGCGGTGGACGCTGCTGGGCTCCATGGTGGTAGCCTTTGTGGTGGCGGTGCTGGGCTTCGGCTCCTTCTTTGAGCTCACCCCCCTGGACTTCCAGTCGGGGCTGGTCATCGTGGTGTTCCTCATGCTCACCCCCTCGGTGATCTGGTGCTTTGAGCGGCTGTTTGAGCTGGGCTCCAACGCCCTGGGGCTTTGGTCGGGAAACCGGGCGGCGTGGCGTGAGAGGAAGCGCCGGGCCCAGCCCGAGGAATGACGCGCGGCGGGGAGGACTGGCTGGCCGCCGGCAAAGCGGCTTCCAGCCGCTTCTGATGAAACTTCCGCATGTCCCTGAGGCCCCGGCGGGCTATGTCCCGCCGGGGCCTCAGCCTGCCGGGGACCGGGCGGAGGGGCGGGAGGGGCGGAACAGATTTGGAAAGTGATTGCTTTTTCCACCCCCATATGGTACAATGTGAACAGAGAAAAGAAAGGGAGTGTGTTTATGGAATACCAACGTGCCCAGCTGAAGCAGAGCGTTAAGCAGGCCATGAAGCAGACCCGTCCCCGGCCCATCTGGATGACCTTGCTCTACTTGGTGGTTACTGCGGTGGGCACTGGCGTGATTCAGCGGATCCTCAGCGGACTGGACTGGTCCGGTACGATCATGCAATATTATTTCACCATGATCTTCAGAGGGGTGGATCCGGACGAGGCGATGGAGGTGCTGGGGCGCTGGATTTTGGGAAATGGCCCCCAGATGATCCTCTCCATTGTGGCCGGCGCTCTGGTGATATCCCTGGTGGTCTATCTGTGGCAGAGCCTGATGAACGTGGGATATGAGGGCTATTGCCTGGCCATGTCCCGGGGGCGGAATCCCGGCGTGTCCACCCTGTTTTGTGCCTTTCCCCGGGTGGGGGGCGTGCTGCTCACGCGGCTGCTCACCGGCGTATTCATCTTTCTCTGGGCACTGCTGTTTGCCCTGGGGCTGGTTGTGGTGATGATCCTGGGCGCGGGCCTGGCCACAGTGGCTCCCTTTCTGGGGGCGCTGCTCATGTTTGCCGGCATGATTGCCTACCTTGTGGGGTTGGTATGGGTGTCCCTGCGGTACGCCCTGGCGGACTACATCCTGCTGGACCAGGGTGTGTCCGGGCTAAAGGCCATCCGGATGAGCAAGGAGATGATGCGGGGCAATTCCGGCAAGCTGTTTGTACTGCAGTTGTCCTTCATCGGCTGGTACCTGGTGATGTTTGCCGTCCTTTTCGTGGGCCTCCTCATCCTGGTGCTCGTGCTGGGCGGAGTGTTGGGCGCGGTGCTGTCCGCCAGCGGACAGGTGGCGGACCTGTTTATCGTGTGGGGTATATTCTGGGTGATTGTGCTGATACTCCTGCTGGTACAGCTTGCCATCAGCCTGTGGCTTCTGCCCTATCTCACCGGTTGCGTGGCCCGGTTCTACGATTGTCTCCGGGGCGGCCAGCCCCTGAATCAGGGCGGTTGGCCCGGATCTGGCAGCGGGGGGCAGGACCCCTGGGACCGCAGGGAGACAGCAAAGCGGGACGGCTGGGACCAGTCCTCCTACACCTGGACGGCCGGCCAGCCCGGACAGTCCCAGGGAACGCCGTCTCAGCCCTCCGGAGAGGACGGGGAGGGGAAGGAGCAGGCTGGGGATGGGAAGGACACCCCCAGCGGCCCCAGCTATCCCAAGTACTGACGAGCCGGGAGGGGACCGGGTTTCCCTCCCTTCCGGAACGGTGAGAAAGGAGCAGAACGAAGCGTGAGCAAAATTCAGATGAAGACCCCTCTGGTGGAGATGGATGGGGACGAGATGACCCGCATCCTCTGGCGGCAGATCAAGGAGGAACTGCTGGAGCCTTACATTGCGCTGAAGACGGAGTACTACGACCTGGGCTTGCCCCGCCGGGAGGAGACCGGCGATCAGGTGACCATCGATGCGGCCCAGGCCACCAGGAAGTACGGCGTGGCGGTGAAGTGCGCCACCATCACCCCCAATGCCCAGCGGGTGGAGGAATACAAGCTGTCTCAGATGTGGAAGTCACCCAATGGCACCATCCGGGCCATCCTGGACGGCACAGTGTTCCGCGCCCCCATCATGGTCCGCGGGATCAACCCGGTGGTGAAGAACTGGGAAAAACCCATCACCATCGCCCGCCACGCCTTTGGGGACGTGTACAGGGCCACCGAGTACCGGGTGGCCAGCCCGGGCAGGGCGGAGCTGGTGTTCACCGCTGAGGACGGAACGGAGTGCCGCCAGACCATCCAGGACTTTGACAGCCCCGGGGTGCTCCAGGGCCAGTTCAACCTGGACAGGTCCATTGCCTCCTTTGCCCGCTCCTGTTTCCAGTACGCCCTGGACACCAAACAGGATCTGTGGTTTGCCACCAAGGATACCATTTCCAAGCAGTACGACCACACCTTTAAGGATCTCTTTGCCGAGATCTTTGAAAGGGAGTACCGGGCCAAGTTTGAAGCGTGCGGCATCACGTACTTCTACACCCTCATCGACGACGCGGTGGCCCGGGTCATCCGCTCCAGGGGAGGCTTCATCTGGGCCTGCAAGAACTATGACGGGGACGTGATGAGCGATATGGTGTCCACCGCCTTCGGCTCCCTGGCCATGATGACCAGCGTGCTGGTATCTCCCGAGGGCAACTATGAGTACGAGGCCGCCCACGGCACCGTTACCCAGCACTACTACCGTCATCTGCGGGGGGAGGAGGTATCCACCAATCCCATGGCCACCCTGTTTGCCTGGACGGGGGCTCTGGCCAAGCGTGGGGAGTTGGACGGCATCTCCCAGCTGACCGCCTTTGCCCAAAAGCTGGAGCGGGCGGCCATTGACACCATTGAGTCCGGCGTCATGACCGGCGACCTGGTGGGACTATGGGAGGGGGAGGCCCCCGCCCAAAAGGTAACGGGGCTGGAGTTCCTCCGGGCCATCCGGGCGCGGCTGTAAAGCAAGAAATCAGGCAAGCCCCGGTGGAATCCCGCCGCCGGGGCTTGTCTGATTTCCCCAGACAGACTGGAGCAAATATTGCTGGGCGGTTGGGCGATGAGCATGAAAAAAACAGCGTTCCGCAAAATGCGAAACGCTGTTTTGACTTGCAAGAAAGGGAGCGATTACTTCAGCTCCACCTTGGCGCCGGACTCCTCCAGCTTCTTCTTGAGCTCCTCGGCCTCGTCCTTGCCCACGGCTTCCTTCAGGGTCTTGGGGGCGCCTTCCACAGCAGCCTTGGCCTCGGCCAGGCCCAGGCCGGTGATCTCGCGGACAGCCTTGATGACCTTGATCTTGGCGGCGGCGTCAAAGCTGGCCAGCACCACGTCGAACTCGGTCTTCTCCTCAGCGGGCGCGGCGGCGGCCCCGCCAGCGGCGGGCGCGGCCATGGCGGCGGCGGAAACGCCGAACTCTTCCTCCAGAGCCTTGACCAGATCGTTCAGCTCCAGAACAGTCAGGGACTTCACTTCCTCAATCAGAGCGGTGATCTTCTCACTAGCCATGATAAAAATACCTCCTATGTTCCATCTGTATAATTTGTTTCATCGGCCCCGTTCCGGGGCGGGGGGAATGCCGTACATTATTCGGCAGTGGGAGCCTCCTCAGCGGGAGCAGCAGCCTCCTCAGCGGGAGCGGCTTCCTCGGCGGGAGCAGCGGCTTCCTCAGCAGCGGCAGCAGGCTCCTCAGCAGCAGGGGCCGCATCGGTGGAGACAGGCTCGCCGCCCTTCTCGGCGATGGCCTTGATGACGATAGCCAGGCTGGTGAGGGGGGAGAGCATCATACCCAGCACCTGACCCAGCAGGACCTCCTTGGAGGGCAGCTCAGCCAGAGCGGACACATCCTCCAGGGGGATGACCTTGCCGTCCATAAAGCCGGCCTTGATGTTGAAGCGGTCGCCCAGCTGCTTGGCATACTTGTTGATGATGCGCATGGGGGCGATGGGATCGTCCTTGGAGACGGCCATAGAAGTGGTGCCATTGAGCACCCCGTCCAGCTCCTGCATGCCCACATTGTTGATGGCAAAGCGAACCAGGGTGTTCTTCACCACGGAATACTCCACGCCGTTTTCCCGCAGTTCCCGGCGCAGCGCGGTGTCTTCCTCCACCGTGATGCCCTTATAGTCCACCAGTATGCCGGAAGAAGCGGCCTTGAGCGTCTCGGTCAGCTGCTCCACGATGGCTTTCTTCTCGTTGAGAACCTTTGCGTTAGGCATTGTTTGATTTCACCTCCGGGGATATGGATGGGCAGCGCCCTTTCAAAAAAAGAACGCCGCTTTCGTGTCAAGACGAAAACAGCGCAAAACAACTTCTGTATTGGCTGCATTCTCGGCAGGATTTACACCGGGAAAATCCGGACACCAGCTGTCTTAGAACACGAAAGATATTATATCCGCCCGGGAGGGCTTTGTCAAGCAAAATCCTCCCGAAGCGGGTATAATTTTAGAAAGACTGCGGCTCAGCGCTTCTTACACAAACTTCGCGGCATTGATCTTCACGCCGGGGCCCATGGTGGAGGCGGCTACGCAGCTCTTCACGTACTGGCCCTTGGCGGCGGCGGGCTTGGCCTTGACGATGGCGCCCATCAGGGCATTCAGGTTGTCGCTCAGCTTTTCCGGACCGAAGGAGACCTTGCCGATGGGGCAGTGGATGATGTTGGTCTTATCCAGGCGGTACTCCACCTTACCGGCCTTGATCTCGTTGACGGCCTGGGTCACGTTGGGGGTGACGGTGCCAGCCTTGGGGGAGGGCATCAGGCCCTTGGGGCCCAGCACCTTACCCAGACGGCCCACGGTGCCCATCATGTCGGGGGTGGCGACCACCACGTCGAAGTCGAACCAGTTCTCCTTCTGGATCTTCTCCACCAGGTCCATATCGCCCACAAAGTCGGCGCCGGCGGCCCGGGCCTCATCAGCCTTGTCGCCCTTGGCAAAAACCAGCACCCGGGCGGTCTTGCCGGTGCCGTGGGGGAGGACGATGGCGCCGCGCACCTGCTGGTCGGCGTGGCGGGAGTCCACGCCCAGCTTGACATGCAGCTCCACGGTCTCGTCAAACTTGGCGGTGGCGGTCTTGATCACCAGATCCATCGCCTCGGTCACATCATACTGTTCGGAGCGGTCGATGAGCTTCGCGCTGTCTACATACTTTTTACCTTTGGTAGCCATTGTGTTTTTCCTCCTTCCCTTATTCTTCCACCAGCACGCCCATGGAGCGGGCGGTGCCGGCCACCATGCGCATGGCGGCCTCCAGGCTGGCGGCGTTCAGATCGGGCATCTTGGTCTCGGCGATCTTCTGCAGATCGGCCTTGGACAGGGTGGCCACCTTGGTCTTATTGGGCACGCCGGAGCCGGACTCGATGCCACAGGCTTTCTTGATGAGCACGGCGGCGGGAGGAGTCTTGGTGACAAAGGTGAAGGAGCGATCGGCGTACACCGTGATGACCACGGGGATAATCAGCCCCATATCCTTCTTGGTGCGCTCGTTGAACTCCTTGGTAAAGGCGGCGATGTTCACGCCGTGCTGGCCCAGGGCAGGACCCACAGGGGGGGCGGGAGTTGCCTGGCCGGCGGGGATTTGCAATTTAACGTATCCAGTAACTTTCTGTGCCATTTGAAACAGCACCTCCTACATGAAATGTGGTGGTGACGGAGCGGGGAACGCTCCTCCCACGTCAGCGGCAGACGGGATGCCTGCCATCCTTGCGCGCAGAATCCTCCGCGCTTGTGTGATCACGCTTCGCCTGTTCGCGACGCCCGGGCTACTCGTCGTCTCGGAACGCAACCATCCGGGCCCGTGACCCTGCTTGGTTTGCGTTCCTCGCTCCGGTCCATCCGGGCAGCTCACGACGGCTCAGACGCTTCTTTCAAGAAACAGGTTCGACCTGATCCAGTTCCAGTTCTACCGGGGTCTCCCGGCCGAACATGGACACGACGACCCGAACCTTGCCCCGGTCCTTGTCCACCTCTTCCACCGTGCCGATGAAGGACTCCAGGGCGCCGTCGGTGATCTTCACGCTGTCGCCCACATCGTAAGCGACAACCACCTCGTGCTTCTCCACGCCCAGAGCGGCGATCTCGTCGTCCGTGAGGGGAATGGCCTTGTTGGCCGCGCCCACAAAGCCGGTGACGCCCCGAATGTTGCGCACCAGGTGCCAGGTGTCATCGGTCATGACCATCTTCACCAGCACATAGCCGGGGAACACCTTGCGCTCCACGGTTTTCGGACCGTTTTCCGTGATCTCGGTGACCGTTTCCAGAGGAATGGACACCTCAGTGATGAGATCGTGCATATTGCGGTTTTCCACGGCCCGCTCAATGGAGGCGGCCACGGTATTCTCGTAGCCGGAGTAGGTGTGGGCCACATACCACTTCAGTTCGTCAGCCATGATAAGGACCCCTTAACCGAAGAGGTTGAGCAGGGCTTCAACCACCTGCCGGGCAAGGAAGTCAAAGACCCAGATAAACACGCCCACGATGAAAACGCACAGGATGACGGTGCCCACGTTTTTCAGGGTGTCCTTACCGGTGGGCCAGGTGACCTTCTTCAGCTCACCCCGCAGATCCTTGAACCAGCGGGCGACGCGGTTGGGCTTCTTGTCCTTTTTCTTGGCGGGGGTTTTGGCCTTGTCCTGGGGTTTCTTGGAGTTTACGGACTCGGTATCCTTGGACTCAGCTCGCTTTTCCAGTTCAGACATTCAGATTTACCCTTCTTTCTTTGAGCAGAGGCTCATTACTTGGTTTCCACGTGCAGAGTGTGCTTTCTGCAGAAGGGACAGTACTTGTTGAGCTCCAGACGCTCAGTAGTGTTGCGCTTGTTCTTGTTGGTGTTGTAGTTGCGCTGCTTGCACTCGGAACAACGCAGCGTAATCTTCACACGGTTACCGGCTTTCGCCATATTCGGCACCTCCTTTTGAATTTAGCCGCCGACAAAAAACGCCGGACCGGCCGACACCGGTTCCAGCGTTTCAAAAGGGCGCTAACCGCCCTGAGAAAACTACGGGAGACCGGCATGTTTGCCTCCCTGTGGCCACAAAAACGGGGAAGAGGGTTTTTGCGCCCATCCCGTAAAAATGCGCACAAAAAGAAAGCCCTGCTCACAGGTGCAATCATCCTATCACACCAGGAGGGGCTTGTCAAGCCAAAATTTATCTTTTATAATGTGTAAAAACCAGGGAGAGGGGAGAGGGCCGTGCGCGTGATGGCCATAGACTACGGGGATGCCCGGACGGGGGTGGCGGTTTCCGACGCCACCGGAATGCTGGCCGGCTTTACCACGGTGATCCACAGCCGGCGGGAGGAGCAGGTGTTGGATGAGCTGGCCAGGCTGATTGGGGAACACGGTGTGGACGAGCTGGTGATGGGCTTTCCCCGGAACATGGACGGCACCGAGGGTTCCCGGGGGGAGCTGTACCGGGCCTTTGCCGCCAAACTGGGGGAGAGGACCGGGATGGAGGTCCGCCTCTGGGATGAGCGGCGCACCACCATCGAGGCCCACCAGATCCTCCACGCCGGGGGAAAGAAGATGAAGAACCATAAAAAAACCGTGGACGCGGTGGCGGCGACGCTGATTTTGGAGGGATACCTTACCCGGAAGCGGCTGGAGCGCAAATAGAGAAACCGGGCGCCGGGCCATGTGGCCCAGAGCCCGGCGCTGTTTGTATGGAATGAGCAGTTCTTCCCCTCCCCGGGCCGGGCACTTACCAGGGAGGCGGCCTTGGGGCCGTCTCCCTGCTCCGCGGCCCGCAGGCCCAGGAGGCGGGGGCAGGGAGGAACACCACGGCGGGCAGGATTATCTCGGCCAGGTTGGCGTCCGGATCGCCGCCTCTGCCCGAGAGCATAGAGACCAGGCCGGCTCAGCCCCAGTCTTTGCACACGTCCACCCAGCCCTGGGCCTGGGAGGCCCGCTCCAGCTCCTCCAGGGAGAGCTCCACCGCCGAGTTGGGCGTGCCAGCGGCGGGGTAGACCACGTCAAACCGCCTCAGGCTCTCATCCAGCCAGACCGGGATGCCCTCGTTGATACCGAAAGGGCATACCCCGCCCACGCCGTGGCCGATGAGCTCTTCCACCTGGTCGTGGGGGATCATCTTGGCCTTGGTGTGGAAACGGGCCTTGTACTTGCTGTTGTCAATGCGGGCGTCCCCGGCGGCCAGGAGGAGCACGGGGCCCTCCGGCAGCAGGAAGGACAGGGTTTTGGCGATGCGCTCGGGCTGGCAGCCCACCGCCTGGGCGGCCAGCTCCACGGTGGCGCTGGAGACGTTGAACAGCTTTACCCGACCCTCCAGGCCAAACCGGGAAAGATGGGCCAGGGCACGGTCCAAAGACATGGAAACCACTCCTTATCGGTAAATTGAGTCCTGTTTCCTACTGTATCATGTTTTTCTTTCTTTTTCAATTTAACGCGACACAGTGGAATGGACGAAAATTCTGGGAGAAAGCTGATGACAGTTTGGGCAAGGTGTGGTACAATGGCGGTGAAAATCCGGAAACAGACTGTACGAGGAGGATTGCCGTTATGAATAAGCTGGGCGTTGAGGTTTCCCTGAAGCACGCCCCGGAGCTGGACCCGGACTTTTTCCCGGTGCTCCGGTTCAACCAGGCGTTTTTGAGCACCGCCCAAAAACCGGTGTCCATCGCCGTGGAGCGGGACCGGGGCCAGGTGGCGGTGTGCCATACCCATATCCATGGGACCCCCGATTGGTTCGAGGCGGACTGCTACTACATGGACCGGCTGGTCAAGTCCCTGCTGTGGATGAAGGGGGGGTGGAAGGTCTACGTGGCTGGGGATGAAAAGATAGGAAACTACCTTCAGGAGACCTATTCTCTCACCGGGGCCCGGGCCTTCGACGCGGACTTCATGGCCGGGGTGTATGAACGCCCCTTTGAGGTGGCGCTGTGCGATCAGGTGCCCGCCGAGCACGACGTGTCCCAGGCCATTGGCCGGCACATGGACGGCTGCCGCATCGGCTTTGACGCGGGGGGATCCGACCGGAAGGTATCCGCCGTGGTGGACGGGGAGACCGTCTTCTCCGAGGAGGTGGTGTGGTTTCCCAAGATCACCGCCGACCCCCAATACCACTACGATGGCATCGTCTCCGCCCTCAAGTCCGCCGCGGCCCATATGCCCCGGGTGGACGGGGTGGGGGTGAGCTCCGCCGGGGTGTATATCAACGACCGCACCATGGTGGCCTCCCTGTTCCTGAAGGTGCCCAAGGAGGAGTTTGACGCCAAGGTGAAGGACATCTTCATCCGGGCCATTCGGGACGCCTTCGGTGATGTGCCCTTCGCGGTGTGCAACGACGGGGACGTATCCGCCCTGGCCGGGGCCATGAGCCTGGGGGACAACAGCGTGCTGGGCATCGCCATGGGCACCAGCGAGGCGGTGGGCTACGTGGACGAGAAGGGCAACATCACCGGCTGGCTCAATGAGCTGGCGTTCATGCCTGTGGATGTGAACGATGCGGCCATGGCCGACGAGTGGTCGGGGGACATCGGCTGCGGCGTGAAGTACTTCTCCCAGGACGGGGTCATCAAGCTGGCCCCCCGGGCGGGCATCCAGCTGGAAGAGTCCCTGTCCCCGGCGGAGAAACTCAAGGTGGTGCAGCAGCTCATGGAGGATGGGGACGACCGGGCCGCCGCCGTCTACCGCTCCATCGGCGTGTACCTGGGCCACACCCTGGCCTACTACCATGACCTGTACGGCTGCCGCCATGTACTGCTGCTGGGCCGGGTGATGAGCGGCAAGGGGGGAGACGTGATCCTGGACACCTGCAAGCAGGTGCTCGCTGACGAGTACCCCCAGGCGGCGGCAGCCATGAGGCCCGAGCTGCCTGATGAGAAGTTCCGCCGGGTGGGCCAGTCCATGGCCGCAGCGTCCTTGCCCGAGATCAAATAAACATCAGGCGGCGTCAAAGTGCGCCATACTTCGTTGCGGAAACTTGGAAGGCCGGGTCACATCCAGAAAGTGTGCTCCCGGCGTTCCGAAACCACGCGCCTCGTCTGACAGGCGTTTTCTCGCCTGCTGTTCATTTGAGATCTATATACAGGACTGAAAGGGGAAAACGGGATGCTCATCAAAAACGCGAAGATTTTGGTCGGCAAGTCCTTTATCGAGGCCGACATCCGCTTTGACAAGACCATCGAGGCAGTAGGTAAACTGGAGGGTAAGGCGGACCTGGACGCCCGGGGCTGCTATGTGGCCCCCGGCTTCGTGGACATCCACACCCATGGGGCCATGGGGGAGGACTTCTCCGACGGCAAGCCCGAGGGCCTCCAGCCCATGGCCGACTACTACGCCGCCCACGGGGTGACCTCCTTCCTGGCCACCACCATGACGCTGAAGGAGGAGGTGCTGACCCCCGCCATGCACGCCATCCGGGACTTCGTCCGGGCCGGCGGGGCCAAGTGCGCCGGGATCCATCTGGAGGGGCCCTTCCTCAGCTTTGCCAAGCGGGGGGCCCAGGCGGCGGAGAACCTCCACCTGCCCGACGCCGCCCTCTTTGACCGTCTCAACGAGGCCAGCGGGGGCCAGGTGCGCCTGGTCACTGTGGCCTGTGAGGAAGAGGGGGCCATGGACTTCATCGGCTACGTCTCCCAGAAGGCCGCCGTGTCCCTGGGCCACACCTCCTGCACCTACGACCAGGCTATGGAGGCCTTCGCCCGGGGGGCCAGCCACGCCACCCACCTGTTCAACGGCATGGAAGGGCTGCACCACCGCAAGCCCGGCATCATCGCCGCCGCCCTGGACGCGGGGGCTAGCGTGGAGCTGATCTGCGACGGGCTGCACATTCACCCCGCCGTCATCCGCCTGGTGCACAGGCTGTACGGGGATAAGCTCAACCTGATCTCCGACTCCCTGCGGTGCGCAGGGATGCCCGACGGCCAGTACGAGCTGGGCGGGCAGCCCATTGAGGTGAAAAACCACAAGGCCACTCTGCTGGGCACCGATACCCTGGCCGGGTCGTCCATCTCCCTGCTGGACGCGGTGCGCAATGTGGTATCCTTCGGCTTGCCCCTGGCGGACGCACTGTACGCCGCCTCCGCCGCCCCCGCCCAGGCGGTGGGGCTGACCGATGTGGGGGTCATCCGCACGGGAGCTGCCGCCGACCTGGTGATGCTGGACCAGGATCTGAACCTGAAGGCCGTCTACGTGGACGGGGAAAAGCAGTAAGCCACTGAATATAGGACAAGGCCCCCGGCGCGTCACGCGCCGGGGGCTGATTTTATGCTTTCTGATTTTTCAGCCGCTTCTCCTGCTCCTCAATGGCCCGGAACCGGGGCATGATGCCGATCTTATCCGGGGTGTGGACGGGGAGCTGGTAGATGTCGTGGCCGGGGAACTGATTGCCCTCCACCAGGCAGGGGCCATCGGGGGTGAAACACACGTCCCAGCCCACATAGCCCATCTCCGGGACCACCTGGGCGGCCTGCTCCACCAGGGCCCGGGCCTTGTCCCAGTCGGGGAAACGGAAGCCCTGGATGGGGGTTCCGGTGGCAGGATGGTTGACGTACAGATTCTTCCGCTTGTCCAGCGCCCGGTCGGTGACGGTACCCGTCTCCGGGTCCATGGGCGCCACCATGCCCCCGCTGTTGAAGTTGTCCACAAATTTACCGTTGCCGATGCGGAACATGGCGGTGACCAGGTAGACATGCCCGCTCTCCCCCCGGATGGTCACCATGCGCACGGTGTTGATGGAGCCGGGGTAGATGGCGGCCACCGCCGGGTGCTGGACAATGACCTCCTCCAGTTCCAGATGGGGGGCGCGTTCCACCAAGTGGTCATACAGGGCGTCCAGGCTGGGGAAGTCGGAGACCTGAAGCTTTTCAATGCCCCAGCCGCAGCTGCCCTGAGCGGGCTTGGCCATGAACACACCGTGGCGGGAGAGGAAGGCCAGCACCTGCTCCCGGTTGTCCCCGGTGACTGGCACCCAGTCCCGGTGGAGGAACTGGGCAAAGCGGGTGTTGAAGCGGATTTTGTCCCCGAAGTCGTCCATGTGGGCCTTGCCGTTGTATTTGGCCACCAGGGCGTTGTTCCGTCCCCGGGTGAGGTAGGTGTCCCGCTGCTCGTCCGTGAGGTTGTACATCTCAAACAGGTCATAGTCCATGTAGCCAGCCCCATACTTCACCGCGCAGTCCTTCATGTCCCGGAAGATGGCCAGCCGGGAGCGGCCGGTCTTCTGATGGATGGCGTTGATCTTGGACAGCATGGCCCGGTAGTTCATCTTCAGCGCCCGCTGGGCCAGATATTTCAGCTTTCCCATACTTCTGCCTCCTGCATGCCGCATGTCAGGGATGATCCTTTTCTTTATAGCATATTTTTTCCCGAAAGGCAACGGCGGTTCCCTGCTGCGGGAATGTATTTGCGGAAGCGGAAGGAGTTTACCATTTCCTTGACAGGAGGGGCCTAAAATTGTATACTAATAAAATAAAAAAGTTTACAATAGAAACGGAGTGGTGAGACATGACAGAGACGCGGCGGCGGGGAGAGAGCAGCGGGATATACGCCCTGGCGGTATGCGGGGTGATGGCGGCGGTGCTGTGCGCCATCGCGCCCATCTCCATCCCCATCGGGCCGGTACCGGTAACCCTGGCCACCCTGGTGGTGTACTTGACCGCCTATCTGTTGGGCTGGAAGTGGGGGACGGCGGCCTGCCTGGCCTACCTGCTGGCGGGGCTGGCGGGGCTGCCGGTATTCTCCGGCTATGGGGCGGGAACGGGCGTGCTGCTGGGGCCAACCGGGGGCTATCTCATCGGCTATTTACCCATGGCGCTGGCGTCCGGGTGGACGGTGGAGCATACGGACAAACGGTGGGTGCAGCTGCTGGGTATGGTGGGAGGCACCGCCGTCTGCTACGCCCTGGGCACCGCCTGGTACTGTGTGCAGAGCGGCAGCCCCCTGGGGGTGGCCCTGGGGTTCTGCGTCACCCCCTTTCTTCCCTTCGATCTGGGGAAGATGCTGGCGGTGCTGGCCGTTGGCCCGGCGATCCGCCGCAGGCTGCGGGAGGCCAGGCTGCTGGCATAGATTTATGAAAAAATAGAAAACGGCCGCCCGGCGCGTATCGCGCTGGGCGGCCGGGACATTTACCGGGCAGTGAGAGGGACGTAATCCGTATGGGTGCCCACGTACTTGTAGGCTGGGCGGATGATCTTGCCCATGTTGATCAGCTCCTCGATGCGGTGGGCCGACCAGCCGGCGATGCGGGCCATGGCGAAGATGGGGGTGTACAGCTCCAGGGGCAGATCCAGCATGTGGTAGACAAAGCCGGAATAGAAGTCCACGTTGGCAGACACCCCCTTGTACATCCTCCGCTCTCCGGAGATGACCTCGGGGCCCAGCCGCTCCACCAGGGAGTAGAGCTGGTATTCTTCGTCCCGCCCTTTCTCCTTGGAGAGAGTCTGCACAAAGGAGCGCAGCAGGTTGGCCCGGGGGTCGGACAGCGAATAGACCGCGTGGCCCATGCCGTAGATGAGCCCTGCCTTGTCAAAGGCCTTTTTGTCCAGCAGAGCCTTCAGGTAATGGCGCACCTCGTCCTCGTCCTTCCAGTCCCGCACAACCTGCTTCATATCCTCAAACATCTGGATGACCTTGATGTTGGCCCCGCCGTGTCGGGGTCCCTTCAGAGAGGCCAGGGCGGCGGCCATGCAGGAATAGGTGTCGGTGGCGGAAGAGGTGACCACGTGGGTGGTGAAGGTGGAGTTGTTGCCGCCGCCGTGGTCGGCGTGGAGGGTCATGCAGATGTCCAGCACATGGGCCTCCCAGAAGGAGTAGGAGGAGTCGGGCCGGAGCAGGGCCAGGATGTTCTCCGCGGTGGACAGGTCCTGGCGGGGGGCGTGGATGTACAGGCTGTTCCCCTCCCGGTAGTGGTAGGCCTGGTAGCCGTACACGCTGAGCATGGGGAACAGGGAGATGAGCTGCACGCACTGGCGCATGACGTTGGGCAGGGAGATGTCGTCGCACCGGTCATCGTAGCTGGCCAGGTTCAGCACGCTGCGGGCCAGGGAGTTCATGATATCGTGGCTGGGGGCCTTTAAGATGATGTCCTTGACGAAGTTGTTGGGCAGGGAGCGGTAGTAGGCCAGCTGCTGGCAGAAGCCGGCCAGCTCCTCCCGGTTGGGCAGGTGGCCTAGCAGGAGCAGGTAGGCGGTCTCCTCAAAGCCGAAGCGGCCGTCCTTCAGGGCGCCCCGCACCAGGTCCTCCACGTCAATGCCCCGGTAGTACAGCTTGCCGTCGCAAGGAACCTCCTGGCCGTCTACAATCTTTTTGGCCACGATATCGGAGATCTCTGTCAAACCGGCCAGGACGCCCTTGCCGTTCAGATCCCGGAGCCCCCGTTTCACATCGTACTTCACATAGTCCTCCGGGTCAATGGCGCTGTTTTGCACAGCCAGGGCCGCCAGGGCCTCAATTTCTGGGGTGATGTTGCAATAGTTGGGATTGCTGGCCATAGAATACCTCCTTGTGCGTCCGCGGCACAGCCGCGCGTGGCGTTATGTATGATTGGTTCATAGGATACAGGATAAATATTACAAAATCGTGAAGAGCGGAACAATCACAAGAGGGCGGCGGGGGATCCCCGCCGCTCCCGTGCCATCGGGGCGGGTTACTGGGCGTAGTAGTTGATCAAGCACCCCGCCAGAATAATATCCCGTTCCTCCCGGGTGAGGTTGGGCAGGGTGAGGGTGAGGCTGTTCTCCCCGCCGTCACGGCGGAGGATTCTGGCCTGGAGGGCGTCTCCGTCCCCCTCCAGCAAAGCCCGGACACCGGGGAGGTACAGGCGGTCGCCGGGCTGGAGATTGACCTTTTCCAGCTCGGCGGCGATCAAGGGCAGCATACCCCAGTTGACCACGTTGGAGCGGTAGCGCTTGGTAGCGTACTCCTGGGCGACGTTGGCACAGCCCCCCAGCACCCGCTGACAGGAGGCGGCCTGCTCCCGGGCGGAGCCGTCCCCCGGCTTCAGGGCCATCACCAGGGAGCCCAGGCCGGTGTGCTGAGGATCGAAGCCGGTCAGGGCCTCCTGAACCCGGGGGTTGGCCGGGTTTTGCCTGCGCAGCAGCTCCAGCTCTTTCACCGCCTTTGCCCGGGGCACATACTGGGGATCCTTGCGGGACAGGGCAAAGTCGGACAGGCGCAGGGGATTGGAGCGGTAGGAGGAGGTCTCCCCGGAGGGGATGAGCTCGTCGGTGGTGGTCACCGGGTCGTAGATGGCGGCGCACACGGTGAGCAGCAAATTCTCCGGCAGGGGGATCTGTTCCGGCCAGTCGGCGATGTTGGGGCCGAAGACCAGCTCCTGATCCGGGTCGGGCTTTCCCACGCCGTAGTACACCCGGGACTGGTAGGCTGAGTCATCGTAGGCCCACTGCTCGTCCGGCCGGTCGGCGGGCATGTCGGGCAGCTGTGTGGCGGCGGTGAGCATGCCCCCCATTTTCGCCGTGGCGGCAATGGATCGGGCATCCATCAGCGCCACATAGGACACCTGCCCGTCCCCCGGCTTGGAGCCCTCCCGATTGGGGAAGTTCCGGGTGGAGTGGCGGATGGAGAAGCCGCCGTTTGCGGGCACGTCCCCCGCGCCGAAGCAGGGGCCGCAGAAGCAGGAGCGCACCGAGGCCCCGGCGGCCATGAGGGAGGCGATGTAACCCTGCTTGGTCAGCTCCAGCATGATGGGCATGGAGCCGGGGTAGCAGGACAGCCAGAAGGAGTCGGAGCCCACATGGGCGCCCCCCAGGATCTCGGCGGCCCGGCGCAGATTTTGATAGGTGCCGCCGGAGCAACCGGCGATCACCGCCTGATCCACCCGGAACCGGCCGTTGACGATCTTGCCGGCCAGAGAGGTGGGAGGTTCAATGCCCAGCTGCTCCCGGGTGTCCCGCTCCACCTGGCGGAGCAGGTCCTCCATATTTTCCTGGAACACCCGAATGGGGTAGGCGTTGGAGGGGTGGAAGGGCAGGGCGATCATGGGCTCTACCTTGTCCAGCTCCACCACAATGGCCCGGTCATACCAGGCCCCCTCTCCGGGGGCCAGCTCCCGATAGCTGTCTCCCCGGCCCAGCAGGGTCAGGGCCCGCTGGGTCTGCCCGTCCGTTTGCCAGAGGGAGGACAGGCAGGTGGTCTCGGTGGTCATCACATCAATGCCTGCCCGGTAGTCCATGGACAGGTTGGCTACCCCGGGGCCGAAGAACTCCATGACCGCGTTCTTCACTGTGCCCGCCTGGAAGGTGGCCCCCACCAGGGCCAGGGCCACGTCCTGGGGGCCCACCCCGGGCCGGGGGGTCCCGGTAAGGTAGACGGCCACCACCGGGGGATAGGCGATGTCGTAGGTTTTGCGCAGCAGCTGCCGGGCCAGCTCAGGGCCGCCCTCGCCGATGGCCATGCAGCCGTAGGCGCCGTACCGGGTATGGGAGTCGGAGCCCAAAATCATGGTTCCAGGGGCGGCGTACCGCTCCCGCATGTAAGAGTGGATGACCGCCTGATGGGCGGGGACGAACTCGCCGCCATACTTCTTGGCCGCCGATAGGCCAAAGACATGGTCGTCCTCGTTGATGGTGCCCCCCACGGCGCACAGGGAATTGTGGCAGTTGGTGAGCACATAGGGCAGCGGGAACTGTTTCATGCCAGAGGCCCGGGCGGTCTGGATGATGCCCACATAGGTGATGTCATGGGACGCCATGGCGTCAAAGCGCAGGGCCAGCTTCTCCGGGTCGCCGGAGGTGTTGTGGGACTGCAGGACGGACCAGGCCATGGTGGCGCGCACCCCTGCCCCGTCCTTCTGGGCGGGGATCAGGCGGCCGCCCTGCCATTTCATCCCTTCATTGTAAATGGTCAGCATGGAAATACCTCCCGTGGAAGTTTGAAATTCAGTCTTGTACTTTAGTGTAGCAAATGGAAGAAGATTTTGCAAGAAATCCCGTAAACAAATTTACGACACAGGAAATTTTTGTAAGGAGCTGGACTGGGCAGCCGGATTGGAAGGAAGATATTTTCCAGAAATATTGCATTGAGCCCGAAGGGAAAAGCAAGTACAATCAGCCCTGGCTTTAACATCCAGCAAGGAAAGGATGGAGAAACGCATGAGAAGGGCAGGAGCCTTGCTGGCAGCGCTGCTTGCAGCGGCGCTCTTATGGACCGGGGCCGCCGCCCTGGGCTCTGAGAGCCCGGCGGCGGAGCTGGAGACGGGAATCGGAGCCGTCCAGGGAGGGCAGGAGGTGGAGCTGCTGCTCTCCCTGTCGGACTGCTTCGGCGTCAACGCGGCAAAGGGCACGCTGGCATATGACCCGGCGGTGTTTGCCCCGCCCGCCCAGGAGGATTTTGAAGGGCTGAACGGCTGGGAGAGCGTGGTCTACAACCCGGACAATGGGCAGTTCGCCCTGATCCACCGGGCAGACGACCCGGGGGCGGGGGCTGTGCTGCGTATTACCCTCACGGCCAGGGAAGAGCCGGCTGCGGGGGAGACCCGGGTGGCTGTGGCCGGGCTGTCCCTGTCCGGGGGCGAGGAGGATGTATTCCCTGGCGAGGTGGAGGTGACGCTGCACGCCCTGTCCGGAGAGCGGCCAGCGGATCCGGACCAGGGCGGGCAGGAGAGCCAGTCCCAGCCGGGGCCCACACCGGGCGCAGATGGAGATCAGTCCCAGCCGGAGCCCACACCGGGCGCGGACGGGGACCAGTCCCAGTCGGAGCCCACACCGGGCGCAGATGGGGATCAGTCCCAGCCGGAGCCCACACCGGGCGCAGACGGGGACCAGTCCCAGCCGGAGCCTACACCGGGCGCAGATGGGGATCAGTCCCAGCCGGAGCCCACACCGGGCGCAGACGGGGACCAGCCCCAGCCGGAGCCTGCACCGGGCGCGGACGGGGACCAGTCCCAACCGGAGCTCACACCAGATACAGATGCGGATCAGGTTTAGCCGGAGGCCACTCCGGGATTGGACGGAGAGCCGCCCCAGCCGAAGGAGCCTGACAGCGGGGAAGCTGGGCAGGAGCAGCAAGGGCAGGAGCAGGCCGGATCGGAGAGCACCGGGACGGATACCGCCTCCGGCTTTCCCTGGATGGTTGTGGCGCTGGGGACGGCAGCGGTTTTGCTCGTCGTTGTCCTTGCGGCCCTGTGGAAAAAAAGGGCCGCGGCGGCGGAATGGCGCTGCTGGCGGTGGCGGTGGCCCTGACCGCGGCCGCTCTCACCCCGGGCACGGCCCACGCCTTTTTCGGCAGAGGGGATCTGAACGGAGACGGCGAGGTGGACTACGATGATGTCCTGCTGCTGCAGCGGCATCTGACCGCCCTGGAGGTTCTGCCGGAGACGGACCAGGATGCCGCCGACCTAGACGGCAGCGGAGCCTTGACGGTGAACGACCTGTCCCTGCTCATCCGCAGGATCGAAAAGACGGTACGCTACCAGGTGGCCCTCACCTCCCGGATGGAGCGGGTTTACTATGAGCCGGGAGAGGAGATTCCGCTGACCTTTTCCGCCCAGGTGTCCCATGGCGGACAGATCCAGGCGGTGGCGGTGAACGGCGCCTGGTATGAGACGGAGTGGGAAGGGGAGAGCGGTACTTATACGGTCCGGATTCCCGGGC
The DNA here is from genome assembly GCA_944387095.1 of uncultured Oscillospiraceae bacterium. Lineage (GTDB taxonomy): Bacteria > Bacillota > Clostridia > Oscillospirales > Oscillospiraceae > Enterenecus. The sequence goes on from CALXDP010000013.1 coordinate 25,127, forward strand.
CGGACGCCCACGGGGTACACACGCTGTACCTGACCGGGCTGCGCCTGCACAGAGGCCAGGAGGTGGCGGTGGATTTTGTGGAGCGTGTGGAGACGCTCAAGGCCGTCCCCCAGGTGGAGGGCTTTGCCTGGGAGCGGACGGACGGGGACGGACTGAAGGTGTCCTTTACCCTGACGGATTCGGACGGCACCCTGCTGGACGGGCGGCTGACCATCAGCCAGGGGGACGGGGCTGTACTGCTAAACCAGCCGCTGGCCTCCGGCGAGCATGAGGGGACGGTGGCGCTGACCTGGCGGGAGGACTACATCGTGACGGTGACGGCGGACTACGACCGGGACACCGGCGCCCTGGACAATCCGTCCAACCGCTATGAGGGCCAGACCCTCTTTACCACCCAACTCACCCTCTCCCGGGACGCCATCCAATTCAAGGACGTAACCGCTCACCGGCTGTATCAGAGTGGAAGCGGCGGCGTCCGGGAGGTCACGGTGCTGGACGTCACCGGGGCCTGCCCCAGGATGTGGAGCGCTATTACGCCGTTCTGGAGATGGCCGGCCTGCCCGACTTCTACGCTCCCATCCGGGCGTTCCGCCAGGACGAGACCGGGCGGGTGTACGGGGTACTGGAGCTGGAGGACGTGGCGGCCTACGGCGGGGACGGGACACGACAGGGAGAGTATGTTTTCCCCCTGGCCTACCGGGACGAGACGGGGGACCACCCGCTTACAGCCAGTGCCGAAGCACTGTTTCAACAGATGGCCGCCAACCCCCAGGGAAGCTATCAGCTGACGGAGGATCTGGACGCCTCCGGCCTGTCCGACGCCGCCGCGGCCATCGCCGGAACCTTCACCGGGGAGCTGGACGGCAACGGATATAGAATTGTGAACTTGCCTACGGTCCTCTTTGACCGGCTGAGCGGAGCCTATATCCACGACCTGGTGATTGAAAATGCCCAAATTACCACCAACCGCAGCGGCATCCTGGCCAATGTGATGCAGAATAACTCCGTAGTGGAGCGGGTGTTTATTGTGAATTCCTCCATTTCCAACGGGGTGGATGAGCTGGGGGCTTTCGCGGGGAACCTGAACGGTTCCGTCATCCGGGAGAGCGCCTCCATCAACGTGCGGGTGAAGGGCCTGGTGGCCGTGGGGGGCATTGTCGGCAAGACCCAGGCCGGTGCCGTCATTGAAAACTGCTATGTCACTGGGAAGGTGCAGGGCACCTACGACCATCCCAGTCTGGGCGCCCGGGTGGGCGGCATTGCCGGATGGCACGGCGGCGGTGTGATCCGCGCCTGCTACACCCAGGTGCAGGTGATAGCCCCGGCCCAGAAGGGCAACGGCGGCCTCATCGGCGGGCCCAACACCGGCAGCCCGGTGATAGAGGACAGCCTGAGCATGAGCGCCGGGGCGGGCTACCGCGTCGCAGGCTTCGATGTGCTGGGCGGCGTGCGCAACGTCTATGAGTATTCCGGGTCGGGCAGCGTGTCCAACATCACCGCCGCCAACCGGGACCAGGTGAAGGAGATCGACGCCGTCTTTGACCGGGGGTTCTACGTGGACAGCTTGGGCTGGGACGAGAGCCTCTGGGAGCTGGATTTGCTGGCCTACGGCAAGCGGCCCAATCTCAGGTCCGCTCCGGAGACGGATAACAACCACGCCATCCCGGACTATACCCAGGTGCGCGCCCAGCCGGGCTACCGACCCGACCGGGAACGGGCCTACGCCAATCTGGCCAAACTCCTGCCCTTCTCCGACGTGCGTGCCTGGGTGGAGTACGGCAACGCTTTGCCGGAGGAACACCCGCTGGCCACCCGGGAGGTGGACTTCGTCCTGCCCCTGGACGGCAGCGGGAGCTTGGTGACCGGGCTGAACCGGGACAACCCCGGTGCGGCGGCAAACATCCGAATCGTATTTGGGGATGGGGGAATGGCCGAATACCCCGTCGCCTGGCAGAAGACCTTAGGGGACGTGGTGGCGGTCTACCAGGTAGAGGGGCTGGGCCTGCCCTACCAATTCCCCCGCTACGTGGGCAACCTGGACGAGAGCCTGCGGGAGAAAGCGGTAACGCTGGCCGCGGGCCTGGACTACGCCAATCAGATCGCCGCCCTCACCGACGAGGGGGAGAGCCGCCTCTACGTGGACTACTACAACGAGACAGTGCGCCCGAAGCTGGCGGCAGTGGTGGAGCGGGTCCTCCTGTCCCTGGAGGACTACCCCACCTACTGCGGACATGAGGGGGTGCAGGCCCTGGTCCGCCAGCGGATGATGGGGGAGGAGAGCTGGAAGGAGCTGCTCTACGCCTATAACTATTTCGACAAGTGGTACCGCATTGACTACCGGGGCGTGAGCCTCAGCGACCTGCTGTTTTTCAGCGGGGAGCTGCTCTCCGAGGGGATGACTGCCCGGGCCCTGACGGACAAGCTGCTGTCGGCCCCCGCCTCTCAGCGGGAGACCCACCGGACGGTGGCGTTCTACAGCAGCGTCCTAAAGGACTACACTGGGGAGGGGCTGACCGATTTTCTGGGCGGGCTGGCCCGGAGTGTGGCAGGGTACGGCGACCCCAGCGACTGGTTCGCGGCCAACTTCGACGGCATTCTCAAGGAGCAGGCCCCCCTGTACAACGCCGACAGGATAAACTACCGCATCTGGGATATCCTCTCCGGGTTGGACGACGGGCGCAAGAGCATTCTTCTGCCCATCCTCACCGCTCCCCAAGAGGACATGTACCTGATCTCCGTACCCTCCCAGCTCATGGTGGGCAGCCTGAACCGCTACCCCGACTACCTGACCAAGGACGGGGGCGGACGGCAGCGGATGGAGGAGATCATCGACGTCTATGCCGGGAAGATGGAGATCTTCTATGGGGTGTCCTCCACCTGGATGGATAACTCCGCCGAGCTTCTCAACAGCTTTGTGCACATCCACTACGATACCCGGCTGAATTTCCCGGCCAGCGACGCCGCCGATGCCGGGGACCAGGACAAGGACAAGACCTGGGATCCGGTGATGAAGTGGGTGTACGAGGCCAACAACACCATCAGCGCCAAGAACGGCAGCGCCGCCTCTGCCGATGGTACCAACGTGTACTGGATGCAGGATGCGGCCCTGGGCACCAGCGATTACAGCTTCTTCACCTTCAGCCATGAGAACGCCCACAACCAGGACGGCCGGTACTTCTACGGCGGGGCGGGCCGGCGCGGGGGCACTGGAGGCGAGCCCACGCCGACGGGAACATCGCCCAGGAGTACCGGGACGGAATCATGGTGTTCAACATCTCCAAGATCAACGACACCGGAACCGAGATGACCAACAACTTCAGCTACGAGCGCATCGACTCCCCGGAGAAGCTATGGAGCTACTACCGGGAGATGTTTGAGACGGGCTATGTGCTGGACTACCTGGCGGCCCAGGCCTTCCTACGCCTGTCGCCGGAGGAGCAGGCGGTAGTGGCGGTCCAGGCGGTCCACACCCCAGGGGGAGCCAACTCCTTCTCCACCGCCTACCGGGCCCTTACCGCCGACGAGGTGCGGCAGATGGACCTGAAGGATCTGGACGACCTGTGGGAGAACCGTATCTCCATCCGGGGCTCCCTGGAGACGGTGGGCACCGCCACCGACGGAAGCTACGGGTTTGAGTCCTTTTACTGTATGAACTGGTACCAGTCCCACAACGACAGCGGCTCCCCGGATACCCACTCCTTCAAGCGGCTAGGGATGGAGATGCTGGGGGTGGGGGGCTACGAGGCCTACCAGATCTACATGTCCGCCCGGAGCCAGAGCGACCTGGACGCCCTGCGGCAGATCACCGGGCGGGAGGATATCACCTGGAAGGACTACAAACTGGGCCGGTTCCAGCAGGTGGCGGACAGCCTGGACCGAGTTGCCTGGTTTGACACGGAGGCGGTCATCGGGCAGTTCCAGGCGGCCTTCCAGCGGGATGCGCAAGACGGCACCCGCAGCCAGGCCATAGCGGTGAAGCGGACTCTCTACGGCATGGTCAAGCGGGCCACCGGGGACTTCACCGATGGGGGCATCTACCAGAGCGCTGGAGAGAACCCATAAAAAACACGCGGCTTCGGGATATAGCCCGGAGCCGCGTGTTTTTGTCAGAAGGTTTACAGCAGGTGGAAGTTGGCCACCAGACCGGAGAACACGATGGACACGGTGGAAACCAGCTTGATGAGGATGTTCAGGGAGGGGCCCGAGGTGTCCTTGAAGGGGTCGCCCACGGTGTCCCCGATAACGGCAGCCTTGTGGCACTCGCTGCCCTTGCCCCCGTGGTGGCCGGCCTCGATATACTTCTTGGCGTTGTCCCAGGCGCCGCCGGCGTTGGACATGAACACCGCCATGGCAAAGCCGGTGACAGACGCGCCGCCCAGCAGGCCCACCACGCCCTCCACGCCCAGGATCAGGCCAGTGGCGATGGGGACCACAATGGCCAGCAGGGAGGGGATGACCATCTCCCGCAGGGCGCCCTTGGTACACAGGGTGACGCAGGAGGCGTAGTCCGGGTCGGCAGTGCCGTCCATGATGCCCACGATCTCCCGGAACTGCCGGCGCACTTCAATGACGATGGACTGGGCGGCCCGCTGCACCGCGCTCATGGTGAGGGCGGCAAAGACAAAAGTGAGCATGGCGCCCACGAACAGACCCACTAGCACGGCGGGGTTGGTGATGGACAGATCAGGGATGAAGTCCACCTTGGCCTCCACGATATCCACATAGGACACCATCAGAGCCAGGGCGGTGAGGGCGGCCGAGCCGATGGCGAAGCCTTTGCCAGTGGCGGCGGTGGTGTTGCCCAGGGAGTCCAGCGCGTCGGTGCGCTCCCGGACTTCCTCCCCCAGGCCGGACATTTCGGCAATGCCGCCGGCGTTATCCGCCACAGGGCCGTAGGCGTCGGTGGCCAGGGTGATACCCAGGGTGGAGAGCATACCCACCGCCGCGATGCCAATGCCATACAGACCCCGGGAGAAGTTGATGGTGTACTCCGCCGAGCCGGTGGCCAGGGTGCCGCCGGCGGCCAGGAAAGCGATGATCACCGCGGCGCCCACGATGAGGATGGGGGCGATGGTGGACAGCATACCCAGGGACAGTCCGCCGATGATGGTGGTGGCCGCGCCGGTCTCGGTGGAGTCGGCCAGCTTCTGGGTTGGCTTGTAGGTGTCAGAGGTATAGTACTCAGTGAAGTAGCCGATGGCGCACCCGCCGATCAGACCGCACAGGATGGCGATGTACACGCCCCAGTTACCCAGCAGCCAGTAAGTCAGGGGAGCGGCGATGATGGCGGCCACCACCGCCGCGGTGTAGGTGCCCCGGCGCAGGGTGCCCAGCAGCTCCCGCTGGGAGGCGCCCTCCCTGGTACGGATGAGGAAGGAGCCTACGATGGAACACACGATGCCCACCGCCGCCAGCAGGATGGGCAGCAGCATGGAGTTCCAGGACCGGCCCTCTCCGGCGTAGGCGACCACGCCCAAGGCAAAGGTGGCCAGGATGGAGCCCACGTAGGACTCATACAGGTCGGCGCCCATGCCGGCCACGTCGCCCACGTTGTCGCCCACGTTGTCGGCGATGGTGGCGGGGTTGCGGGGGTCGTCCTCGGGGATGCCTGCCTCCACCTTGCCCACCAGGTCGGCGCCCACGTCGGCGGCCTTGGTGAAGATGCCGCCGCCCACTCGGGCAAACAGGGCCATGAAGGAGGCGCCCATGCCGAACATGACCATGGTCTGGGCAATCTGAGCGGCGTCAAAACCGGCGATGTACTTCAGGATGTGAAACCAGATGGAGATATCCAACAGGCCCAGGCCCACCACGGTGAAGCCCATGACCGCGCCGGAGGAGAAGGCCACGTTCAGGCCCTTATTCAAACTCTCAGAAGCGGCTTGGGCGGTGCGGGCGTTGGCGGAGGTGGCAATGGTCATGCCCACAAAGCCGGCGATGGCGGAGTAGATACCGCCGGTGAGAAAGGCAAAGGGGATGAACCAGTTGTCCAGCTGATCAAAGAAGGCCAGCGCCAGCAGAATGACGAATACCACCAGAAAGACCTTGAGTACCGTGAGGTACTGATGTTTCAGATAGGCCCGCGCCCCTTGCCGGATGGCGGCGGCGATCTTTTTCATGGCGTCGTTGCCCTCGGAAAAGGACAGGACTTTGCGGCTCTGGATCAGGGCGAACAGGATGGCCAGGATGGCGCCTGCGATGCCCAGCCAGAAAAGATTTTCTGTCATGACATACATCTCCTTTTTGTGAGGTCCCGGTCAAATTTATATTCCGTATTTTACACAACTTTCTCTCCATTTGCAAGATGGGAACGTGAAAATGATGGGACGGGAAAAATCATTTTTGATTCTGACGGAAAAAAGGCGGAAAGTTACAGCATTTTCTGGGTATTTGGGAACCAGGGAATGGGAAAAGGCCCGCGCGGAGGAGTAACCGCGCGGGCCTTTATAAGGGGCTGAGGGATCAGCGGACTGGAGCGAAGGCCGCCACCATGGGGTCAGCCAGGATGCTCAGGGTATCTCCCTGGGCCTTCACCTGGATGGACTGGACCGGGTCGGCGTACCGCTCGATGAGCAGGGTGGCGATGGGGTCTTCCAGATCTTTCTGGATCTGCCGGCGCAGATTTCGGGCGCCATAGGCGGAGGAATAGGACTTGGCCACCAGATAGTCCAGCAGGTCATCCCCGTATTGGAATGTGATGTTCTTATCCTTGAGCACGCCCTCCAGTTCGGACAGCATGATCCGGGCAATGGCTTTGAAGTTGTCCTGGGTAAGCTGGTTGAAATAGACGATCTCGTCCACCCGGTTGATGAACTCCGGGCGCAGGAAGGATTGCAGGCCCTTCATGGCCTTATCCTTGCCCAGCTGCTCGGGGGAGCGGTCAAAGCCCAGGGATCCGCCCTTGATGTCGCTGCCGGCGTTGGAGGTCATGACGATGACGGTGTTCTCAAAGTTGACCACCTTGCCGTGGGCGTCGGAGATGTGTCCATCATCCAGAATCTGGAGCAGTACATTGAGCACGTCGGGGTGGGCCTTCTCAATCTCGTCAAAGAGGATGACGCAGTAGGGTTTGCGCCGGATCTTCTCGGTGAGCTGGCCCGCGTCATCATAGCCCACGTATCCCGGAGGGGAGCCGATGATCCGGGACACCGAGTGCTTTTCCATAAACTCGGACATGTCCAGCCGGATCAGCGCCTCGGGAGAGGAGAACAGGTCGGCGGCCAGCTGCTTGACCAGCTCGGTCTTGCCCACGCCGGTGGAGCCCACGAAAATGAAGCTCACCGGTTTGTGCTTGGCGGAAATGCCCACGCGGCCCCGGCGGATGGCGGCGGCCACCGCCTTTACCGCCTCGTCCTGGCCCACGATGTGAGTCTTGAGCCGCTCTTCCAGCTTGGCCAGCCGCTCAAACTCCTGCTCCTGAATCTGGCTGGCGGGAATCTTGGTCCACAGCTCGATGACCCGGGCCAGGTGGGCGGCGGTGAGGGGCGGGTTACCTTTGGCCTCGATGGCTTCCTTTTCGCTCTGGAGCTTGGCCTGACGGCTTTTCAGCTCGGCCAGGCGCTGGTAGGCCCGCTCATTGTTCTCATTCTGGATGGCCTGGCGCTGGGCGGTCACGTCGGAGAGCTGGCGCTGCAGATCCTCGATCTGGCGGCGCCGGCCCGCCTGCCGGTCCTGGAAGGCGGGGTCATCCCGGTTGGGGGCCTCGGCGTCGTCCCGGCTCACCGCCATCTCCAGGGTGTCCCGCTGGCGCTGGAGCCGCTGCTCCTGGCGCTGGTACTCCTGGATGCGGGGGTCGTCCTGGCCGCTGGTGGAGGCCAGCACCAGTTCCATCTCCTTGGCGTAGTCGGCCAGCTCCTTTTCGATCTCCGCCAGCCGGGCCAGATCCTTGTTGTGGAGGTTGACGTCAGAGGCGGCCTCGTCAATCAGGTCGATGGCCTTATCGGGCAGGTAGCGGTCTGTGATGTACCGCTCACTCATGGTGGCGGCCAGCCGGCACATGTCGGGGCTGATGGTCACCTTGTGGAAGGATTCGTAGTAGGGGGCGATGCCTTTGAGGATTTCCACGGTGTCGTCGATGGATGGCTCCTCCACAATGACGGGCTGGAAGCGCCGCTCCAGGGCGGAGTCCTTTTCGATGTATTTCCGGTACTCGGTGAGGGTGGTGGCGCCGATCACCTGGATTTCCCCCCGGCTCAGGGCGGGCTTGAGGATGTTGGCGGCGTTCATGGACCCCTCCGCATCGCCGGCGCCCACAATGGAGTGAACCTCGTCGATGACCAGGATAATGTTGCCCAGCCGCTTGACTTCGTCGATAAGACCCTTCATCCGGGACTCAAACTGGCCCCGGAACTGGGTGCCCGCCACCAGGGCGGTGAGGTCCAGCAGATAGACCTCCTTGTCCAGCAGCTTATAGGGCACTTCCCGGGTAAAGATGCGCTGGGCCAGTCCCTCGGCAATGGCGGTTTTGCCCACGCCGGGCTCGCCAATGAGACAAGGGTTGTTTTTCTGCCGGCGATTGAGGATCTGGATGGTGCGCTCAATCTCGTTTTCCCGGCCCACGATCCGGTCCAGCTTGCCCTCGGCGGCCTTCCGGGTCAGGGAGATGCAGTAGTTTTCCAGGAATTTGCGTTTCTGCGCACGCTCCCCCTTCGGGCTCTTATCCTCCCGGTTGGGCCGCTGGGGCTGTTCCCCCTCGCCGCCGGACTGATTCTGGTTCTGAGCACCGAAGAGCTTGTTGAGGAAGGGGAAGGTGGCGGTGCGGCCGTCATCCTCTTCGCCGTCCTCGTTGCTGTTCGCCAGCCCATCCGGGCCTTCGGCACCGCCAAAGGCGGAGAGCATTTCATTGGAGATGGACTCCAGATCATCGTCAGAGATGCCCATCTTCTTCATCATGTCATCCACCGGCTTGATGCCAAGCTCCCGGGCGCACTTCAGGCACAGCCCTTCGTTCTTGGTCTCGCCGTGTTCGATTTTCGTCACAAAGATGACTGCCACATTCTTATGGCAGCGGGTGCATAAGGTCGGCTGCATGGTTGAGCTCCTTTCAGAGAGATATCATTTGAGACACACCATACCAGATAAATATGAACGGGTCATGAATTTTAGAGAGGAATCTTTTTCCTAACTGGAAAGGAATTTTTTGGGTTACGCCAGCAGCCCGTTGAGCAGCTGGCTCAGGCTGCGCAGGGTGAACAGGGAAAGAAGGGGGGTGTCCGGGTCTGCCGGGATCCAGCCCGCCAGCTGGCCAAGCCACACCAGCACAATGACCAGCAGCGCGGCCTTGAACAGGCCCAGGACCAGCCCTCCGGCGAAATTGACCGTGGACAGGATGGGAAGGTGAAAGGCCAGATCCAGCATGTGGCCCACCAGAAACCACGCCAGGAGAAGGAGCAGAAAGGACAGGGCGAACAGACCCGCCTTGGAGATGAGCTGGGCGACATAGCCTGCCAGGGCCTCTGCCGGGGTTGTGTCTTCAGACGCCTCGATGCCGGCATCGCCGGCGGCGGCCTCATCGATGAAAGCGGCCAGTCCGGAAAACAGCCCCGCCTCGTGGATGGAAGACAAAAGCTCATCCATGGTATAGGTGGGGGCGGGCTGCTCAAGGTCCCCCTCAGATCCGTAAGAGGGCGGGGCAGAGGCCTCTGGGGCCGCACCGCCCTCCGGCTCCGCGCCCAGGATGGTCTGGTAGATGCCCGGTTCGATGATGTTGGCCACGGGACGGTAAAACTCAGCGGAGATCAGCCGGGCGCCGAAAAAGGCGATGAAAATCCCCGCCAGGCTGCACAGGGTCAGGATCAGCCCCTTTTTGGCCCCCCGCCAGGCGAAGAAGGCCAGGACGGCCAGAATGAGGATGTCAAATAGGTATAAGGGCATGGTGATCTACCTCCCAATTAGGGGATATAAAAGCTGGCCGTGTCGGCGGAGAGCAGGATGGCGCAGCCGTCCTCCAGCGCCAACGCACTGCGGGCGCCCTGGGTACCGTCTAGAGAAGCATAAAGCTCCAGGGTATCGGTATAGATGTCCAGCCGGTCTCCGGTGAGTACCGCGATGTAGCGGCCGGCGGCGGAGACGGACAGCACCTGCTGTTGGATATCCAGGGTGCGGGTCTGGCCCTGGCTGTCTACCACCCAAAGCTGGGCCTGGCTCCCCGCCCGGTACCTGCCCAGCAGGGCCACGGCAAAACCGTCTCCGTCCAGCGTGTACCGCTTCAGATACAGGCTGGACCAATCCACGTTGACCGTCTCGCCCTGGTGATCGGAAATGCTCAGCCCCTGATCACCCACCGTCCAGACCTGGTCGCTGGTGTGCTTGGTTTCCAGCACCACGGTACTGCCCAGGGACAGAGTCCTGTCCGGGACAAATTCTCCGCTACCGCTGGTGTTCATGGCGTACAGAGACAAAGTGGATTCAAATACCCCGCCCTGCTGGCCCGCGGTGATGATGGCCAGGGTTCTCCCGTCGTCAGACAACGCGGCATCCATCACAAAGGCGGACGAGACGTTGACGCTCATCAAGGGGGTATAGGTGGCGTCATAGACGGTGACCACCCCACGGTAGCCGCTGGATTGGGTAACTACGGTGAGATAGCCGCTGCGGTTTAAGCGGGCGGAGAGGATGGAGCTCAGATCCTCCCCCTGCCAGATCAGCTCCCGCTGGCCCAATACATACAGCTCGTCCCCGCCTGCGTCATAGACCACAGCCAGCGAGCCGTTGGTGTCTACCACCGGGGTGTCCATGCGCACAGATTGGCTCACATAGCGGGTGCCGCTGCCGGAGTACAGGGAGATGGTATTGGGGGAACATACCAGCAGGTCCCCGTCCAGAACGGTGAAGGTGTCATCCAGGGAGCCGTCATAGACAAAGGATTCAGCCTGACCGCTGTCGCTGATGGACAGCGTGCGGTAGTGGATCCAGCGCTTGATGCTGTCCAGGTTCAGGCTGTCCCGGAACACCACCACGGCCACCGCGCCCAGTACCACCGCCACGGCGGCCAGGAACAAAATCAGGCGCACCAGAAAGCGGGGGCGCTTCTTTGCCTTCTTTTCAGGCTGGTTCGATTGTCGCAAATTTTGATCTTCCATGGCAGGTTCCTTTTCTCCGCCCCGGTGGGGTGGGGGTCTTTTGTGCTGGGGTACACCCCGGCGGACGGTATCCGTTTCCAGCACAGCTTTCTTGTACCATAAGTTGGCCCTATACAGTCCGTCCGGCGGGATTTTCAATCGCCGGGCGGAAGTGAATTTTGCCCTGGCTCCGCCGCGTGGCGGCGGGCCTGCCGGAGGCAGGCCTACGGCCCCGCCGTCCGGGCTAAAGGACGTCTTCCTCATACCACAGGTTGGTCATGTACAGCCCGTCCGGCGGGATTTTCAATCGCCGGGCGGAAGTGAATTCCGCCCTGGCTCCGCCGCATGGCGGCGGACCTGCCGGAGGCAGGCCTACGGCCCCGCCGTCCGGGCTAAAGGACGTCCTCCTCATACCACAGGTTGGTCATATACAGCCCGTCCGGCGGGGCCGTGGGGCCCGCCAGGGTGCGGTTGCGAGAGGTGAGAATGGCCGGGATATCTGCGGGGTTCAGTTTGCCCTCGGCGGCGTAGATGCAGGTGCCCACCATGGCCCGGACCATGTTGTAGAGAAAACCGTCGGCACACACCCGGCAGTCGATGAGCTGGCCCTTGCGCTGGATGTCAAAATAGTGGACCGTGCGCACCGTAGTTCTGGTTTCAGTGCCCACCGAGCGCACAGCGGCAAAGTCGTGGGTGCCCACAAACTGCCCTGCCGCCCTTGCCATGACAGTCTCGTCCAGCAGCCGGGGGTAGAACCACACCCGGTTGACATAGAAGGGGTCCCGAATGCGGGAGTTGTAGATGCGGTAGGTGTACTCCTTTTTCAGGCAGGATCCGATGGCGTTGAAGGAGTCAGGCACCACCGTGGCCTTGGACACCACGATGTCATCGGGCAGCCGGGTATTCACCGCCAGGGGCAGCCGATTTGCGGGGATGCCGGAGGTGGTGCGGAAGTTGGCCACATACACCCGGGCGTGAACCCCCGCATCGGTGCGCCCCGCCCCGGTGACCTTCACCGGGTGGCCTACCACCGAGGACAGGGCCTTTTCCAGCGTTTCCGCCACAGACAGGGCGTTTTTCTGCACCTGCCAGCCGTGGTAAGCGGTGCCTGTATAGCTTAGACGCAAAGCGATATTTCTCTGTTCCATGGCCAGGCCCCCTACCAGCCGAAATGAGCCAGCACGCCGATTCCCACACACAGAAGGAGGGCGGCGGCCAGGAACAGGCCGTCCCCGACCCGGTAATGCAGCTGGTTCATCCGGGTGCGTCCTTCACCGCCGTGATAGCAGCGGCACTCCATGGCGGTGGCCAGCTCGTCTGCCCGCCGGAAGGCGGAGATGAACAGGGGCACCAGCAGGGGGATGAGGGCCTTTGCCTTTTGCACCAGGTTGCCGCTGTCAAAGTCCGCGCCTCTGGCCCGCTGGGCGGACATGATTTTGTCCGTTTCCTCGATGAGGGTGGGGATGAAGCGCAAGGCGATGGACATGATCATGGACAGCTCGTGCACAGGGACCCGGATCTTTTTGAGTGGACCCAGCAGGGACTCCAAGCCATCGGTGAGGGCCAGGGGAGAGGTGGTGTAGGTGAGCAGGAAGGTGCAGGAAATGAGCATCAGAATGCGGGCCACCATGAAGAAAGCCCGGACGACTCCCTCATAGGTGATGGTGAAGATCCAAAAGGAGGCCAGGGCGCGGCCGGGGGTATAGAACATGTTGAGCACTGCGGTGAACACCAGCAGAAACACCACCGGCTTCATCCCCCGTACCAGGGCCTTTACCTTGACGGTGGATACCGCCACCACCAGGGCAAGCACCAGAAAGACGATGAGATAAGTCAGCCAATGGCTCGCCAGAAACAGGGCCACGATATAAAGGATCAGGCCGATGAGCTTGGCCCGGGGATCCAGGCGGTGGATGGGGGAATTCCCCGGGAAAAACTGACCCAGGGTGATGTCCTTCAGCGCCATTTACACCCGCCCCCCTTCGTCAGAAGAAGTTCGCTTCATTTCATTTTCAGCCGGGGGCGCTGAAAATTCCATATCCCCGGACTCCTTTTTCCTCTCCCCACAAAGCCGGTCCCCGGCTTCACGGGGGAGCCGATTCAAGGAAACCGCCCGTTTCCGCGCCAGGGCGGCCAGGACGGCGTCCCGGGCCTGCTCAATGGTATACACGCCTGTGGGTACGTTCAGCCCCATGGAGCGCAGCCGGGCAAACACCCGGGTCATGGCGGGCACCCCCAGGCCCAGCTCCTCCAACTGGGGGCCGTGGGCGAACACCTGGCTGGGCGTGCCGGAGTAGGGGATGGAACCCTGGGAGATGACCACCAGACGGCCAGCCTCCCGGGCGACCTCCTCCATGGAGTGGGACACCAGGATGATGGTGGCCTTCTTCTCCCGGTGGTAGGTGCGAATGTTCTCCAGAATCTGGGCGGCCCCGGCTGGGTCCAACCCGGCGGTGGGCTCGTCCAGGATAAGCACCTGGGGTTCCATAGCGATGACTCCGGCGATGGCCACCCGGCGCTTCTGCCCCCCGGACAGGTCAAAAGGGGACTTATCCAAGATGGACGCATCCAGTCCAACAAAGCGGGCGGCCTGGCGCACCCGCCGATCCACCTCCCCCTCGTCCAGGCCCATGTTCTTGGGGCCGAAAGAGATGTCCTTGTAGACTGTCTCCTCAAAAAGCTGGTATTCCGGGTATTGAAACACCAGACCCACCTGGAACCGGACGGCCCGGGTGCGCTCCTTGCTCTCCCAGATGTCTCCGCCCTCAAAGAGGACCTGGCCAGAGGTAGGTTTTAACAGACCGTTTAGGTGCTGGATGAGGGTGGACTTGCCCGAGCCGGTGCGGCCGATGATGGCCAGGTACTCCCCGGCCTGGGCGGAAAAATCCACGCCTTTCAGCGCCGCATGCTCAAAAGGCGTGCCAGCGCTGTACAGGTGATGGAGTTGCTTTGTCTCGATGATAGGGGGCATATCCAAACGTTCCTTTTCAGCTTAGCAGTTTTCCCAGGGCGGCGGCGCAGGAGTCCACATCCAAAGTGTCCAGGGGGACATCCACGCCGTTTTTCCGCAGTTCGTGCATCAGGGCAACGCTCTCAGGCACTTCCAGGCCCAGGGCCCGCAGGCCCTCCACATCCTGAAAGATCTGGGCGGGGGGACCATCGTGGACGATATGCCCGTCGTGCATCACCACCAGGCGATCCGCCTGGGCGGCCTCGTCCATGTGGTGGGTGATGAGCACCACAGTAATGCCTTTCTCCCGGTTGAGCTTTTTCACGGTGGACAGCACCTCCCGGCGGCCCACCGGGTCCAGCATGGCAGTGGACTCATCCAGCACGATGCAGGCCGGTTCCATGGCCAGCACCCCGGCGATGGCCACCCGCTGCTTCTGGCCCCCGGAGAGGAGGTGGGGAGCGTGGCGGGCGTATTCCGCCATGCCCACGGTGCGCAGCGCGTCATCCACCCGGCGGCGGATCTCGGGAGAGGGCACACCCAGGTTTTCCGGGGCGAAGGCCACATCCTCCTCCACCACGCTGGCCACGATCTGGTTGTCCGGGTTCTGAAACACCATGCCCACCTGCCGGCGGATATCCAGCAGGTGGTCCTCGTCGGCGGTGTCCAGACCGCCCACATACACCTTGCCTTCGGAGGGCAGGAGAATGGCGTTAAAGTGTTTGGCCAGGGTGGACTTGCCCGAGCCGTTATGGCCCAGGATGGCCACGAAGGAGCCGGGCTCAATGGACAGGTTAATCCCGTCCAGCACCGTGGGGGCTACCCCCTCCTCGGTGGTGTAGCGGAAGATCAAGTTTTCAGTCCTGATGATGGATTGAGACATGGGGAGGACCTCACAAATAAGAATCAGAGGAAGCGACAAGAAGGCGCGCGGAAAAGCGGGGAAAGAGCTTCCGGATCATCCGGGAAAGCCAGTAGCCGCAGAACACGCTCAGGATATTCAGTATCAAGTCATCAATATCAAACGCACGGCCGATCAAGAGCTGCCAGCATTCAATAAACACACAGACGCATACCCCGAGCAGCAGCGACCGTGTCCACCGGAAGCCTCTCCACAGCAGAGCGGGAAAAAAGCCGAAAGGCAGAAACAGGACGATATTGCCCAAGATGACATATTGCAAATCGAGAATAAAGGTCTGAAACGGAATCAGGTTGACGGTGCCAACCCTGAAAACGGGATAGCCGGGAAGTCCGTATACAAGAGCTGACAGCCAGTGAAACCAGCGGGGGGTGAGGGTGATTGCGGCTATGCCTCCGCAGAACATCCAAAACAGCAGCAGCACAACCTCACGGATGGCCGCACTCTGCAAGTTCTGGTTGGAAAGGCGGCGTTTGCGCCATGGATAAACACATAGAAAAATCAGCGCCGCGAGCACAACGCCGGGAGCCATATTAACAAGATGGGCGAGGATAGGGCGAGTAGACAGTTCGTCAATCCAGCTCATACTAACTGGTTCACCCACCTTCCGGTGGCCCCGCAGGGCAGGGACAGCCCGCTCTGGGTCACCGGAAGGCCCAGCTCGTCGGACACCGTATGCCCGCCGAATTTTCCGCCGAGGACAGTCTGCAAAATGTAAGTCAGCACCGAGGGGGCCAGCCCTGTGGTGTAGGAATTGAGAAGGACGAACAGGGGGGTGTCGCTGAGCACCTGGGACACCAGCTCCACAAAGGGGTACAGGTTATCCTCCAGCTTCCACACCTCGCCGGAGGGGCCCCGGCCGTAGGAGGGAGGGTCCATGATGATGGCATCGTACCGCCGGCCCCGGCGGATCTCCCGTTCCACAAACTTGCCGCAGTCGTCCACGATCCAGCGGATGGGCCTGTCCTCCAAACCGGAGAGTTTGGCGTTGTCCCGGGCCCACTGCACCATGCCGCGTGCCGCGTCCACATGGCACACGCTGGCCCCCGCCGCGGCACAGGCGATGGTGGCTCCGCCGGTGTAGGCAAACAGGTTTAAGACGCTGACAGGCCGTCCGGCCGTTTGGATCATCTCCCGGGCGAAATCCCAGTTTGCGGCCTGCTCAGGGAAAACGCCGGTGTGCTTGAAGTTCATCAGTCCCACCTGAAACGTCAGCTCCCGGTAGTGGATCTGCCAGCGCTCTGGAACCTGTTTGCTGGTCCACGCCCCGCCCCCGGTGCGGGAGCGGGCGTAGCGGGCGTCCGGCCTGGTCCAGCCCTTGTGGGTGCGGGGGGTGTCCCAGATGGCCTGGGGGTCGGGGCGCACCAGGGTATATTTGCCCCACCGCTCCAGCTTCTCCCCCCGGGAGCAGTCCAGAAGCTCATATTCCTTCCATTGATCTGCAATCCACATAGGCCCGAAACCCCTCCCAACACCATAGCAATTCAGGGTATTATACTATACATTCCTTCCGTAGTCAATGAAAACCAGTCCCCCGGCCTTGCGCAAGCCAGGGGACTGAGACTGCCATTATGGCTGGAAATGTTCAAAGATGGCCAGGCAGCCATCCCTCTCGCAGGCCGCCAGCTCCTCGGGGGTGCGGATGGTCCAGCTGATCTGCTGAACGCCCCACTGGCTTCGGGCCAGCTTCAGGGCCAGCCGCCGGCGGTGGAGGTGATTGTAGGCAATGAAGTCCGGGACGGTGAGAAAGCCGGTGAGCAAATGGGTCATGACAAAGTCCGCCGCCAGCCCCAACCCCGTGTGGGCGCGCATAAAGTTCTGACTCAACTGGCCACGGCACACGTCGGGGCGGTGCTTCTTCAGCCACCGGATGGCCAGGGGGTGGAAGGACTCGATACAGTAATCCACCTGGTACCGGTCCAGCATGTCACAGGCGGCCTGGGCCAGGGCGGGGGCGTTGCCCTCCACCTTCAGCTCCACGATGAGGGGCGCTTTCCCCTCAAACAGGGGCAGCACCTGTTCCAGGAAGGGAATCGTTTCCTCCGTGCCCTCCAGGCGGTACTGGGACAGTTCCCGTACGGTGAGCTGAGAGACCTTTACAGCTGTTCCGGCGGTGCGCAGCAGGGAGTCGTCGTGGATCACTGCCAGTCGGCCGTCCTTGGTCAGATGCACGTCCAGCTCCGCGCCGTAGCCGTGCTCCACGGCGGAGCGGAAGGCGGCCAAAGAGTTTTCCGGAATACCCTTCTCCCTGTCGTGCAGGCCCCGGTGGGCATAGCGGAACTTCCCCAGCACTGCCCAGGACGGGTGCCCCTTCCGGCAGCGGACCAGGGCGGTCCAGAGAAGAAAATAAAGCAGGACAACCTGCACGGCCCCTATCAGGATGGCCGCCGGCAGGGTGAGGGGCAGCAGGGCGGCGCACAGGGCCAGAGCCGCGATGAGAAACACAGAGCAGGCAATGAGAGCCATGATGTTGCACCTTCTTAAAAAGCCTCGCAGAGTTTCGCTGCTGTAGCGGAGAAATAAAATGAAAGCCTGTTTTTGGCTGCGACATGTGCGTGGACAAAAATACTTCTCGGCCTGCAAACGTGCGGCCCGCGTCCTTTGCGGGGCGTGCGCGGCCGCAGGCCGCAATCCATTCGTCGGAAAAGGCTCTGCCTTTTTCGACGAGACGTCAGTCATCCATGCTGTCAAAGGCGTCCAGACCCTTTTTGGCGGACACTTTCACATCCCCGTGGCGGACAAAGCACATGGTGACAAAAGACAATGCGGCAAACAATGCGGCGTAGGGGAAGAGTATCTGGTAGCCCAGGTTGCGCATGAGCGTGCCGGCCAGGATGGGGGTGATCACCTGGGCGGCCATGGAGGCGGTGTAATAGTAGCCGGTGAACTTGCCGATGTCCGAGCCCTTGCACATCTCCACCACCATGGGCAGGGAGTTGACGTTGATGGCGGCCCAGGCCAGGCCCACCAGGGCAAAGACCACGGACATGACGGCGGTGGAGCGCACGACGGCGGTAAGGAAGAAGCCTGCCAGGAAACAGGCGGCCAGCAGGACAATCCCCGCCATGATGGTGCGCTTACGGCCCACTTTGGATGCGAGGAAGCCGATGGGGATATAGGAGATGGTGGCCCCTACGGTGGCGATGAGCAGCATGGAGGCCGCGCCTCCCGCGGACACCCCCATGATCTCACCCACATACTGGGAGAACCAGGAGGTGACGCCGTTGTAAGCGGTGAACCACAGTGCGATGGAGGCCAGCAGGAAGCCCAGGCTGCGCTTGACCGGGGTGGGGAGCACCTCGTGGCCGGAACCGTCGTCCTGGGCCAGATCCCATTCCGGGTGCTGCCGTTCCAGGGCCTGGTTCTCTGCGGCCAGCTTGGGCTCCCGCACGGTGAGGAGCATGACCACAATGGCGGCCACCATGATGGCGGACACCGCCAGGAACAGAGGTTGGTAATCCACATGTTCCAGCCCGGCCACCTTTTCCGTGGGGTACAGAATGGCGGAGATGGCCAGGTAGAGAATAGCGCCCACCGTGCCCATGAGGTTGATGATGGCGTTGGCCTTGCTGCGCAGAGGCTTGGGGGTGACGTCGGGCATAAGGGCCACGGCGGGGGAGCGGTAGACCCCCATGGCCACCAGCAGCAGGGCCAGCACGATGATGAAGGAGGCCAGCTTGAAGGAGGAGGGCTGGGCGGCGTAGCTGTTGTCCAGAATGGGCAGGATATTCATGAGGATGACTGCCATTGCCGTGCCGGCCAAAATGTAAGGGGTGCGCTTGCCCAGTTTTGTGCTGGTGCGGTCGGACAGACCGCCGAACAAAGGCAGCAGGAACAGAGCCAGCACGTTATCCGCGGCCAGGATGGCGCCGGACAACGTCTCGTTGAGGTGGAAGGTATCGCTGAGAATCAGTACCATGATGTTGTCGTACATCTGCCAGAAGGCGCAGATGGACAAAAAGGCCAGACCCACTAGAATGGTGCGTTTGTTGTTGAGCTTCATGGAAAATCCCCTCTCTTGCTGTTGTCAGACGGCGTCCGAACTACCCCTTTGTTTTTTCCAGACCTGCCGGAGGCCAAAGATGAGGAACAGGATCAGCCAGGCCACAAAGCCCACCCGCACACCGGTCATCCAAATGCCGTCGGCAAAGGAGATCTGAAAGGCGGCGGCCAGCAGCCAGACCGTGATCATGGAGCACGCTATCAATCCAGCCAGGGACAGGAGCGTCAAAGCAAAGTACTTCAAAGCACGCATGGCATGGCCGGTGTTTCTGCTCTCCTCCCGGAGAAACTCCTTGGGGGAGAGGGCCTCTCCCGCCTCCAGGGCGGCGGCCAGCGCGCCCACGTCGTCAAACACCCAGGTGGGCTGGACCTCGCTGTCCGGCAAGTCGTCCCGGCTGCCCTCCCCGGACAGGACAAACGCGGTGTCAATGCCGGCGTTGACGCCGCAGGCGATATCGGTATACAGCCGGTCCCCCACCAGCAGGGTGTCCTCCTTGGAAAACCCCCATTTCTCCATAGCCAGCAGAGCCATCTCCGGCTGGGGCTTGCCGATGACCTGGGGTTTCCGCCCGGTGGCCCGGCAGAGCATTTCACACACGCTGCCGCAGTCGGGCACCGAGCCGTACCAGGTGGGGCACACCCAGTCGGGATTGGTGGCTAGAAAATCTACCCCCCGGTTCAGCAGGATACAGGCGTCCTCCAGCTTCTGAAAGGTCAGCTCGGTGTCAAAGCCCACCAGCAGGCAGTCCACCCCGTCCTCCAGCTGGTCAGTGACGGGGATACCGGCCTGGGACAGCTGTTGCTGAAAACTCCTGGTGCCGAAGGCATAGCACAGCCGGTAGGGGGGGCGGGATTGCAGATGGGCGATGAGGGCGTCGGTGGAGGTGAGGAAATCCTCCCCCGCGGCGGGAATGCCCATGGCCGACAGCTTGTCCACATAGGCGTCCACCGAGCGGGAAGAGTTGTTGGTGAGAAAGAGATACCGTCCGCCCCGCGCCCGGATCTGGCGCAGGAAAGGCAGCGTGGCGGGAAACAGGGTGCGGTCCAGGTAGAGGGTACCGTCCAGGTCCAGCAGGAAGAGCTTTTTGTCGTTCAGCGGCGCCATGGCTTGCCTCCTTGTCCCCGCGGAGCGGAGAATCCATTACCAGTCTATTATAAAGCATGGCGGGGGAAATTGCACCTGAAAATTTGCAAAATTGCTGTAAAGAAGGGGCCGTCCCGGCGGGACGGCCCCATTGGTGGGATGCGCTTGCCGCAGCGCGGCTCCCTCATTCTCGCAAAATCCGCTCAGATCTCTTTCCATCTAGGGCGAAACCTGCGCCCGCTTCCCTGCTCGTCCTCTCCCAGCCGAACCTGCCGGCGTTGGGCTTCGGCTGGGGCCCAGAAGACTGGGGAAATTACCGCAAGACGGCTCCGCAGTCCTTTTCCAACATCTCCAGGATGGATTGGACGTCGGCGTCCGCCTCCTCGCCGGTGAGGGAGCGCTCGTCCGAGCGCAGCACCAGGTTGAAGGCCACCGACTTCTTGCCTTCGGGGATGCCCTTGCCCTGGTAGATGTCGAACAGGGTGACCTCCTTGAGCAGTCCCTTGGCCCCCCGGCGGATGGCCTGCTCCAGCGCGCCCACGGTGACAGCCTGGTCGCACACCACGGCGATATCCCGGGTGACGGAGGGGAACTTGGGCAGGGGGACATACTCCGGGTCGGGCCCCTTGGCCAGCATCAGCTCGTCAAAGGACAGCTCCGCGCAGTACAGCTCCCCGTCCACCCCGTAGTTCCGGGCCACCAGAGGGTGGATCTGGCCAAAGACGCCGACGCAGTCACTGCCGCTCCACACGGTGGCGCAGCGGCGGGGGTGGTAGGAGGCGTCGGAGGGGGCGCCGGTGGGGCCTTCGAAGCGGACGTCCCTGGCCCGGATGTCCTTCAGAATGGCCTCGACAGTCCCCTTCAGGGTAAAGAAGTCCATATCTTCGCCATAGGCGCCCAGGGTGAGCACCTTCGATTCGTTGGCCAGGCCGTCATCTTCATTCAGCTTGTTGATTCCATCGACCAGAGCTTCGGTGAGACCGGGAAGGCCCATCTTCTCCAGCTGCTCCTTGGAGGCGGACAGGGAGGGATCCTTGGGGTCCACAGGCTTTTGAGAGGCGGAACCGGACTTGGGCAGATAGACCCGCCCCACCTCGTACAGCCGGGCGGACTTGTTGCGGTAGTTCCAGTTCCGGGTCAGGATCTCCAACATGGAGGGCAGGGTGGTGGTGCGCATAATGGAGGTGTCCTCCCCCAGGGGGTTTAGGATCTTGAAGCTCTTCCGGGCGAAGTAGTCCCGGGGCCAGCGGATCTTGTCGTAGCAGGCGGGGGAAAGAAAGGAATAGGTGATGATCTCGTCATATCCGCAGGCGCGGCACAGCGCCCCCAGCCGGTTTTCCAGCTGCTGGGCAGGGGAGTAGCCCCCCTGGGTGGTCTGGCCCCGCATGAGGGTGGTTGGGATGTTGTTGTAACCGTAGAACCGGGCCACTTCCTCCGCCAGGTCCGCCATGCGCCGCACATCCCCCCGCCAGGAGGGGACGGTGACCTGAGCCCCCTCCACCTGGAAGCCCAGCTTGCGCAGGATGGCAACCATGTCGGCCTCGGGCACGTGGGTACCCAGCAGGGCGTTGATCTTGTCCGGCTCCAGGGTGAGCACCGTGGGCTGGGGCACGAAGTTCAGGATGTCGATGACGCCGTCCACCACCTGGCCGGCCCCCAGCAGCTCCACCAGCTCGCAGGCCCGGTTGACCGCGGGCAGAGTGTTCATGGGGTCCAGCCCTTTCTCGAACTTGGCAGAGGCCTCGGTGCGCATCCCCAAGGCCAGGGCCCCCTTGCGGATGCAGGTGCCGTCAAAGCAGGCGGACTCGAACACAACGTCGGCGGTGTCGGACACGATTTCGCTGTTCATGCCGCCCATGATGCCCGCCAGGCCCACGGCACGGGTGTCGTCGGCGATGACCAGGTGGTCGTGGTTCAGCTTGCGCACTTGGCCGTCCAGGGTGGTCAGCTCCTCCCCCTCGGCGGCCCGGCGGACGATGATCCTGCCGCCTTTCACATAGCGGTAGTCAAAAGCGTGCATGGGCTGGCCATACTCCAGCATGACATAGTTGGTGATGTCCACGATGTTGTTGATAGGCCGCACCCCCATGGCCCGCAGCCGCTCCCGCATCCACTTGGGGGAGGGGGCGATCTTCACATTGCGCACCATGCGGGCGGTGTACCGGGGACACAGCTCCGGGTCTGGGGTGTCCACGTCCAGCAGCTCGGCCAGCACGCCGTCTGCTCCCCCCTTCACCGCCGGCTCATGGAGGGTGAGGGGCGCGCCAAAGGTGGCCGACACCTCCCGGGCCAAGCCGATGACGGACAGGCAGTCGGGCCGGTTGGGGGTGATCTCAAACTCCACCACGTGGTCATCGGCGTTGATGATGGGCTTGATATCGTCCCCGGGCCGGCAGTCCTCCCGCAGGATGAAGATGCCGTCAGGGATGCAGTGGGGGAACTCCGCCTGCTCCGCCCGCAGATCGGCCAGGGTGCAGATGGCGCCCGTCTTGGTGTTGTAGGCCGCCAGGTCCCCCTCGTGGAGGTTGGGACAGGGGGTGACGGCGGTGGTCAGGCCGCTCCCCGTTTCCAGGCCGCAGGAAAACCGGCCATCATCCAGGGTGTCCGCGGAGATGACCTTGGCGCACACCACCGGGCCGAACACCTTGTCCCCGGGATGGATATCGGCGGGGATGGAGGGCTTGTCCGGATTCAGGGGATGGTAGTCGTTCAGCAGGGCGGCGGGGACGATGGCGGCATAGGGGAAATCCCGCTCGTCCAGGCCCAGCTCGGACAGACCGCACAGCATGCCGTTGGACACCTCGCCCCGGAGCTTGCCCTTCTCGATCTTTTTGCCTCCGGGGAGAGTGGACTTGTGGAGGGCCACCGGAACCAGGTCGCCCACGTGGACATTCCAGGCGCCGGTGACGATCTGTACGGGCTCGTCCTGGGCCACATCCACCTGGCAGATCCACATGTGGTCGGAGTTGGGGTGGCGGGCCATGGAGAGCACCCGGCCCACCACCACGTTGTGGATCTCGTCCCCCAGGTCGGCGGTGGTCTCCACCTTGGAGCCGGACATGGTCATGGCCTCGGCAAACTCCTTGTCGGAGACGTCGACGGTGACAAATTCATTCAGCCATTTGCGTGACAGGTTCATCGTTTCCTCTCTCCCTTCTCAGAACTGCTCCAAGAACCGCACGTCGTTCTCAAAGATCAGCCGCAGGTCGGCGATCTTGAACCGGCGCATGGCGGTGCGCTCCAGGCCGATGCCGAAGGCCCAGCCGGAGTACAC